>DAOTGJ010000050.1:7087-20717 GCA_035447065.1 Candidatus Krumholzibacteriia bacterium
TCGCGCCACTCCAGCAGCGCGCTCTGGTAGCCGGTCTGCCCGTCCAGGTCCAGGGCCTGGGACGACGGCACGAAGTACATGATGCCCGAGGTGCCTCCGGCTCCGAAGGTGAGCCGCGTGTCCTCGCCGGCCGACCACTGCACCTTGGCGTTGAGGCGCAGCCCATCGCCCTCCTGCTCATCGGTCTCCATGTTCCGCATCACGGCCTGGGTGGAGCTCACGCGCCAGACCACATCATCGCCGCCGCCGGAGTGGATTACAGTGCCCTTGAACGTGCCGGTGGACTCCACCACGCCGCGCACGCGGGTCCCCTCCAGCTCGTCCGGGCGGAAGGTGATGATGTTCACCACGCAGGCGAAGGCGTTGGCGCCGTGGTAGGCCGAGCCCGGCCCCAGGATCACCTCGATGACCTTGATCTCGTCCATGGAGACCGGCAGCGACTCCCAGAAGGTCACGCCGTAGAAGTCGGCGTACACGGAGCGGCCGTCCACCAGCACGAGCACGGCGTTGGAGGCGGCCTCGTTGATGCCGCGCGCGCTCACGTCCTGGTGCGACTCCGAGGAGAACACCACGTCCATGCCGGGCAGGTCCTGCAGCAGCTCGGTGATGTGGACCGCGCCCGCGGCCGCGATCTGCTCCGCGGTGATCACGTAGGCCGTGACCGGCGTCTCGCTGATCTTCTGCTCGTGCTTGGAGGCGGTCACCACCACCTGGTCCAGCAGGGCGGAGAGGTCGAGCTCGCTGAAGTCGTCGTAGTCCTGGGCGGCCGCGACGACGCCGGCGGCGCCCAGCAGCGCCGCCGCGAGGATCCATGGGGTGCGTTTCGCGCGCTTCACCACGACGCCTCCATGAGGGATTTCCGTTCTGCGGATCCCGCATAGGATCCGTCCACGGGATCATCGACCGTCCGCTGGACGCCTTGAGCCCGGATCCCGGTTCCCGGAACTGCAACTCGCAAGGATTCCACGACTTGCTCAGAACGCATGGCGCAGGCTGAGGCGCCAGCGGCGCCTCTGCTCCAGGGTCAGGGGGTGGTCGCGCCCACGCTCGTCGAAGAGGTTCATGGCCCCGGCCACCAGGTGGGTGTCGCCGCCCGGGTTCCAGTGCCAGAGCAGGTCCACGGTGGTGGAGGCCGGCGCCTCCTGGAGCAGCGTGGAGGCCGCGATGAGGTTCCCGGTCCAGACCGTGGCGGCGCGGTGATGGAGGGCCAACCGCACGTCGTGGCCCGCGCCGGCGTCGGCGACCGCGGAGGCGGCCACCAGGTGCGCGGGAGCCCGCTCCACCGCGAGCCCGTCGGCCAGCCCTTCCACCTGCACGTAGGACCAGGATCCCCGCAGCGTCAGCGCATCCGTGGGACGGGCCTCCAGCACGGCCTCTCCGCCCAGGAGCTTCCAGCCCTCGGTGTTCCCGAAGACGATCACCCGGGGGATGCCCGGCAGGGGCGCGGGCGGCGAGGGGTAGGAAGAGCCCACCGTGAAGTCGATGATCGAGCGCACCTCGTTGCGGAACGCGGCCAGGCCCACCATCAGGTCGTCGCGCAGCAGACCCTGATAGCCCACCTCCAGGGAACGGAGCTGTTCGGAGTCCAGGCCCGTGCTGCCCTGCAGGGTCTGGGAGTAGCCGGGGATCACGGAGACCTCGGACAACCAGTACGACTCGATGAACGTGGGATCGCGGTAGGACACGCCGTACGACGCCCGCAGCGCGTGGTCGCGGCCGGGCCGCACCACCACGCCGCCCCGCGGCGCCAGGTGCCCGCCCACCAGGGGGTGGTCGTCGTAGCGCAGGCCCAGGGAGATCCGCAGGGCTTCGCCCGCCTTCCACTCGTCGGCCACGAAGGCGGAGACGATGGTCTGCTCGATGCTGCCGTCGCCCAGGACCCAGTCCATCATCTTGCGGCGCAACTCCCCGCCCCACTGCACGCGGTGCCCGCCCCCCGGCCGCACAACATGGCACAGCTCCAGATTCACCACGTCGCCCACGAGATCGCTGGAGAAGTCCAGGTACACCTGGTCCGCGGAGGGCTTGACCCCCACGCGCCAGCCGTTCCAGAAGCCGCGCACCTGCAGGTCGCGCCACTCGAAGTGCGCCGAGGCGTGGGCGATGGTGCCGTCGATGTCCAGGGACTGCTCGGCCGGCCACATGAAGATGTTGCCCCGGCTGGCGCCCGCGTCGCAGGTCAGACGGCTGTCCGCGCCGGTCCTCCAGGATGCCTTCACATGGCCGCGGCCCAGATCGCCCTCGCGGAAGTCCATCTCCCAGTTGTAGTGGCGGGAGAACGTGGCGCTGGCGCGCCAGGCGAAGTCCTCGTCGCCCACGCCGTGGATCACCGAGGCGCGCATGTTCCCCACGTCTTCCGCGGCGGTGCGCACGATGGTGCCTATCTGCGCGTCGGCGTCGTAGGTGAGGATGTTGATCACGCAGGCGAAGGCGTTGGCGCCGTAGTAAGCGGAGCCCGGCCCCAGGATCACCTCCACGGCGCGGATCTCCTCCATGGCCAGCGGCAGCGACTCCCAGAGGGAGACGCCGTAGAAGTCGAAGTACACGGAGCGGCCGTCGATCAGCACGAGCACGTTGTTGGAGGCCAGATCGTTGAGGCCGCGGGCGCTCACGTCGGTCTGGGAGGAGGAGTTGGCGATGACGTCCAGGCCCGGTACGTCGCGCAGCAGCTCGGGCAGGCTCAACGCACCCGAAGCCGCGATCTGCTCCGCGGTGATGACGTAGGCGGAGACCGGCGAGTCGCCGACGGTCTGCTCGTGCTTGGCGGCGGTGACCACCACCTGGTCCAGCAGCGCGGAGAGGTCCAGCTCGTTGAAGTCGTCGTACTCTTCGGCGACGGGGCTGCCGGGCGCGGCGGCCAGCAGCACCACGGCGGCCAGGACGGCGAAGGCGCGGTTTCCAGGGGACGATGTCTTCACGCCGGGCCTCCGTGCGCGCATGCCGAACCGTCGACCCCTTGCGGGTGGGGCCGTTCGGTGGAGGCATCGGCACGACAGGGCGCGGCTTGAGGCTTCCCGCCGCGGCTCAGCTCTTGACCGGGAACCGCCCCTCCAGCGCCTCGCGCAGGACGGTCATCACGTCGGCCCCGAAGTCCTTGCCCAGCATCCACTCCAGGTAGCCGGCGTTCTCCGCCTTCACCTGCTCCAGGGACTGGTCGCGGTACTTGCCGAAGGAGAAGTAGGCCCGACCGTCGTCGCCCCAGTAGAACTTGCGGCTGCGGTCCACCCAGCGGCCCTGGTCGGGGTTGCAGAAGGCGTGGATGCCGGCGGTGTCGGCGGGGAGGTCGGCGTAGTGGGCCACCTGGGCGTCCAGCACCGCCAGAGTGGCCTCCACGTCGGCCAGGGCGCTGTGGGCGTCCACCAGCTCCTTGCCGCAGTACTTGGCGTAGGCCGCGGTCAGGGTGCGGGGCTCCATGCGCTTGAAGATGGTGCAGGCGTCCAGGTGGCGGCGGTCCTGGAGGTCCACGTCGCAGCCCACGCGGCGCAGCTCGTTCTCCAGCAGGGGGGCGTCGAAGAACACGGAGTTGTAGCCGGCCAGGTCCGCGCCCTCCAGCAGGGCCAGGATGTCCGCGGTCAGGGCGGCCAGGACCGGGGCGTCGGCCACGTCGTCGTCCGAGATGCCGTGCACCTTGCTGGCGCCGGGCGGGATGGGCATCTGCGGGTTCACCAGGGAGCGGAAGGTGCGCCGCGAGCCGTCGGGCTCCACGCGGATCATGGCGATCTCCACGATGCGGTCGCGGTCCACGGCCGTGCCGGTGGTCTCCAGATCGAAGGCGACGAGGGGGCGGTCGAGCTGCAGGTTCTGCATGGCGGTCCTTCCGGGTATTCTGGGGTGATCCGGGCAGCTTAGCGGTCGGGACGACGGGTGGCAAGGCGGCGCCGCGTTGCCCGGGCGCGCCCCGTGTCGTATCATGGATGTTCACCGCCTCCGGAGGACGCCATGGCCCGCGCACCCCGCTTCACCCCGCCCGCCGCGCCGTTCCGCGCGCGGCTCTCGGCGTGGGTGCTGGTGCTGCTGGTGCTGGCCACCGGCGCGGCCGAGACCGCCCATCTGGCCCTGGCCGACCATCACGCCGCCGATCCCTGTCCGCGCCCCGCCACGGCCGCGACCGAATCGGCGCGCCTGGCCGCGCCCCATCACCACGGCTGCGTGGACCACCACACCCTGGCGGACCACGACGCCCGCGAGCTCCTGCCCCGCGCGCCGGACCACTCGCCGCCGCCCGCGGTCTTCCTGGCCCCGGTGGCTTTCGCCCCGCCCGCCGCCGGCGCGCGCCTGGAACAGCCCGGCCCCCGCCTCCGCCCCGACGACCACGCGCACCGTCTCCGCCTCATCCGCGGACCGCCCTCCCCTTCCACCGTCTGAGCTCCGGCGCGCGTCCTCCGTGATGCGTCGCCCACGCGGACCGGCCTGCCTGCGCCGGCCCGCATCCTCATCGCGTGGAGGTTGGAACGTGCGACGCACCCCGTCGGCCGCCCTGGCGGCCCTGATCCTGATCCTCGCCGGCTGCGGCGGCCCGGCGCCGTCGGACCACGGCCACGACCACGAGGCGGCCGTGCTGCGCCGCACCGTGTGGACCGCCGGCCATGAGCTGCACCTGGAGATCGACGCCCCCGTCACGGGCATCTCCGCCCCCTTCCGCCTGCAGGTCACGGACCTGGCCACCGGCGCTCCGGCCGGCGACGGCTCCCTGACCCTGCGCCTGGACGACGGGGAAGGCGGCGGCGGCGGCTTCCGCTCCGCGGCCCCCGTGCACCCCGGCACCTGGGAGGGCGCGCTGACCTTCCCGTCCGCCGGACGCTGGACGCTGACCGCGGAGCTGGCGCAGCCGGCCCTGCGCGCCGCGGTTGAAGCGCTGCCGGTGGCGGCCGACGCCCATGACGCCGCCACGGAGGACGCGGGCGACGGCATCGTGATGGACAAGGAGGCCCAGTGGCTGCTGGGCGTGCGCGCCGAGACCGCCGCCGAGGCGCCGTTCCGCCACGTGCTGCGCGTGACCGGCACCGTGGCCGCCCCCGACGACCGACGCGCCGACCTGGCGCCCCCCGCCGCCGGCCGCCTGGCCGCGGCCGCCGCGCCCTTCCCCCGCCCCGGCGACCGCGTGGAGTCCGGCGCGGTGCTGGCCCTGGTCCTGCCCCACGCCGAGACCGCCGCGGCCTTCGCCGAGGCCCGCGCCGCCCTGGCCCGCGCCGAGGCCGAGCGCGCCACCGCCGCCGCCGAGCGGACCCGCGCCGAGACCCTGGCCCAGGACGGCGCCGCCGCCGCGCGCCGCCTGGAGGAGGCCCGCGCCGCCGACGCCGCGGCCGCCGCCCGCCTGGACGCCGCCCGCCGCGCCGAGCGCGCCTTCCGCGACGCCGGCCTGCGCCTGCGCGACGGCGCCGTGGTGCTGGAGCTGACCGCCCCCCTCTCCGGCGTGGTCACCGAGGTGCACGCCTCGCCCGGCGAGTGGGTGGACCCGTCGCGGCCGGTGCTCTCGCTGCTGGATCCGTCGGAGGTGTGGCTGCGCGGCCTGGTGCCGGAGGCCGACGCCCCCCTGCTGGCCGACCGCCCCACCGCCGCCTACCGCGTGCCCGGTTCCGTGGGCGATCCCATCGCCCTGGACGACAATGCCCTGATCTCCGTGGGCGTGGCCGTGGACCACGCCTCGCGCACGGTGCCGGTGCTGTACCGGCTGCGGAACGCCCGCGCCCTGCCCGTGGGCTCCGCGGTGGACCTCTTCCTGCACACGCGGCGCGGCGACCGGGGCGTGGTGCTGCCCCGCTCCGCCCTGGTGGAGACCGACGGCCGCGCCGCCGTGTTCGTGCAGCGCGACGGCGTGACCTTCGAGCGGCGCCTGGTCACGGTGGGCGGCCGCGACGGCGCCCGCGTGCTCCTGCGCGACGGCGTGCTGCCCGGCGAACGCGTGGTCACGGCCTCGCCCTACTCGGTCCTGCTGGCCGCGGAGGGGACCTCCGTCCCCGCCCACGGCCACACGCACTGAGGGGGCCGCCGTGGATACCATCATCCGCCTCTCCCTGCGCCACCGCGCCCTGGTCCTGACGGCCGCCGTGGTGCTCTGCGTGGCCGGCGTGCGCGCCGTGCTGGACATGCCCGTGGACGTGTTCCCGGACCTCACCGCCCCCACGGTCACCGTGATGACCGAGGTGCCCGGCATGGCCGCCGAGGAGGTGGAGCGCCTGGTCACCTTCCCCATCGAGACGGGCCTGAACGGCTCGCCCGGCGTGCGGCGCCTGCGCTCCTCGTCGGCGGTGGGCGTGAGCGTGGTCTGGGTGGAGTTCGACTGGGGCTTCGACGTGCGCGTGGCCCGCCAGACCGTGAACGAGAAGCTCCTGCTCGTGGCCGACGACCTCCCCCCGGAGGCCGACACGCCGGTCATGGCGCCCCTGTCCTCCATCATGGGCGAGATCGCGTTCCTGGGCCTCACCTCGGATCACGACGACCCCATCGCCCTGCGCACCTACGCCGACGGCGTGGTGCGCCGCCGCCTGCTCTCGGTGCCGGGCGTGTCCCAGGTCACCCCCATCGGCGGCGACGAGAAGCAGCTCCAGGTGCTGCTGGATCCCGTGGAGATGACCGCGCACCGCACCGCCCTGCACGAGGTGGCCGACGCCCTGCGCGACGCCAACACCAACACGTCGGCCGGCTTCCTGCAGGAGGGCGGCACGGAGGCCGTGGTGCGCGGGCTGGGCCGGCTGCGCACCACCGACGACATCGCCGGCACGGCGGTGCGCGTGGACGGCGGCGCCCCCCTGCTGGTGGCGGAGCTGGGCCGGGTGGCGGCGGGTCCCGCGCCGCGCCGCGGCACCGGCTCGCTCAACGGCCGGCCGGCGGTGATCCTGGGCGTGCAGAAGCAGCCCGGCGCCAACACCCTGGAGGTCACCGAGCGGCTGGACGCCGTGCTGCGCGAGCTGGAGGCGGAGCTGCCCAAGGACATGACCCTGCACGGGCGCCTCTTCCGGCAGGCCGATTTCGTGACCGCGGCGGTGAGCAACGTGGCCCACGCCCTGCGCGACGGCGCGCTGCTGGTGGTGCTGGTCATGATCGTGTTCCTGGCCAACGTGCGCGCCACGCTCATCACGCTCACGGCCCTGCCCCTGTCCATCCTGGGCGCGGTGCTGGCGCTGCGCGCGTTCGGCGCGGGCATCGACACCATGACCCTGGGCGGCCTGGCCATCGCGGTGGGCGCGCTGGTGGACGACGCGGTGATCGACGTGGAGAACGTGGTGCGTCGGCTGCGCCTGAACCGGGTTCTGCCCGCAGAGCAGCGGCGGCCTTCGCTGGCGGTGGTGCGCGACGCCACCCTGGAGATCCGCGGCTCCATCGTGTTCGCCACGCTGATCATCATGCTGGTGTTCCTGCCGCTGTTCTTCCTCTCCGGCGTGGAGGGGAGGCTGCTGGTGCCGCTGGGGCTGGCGTACGTGACGGCGCTGGCGGCGTCGCTGCTGACCGCCTCCACGGTCACGCCCGCGCTCTGCGCCCTGCTCCTGCCCGGCAGCCGCGCCGTGGTGCAGGACAAGGAGGGCGCGCTGGCCCGCCGGCTGCGCGCGTTGTACGCGCCGGTGCTGGACCGCGTGCTGGACCATCCGTGGCGCACGTCGCTGCCGGCCGCGGCGGCGCTGGCGGCGGCGGTGGTGCTGCTGCTGGGCGCGGGACGGGCCTTCCTGCCCGAGTTCCACGAGGGCGCCCTGACCATCAGCGCGGTCACGCTGCCGGGCACCAACCTGGAGGAGTCCGACAAGCTGGGGCGCGCGCTGGAGGAGATCCTGCTGCGCCATCCCGAGGTGGTCAGCACGGCGCGCCGCACCGGCCGCGCGGAGCTGGACCAGCACGCCATGAGCGTGGAGTCGTCGGAGATCGACGTGACCCTGCGCGAAGGAGAGCGGCCCTACGACGAGTTCCTGGACGCCCTGCGCGCGGACCTGGCCGTGCTGCCGGGCCTGAGCATCACCATCGGCCAGCCCCTGGGCCACCGCATCGACCACATGCTGTCCGGCTCGCGGGCGGAGGTGGCGGTGAAGATCTTCGGCGACGACCTCACGGAGCTGCGCCGCCTGGCCGCCCGCGCCCGCGACGCCATGGCCGACGTGCCCGGCGTGGTGGACCTGGCCGTGGAGCCGCAGACGCTGATCCCCACCCTGGAGGTGGACCTGGACCGCGCCGCCCTGGCCCGCCACGGCCTGAGCGTGGACCGGGTGAACGCGGTGCTGGAGGCCGCCTTCGACGGCCTGACCGTCACCCAGGTCCGCGACGCCGTGCAGGCCTACGACGTGGTGGTGAAGCTGGAGAGCCCCGACGGCCTCGCGGCCGACCGCGTGGGCGACGTGCCGGTCATGCTGGACAGCGGCGGCACGGTGCCCCTGCGCACCCTGGCGCGCATCGAGAAGCGGCGCGGGCCCAACTTCGTGAACCGCGAGCAGGTGCAGCGCAAGATCGTGGTCACCTGCAACACGGCCGGGCGCGACGTGGCCTCCGTGGTGGACGACGTGCGCCGCCGCGTGGACCCGGTGGTGGCCGCGGCGCCCGGCGCGCGGGTGGAGTACGGCGGCCAGTTCGAGAGCGCGCAGAGCGCCGGCCGCACGCTGCTGCTGCTCACGGCGCTGGTGATCGTGGGCATCGGGCTGCTGCTGCAGACGGCGTTCGGGAGCACGCGCGACGCGCTGCTGGTCATGCTCAACCTGCCGCTGGCGCTGCTGGGCGGCGTGGGCGGCGTGCTGTGGTCGGACAACGTGCTGTCGCTGGCGTCGCTCATCGGCTTCATCACCGTGTTCGGCGTGGCGGCGCGCAACGGCATCATGCTGGTGTCGCACATCCGGCACCTGCAGCTGGCCGAGGGCGTGACCGACCTGCGCGAGGCCGTGCGCCGCGGCGCCCTGGAACGCCTGTCCCCCATCCTCATGACGGCCCTGGCCTCGGGCCTGGCCCTGGTGCCCCTGGCCCTGGCCGGCGCCGAGGCCGGCAGCGAGCTGGAGACCCCCATGGCGCGGGTGATCCTCTGCGGCCTGCTGTCGTCCATGGTCCTGAACATGGTGATCACGCCCGCGCTGTACCTGCGGCTGGGGCGTCCCGCCCGCGTGGAAGGAGACGAGCGATGAACCGCATCCTCTGCTGGACGATGGTGCTGCTGGCCGCCGCCGTCGCGGCCGCCGAGCCCCTCACCCTGGCCGACGCCCAGGCCCTGGCCGCGGCGCGCAGCCCGATGCTGGCGGAGGCCGCGGCCCTGCGCGACGCCGCCGCGGCCGAGGCCGACCAGGCCGGAGCCTGGCCCAACCCGCGGCTGTTCCTGGATCTGGAGAACGCGCCCCGCGACGGCGATCTCTGGAACGACGCCGAACGCATCACGGGACTGGAGTGGTCGCCGCCCTGGCGCGGCGTACGGAGCGCCCAGGCCCGGGCGGCCCGCGCCCGCGCCGATGCCACCGAAGCCGACCGCGCCGACGCCGTCCTCCACGTGCGCGCCGCCGTTCACGCCGCCTTCGCCGACGTGCTGCACGCCCGCGGAAGCGCCCTCCTGGCCGCTGAAGCCGCCACGGCCTGGGACCGCACGGAGGAGCTGGCCCGCCGACGCGCCGACGCCGGCGACGTCGCCCCGGTGGAGGCCGTCCGCGCCCGTCTCGCCGCCGCGGCCGCCCGCGCCGACTCCGATGCGGCCCGCGCCCACGCCGCCCACGCCCACGCCGCCCTGGCCGCCCTGCTCGACGTGCCGGTGGAACGCATCGCCGACGCCGCCGGCGAGCTGGGACGCCTGATCCCCGACCCCGCGCCTGCCGACGCCGACGCCCCGGCCCTGCGCGCCGCCGCAGCCCGCCGCCGCGCCGGCGAAGAGGAGGCCCGCGCCGCAGCCCGAAGCCGTCTGCCTGCGCTGGACCTGGGCTTCGGCCTGCGCCGACCCGGCGGCGGCGGCGACCACGCCCTGGACCTCTCCTTGGGCCTGGAGCTCCCGCTCTTCGACCGCCGCGGCGCCGACGCGCGCCGCGCCCGCGCCGAATCCCGCGTCGCCGACGCCCGCGCCGACGCCGTCGCCCTGGCCCGCGACCGCGACCTCCGCACCGCCGCCGCCGAACTGGAACGCGCCCGCGCCCGCCACCACGCCGTGAGCGCCGACCTGCTGCCAGCCGCCGCCGAACTGGAACGCACCGCCGCCGCCGCCCACGCCGCCGGCGACATCGGCCTGGCCGACCTCATCCCCATGCGCGCCGAGGCCCTCGCCCTGCGCCGTCTGGCCTTGGACGCCGCCCGAGATCTGGAGCACGCGCGCGCGCAGGTGCTGCGACTGGGCGCGCCCTGAAACGTCGACGGCCCGCGCGGTGCCGTACCGCGCGGGCCGTCGTGACGCTGCGGAGATCCGATCGCTACCGGTACGCCCGCTTCAGCTCGCTCACGCTGAGGTCCTGGTTCCCCACCGTGCCGTTCAGGAAGTAGTCCACCAGCCGGAAGATCCCGATGCTGCGGTACTGCACCTCGCCCACGCCCCAGACCCACCAGTGCGGCACGATCACGTCGTCGGCCTTGGCCAGATCGAAGGGCCGGCCGTCGGTGGTCCAGGTGGTGCCGATGCCGGCGTCGGCCGTGGGGTTGGGCAGCACGCCCTCCAGGATCCCCCACGCCTCACGCTCCACGCCGCCCACCATCACCGTCACCGGATCGGTCACGGTGTACTGCACCGTGTAGGTGGCCAGCACGCCGCCGTCGCGGGTGGCGCGGGCGTCGGTGGTGACCGTCCAGGTCTTGCCGGCGTACAGCGGCGCGTCCACCACCTTCAGCGGGGGATCGTAGTAGCGCGACTGGCGCGGCTCGAGCCGGCGGAAGCCGTAGAGGAAGACGTCGCCCTCGCCGTTGGTGCCGTAGAACTGGCGGTGTCCGGGGCTGTGGTCGGACACGTCGTACTCGATGATGTAGCTGTCCTCGAAGAGCGGATCCGGACCGTAGACCACCTCGCGGATGTCCGGTCCCACCAGATCCGAGGTGTAGGCCCAGCGGTTGCCCACGTCCAGGGGCAGGAAGCTCTGGGCGCAGGCGGCGGCGGACACGCTGAGGAACGCGAAGAGGATCAGGATGGACTTCACGACCGGTCCTTCCGCAGTCCCGGGCGCGCCGGGACCCGAGGGGAGAGCGTGGAGGCGTCGACCACGCGGGCCGACGCCTCCGAAGGGGCACCTATACGGAAAGGAAGACCGGGTCGCTCCGCAAGAGGCGGCCGTCAGACCGTCTCGAACTGGGGCACCACCTGGATCCACTCCGGATGGGCCGCGCTGGTCCCGGTGTGGATGCCGCACAGGGTCTCGCGCAGGCGCTTGGTGACCGGTCCCTCGGCGCCGTCGCCCACCTTGTGGTCCTTGCCCTGGAAGAACATGGAGCCGATGGGCGTGACCACCGCGGCGGTGCCGCAGGCGAAGGCCTCGCGCAGCTTGCCGCTGTCGGCGTCGGCGCAGAGGTCCGCCACCACCGGGGGCGCCTCCGTCCAGTTCAGCCCGAAGTCCTTGCAGAGCACCCCCACGGAGTCGCGGGTCACGCCGTGCAGGATGGTGTCGCTGAGGGGCGCGGTGAGCACCTTGTCGTCGTAGACGAAGCAGATGTTCATGGCGCCCATCTCCTCCACCGTGGTCATGGTGCGCGCGTCCAGCCACACGATCTGATCGAACCCGGCCGCCTGCGCCTCCTTGATGGGCAGCAGCGCCGCGGCGTAGTTGCCGCCGGTCTTGGCGCTGCCCACGCCGCCGGGCGCGGAGCGCACGTAGGTCTCCTCCACCTTCAGGCGCAGCGGGTTGATGCCGCCGGTGAAGTAGCTGCCCACGGGCCCGATGATGATGTAGAAGAGGTAGCGGTCGCTGGCCTTCACGCCCAGCCCGGCCTGCGTGCTGATCATGGTGGGCCGGATGTACAGGGCCGACGGGCTCCGCGGCACCCACGTGCGGTCCAGGTCGATGAGCCGCTTCAGGGCTTCCATGAACAGGCCGGCGTCCACCTCCGGCATGCACATGCGGCGGCAGGAGCGCAGGAAGCGCTTGATGTTCATGTCGGGCCGGAACATGTGCACGGAGCCGTCGTCGGGGTTCGCGTAGGCCTTCATGCCCTCGAAGATCTCCTGCCCGTAGTGCAGCACCTTGGCCGCCGGATGCAGGACGATGTCGTGCAGCGGCACGATGCGGGGCTCGCCCCAGGCGCCGTCGAACCATTCCATCTCGAACATGTGGGGCGTGAACTTGGAGCCGAAGCCGTAGTCGCCCGAGGGCGGTGCGGGGGGATCGGGGTTGCGGGTGATCTTGATCTCCATCCTGACCCTCCTTCGGGGTTCTGGTCCGATCTCGCCGACCGGGGGGATACGCAGCGGTGCTTGCCGGGTTCCTCCCGCTCCAATCGTCGCGGTTCGGGAGGGAAAAATCAAGGGGCCGACCCCGGGCCGCACCCGCGGAAACCGGGGTCAATGAGTTGAAATTTCATCATTTAACGGTTTCGGAGACGCTTGATCCCGGCCTCAGGCTTCGCCCAGCAGTTCCTTCAGGATGCCGTGGGCCATGGAGCGGGAAAGGCCACAGGATAAGGCCATCTCCCATCGATCGCCCCATGGCCCTCTAGGTTTTCATGACTTTTCCATCGGCGACCAGACGGACGCTCCGTAAGCCTTTTTGTAATTAGTTGTGGACATTATGTTCGTCTTAGCGTACATTCATGCCCATGAAGCTGATCAACCACATCAAGCAGCACCGCGCGCGGCTGGACATGACCCAGGAGGACCTGGCGGCCCGGGTGGGCGTGCGGCGGCAGGCCATCCTGGCCATCGAGAAGGGCAAGTACGTGCCCTCGGCCCTGCTCGCGTTCCAGATCGCGCGGGAGCTGGGGATGCGGGCGGATGAATTGTTCGAGCTGGCGGACGAGTGATCGGAGGCGGAGCCATGACCAATTCCATGAAGCTGCTGACGGCGGACCGGATCGGACTGGGACTCGTGGCGCTGGGCACCGTGGGCGCCGTGGTCAACCTCCCCATGCTGGCGCTGGCCAGCCTGGGCGTGCTGGGGCCGCCCGTCCTGCGCGAGCTGGGCTGGCTCAAGGACGACGACGACTTCACCCGCCAGGCCGCCCACAAGGCCGGCTTCCAGACCATGGTGCTGCTCATGGCGCTGCTGGTGGCGGACCGTCTGCTCATGCGCCTCGGCGACAGCCTGCCGCCCGCCTTCGGCGGAGACGGGCTGTACTACCCCCTGGAGAACACCATCAGCACGGGGCTGGCGGTCTTCGCCGTGAGCTACGTGATGCAGTACTGGGGCGTGCGCGTGGGCGCGGTGCGGGTGATCGTGGGCGTGGGCGTGCTCACGGCGCTCACGGGCGTGAGCAACATCCTGCTCGGCCTACGGTTCGGAATGAACCGGATCGACTTCGGGGCCTTCCTGATCGTGCCCGTGATCCTGCTGCTCGCGCTGCTGGTCCACCGCCGGCCGCGGCTGGGCGGCGGCCTGATCCTGGCGCTGGTGGGGCTGGCGGTCTACGGCCTGGGGCGGATGCTGGCGGGCCTGGACTCCATGCCGGACCACGTGCGGCAGCAGGGGATGTTCTGGGGCCTGATGACGGCTGTGATCTCGCTGGTGGTGATCTTCGGGCCGGTGGGCTTGGCGTTGCTGCGGGATCGGGACGTCGA
>DAOTGJ010000051.1:0-20645 GCA_035447065.1 Candidatus Krumholzibacteriia bacterium
TTGCAGTTGGGGTTGGGGCAGTGGGGCGGTTGCCAGCCGTATCGTCGTGTCTTCATGCCCGGCCTGTTGCGAGGAACAGGCCGGGCACAATTTTAGAGGCACAACCAACTACTTGGCCAGCATGAGGCGGCAGCGGCTCACGTTCTCCCCCGCCCGCAAACGCGCAAAGTAAACCCCCGAAGGAAGGCTACGCCCCTCCGCATCGCGACCGTCCCAGGTCAGGGCGTGGTGGCCCGCGGCCATGGCGTCGCCCGCGATCAGCGTGCGTACCCGCCGCCCCTCGAGATCGAACACCGCCAGGGTCACCCGCTCCGGAGCCACCAGGGAGAACCGCAGCGTGGTGACCGGATTGAACGGGTTGGGATAGGGCCGCTGCAGGGCCGTCTCGAGCGCGGCGGCAGGCGGCAGCTCGGGGTCCTCGGTCGCCACGTTGGTGTCGTACTCGTAGGCGCCGATGTCCTGGGCGGAGCCTTGGGGAACCGAGATGCCCTGCAGGTCCAGGATGTCTCCGGTGGCGATGCCCGCGTCGATGCAGGGGGAGCCCTCGTGCAGGTGGGCGTCGTCCGGCGCGCTGCAAGGGGACTCGGTCAGCCAGACCATGCCGACGGGCGTGACGTCCGGCGCCTGGAGCTCGCCCTGCTTCATGGCGCAGTTGGTGATCTCGATGAAGGCGTCCGCCGCATGGGTGTCCACCTGGTACTTCACGCCGGTCTCGTCCCAGAACAGGCAGTTGACCAGACGGCAGCGCTTGAGGTCGGAGTCGAACACGCCGCCCTGGCTCTCCATGAAGAAGGCGTCGCCCCGGGCGAAGTCGGCGTTGGCCGTGTTCCCCAGGAAGGAGCAGTTGTAGAAGAAGGCCCGGGGGTTGAGACGGGTGCTGAAGGCGCCGCCGTAGCTGTAGGAGCTGGGCGTGCCGTCCAGGTCCAGGCCCGCGCGGTTGCCCACGAACTCGCAGAAGCGGTACACGGCGGTCTCCCCCAGGTTCTCCTCCGCGAAGCCGCCCTTGTAGGAGCCGCCGCCGTTGTAGTACGCGAGGTTGTCGCGGAACGAGCACCGTGTGACCTCGCCCTCGGCGGACCGGCCGATGTAGAGCCCTGCGCCCTGGGCGGCGAAGTTCTCCGCGAACACGGACTCCTCCACCGTCACCTGCGTGATCTGGCCCACGCGTCCCTTGATGAGGCAGCCGCCGCCGTCGCCGGCGTAGGCGCCCACGCTGAGATCGCCCTGGTTGCCCACGAACGAACAGCCTCGGACCTCCAGGCTCAGGGGCTCCATGTGGCCGGTGGTCATGGCGCGCATGAAGAAGCCGGCGCCGGAAGCCCAGTCGCTGGCGCCCTGCCAGGCGCTGCGGCTGTCCAGGATCTGCGTGTCGATGAGCACGGCCGACCCGTGCTCCAGGGCGACCGCGCCGCCGGGTCCGGTGGACCGGTTGCCCTGCAGCCGGCACTGCTCGAGCCGCAGGGTGGTGGGCGTCGTCGTCGAGGTGACGATGATGGCGCCGCCGCGGCCGGCGCTGTCGTTCAGGTTGTGGAGGCTGGCGTTGTCCACGAAGTCGGTGGCGCGCGCCTCGATCACGTAGCCGTCGGCCACGGACACGGCGCCGCCCGGTCCCTGGCACGCGTTGCCCTGGAACAGCGAGTCCACGAACTCCAGAAGCATGCCGCCGCCGTTCCCCGCGGCCTGCATCACGCCGCCCGTGCCCGTGCCGGCGTAGGCGGTGGCCAGGTCCAGGAACTCGCAGGCGTGCAGACGCAGGGCCGAGGGCACGGCATCGAGGACCGTCACCGAGAGCAGGGCCTGATCGCCGGCCGTGCCCTCGCCGCGGAAGCGGATGCCGCGGATCTCCAGTTCCGCGGCCCCGCCGTCGGTGGTGAGCCGGGCCTGGGGCGTGCAGAGCACCTCGCAGTCGGCGGGCTGTTCGTCCAGATCGCGGTTGGCCAGCAGGGCGGGCAGGGCGCCGGCGCCGGCGTACGCATGGAGGCCCAGATCCAGGAGCACGGTGTCCTGAGGCGTCGCCTGGGCCAGGGCTGCGCCCAGATCCGCGTAGCAGTTGGCCGCCGTCCAGTCGCCGGCGGTGCTGGGGCCCGTGCTGCGCAGGCCGGCGGGCTGCACGTGGTAGCGGTCGGCCCTCGCCTGGGGGGCGGTCAGCAGGACGGCCAGCAGGCCGAGGATCGGAACGACGTCACGGACCATGGAATTCATCGATGGACGCTGAAGCATGGTGGCTCTCCTCATACGGCGCGGACCATCGAGTCCGCGGTTCGTTGCTGGACCGCTCGCCCTCCGCGTCGGCCCTCGAGATTGCAATCCGCACGGCGACCCGTTCCGATCGGGAAATTCGGGTCCGGATACGATGCGACAATTTCACCAATTATACTACAAATGGGCCGATTGGGCCCAATTATTACAAATCCGTTGTCCTGGCACCGGGGTTGCAGCACTATGCTGCAAAGAATCCCCACGATCTTCGAAGGACAGCATGCTGCAACGAGACATCACTCGCCACCATGGGCGCGGCCGGCACGGTTCGGCCCGTCTCCCATCGATCCTGGTCGGCCTGGGGCTGCTCTGCGTCCTGGTGCTCGGGTGCGATCACCTGGGACCGGACGCCCAACCGTCGCCCGTGGCCGCGCGGCCCGGCGTGACCTTGGGCGAGGACTATCTCCTGCCCGCCGACATGGAGCCGCTTCCGTACACAGGCTACATCAGCCATCCCACGCTGACCATCGCGGAGGGAGGCTCGCCCCAGAAGAACTGGTGGGTGAGCTGGGCGGACCTGGAGCCGGAGCGCGGCCACTACGACTGGGGCCTGATGGACCAGAAGCTGGCGCTCGCGGAATCCCAGGGCTACCGGATCAGCCTGCACATCCAGAGCATCACCGCAGGCGGCGGGGATCCGGACCTGGGCATCGACGTGCCGAACGTGGTGCCGGCCTGGGTCTACGAGGAGTTCGAGCTGACGGACGCGGATCTGGCGGACCTGGGCTGGCAGTTCGACCTCAAGGTGATCCCCGGCTGGCGGCCCGAGATCCGCGCGGCCTTCGAGGAGTTCCTCCACGCCTTCGGGGAGGCGGGCTATCCCGCCCACCACGCGCTGGGGTCGGCCTACGTGCACGGGATCAGCCCTTCGCGCGGCGAGGAGTTCTGGCTGGAGGACGTCAACGTCCAGCTTCTGGAGAGCGAGCACGGCTTCAGTCCGGCGGTGCTGCAGGACTGGCTGTCCTCGCGCATGGACGCCTACGCCGCCGCCTTCAAGGACGACGCCTTCAAGCTGGCCTGGGTGGGCAACTGCGGGTACTGGGGCAACCGGGGAGCCGAATACGGCAGGGTCGCCCAGGACCTGCTGGACCAGGCCTGGGCCCTGGGCATGGGGAACCGCACGGGCAGCATCGAGCGCTACAACCTCTGGCTCAACGAGCCGGCGTACGGCCAGAGCGTTGACCAGGACGGCTACCTCTTCACCGATGAATCCATCGCCCCGCTGCGGGATGAGCGGTTCTTCGGCGAAGAGAACGAGGAGTACGGCGACGACTGGACCTGGCGCTTCGGCTCCACGGACGGCGATGCCCAGCGCTACCGCTTCGCCATGCTGCGCGCGCTGCAGATGCAGCTGCGCTTCCTGGCCACCTCCTCCGCCGCGGAGAGCATCAACCCCGAGCTGTCCGAGTACGCCCGCCTGAGCTTCGGCCGCACCGTGTTCGACTCCCCGGACGCCTGGGCCTACCTGCGGGAATCCCCCGTCTCGACCCTGGAGAGCGGCACCGGAACGGTGAAGAACCTGGAACGGTGGCTGACCCAGCGGGATCATCCCGGCGCCGTCACCGTGCCCGCCCAGGAGGTCAGCCGCGCCTTCGCCGCCGGATCCACCGATCCGTGGGACCGCACCTCCTACTACGACTTCATCGCGCGTCGGACCGATCTGGACAATGGCCAGACGGCCATGGCGTTCCACCTGGACGACCGTTTCCTGGCCGGCCGCGCGCCGCAGATCAAGGTGGAGTTCCTGGATCAGGCGGCGACCGAGTGGCATCTGGAGTACACGGACGTGGACGGACGGACGGCGGCGACCACGGCCGTCCTGGGTCAGGGCGACGGCCGCGTCAAGACGGCCACCTTCCTGCTCGAGGACGCGCGGCTGAGCAACGGCCTGGACCACGGTGCGGACTTCCGCCTGATCTGCGACGGCCCCAACGACCTGGTGGTGCGCTGGGTGCGGGTGCTGCGGACCCCCGCGGCGATGCCTTCGCGCGGCGAGGGCTGAGGCGGCGGGCCGAAGGACCGGGCGCTGCGAGGAAGGAACCTCATGCTGCACCTCTACGTGGACGCCGACGCCTGCCCCGTCAAGGACGAGGTCTACCGCGTGGCCGACCGCTACGGCCTGCCGGTGACCCTGGTGGCCAACTCCTACATGCGCTACCCCACCGGCGGCAAGGTGACGCTGGTGGTGGTGGAGAAGGGCCTGGACGAGGCCGACGACCGCATCGTGGCGTTGGCGGGGCCGGACGACATCGTGATCACCGCCGACATCCCCCTGGCCGCCCGCTGCCTGGACGAGGGCGCGCGGGTGCTGGGCCATACGGGGCGGCCGTTCACCAAGGACAACGTGGGCGAAGCCCTGGCGTCGCGGCAGCTCCTGAAGCAGCTGCGCGACCAGGGCGTGATGGGGGGCGGGCCGCCGCCCTTCGGCAAGAAGGAGCGGTCGCAGTTCCTGCAGCAGCTGGATCAGATGATCCAGGCCATCAAACGCGGCTGAGCGCGGCCGCGGTCAGTGGAAGCCCACGTGCAGGGCCACCAGCACGGCGAACAGCAAGGCGCCCAGCCCCGCGGGCAACGCCCCCGTGGACTCCACCAGCGGCCCCACGCGCCACCCCGAACGCGCCCACGTGGGCACCGCCACCACCAGGAATCCCGTCACGATGATCAGCGAGGTGAGGATCAGGTACGGCGTGCCCGCCCACAGCAGGTTCACGCCCACGGTGAACGGCACCATGAAGATCAGCGCGCCAAGCACCAGCCGTCGCGGCGGCTCCTTGAGGAACACCGCCGCCGCGATGAGCACCACGAAGCCGTTCTTGATGAAGTAGCTGATCTTCTTGAACAGCGGATCCAGGGGCACCGACGGGTTCTCCAGCTTCACGTAGGCGAAGGCGAACCCGAAGAGCACGCCCACCAGCGTGACGCCGAGCACGGCGCGGCGGCCGGCGCGGACCACGGCGGCCTCGTCGGCGTGGGGACGGAGGCGGCGCTTGTAGATGTCCACGGCCCACAGGGTGCTGATGGAGTTGAGGATGGAGTCCACGCTGCTCATGAGGCTGGCGAACAGACCGCACAGCACCAGCCCGCGCACCCCCGGCGCCAGCAGCAGCTCCACGATGCGCACGTAGGCCTGGTCCGGATCGTCCAGCGCGCCCTCGCGCCCCAGGATGCCCGCCAACGCGATGCCCGGCAGCACCAGCATGGCGGCGGTGACGAACTTGAAGGCGCCGCCCACCAGCAGGCCGATCTGGGCGTCGCGCAGGCTGCGCGCGGCGAGGCTGCGCTGCAGGATCACCTGGTTGGCGCCCCAGTACTGCAGGTTCAGCAGGTTCATGGCCACGATGCCCAGCCACGGGAGCTGCTCGTGGTCGTTGGGCAGGTGCAGGTGCAGGAGGTGGCCGGTCTGCGCCTGGAACTGGCTCCAGCCGCCCAGCCGGTCCACCGCCAGGAACGTGACGGTGAGGCCGCCGCCCAGCAGCAGCAGGAACTGCACCACGTCGGTCTTGACCACCGCGCCCAGGCCGCCGAAGTACGTGTACGTGGCCGAGAACCCGCCCAGCAGCACGATCATCACGGCGATGCGCACCAGCGCCTCGCCCCCCACCGCCGCCTGCACCGCGTCGCCGAAGAACACCTCCAGCGCGTAGCCGCCCCAGAACAGCGTGGCGCCCAGGTAGAGCGTGCCGTAGAGGAACATGGACAGCAGCGAGTAGGTGGTGGCCGTGGCCGCGCCGAACTTCAGCTCGAAGAACTGCGTGATGGTGGTCACGCCCGCCCGCAGGTACAGCGGCACGAAGACGAACGCCGCCAGCAGCAGCCCCAGCACCGCGTTCAGCTCGAAGTTGGCCTGGGCCAGCCCGAAGGCGTACGCCGACCCGATCACCGCCAGGAAGTGCCCCGCGTGCAGGTTGGTGGCGATGGTGCTGGCCGCTATGGTCCACCAGCGCAGGTTGCGGCCGGAGAGGAAGAGGTCGTCGGCCGACACCGGGCCGCGCAGGCGCGCGCGCACGGCCACCGCCATGACGACGGCGAAGTAGGCGAGGATGATCAGGGCGTCGATGAGGTGCATGGGCGGGAGGCTCGCCGGAATCGGGGCCGAGGTCAAGTGCGGGGACGACGGGCGCCACATGGCATCTCGTGCGGAAACCGACTGACGGCCGTCGGTTCCCGCGCCACGGATCAAACGACGGCGGGCGGGGTCTCCCCCGCCCGCCGCCTTCCGTCGACGGAGGACCCTACTTGAGCAAGGTCATGGTCCGCGACATGCTCTCCCCGCTCCCGGTCTTCAGCCGGAAGAAGTACGTGCCGCTGGTCACCGGGCGCCCGTGGGCGTCGGTGCCGTCCCAGCTGTACACGTTCTCGTAGGCGCCGGCCTGCAGGCGGGCGTCCACCACGGTGCGCACGGTGCGGCCGCGGAGGTCGAAGACCTCCAGGGTCACGCGCTCGTCCTGCTTCAGGGTGAAGCTGAAGCTGGTCTTGGGGTTGAACGGGTTGGGGAAGTTGCGGCCCAGCGCGGTGACCAGCGCCGGGGCGTCGTCCACGCCCGTGTCCGTGTTGTTGGGCAGGCCGGGGGTGGCGTGGTCGCCGGAGCCGAAGGCGGGACCGCCCACGCCCCAGGTGCTGCCGTCGTTGTTGTCGCCGGTGCCGCTCCACTGCATGGAGCCGCCGGTGGGATCCGGCCAGACCGGACCGCCGTCGTACGCCACGATGTCCACCTGCTGCATCAAGGTGTCCAGCAGCTCGATCTCGTCGTCGGCGTTGCCCAGGGCGAAGTTGGCGTACTCGTAGAAGAGGGTCACGCCCTCGCCCGCCATGGCCAGGGCGTTGATGCCCAGCACCTGGTACTCGCCCGGCTGGATGACCAGCGGGCCGCCGTTGTCGATGACGTGCACGTTGGTGCCGGCGTCGCGGATGGTCCAGCCGTTGATGTCCACGGCCACCACGTCGGCGTTGTAGATCTCGAACCACTCGCCGTCGGTGTCGGCCAGGCTCAGCGGGTTCTGCATGACCTCGTTGATGACGATGGCCGGGGTGGCGCCGGGCTCGAACACGGACACGGTGGAGTTCGCGGCGATGACGTTGCCCGCCAGGTCCTCCACGTTGTTCACGCGCACGGTGTAGGGGGTGCCGGGCGTCAGGCTGAAGCCCGTGACCAGCTGCACGTTGTCCGGGAAGAACGCCAGCACGGAGACGACCGGAATCATGTTCGCCTCGTTGCCCGTCTCGTAGACCTCGTAGTTGCCGGGGTTCTGCGCCGAAGTGGTCTCCACCGACTCGCTGAAGTTGACCGTGATGTTGTTGGACCCGGTCTTCTCCGCCGACACCAGCGTGGGCGGCGTGACGTCCACGCCCGGCGTGTAGGTCAGGTCGGACAGCAGGCCCACCAGGATCTGGCCCTGGGCGTTGAACGTGGCGCCCGCGCCGGCGGCCGTCAGGTGGTCGCCCACGGTCCAGGCGGTCATGTCCACCAGGTCGTCGTCGATGCGGATGACCACGTCGCCCGAGCCGTCGCTCACGGTGAAGTTGTGGGCGGGGTTGGTGCCGCCGGTGGTGGCCACGGCGCTGATGGTGCCGGAGGTCTCCACGTAGGTGCCCTCGTTGGTGGGCGCGGCCGCGTTCCCGGAGGTCTGCACGGCGGGGCTCAGGGCCGGGTTGCCGGAGCTCACCAGCTCCACCTCGTAGTTCAGCAGCTCCAGGGTGGTGAAGTAGTAGTCGGCGTAGCCGGTCACCTTCACGATGTTGCCCGTGCTGTTCAGCAGGTCCATGCCCGTGCTGCGCGTGGTGCCGAAGATGTTGAGGCCGCGGCCCGAGGCGTCCTGGATGTAGGCGCTCACGCCGGTGCCGTCCGCCTGGTAGTTGCCGGGGATGTACACCTGGCCCTGCACGGTCACCAGCGTGAAGCTGTTGCCCAGGGAGTCGGCGTGCACGGTGGCGATGGGGGTGATGACCTCGGGCGCCACGGTGTAGGTGTAGAACGTGACGGGCGCGTCGAAGGGGTTGGTGCTGGTCTGGGCGTCGTTGTCCGTGGCCTCCACGTAGTAGTCCACGGCGGCGCCGTCGGCCTGGCCGGGCACCACGGCGGTGTAGGTGTCGCCGGTGTCCAGGGCCATGGCGATGGAGCTGAAGCCGCCGCCGTTGACCCGGTAGTACAGGGTGACGGAGGTCACGGTGCCGTCGTCGGTCACGGTGGCGCTCACGGTCACGGCCTCGGCCGGCTCGGGTGCCAGCGGGCGCGGGTACACGTCGTAGATGCTCGGGGCCTGCAGCGCGGGCGCGCCGTTGGCGGCGCCGGGGGTGCCCAGGTCGCCGCCGCCGAAGGCCACGGCGCCCTCGCCCCAGTTCGTGCCCACGTTGTTGTCCGCGGTGCCCTCGTCCCAGCTCATGCTGGCGCCGTTGGGATCCGGCCAGATCGGGCCTCCGTCGTACTCCACGCGGTCGATCTCCACGGCCGAGGCGTTGAGCAGGATGACCTCGTCGTCGCCGTTGGCCAGGGTGACGCCGGTGTACTGGTACAGGGCGGTCACGCCCTGGCCGGCCATGGAGGCGGCGTCGATGCAGAGCACGGCGTAGCCGCCGGCGGGGACCACGGCGGACGCGGCGATCACGTGGTTGTCCGTGCCGTTGTCCTTGATGGTCCAACCGTTGAGATCCACCGGATCGGGACCGGTGTTGTGCACCTCGAACCACTCGCCGACGGCGTCGGCCAGCACGAACGGGTTCTGCATGATCTCGGTGATCACGATGTCCGTGTCCGCGGCCAGGGCGGCGCCGCCCACGACCAGGACCAGGACCGCCAGCAGCAACATTCGCATGCGATGCATCAGGGGACTCCTTGTGCTTTGGGCCCGTGCGCACGGGCCGATCCACCGGCTGAACGAAGCCGACGGCGGGTGCGTCGGCAGGAAAACCTCAGAGGGTCTCTCACGATAACACAAACCCGCCCCCTTTGCGGGGACGGGTTCGCCTTTCACGGACTTTTCTCCGCTCCCGTCAGGTGGCCTTGCCGATGGAGTGATGTCGTTGCAGGGAGCGGACTTGCAGCTCCCACTCCCGCATCGCGCGGATCCCCATGACCGCGGCTCGGGCCGCGCTGGTGGTGGTCAGCAGGGGCACCCCGTGCCGGACGCAGGCGGCGTACATGGCGGCCTGGTCCGCGTAGGCCTTGGAGCCCAGGGGGGTGTTGATGACCAGATCCACCCGGCCCTCGGCGATGATGTCCACGGACGAGACCCCCGGCTGCCCCGGCTTGACCACCGCCACCGCCTCCAGGCCCACCCGCGCCAGGGCGGCGGCGGTGCCCTCGGTGGCGTACAGGGTGAAGCCCATGCGCGCCAGGTCGCGGCCCATGCGCAGGGCGGCGCTCTTGTCGAAGTCGTTGACCGTGAGCAGCACCGCGCCGGTCTTGGGCAGCTTCACGCCCGCCGCCAGCTCCGCCTTGGCGAAGGCGTGGCCGAAGCGCGAGGCGTGGCCCATGACCTCGCCCGTGGAGCGCATCTCCGGCCCCAGGCGCACGTCGGCGCCGGGCAGCTTGTCGAAGGGCATGACGGCCTCCTTCACGAAGAACCCGTCCACCTCCGGCGTGGAGAGGAAGCCCAGCTCGGCCAGGGTCTTGCCCGCCTGCACCCGCGCCGCCAGCTCCGCGATGGGGAACCCGGTGGCCTTGCTCACGAAGGGCACCGTGCGGCTGGCGCGCGGGTTGACCTCCAGGACGTGGACCACGTCGTCCTTGATGGCGAACTGCACGTTCATGAGTCCCCGCACGTCCAGGGCCCGGCCCAGGCGCTCGGTGATCTCGCGCATGATGCTCAGGTGGTACATGCCGATCTTGTAGGGCGGCAGCACGCAGGCGCTGTCGCCGGAGTGGATGCCCGCCTCCTCGATGTGCTGCATGAAGCCCGCCACCACCACGCGCTCGGCGTCGCAGAGGGCGTCCACGTCCACCTCGAAGGCGTCCTCCAGGAACTGGTCCACCAGGATGGGGCCGCCGCCCGAGGCGCGGGTGGCCTCGTCCAGGAAATGATCCAGGCGCTCCTCGTCGTGGGCCACGGCCATGGCCCGCCCGCCCAGCACGAACGACGGCCGCACCAGCACGGGGAAGCCGATGCGCGCGGCGATGTCCCGCGCCTCCTGCCGCGTCTGCGCCAGGCCCCACGCGGGGTGGTCGATGTCCAGCTCGCGCAGCAGCGCGCCGAAGCGCCCGCGGTCCTCCGCCAGGTCCACCGCGTCCACCGGCGTGCCCCACACCGGCACCCCGGCGGCGGCCAGCCGGCCCGCCAGGTTCACCGGCGTCTGGCCGCCGAACTGCACGATCACGCCCTGGGGCCGCTCCACGTCCACCACCGCGAGCACGTCCTCCAGCGTGAGCGGCTCGAAGTAGAGGCGGTCGGCGGTGTCGTAGTCCGTGCTGACGGTCTCGGGGTTGCAGTTGACCATGACGGTCTCGTAGCCCAGGTCCGCCAGGGCGCGGCAGGCCTGCACGCAGCAGGCGTCGAACTCGATGCCCTGGCCGATGCGGTTGGGCCCGCCGCCCAGGATCATCACCTTGGGCCGGTCCGTGGGCTGCGCCTCGCAGCCGCGCTCCCAGGTGGAGTAGAGGTACGGCGTGTGGGCCACGAACTCCGCCGCGCAGGTGTCCACGCGGTAGTACGACGGCGCCACGCCCAGCTCCTTGCGCCGCGCGCGCACCTCCGCCTCCGTGAGCCCGCGCGCCGCGGCGATCACGGCGTCGCTGAAGCCCAGGCGCTTCACCATGCGCAGCGTGGGCGCGTCCAGCTCCGGGACGGCCTCCAGGGCCTGCTCCGCGTCCAGGATGCGCTCCAGCTGGGCCAGGAACCAGGGGTCGTAGCCGGCGTCGGCGGCCGCGGCGCGGCCGGTCTCGCGGTCGTCGCCCAGCAGCGCCGTGAGCAGGAAGAGGCGGTCGGCGCCGGGGAACGACGCCGCGGCCCGGTCGGCCGGGTACTCGTCGGCCAGCCGCCGGCTCAGGCCGGTCACGCCGATCTCCAGCCCGCGCACGGCCTTGTTCAGCGCCTCGCAGAACGTGCGCCCGATGGCCATGACCTCCCCCACGCTCTTCATGGCCGGCCCCAGCCGCGGGTCCACGCCGGGGAACTTCTCGAAGTTCCAGCGCGGGATCTTCACCACGCAGTAGTCCAACGTGGGCTCGAAGCTGGCGGGGGTCTCGCGGGTGATGTCGTTGGGGATCTCGTCCAGGGTGCAGCCCACGGCGATCAGCGCCGCCAGCTTGGCGATGGGGAAGCCCGTGGCCTTGCTGGCCAGCGCCGACGAGCGCGACACGCGCGGGTTCATCTCGATGATCAGCGTCTCGCCCGAGCGCGGATCCACCGCGAACTGCACGTTGCTGCCGCCGGTGCGCACGCCCACGGCCTTCATGACGCGGCGGGCCAGGTCGCGCAGGTGCTGCAGCTCGCGGTCCGTCAGCGTCTGCACCGGCGCCACGGTGATGCTGTCGCCCGTGTGCACGCCCATGGGGTCCACGTTCTCGATGGAGCAGACCACCACGAAGTTGTCCGCGCCGTCCACCATCACCTCGAGCTCGTACTCCTTCCAGCCCAGCAGCGAGCGCTCCACCAGCACCTCGGTCACGGGGCTGCGGCGCAGGCCGTGGGCGGCCACCTCGCGCAGCTCCTCCGCGGTGTTGGCCACGCCGCCGCCGGCGCCGCCCAGGGTGCGCGAGGCGCGCACAAGCACCGGGTAGCCCACCTTCTCGGCGGCGGCCAGGGCGTCGTCCACCGTGCCCACGGCGAAGCTGGGCGGCACGGGCAGATCCGCGTCGGTCATGGCGCGCTGGAAGCGCGAGCGGTCCTCCGCCAGGCGGATGGACTCCAGGTCGGCGCCGATGAGCTCCACGCCGTGCTTCTCCAGCACGCCCTTCTCCGCCAGCTCCACCGCCAGGTTCAGGGCGGTCTGGCCGCCCACCGTGGCAAGCAGCGCGTCGGGCTTCTCCTGCTCGATGACCCGGGTCACCAGGCCGTCGGTCAGGGGCTCCACGTAGGTGGCGTCGGCCACGCCGGGGTCCGTCATGATGGTGGCCGGGTTGGAGTTCACCAGCACCACGCGGTAGCCGCGGTCGCGCAGCACCTTGCAGGCCTGCACGCCGGAGTAGTCGAACTCGCAGCCCTGGCCGATGACGATGGGGCCGGCCCCCAGGATCAGGATGGTCTCGATGTCCTTACGCGCGGGCATGGGCGCTCACCTCCCCATCCATCAGCGTCACGAACTCGCGGAAGAGGCCGTCGGAGTCATGGGGTCCGGGCGCGCTCTCGGGGTGATACTGCACGGAGAAGGCGTTGGCCGCGATGATGCCCTCGCAGCAGCCGTCGCTCAGGTGGGTGCGCAGGACCTGCACGTTGGCGGGCAGGCTGGCGGCGTCCACCTCGAAGCCGTGGTTGTGGGCCGAGATCTCCACGCGGCCGCCGCCGGGCAGAGCCACCGGCTGGTTCCCGCCGCGGTGGCCGAAGGTCATCTTGCGCGTGCGCCCGCCCAGGGCCAGAGCCAGGATCTGATGGCCCAGGCAGATGCCGAAGAGAGGCGCCTTGCCCAGCAGCTCCTTCACCGTGGCGATGGCGTAGGTGACCGCCGCCGGATCGCCGGGACCGTTGCTCAGCAGGATGCCATCGGGCTCCAGGGCCAGGGCCTCGGCGGCGGAGGTGCGCGCGGGCACCACCGTGACGCGGCAGCCCAGCTGCACCAGCCAGCGCAGGATGGAGCGCTTCACGCCGAAATCGTAGACCACCACGTGGCGCGTGGCCTGCGCCGGCGCCGGCGCGCCCTGGGGCCGCCACCACACGCCGCCCTCGGTCCAGGCGTAGGGTGCGGCGCAGGTGACCTCGCTGGCCAGGTCGGCGCCGTTCATCTCCGGCGCGTTGCGGGCCGCGGCGATGAGGCGCTCGGGGTCCGGATCCACGCTGGAGAGCGCCGCCCGCATCACGCCGTGGTCGCGCAGGTGCCGCGTGAGGGCGCGGGTCTCCAGGCCGGTGATCCCGGGCACGCCGTGGTCGCGCAGCCAGGCGTCCAGGGAGCGCGACGCGCGCCAGCTGCTGGTCACCGGGCTCAGGTCGCGCACCAGCAGGGCGGCGGCGTGGATGCGGCCGCTCTCGTCGTCCTCATCGTTCACGCCGGTGTTGCCCACGTGCACGGCGGTCAGGGTGACGAGCTGGCGGTGATAGGAGGGGTCGGTCAGGATCTCCTGGTAGCCGGTCATGGAGGTGTTGAAGACGATCTCGCCGACCGTATCGACCGGTGCGCCGAAACCGCTCCCCTCCCAGACGGTGCCGTCTTCCAGGGCGAGCAGGGCGGGCCTCGTGATGTCCATGCGTGGATCCTAGCGGTGGGAGCTCTGGCGTGCCGACCCGGGAGGCGGCTGCGGCCAGGAGGTAGGGATAAGGGCCGGGCGGGTCCGGAATCAAGAAGAAACCGTAAATCGTTGCGAAATCGCGCGGATTTCCGGGCCGTGGACCCTGCGACGGGGGGCGGCGCGCGCCGTCCGGGCTTAGGTTGGACGCTCGTCGTCCCAAGGAGAACCGCGCCTGGAGTCGTCATGAAGAGCCTGCTGACCGCCGCCCTGCTGCTGACCCTCGCCCTGCCCCTGGCCGCCGCCCAACCCGCCTACGACGCCCGGCTGAGCGGCTACGCCTACCCCTTTCCCGTGCGGATCCACAGCCTGAGCTCCCAGGGCCAGGAACTGGAGATGGCGTACATGACCCTGGAGGCCGGCGCCGACGCGCCGTGGGCGGTGCTGCTGCACGGCAAGAACTTCAACGGAGCGTACTGGGCGGAGACCGCTCGCTTCCTGCAGGCTCGCGGCTGGAACGTGCTGATGCCGGACCAGGTGGGTTTCGGCAAGTCCAGCAAGCCGGACACGTACCAGTACAGCTTCGCGGCCCTGGCGGCCAACACGGCGGGGCTGCTGGACGCGCTGGGGATCGGGCGGGCCGTGGTGGTGGGGCACTCCATGGGGGGCATGCTGGCGTCGCGCTTCGCGCTGCAGCATCCGGAGCGGACCGTGGAGCTGATCCTGATCAACCCCATCGGCCTGGAGAACTACCTGGAGTTCGTGGAGTACCGTGACCCTGCGTTCTTCGAGGCCAACGAGAAGGCGCTCACGGCGGAGAAGATCCGCGCCTATCAGCAGGCCAACTATTACGACGGGGCCTGGAGCGAGCGCTACGCCGCCCTGACCGAGCCCCTGGTAGGCTGGGTGCAGGGGCCGGACCGCGACCTCATCGCGCGCGTGAACGCGCGCACCTACGACATGATCTTCACCCAGCCGGTGGTCACGGAATTCCAGGACCTGACGGTGCCGGTCAGCCTCATCCTGGGCACGCGCGACCGCACGGGACCGGGCCGCGGCTGGAAGCGGCCGGACGTCACGCGCGAGCTGGGCCGCTACGACCGCCTGGGACTGGAGACCCTGGCGCGCATCCCCCACGCGGAGCTCTTCCAGCTGGAGGGGCTGGGGCACCTGCCGCAGATCGAGGACTTCGCCGGGTTCTCCGAGGCCCTGGTCCAGGCGCTCCCCTAGCGCACCACCGCCACCGACCGCACCGCCTCGCCGCGCGGCGTGCGCAGGCGCAGCAGGTACGAGCCCGAGGGCAGGGGGCGGCCGGCGTCGTCGCGGCCGTTCCACACCGCCAGGTGCTCGCCCGCGTCCGCCGAGCCCTGGCGGATGCGGCGCACCTCGCGGCCGCGCAGATCCAGCACCGACAGCGTGTACGAGCCGGCCTGCGGCAGGGCGAAGCGGATGTCCGTGGGGCCGTCGATGGGGTTGCCCAGGGCGCGCAGCATAAGGGCGGCCACGGGATCCGCGGGCGGGGCGGCGGAGGTCACGTCCTCCTGGAAGAGCAGCGTGACCCACTGCTGACCCTCGGTGGGCCCCATGTACGCGGTGCCGACGACCGCCACCTGCCCCGCGGGGCCTACGGCGATGGCGTTGGCCCAGTCGTTGCCGCCGAAGGGCGAGGCCCAACCCAGGGTCCAGGCCTGGGTGCCGTCGGGATCGTACTTCACCATCGCGAAGTCGCGGTCCTGGGGCGGGTTGGTGGTCAGGCCGCACACGTAGGCGGCTCCGGAGGCGTCCAGGGCCAGGTCCGCGGCCAGGTCCGAGGAGGAGCCGGGGCCGTCGAACTCGCGGAACCAGAGCAGGTCGCCCGTGGGGCTCCAGCGGGAAACCTGGATGTGTTCGTAGCTGCCGCCCTGACGGCCGTAGGAGGCCACCACGGCGTTGCCCTGGGCGTCCAGGAGCAAGTCCACGGGCTTGTAGACGTGGCAGTGGTTTCCGTCCAGCAACCGATTCCACCAGAGCGGCGTGCCGCTGGCCGCGTTCAGCTTCCAGATCCGCATCTCGAAGAGACCGCAATCGGACTCCGGGTTGGCCGCCACCACGGGGTGGCCGTCCGGTCCCACCGCCACACCGATGAACTCGAAGAAGCTGTTGAAGTTGCCGTCTTCGGCGTGACTCCACTGCACCGCGCCGGCGGCGTCCAGCTTGAAGGTGTGGACCACTTGGAAGAACACCGTCGTCGAGTCGTAGACGCCCGCCGCGTACGTCGCGCCGAAGGCGTCCACGGCCACGGCCACGCTCAGGGGGAGATTGGCGTCCGGCGACGTCACCGGCGTGCTCCAGAGCAGTGTGCCGGAAGCGTCCAGACGCAGCACGTGCAGGAGGTCGTCGTCCTGGAAGGCCAGGGTGAGGGAGCCGTCCGCGCCCTGGGCCATGGCCGGCCCCTGGTTCGAGGTGGACACGATGTCGTGCTTCGCGTGCCAGATCACGCCGCCGTCCGCGTCGTGCTTGACCACCTCGACGCGGGCGGTGTCGCCGGCGGTGACGCAGGCCAGGATCACGTTGCCGGCTGAGTCCAGCGCCAGGGCGCCGGGCAGGTCGCGGCCGGGGGTGGCCAAGGAACGGATCCAGGCTCGGGCGCCGTCGGCCTCGTAGCGGATCAGGATGATGTTCTCCCGCCAACCGCCCACGCCGCCCTGGTAAGTGGTGCCGGCCGCATAGACGGCACCGTCGGGCGCCACGGCGGTGAGCAGGGGTTCATCGCCTAAGGCGTCGGGCTCGCCGGTGAGGGCCTGCCAGATCAGCGGCGGCGCTTCGGCCCAGGCGGTGGCGGCAAGGAGGAGCAGCAGGGATAGGATGCACAAAGGACGGCGCACGCTGCGTCGCATGGAGATCTCCTCAAGGTGTCAGCGGGAGCATCGTCGAAAAGATACTACCAGAAATCTCCGCATTAGTCCATGGGCTCGCCGGGGCGCCACCCGAAGAACTCCGTGGCCAGCGCCACGTGCGCCTCCTCCTCCCGGGCGATGGTGCGGAAGACGTCGGCCGTGACCGGATCCCGGTCCGCGATGGCCTCCACCAGCGCCAGGCCGCCGCGCCGCCCCCGCTCCTCCGCCTCGGCGATCAGCAGGCAGAAGCTCCGGGCGTCCGGACAGGACTCCAGCCGACGCCACAGGCCCAGCGACACCGGCCGCCCCGCCGGGTCCACGCCCAGCTCCGCCATGCGGTCCAGGATCATGCGCAGGTGGCGGGTCTCGTCGGCCACCTGGGCGCGCCAGGCGTCGGCCAGGCCGGCGGGCGCGTCGTCGTAGCGGTCGGCCGCCCAGCCGAAGGCGTGCACGGCCTGCAGCTCGGCGAAGGCGGCGGTGCGCATGCGGTCGCCCACGCCTTCCGGCGAGACGACGGCGCGGGGACGCGGCGGACGCTCGTCCGGAGCGCAGGGGCGGAAGGGATGGGGATCGATCATGGTCCACACCGAAGGTTCGAGGGCTCGGTCCTGACGGTCCGCGGCATCATAGGACAAACCCGCGCCCGCTCCTAGAACAGCAGCGCCGCCATGGCTCCGCTGAACGCGAGCTGCACCAGGAACACCAGCGCGCCCAGGGTCAGCGCCTGCCCGCCGGAGCGCGCCAGGCTGGCCAGGGTGATGCGCAGGCCGATGCCGGCCATGGCCAGCACCAGGGCCAGATGGCCCGCGTGGGCCAGCGCGTCCAGGACCGGCGCGGGCACCACGTGGAGGCTCGCGATCACGGAGCAGGCCACGAAGCCCACGATGAACCACGGCACGCCCAGGCCGCCGGCCGTCACGGCCGCCCCCTGCCGCCGCGCCCGCCAGGCCAGCCCCAGCAGCACCGGCGTGAGCATGAGCACGCGCCCCAGCTTGACCACCGTGGCCGCCTGCCCCGCCGCGTCGCCCACCGCGAAGCCCGCCGCGGTCACCTGCCCCACCGCCTGCAGCGTGTTGCCGATGAGGATGCCCAGGGGCACCTCGTCCAGCCGCAGCGCCAGGCCGCCCAGCAGGGGCAGCCCCAGCATGCCCGCGGTGCCCAGCAGGTTGACCACCGCGACGGCGATGCCCGCATGGTCGCGCTCCGCGCCGATCACGCCCTCCGCCGCCGCGATGGCCGAGCTCCCGCACACCCCGTTGCCCACGCCCAGCAGCAGCGCCAGGCGCGGGTCCACGCGCAGCGCGCGGCCCAGCAGGACCGCCGCCGTCAGCGTGACCGCCATCCCGGCCACGATGAGCCCCAGCGACGTCCAGCCCAACCGCGCCAGCAGGGCGTAATCCAGCCGGAACCCCAGCAGCGCGATGGCCAGCGAGAGCACGTGCGTGCCCGCCAGCCCCACGCCCGGCGCGAACGCGGCGCCCAGACGCCGCACGTTGCCCGCCGCCAGCCCGATGAGGATGGCCAGGGCCACCGCTCCCAGCGGCACCAGGCCGGAGAGCGCGACGGCCGCCGCGGCCACCGCCGCGCAGAGGGCGAGACCGGGCAGGACAGAGAGCATGCGGCGCATGGGAATCTCCGAAGGGTGCGGAATCGATCGGGGCGAGGGGTCAAGGTCGGCGGCGGGCCCGGCGGCGTCAAGCCGGTGCCGTCTCCTCTCCCAGCCGGCGCGCCTCCAGCCACGGCGCCAGGGCCAGGCCGTTCAGGTCCAGCAGCGCATGGATCAGGATCACCAGCCAGAGCTGGCCGGTCTGCAGGTAGATCAGCATGAGCACGGCGCCCAGCACCATGGTGGCCGCCACCCCCACGGGGCCCTGGTAGAGATGGGCCAGCCCGAAGGCCACGGTGCCCGTCACCACGCCCGCCCAGCCGCTGCCGGTGGCCATGGCCGCCAGCACCGGCACCAGGACGCGGAAGAAGAGCTCCTCGCTCACGCCGGCGTTGAGGGAGATCAACGTGGTGAGGCGGCGTTCGGCGGCGTTGCGCGGGAAGAGGCTGGAGGTGTTGCGGGCCTGCACGGCGGGATCGTCGCGCAGCCGTTCGCCGCGGGCGGAGCGGCGGCGGATGTCGACCACGGTCAGGGCGGTGGGCAGGATCACCAGGCACACCGGCAGGGCCAGCGCGAAGCCGCGCAGGATCCCGCTCCAGGCGCCGTCGCCTGCCGGACGCAGCGCCGCGGCCGCTGCGGTCAGCTCCTGGGGCAGCCGCAGCAGCGCTTCGCCCCGCCCCATGCCGATCAGCACGGCCACCGCCGCCAGCCCGTGGACCAGCAGCGAGCGCAACAGCCACATGCGCAGCAGGCCCTGACGCCGATTGGTGTCGTCGTAGCCCTGGAAGTCGCGGTACTCGCGCAGCTCCTTCCGCGTGATCAGCACGTGGAGGACCGTCAGCACGGCCAGCACGATCAGCGCGCGCATCTCCATCGACTCACCTTCCGTGCGGGGTCACCGTTTCAGTGCCGCCGCGAGCAGCGCGCCCCAGCCGATCAGCAGCCCCACCCCGCCCAGGGGCGTGACGGCCCCCAGCCAGCGGGGCCCGCCCAGGGCCATGGCGTACAGGGAGCCGCCGAAGATCAGCATGCCGACCAGGAACGCCCAGCCGCTCATGGCCAGGGCCTGGCTCGCCGCGCGCTCGGCCAGCACGCCCACCAGTCCCAGGACCACGGCGTGGACCAGGTGGTAGTGGGCGGCGGTGCGCCACCAGTCCAGGCGCTTGGCGGCGTCGGCCGCGTCGGCCAGGCGCGCCTGCAGCCCGTGGGCGCCGAACGCGCCCAGGGCCACGGCGGCCAGCCCGTTGAGAGCGGCCAGGATCAGGAAGGTGCGGGCCACTAGTCGCCCACCACGAAGATGACCTTGACGATGCTCACGATGCGTCCCTCCTGGGTCCACGGATGATCGGGCGGATCGGATGAACCACCAAGGTCGCCCCATTCCCGGCATCCCGCAGCCCGCCTTTTCCGCAACCGGGTTGCAGCTGCAAGCCCGCGACATTACCATGGCGGCCGACCTTTCGCCGAGGAGACCCGTTGAGCCCCGACAAGCAGGACATCCGCGACCGCCTCCACCGCGCCGGCCTGCGCGCCACCGCGCCGCGCACGGCCGTGTTCGCGCTGCTCTCCGACGCCTCACGGCCGCTCGCCTTCCACGAGGTGGCCGACGCCCTGGGCGACACGGACTGGGACCGCGCCACCACCTACCGCAACCTGGTGCGCCTGACGGACGCCGGGCTGGCCCGCGTGGTCAGCCGCGCCGGCGGCATGGCCCGCTACACCGCGGTGCGCGACGGCGGCGAGTCCGAGCACGCCCACCCCCATTTCGTGTGCAGCGAGTGCGGCGGCGTGTCCTGCCTGCCCCAGGCGACGGTGCCGGTGCCGCGGGTGCGCGGGAAGTGGAGCGCGTCGGTGCGCCAGGCCAGCATCCAGCTCCAGGGCCGCTGCCCGAGCTGCCTGGACCGGGAGGGCGCCCGATGAGCCGCCTGCTGTGGACCGCTGCGCTGCTGCTGCTGGCCGGACCGCTGCGCGCCGCGGAGCCCGTGCGGGTGGCGGTGAGCATCCTGCCCCAGGCCTGGTTCGTGGAACGGCTGGCGGGCGACACCGTGCGCGTGCAGGTGCTGGTGGGCCCCGGCGAGTCGCCCGCGTCCTTCGACCCCACGCCCCGCCAGATGGCCGAGCTGTCGCGGGCGCGGCTGCTGCTGACCATCGGCGTACCCATGGAGAACTCGCTGCTGCCGCGACTGAGCCGCGGGCGGGAGGACCTGCGCATCGTGGACGTGCGGGAGGGCATGGACCTGCTGCCCTCGCCGGCCCACGCAGGGCATGATCATGATCACGATCACGGCGAGACCGACCCCCACGTGTGGCTCAGCCCCGCGCGCGCCCGCATCCTGGCCGCCAACACGGCCGCGGCGCTGACGGAGCTGCTGCCGGACCAGGCCCAGGCCATCGCCACCCGCCTGCAGGCGCTGGACGCGGAGCTGACGGATCTGGGGGCGGAGCTTGCCGCGGCGCTGGCGCCGCTGCGGGGGGCGGACCTGCTGGTGTTCCATCCGTCGTTCGGGTACTTCTGCGCGGACCACGGCCTGCACCAGACCGCCGTGGAGCAGGGCGGCCAGAGCCCCAGCGCCCGGCACCTGGCCGGCGTGCTGCG
>DAOTGJ010000052.1:0-20486 GCA_035447065.1 Candidatus Krumholzibacteriia bacterium
CGGGATCACGGCGGGGGTGAGCAGGGGGCGGTCGGCGGCGCGGTGCAGGGGCATGACGGGCTCTCCGGCGATGAATTTGAAGTCGGCCGCTCAGCTGTGCTAGGATGGCCGAGGTCGCCCATTCTTCCATAGGAGGCCGGATATGAAAACATTGCTCCTGATGCTCCTGATCCTTCCCGTCATCGCCAGCGCCCAGACCGACCAGCTCGTCTTCTTCACCGGCAGCCCCTCCGCGCCCGACCTCACGCCCGAGCTCTTCACCAGCGCACCGTTCGAGCAGGTGGAGCTCCACTTCGGCATCCTCAACCCCAGCCAGACGTGCGTGAGCGGCTTCGAGACCGTGGCGCCCATCACGGGCAGCCTGGTGGCTCCCATGTGGACCATCTTCGCCTGCGGCGCCAACCCCGAATGCAGCGTGCCGCCTCTGGAGCTCAGCTTCCTGGAGTGCGACCCGGTGGGGCCGGATCCGATCTACCAGCTGGGCACCCTCTCGTTCTTCGTCCAATCGCCGGCCACGCCCGTCCAGTTCTTCTTCGGGCCGGTGCCTGGCTCCACCATCTTCCCCGACTCCCCGGGCTACATCAGCGACCTGCCGTACATCGCCACGCCGCTGACCACCATCCAGGGGACCGACTGGGATCTGCCGGTCTTCTCCATCAACGTGATGACCGTGGCGGAAGAGGACTGCACCTGGAGCACCGTCAAGACCCTCTATCGATGATCCATCGGCGGGTCCGGCCGGCGTCGGACCCGCCTCGCATCCCTTGCAGGTCCAAGGTCCCATAGGAGGCCTTCGATGAGAACACTGCTCCTGGTCCTCTGCCTGCTTCCCGCGCTCGCCTTGGCCCAGACCGATCAGCTGGTCTTCTTCACCGGCACGGAGGCGGCGCCCGACTTCGGTCCCTTCATCTCCACGTCCGTAACTTTCGAGCAGGTCGTGGTCCACCTGGGCATCCGCAACCCCAGCCGGAGCTGCATCAGCGCCTACGAGGTGGATGTCCTGGTGGAGGGAACCACGGTGGCGCCGACCTGGACCGCCGTGGGCTGCGGGGAGAAGCCGGAATGCGGCACGCCGCCGCTACAGGTCCAGTTCACGGAGTGCCGGCCGGTGGGCCCGAACGAGGTCTTCACCCTGGCCACCTTCTCGTGCTACGTGCTGTCGCCCACGGATCAGATCTGGTTCTCGGTGCGGCCGGTGCCGGGCTCCGCGGACTTTCCCGATTCGCCGGGCTATATCAGCGGTACGGCCGAGGTCGCCACTCCACTGACCAATGCCTGGGGCGACCAGTGGGGAATGCCCCTCTTCGCCATCAACGGAGATGAGCCGCAGCCTGCCGAGACGAGCGGCTGGGGCCGTCTCAAGGCCCTCTATCGCTGACGGGGCTGCGATCCCGCCGCCCCTTGACCCGCCCCGCGCTCCCGGCTTAGGGTGCCGCCCGAGGAGGTGGCCGCCATGGCGACCGGGAGCCCGTCCCGCACAACCAGCCTGATCGGCGCGCTGCTGCTCGCAGCGGCCGCGGTGGCCGTGTTCGCCTCCGTCCGCACCTTCGACTCCCTGCTCTACGACGACGACAAGTACGTCTTCGACAACCCCGTGGTCCGCGAAGGCCTCACCGCCCACGGCGCCGCCTGGGCCGTGGGATTCCGCGAGGGCACCTGGCAACCGCTTACCTGGGTGTCGCACATGGCCGACGTGTCGGCCTTCGGCCTCGCGCCCGGCCCCATGCATCTGCACAACCTGGTCCTGCACCTGCTGGTGGGCCTGCTGGTGTGGCGGGTGCTGGCGCGCGCCACCGGTCGGCCGCTGGCCGCCTTCGCCGCGGCGCTCCTCTTCCTGCTCCACCCGCTCCAGGCCCAGAGCGTGGCCTGGATCGCCGAGCGCAAGGGTCTGCTGGCAGCGCTGCTGGGGCTGCTGGCGTTGGACGGCTGGACCGACTGGGCCCGCGGCGCGTCCCGCGGCGGCCTGGTGCGCGCGCACCTGTTCTTCGCCCTCTCCCTGGCGGCCAAGCCCATCCTGCTGCCGCTGCCGGTGGTGCTGCTGGCGTGGGACCGCTGGCCGTACGGCCGGCCCACGGCGTGGCGCGACAAGCTGGGCCTGCTGGCGCTGTCGGTGGCCGGCGGCGTGACCGCGGTGCTGGCGCAGCGGTCCGCGGGGGCGCTGCGGTCGCTGGAGGGCGCGGGGTTCCTGCTGCGCGTCGAGTCCGCGGTGACGGCCTGGGGGCACACCCTGCGGCGGTTCGTGGCGCCCTACGATCTGGCCGGGTTCTACCCGTTCCGGGACGACGTGTCCGCCATGGCCGCCGCGGGCTGGGCGGCGCTGCTGGTGGCCGGGACCGTGCTGGCCTGGCGTCTGCGCTTCCGACGCCCGGTGCTGCTGGCCGGCTGGACGTGGTGGCTCCTGCTGCAGGCGCCCACCGTGGGGCTGCTGCAGTTCGGCGCCCAGGCGGAGGCGGACCGCTTCAGCTACGTGCCGTTGGCGGGACTGCTGGTGATCGTGGTGTTCGGGATGGACTGGGGCGCGCTGCGGGCGCGGTCGGGCAAGGCCGTCCCGGTGGTGCTGGCCGTGGCGGCCGCCGTCGTGCTGGGCCTCCTGGCGCACCGGGCGGCGCAGCCCTGGCGCGACACCGTGACCCTCTTCGAGCACAGCATCGCCCGCGCCGGCGACTCGGCCGTGGCGCGGCAGAACCTCAGCATCGCCTGGACACGGAAGGGGAACGTGGCCGCCGCGCGCCGCCACAGCGATCGGGCCGTGGCCCTGGCGCCACGCGAGCCGCTGGTGCTCTTCCAGCAGGCCGACCTGCGCTTCGCGGTGCGCGACTTCGCGGGGGCGGCGGAGTTCTACCGACGCGGCCTCACCTTCGCGCCGAACCACGCTCCGGCCTGGGCCCAGCTCGCCGCGTCGCTGGAGCGGACGGGCGATCGACGTGGCGCGCAGCAGGCCATGCAGCGCGCGCGGGAACTCAGTCGCTGAGGGGCCGCAGCCGTCCGGTCTGATCCAGCTCCAGCGTCACACCGTCGGCCTCCAGGGTCAGCACGTAGCGGCGGCCGTCGGTCCAGTAGGTCATGCCTTCGGGCGTGTCGAACTCCTGCGGGTAGCCGCCGTGGGCCTCGCGCCACGCCAGCAGCCGGTGGCCGGCCTGACGCAGCTCCCACGCGGCGCGGTCCGCCGCCGTCATCGCCACCGGCCCCTCCACCTCTTCCACGAACTCCACCACGCCCCAGTACTCGGGCTCGTGCATGGCGATCTCGCGCTGGGGCGACCAGGTCCAGTTGTCCTCCGGCAGCGGCTTGTCGGTGCGCGGGTCCGCGGTCTTGGCGTAGGCGCCGTGGGCCATGTCCAGCCGCCACTGCACGCGCGAGAAGTTGAGGCGCCAGCGGTCGCCGATGCGCGGCGGGCAGGCGGCATCGGTGGTCTCGTCCAGCACGGAGAAGGGGACGGCCATCTCCAAGGTCCAGCCGCGGTCCTCGTCCGACGGATCGTTCAGCGTGCCGTCCAGGTGCACCGCGGTCTGCAGACCGGGGATGTCCCACGCGTGGATGGCCGGACCGCCGTCGCGGTAGGGCTTGACCAGCAGCAGGTCCCACACCGTGTTGAGGGCGTTGAGCTCGATCTCCGTGTAGAGGTGCGAGTCGCCGTCCGGGTCCAGGAACACTTCGAAATCGTTGTCGTGGAAGATGATGCTGTCGCGCTCGCGCAGGGTGGCCCAGAGGTGCGGCTCCTCCAGCTCCGCGGCGATGTAGAGGCAGCGGTCGTCCCAGAGCAGCTTGGCGCGCGTGCGGAAGCGCGGCGCGGGCTTGCGGTCCCCTTCGATGTCGCCGAAGTCCTCGGTCCACGGCGCCGTCTCCCAGGCGGGGTCGTCCAGGTGGCCGTCCACGGTGACGCCGGTGGTGGCGCGCGCGCAGGGATAGGTCAGCGGCGGGTACGGCCCCGGGCGCACGTCCAGGGGCGGGGACAGGAGGAGCACGAGGAGCAGGCAGGTGGGCATGGACGGGTCCCTTCGGTGCGGGGATGAGGGCGATTATGGCGTGGGGCAGTGGAATCGGACAAGAACGGGATTCCAGGGATTTGACGAGGGTGGAAGGTGTCGTCTATCCTCAGATCCATGAAGGCATCGCTCGAAATCGATCAAGAACTCATCGCGACGGCGAGCCGTCTCACGGGCGTGACAGACGTGTCTTGTCTGGTCAAGATGGGACTCGAAGCGCTCGTTTCCCGCCATGAGGGGATACGTCTTGCTTCTCTCGGGGGCACGGAGCCCCAATGCCGCGCTGGACGGAGGCGGCGTTCCGAGCCCACCGCCTGATCCCCCCATTTGACAATTCCCCCGATCATGCTTGTGATGTGCCCACCTCTGCGGGATCGCCGCAACCGCCTGATTTTGCATACAATAAACGGAGGCATCGCTCATGAAGACACTGCTCATGCTCCTGGCCGTGGCCGCCCTGGCCGCGCCGGCGTCCGCCCTCACCTACGATCAGAACGTGACGCCCGACGTCATCTTCGGCTCCGGCAACATCAACGGCTCCTTCACCGTGGACGCGGCGCAGTCGCCCGTGGGCGTGGTGGAGCTGGGCCTGCGCGGCAAGCTGCGCTTCGACGCCAGCAACCTGCCCCAGAACATCTTCAACAGCAACGGCGACGGCAGCTACACCTTCCTGGCCGGCTTCCCCACCGGCGGCGCGGGCTGGGCCGGCCCCACCACGCCGTACTGGAACTTCGAGTGGAGCGTGAACGTGGACCAGGACGGCGGCAGCGGCCTGACCCTGGACGACTTCACCTACGAGCTGGGCCTGGACTTCGATCCCAGCCCGGGCGGCACCAACTACCTGGTGTTCGATCCCATCACGCCCAGCGTGTCGGTGCCCGCGTGGGACCACGCCATCGGCGACAACCTGGGCACCGTGGTGAGCAACACCAATCCGGTGGTCTACGCCTCCAACCTGAACACCTACAACGTGGCCCAGAACTCCTGGAGCTACGAGTTCTTCAACGACGGTCCCTTCGCCTCCTTCGACCCCACGGACGACGGCGTGTACGAGATCTACCTCAAGGCCTTCGACGCCTCCGGCAGCGAGGTGGCGCACACGGCCATCTCCATCGTGGTGGGCAACGCGGTGGGCAACGAGGACGCCACGTTCAGCGCGGTGAAGACGCTGTTCCGCTAGGCGACAGTCGCCGGACACATGCGGGGGCGAGGGCCGATGACCGGTCCTCGCCCCCTTGGTTTGTGATGGACAGATCCGCGACTGGCGTGGATCCTCCATCCATCGCCCTGACTGATCCTGCGGCTCGTCCTGAGCCGCCCGCACTTCAGCCGGGGGGAGAATCCCATGCTCCAGATCGCCATCGTCGGCGGGCTTTCCTACCTCATCATCAACGCCATCGAGAAGAAGCGGGACGGGCTGCTGGTCCTGTTCAACATCATCAGCTTCGTGGCCATTCCGGCGCTGACCAGCCTGCTGCTGGGATTCATGGCCGTGATGTTCGGCTTTCCGATGGTGTGGCTGGCGCCGCTCATCCTGCTGTACTTCCTGTTCCCCGCCCTGTACTGCCGCTACCAGATGAACTATCCATGGAACGTGTCGGCGCTCTACGGAGGCGTCGTGTTCGGATTGAACCTGATCGTTTCGGTGATCCTGGGCTGACGGAAAGAGGAGGGGGACCCCTGCTGGGATCCCCCTCCGTGCTCCATGAGGTCGATCGGCACCTAGTTCATGGTCGCCGAGAAACGGATCGCCTTGCTGGTACCGCTCCAGCTCTCATCCATCCCGTTCTCACCGAACTTGTGGGCCTGCAGACCCACGGCCACGCCCAGGGCCCACTTCTCGCCCACCCACCACTCCTTGCCCACGGTGACGTCCAGCATGGGGCCGCGGTCCGTGCGCGCGTCCACGAAGCTGTCCAGCTCCATGGTGCCGGAGCCGATGGAGCCCGACACGTAGATGTTGGCCGGCATGATGTAGTAGGTGAGGCCCACGCCCAGGCCGGCCATGGTGATGTCGCCGTTGACCACGCCGGTGGCGCCGTTGATGGCGAAGTCGGGGTCGGTCATGCTGGCGCCGAAGAGCGTGCCGTGCAGCGCCAGATTGGGCGCCACGATGCCGCCGATGGCGATGTTCACGTCGCCGGCGGTGCCGCTGAACTCCAGGTCGTCGGTGCCGTCGTCGTAGGCGGTGTCGGCCGAGCCGCCGCCCACCGAGAGGCGCAGGAAGAAGCCGTCCAGATGGTCGCGCGGGCCGGCCGCGGCCACGGCGGCGGCGAGCAGGATCGTCATGAGGATCGCGAGGCGCAGGGACTTCATGGTCCTTCCTCCTGATTCTGGGAGCGTGGGATGAAAGAAGCGGGTCCGCATCGCTGCGGACCCGCCGAGGATCATCGGTTCCGGCTTCCGGGTCAATGCCCGCCTTCGCCGTTCTCCTTCTTCTCGTTCATGCGCTTGTTGCGCATCATCACCACGCCCAGCACGCCGTACAGCGCCACGGGGGCCACGAAGCCCTTGTAGATGCCGTGCTGCACCTCGCGGGTGAGCTGGCTGGCCGGCTTGTCCTCAAGGGCGGGCAGGCCCAGGTCCTCGAAGGGCACGTGGGAGAGGTACAGCACCTGGGTGCCGCCGCCCTCATGCTCTCCGTACACGTGGTCGATGTAGCGGCCGGGGCTCGCCTCGATGCGGCGGTGCGCCTCGGCCAGCAGGTCCTTGTGGCGGCCGTAGATCACGGCCTCGCGGGGGCAGACCTCGCAGCAGGCGGGCTCGCCGCCGTCGGCGATGCGGTGGTTGCACAGCTCGCACTTGACCACCTTGGGCACGCGCTTGTCCCACTCGAACTTGGGGATGTCGTAGGGGCAGGCCACGTGGCAGTAGCGGCAGCCGATGCAGAGGTTGCCGTCCCAGGTCACGATGCCGTGCTCGCGCTTGTCCAGCGCGCCGATCATGCAGGCGCCCACGCAGCTCGGGTCGATGCAGTGCATGCACTGGCGCTTCACGTACGACCGCTTCTCATCCTCTTCGTAGAGCTTGATGATGTTGCGGGTGCGGTCGTTCAGGTTCATCGGCATGTCGTGCAGGGGGTCCAGGCGCGTGTCGGCGGGCATGTCGTTGGCCTGCTTGCAGGCCACCACGCAGGCCTTGCAGCCGATGCACCTGGTGGCGTCGTAGAGCATGCCCACGGCGTCCTCGGGGGCGTGCTTGGTCCCGCTGGCCTCGGCGGCCGCGGGCACGGCGGCGGCGGCGCCGGCGGCGATCACGGTGCGCAGGAAATCGCGGCGTTTGACGGTCATGATCCTACTCCTCGTTTCTCAGGCCTGGACCTGGGGCTTCAGGTTCGGCCGCTTCTCGCGCGGCATGGCGTCGAGAATGGGGAAGTTCTTGATGATCAGGAGGTAGGCCACCACCTGCATGGAGATGAAGCCCATGGTCACGATCAGCTCGGGGAGCGACGGGAAGTACATGGCGCCGCCCACGGGGCGGAAGCCGATCCACACCGCGTCCACGCGGTAGAGCACGCCGCCCAGGATGATCAGCACGCCGGTGCGGAAGATCACGCCCAGCTTGGGGGTCTTCAGACGCAGGAGCATGACGGCGCCCGAGCCCAGCAGCAGGAACTCGGCGAGCAGCCCGAGCACGAACGGATCGCCGGAGACCACGCGGCCCAGCTGGCCGCGGTAGGCCAGGTCGCCCACGCGCAGGGCCAGGAAGGCCAGGATGATCCAGGCGATCACGTGGCCCAGGGACAGCAGCTTGTTCTGCTCGAAGTGCCGGTTGTAGCGCGCGCTGGTGATGATGTACGTGAGCACCACCGCGGCGTAGCCCAGGATCCAGCAGGAGAGCAGGAAGAACAGGGGCAGGCCGGGGGTCTGCCAGAAGGGGTGCACCTTGGGGCCGGCCAGGATGTACAGGGAGCCCAGCGACGACTGGTGCATGGTGGGCAGCAGGATGCCCAGGCCGATGATCCAGATCAGCATGGAGTTGATGCGCGGCAGGGCGGCGCGGGCGAACTTGCCCAGGCCGTCGCTGCGCTCCGACCAGCGCTCCAGGAACGCGGGCGACATCTCCGACCACAGCACCAACAGGTAGGCCGTGATGCACAGCGCCACCTCGAGCAGCACCGAGTCGAAGTTCCAGGCCCACGTCCAGCCGAACACCTTCCAGAAGTTCCAGGGCGATCCTACGTCGATGCCCAGCGCGAAGATGGCGGTGGTGTAGCCCACGGCGCTGGTCAGCAGGCCGTGCCGCACCAGCGAGTGGTACTTGCCCCGGTTCAGCACGTACACGAGCAGGGCCACGGCGTAGCCGCCGGACGCCACGGCTGTGAGAGCGATCACATTGAAGAGCTTCCAGATGCCCCACGGCTGGGTGTCGGTCATGGCGGTGACCGGGCCGAGCCCGTTGGCGAACCGGTAGATCACGATGCCGATGGCGGTGAGCGAAAGCAGCAACGCCGCCTTGAACGTCGTGGTGAGGACGGGCGCCATGATCGGCGCCGCATCTTTGTGGTGGTTACTCATGGTTCATTCGACTCCGGGGCAAAGGACTGATCGAGATCCTCGGGCGCGCTCCCTATCGATGCGTCTCGTGCGACGGGTGTGGGTCGGAACCCGCGTTTGACATTAGCAAATCCATATCCAGAAACAAGCATGCAGTTTATATATTATAGAAAAATTTGACTTAATGATGTTGAGTTTCGTGATCAAGTTCACAGGGCTTGTTGGTTGCAGGCATTGAAGTTGCTGGATTATCCACTGGAAGTGACGAAATACCCCTACATTTCAAAGTATTTTTGATACCAGGGTTTTCGATTTCGCCGGAATCGGCGCGCGCACTGGCGGTTTTGAAATGGGATTTCCGCTTGTCTGCGCGGGCGCCGCGTCCCTATTCTGGTGGCCGATCCGTTCGCCTGTCGGGGGACAAGGCATCCGCGGACCAGCCGGTCCGTTTCGGAGCAACCTGCAAGAAAGACCGAGACCATGAACAATCCGCACCGAGCCTCCGGTGGGGACGTTCGGAGGGGGCGCCCGCGTGCGTCCGTCCTGTTCGTCCTCTTGACGGCCCTGTTGGGCGTCGTGAGCGCCCAGGCCAAGGAGCCCCTGGATCTGCTGCGCGACCCCGGCCGCGACGGCCCGCGCCTCGCGCAGGTGAAGCCCGGCGATGCGGCGGCGGCCCTGGCCCTCGCCGCGGGCGACAAGGCCGTCGTGCCGCTCTTCAGCGACGGCTTCGAGGGCGTCTTCCCCGGCACGACCTGGTCCATCACTGCCGGCAGCGATCAGCAGTACTGGGGCCGCTGGTCCTGCTGGTCCGCGGGCGGTTCGTTCAGCGTGGGGAGCTGTGCCGCCGGCAGCGAAGCCATCGCCTGCGGGAGCTCCTACAACAACATGATGGAGACGTGGATGTCGGCCGGCCCGTTCTCGCTGGCCGACGCCTCCTACGAGGCCGCCGTCTTCCAGGCCGCGGTGAACCTCAACTCGGAGGAGGGCTACGACTACTTCGTGATCGCGGCCAGCACCGACGGCGTGGACTACAGCGGCGACTTCTACAGCGGCAGCATCGACGCCACGCTGGCTCTGGACCTGACCGCACTGCTGGGGGCGCCCCAGGTCTGGATCGCCTGCGTCTTCTACTCCGACGCCACGCTGACCTACGCCAACGGCGCCCAGGTGGACGACGTGCTGGTGGCCGTGGAGACCTCCGCTACGCCCAACCAGGCGCCCACCGTCACGGTCACCGCGCCCGACGGCGGCGAGACCCTCCTGGCCGGCACCACCGCCACCGTGACCTACGCGGCCTCCGATCCCGACGGCGGCCCGTCGGCCCTCACCGCCGGCATCGACTTCTCCTCCGACGGCGGCGCCACCTGGAGCACCCTCACCGACGGGGTCTCCGCCTCCGGCTCCTACGCCTGGTCGGTGCCCGTGGTCACCACGTCGCAGGGCCGCATCCGCGTGCGCGTGAGCGACGGGGACCTCACGGCCTCCGACATCTCCGACGCGAACTTCCAGGTGATGGTCTCCACCAACGACATGGCCCTGGGCGCCGAGTCCGGCGTGTCCGGCACCCAGGTCTCCGTGCCGCTGACCCTGGCCAACGACACCTTGGTGAAGGCCTACCAGCTGGACGTGATCTACGACGCCGGCGTGGTGGCCTTCACCGGCTTCCAGGCCACGTCGCGCGGGGCCGGCATGACCACCGCCACGAACATCGTGAGCGGCGGCCGCGTGCGGCTGGTGTCCTACTTCGACGGGTCCAGCCGGCTCGCCGCGGGCAGCGGCGAGGTGGGTCGGCTCACCTTCCAGCTCGTGGGCTCGGGCGGCACGTCCAGCGCGCTCACGCCCGCGGACGCCGTGCTCTCCGGCGTGGAGGGCGAGGAGCTCCCGGTGGCCCTGGCGGCCGGCGGCGTGACCGTGGAGGCCGGCACCGCGCCGCCGGTGGTCCATGTGTCGGCCCTGCGCAATCCCGGCCGCACGCGCTCCGTGCAGGTGCTGGTGACGGTGCTCAACGGCGCCGACCAGACGCCCACGGCCACGGCCGGCGGCACGGCCCTCACGCTCCTGAGCCTGGGCGGCGGCCTCTACGCGGGCACGCTGCACCTGGCCGACGACGCGACCACCATCACCATCCAGGCCAGCGCCACCAACGCCAACGGCACCGGCAGCGGCCAGGTCCAGCTCACGTACTGAGCGGGGAGGAACACGATGACCAAGCGATCCATGCTCCTGCGGGCCGCGCTGCCCCTGCTGGCCTTCGCCGTGATGGCGGGCTGCGGCGGCGGCGATGGCGGCCCCACGCCTCCGGCCGACACCGCGGCCTCGTACACCGCCGACGGCTGGGACGCCTTCGAGACCGGCGACTACCAGGCCGCCAACACCGCCTTCCTGGCGGCGCTGGCCCTGAACGGCGGCTACGGCCCCGCCCACGCGGGCCTGGGCTGGACCGCGCTGCAGAGCGCCCGGACCTCCACGGCCATGCTCGCGGCCGCGGCCAACTTCACCGACGCCCTGAACAACGGCGAGACCGGCGCCGAGGTCTCCGCCGGACGCGCCGCGGCGCGCCTGGGCGCCGGCGGCGTGTCCCTGGCCGGCGCCGTGACCGACGCCCAGGCGGCCCGCACGGCCGCGCCGGCCTTCTCGTTCACGCACCGCGCCGGATTCGACGTGGACGACCTGCGCCTGATCGAGGCCTTCGCCCAGATCGGCCTGGGGAACGTGGACGCGGCCCTGGCCGCGGCGGACCTGGTGCAGGACAGCGGCATCGAGGCCGCATCGCCCGCCACCTGGCAGGTGGGGACCACCGTGTACGGCAGCTACGCCGCCGCGGTCCTGGCCCATCTCCACGCCCTCAGCGAGGAGTACGCCGGATGAGGACTTCTCGCCTGCTCCTTGGCGGCCTCCTGCTGGCCGCCCTCGCCCTGGCGGGTTGCGCCGCCAAAGGTCCCGCACTGACCCGCGCCCTGGAATCGCGCGTGGACGACCGCTCCGCCGCCCGCCTCCCTCAAGGCGAGGACCAGGGCGCCCTGGTGGTGGCCGTGGTGCACGGCCGCGAGCCCGCGCCGGACCTGTCCGCCGAGCTCGCGCGTCCGTTGGCCTTCGTGCCCGGCGTGGCGCTCCTTGAAGTGGTGCCGGAGGCGTCCGACGTGTTGAAGCGTCTGCCCGACCACCAGCAGGTGGTGGTCTGGGGCCCCGCCTCCGCGGTGGCGCGCATGGCGCCGAGCCTGCGCGAGGTCCTGGCCCGCCGGCTGGCCGACGGCCGCTGGCAGGACGCCGACGTGAACGCCCTGGCCACGTTCCGGGACACCGACGCCGATCTCGTCTCGCAGCTCGCCACGTCCGGCGCCCGCATGGGCTCCTGCCGCGACGGCGTGTGCACCCTGACCGCCGCGCCCGAGTTCCTGCTGGACCTCCTGGCGCGCTCCGATCTGAGCGCCCTGGAGGCGCCGACCACCCTGCAGCCGGCCTCGGGCCGCTGAACGTGGAGAAGGACATGAAGCATCGTAGGACCTGGAGCGCCCTGCTGACGGCGCTGATCGTGACGACGGCCGCGGCGACGGCCGCGGCCGGCACCCTGGACCCGCTGCTGGGCTCGCTGCTGCGGCAGGGGCCGGACAAGGGTCGGGCCCTGACCCTGGACCACGGGCGCATCCTCGCCATGGAGGCGGGCGCCCGGGCCGACGACCCGGTGGTGGGCGTGGTGATGGAGCTGGAGCCGGGCGCCGACGCGCCCGCCGACGTGCCCGGCCTGCGCGTGGGTTCGCGTACCGGCGTGTGGGCCACCGGGCGTCTGCCGCTGAGCTCGCTGGCGCGCCTGGCGGCTTCTCCGGGCGTGCGCCACGTGCACGCGTCGCAGCGGCTGCGGCCCGCCATGGATCTCGCCGTGCCCGCGGCGGGCGTGAACCAGGTGTGGCAGGGGTCGCCCGCGTACACCGGCGACGGCGTGCTGGTGGGCGTGATCGATTCCGGCCTGGACTGGCGCCACCCGGACTTCGACGACGCCGGCGGCCAGACCCGCATCCTCGCCATCTGGGACCAGTACGCCACCGGCACGCCGCCCACAGGCTTCGCCTACGGCGCCGAGTACACGTCGGCGCAGATCAACGCCGGCACCGTGGCCGAGGCCGACTACCAGGGGCACGGCACCCACGTGACCGGCATCGCGGCGGGCAACGGCCGCGCGTCCACGGGGCAGTACTCGGGCGTGGCCGTGGGCGCGGAGATCCTCTTCGCCAAGGCCTGGAGCGACGCCGACGGGGGCTTCGCCGAGGACAAGGTCATCGACGCCATGAACTACCTGGTGCAGAAGGCCGACGCCCTGGGTCGGCCCATCGCCATCAACATGTCGCTGGGCGGACACTTCGGCGCGCACGACGGCACGCGGCCCCAGGAGCAGGTGCTCAATTCGCTGGTGGGCGAAGGCGTGGCCATCTGCGTGGCGGCGGGCAACGAGGGCGAGTCGTACGTGCACGACGAGTTCTCGGCCGCGGGCGGGTCCATGACCTACCGCATCGTCACCTACACGCCCAACGCCGGCACGGGGAACGACTTCGCCTACCTCTCCATCTGGGTGGATGGCGCGGGGAGCCCGTCGGTCACCGTGAGCGGCAACGGCCAGAGCGTGGGACCGGTGTTCAGCGGCAACGTGGACGGCGCCAACACCACCGCGGGCACCGTGGTCATCGACAACGCCAGCGGCGGCGCCGACCCCGCCAACGGCGACAAGCTCATCATGATCCAGTGGGACGACCGCGACGGCGTGGCGCCGGCGGCCGCGGACTGGACGGTGACCCTGAACTCCGGCTCGGGCACCGCGCATGCGTGGCACATCAGCAGCTCCATGACCGCGGGGCTCATCGACAGCGACCAGCGCTACTCCGTGGGCATGCCCGGCACCGCGGCGGAGGCCATCACCGTGGCGGCGCTCAAGACCCGCAACACGTGGCCGTCGCAGGCGGGCGTGGCGGGCTACGGCGGAGAATGGGGCGATGTGCCCCTGGGCGCACGCGCGCCGTTCTCCTCCATCGGACCCACCCGCGACGGCCGGCAGAAGCCGGACCTGGCGGCGCCGGGCATGGCCATCGTGTCCTGCTACTCGCGCGACTCGAATCCGGCGGCCGACGCCAACCAGCGCGTGGGCAGCGAGTACATGGCCAACCAGGGCACCAGCATGGCCACGCCGCTGCTCTGCGGCGTGGTGGCCATGATGTTCGAGAAGAACCCGACGCTGACCGGCGCGCAGATCCGCGACATCCTGCGCGCCACGGCCACGGCGGATGCCCAGACCGGCGCCGTGTGGAACGATTGGTACGGCGCCGGCAAGCTGTCCGCGCCGGCCGCCCTGGCCGCGGTGACCGGCGGTACGGCCGGCGGCGGCGGCGACGTGGACGCCGACGGCCGCGTGACCGTGCTGGACATGGTGCTGCTCATCAACCACATCCTGGACCCGGTGGGCCACGCCCTGGACACCGCCGCGCGCAGCGCCGCCGACGTGTATCCCGCGAGCGCCGGCGACGGCACCCTGGACGCCCTGGACCTGGCGCGCCTGGTGGCCCTGGTGCTGGGCCAGGACAAGGTGTCGCCCATCGCCGCGACGCCGGTGCTGGTGCGCGTGGACGCCCCGGAGACCGATGCCGAGGGCCGCTGGCTGCCGATCTCGGTCACCGGCGACGCCCTGGCCGCCGGCCAGTTCGTGGTGCGCGCTCCGGCGGCGGGCTGGGCCGACGGGCCGCTGGACCTGCAGGCGCCCGGCGACGTGACCGCCCGCGCCCGCGTGGTGGGCGGCGAGGCCCGCGTGATGTTCTTCGGGCTGGATGCGGCGGCCTTCGCCCGCGGCGTGACGCTGCGCCTGCCCCTGCCGTCCGGCGATGCCAGCCTGGAGGGCCTGCTGCTGGGCGCTCCCGGAGGCGCGGAGCGGTCGGCGGAGCTGGTGTTCCCCACGACCGCGGCCACCCTGGATGCCTGGCCCAACCCGGCGCCCGGCCACGCCACCGTGCGCTTCACCCTGCCCCGCGGCGAGCGCGCCGAGCTGGCCGTGTACGACCTGCGCGGCCGCATGGTGCGGCGCCTGGCCCGTGGTGACGGCGGGGACGCCGCCGTGGAGACCGCCTGGGACGGCCGCGACGACGCCGGCCACGACCTGGCCCCCGGCGTGTACATGCTGCGCCTCACCGGCGAGCGCACCCATGCCGTGCGCAAGGTGGTGCTGCGGCGCTGAGCCAGGCGGCAGGCGACCCGACGGACGGCGGCTCCGGGCTTTCCGGAGCCGCCGTCGTGTAAGATCTTATCCCATGGGAAAAACGCTTGAGCCGATTCCGACCGCGATCCCGCTTGTTCTCACGGGTCGCGCCCATCCGACCTCCTAACGTCGACGCCCGAGGAGAGACCATGCCGCACCGTGAAGCCGCCCCGTTCCGCCGCGCCTTGGGCGCCGTGCTCCTGCTCATCGCCCTGCTTCTGGCCGGCTGCGGCGGCTCCGACCCCTCCGGTCCCGGCGGCCAGCCCGCCGACGACACGCCCCTGACCGCGGACCAGCTCACGGGCCTGTCCGTGCTCTTCGGGGCGGGGTCCGGCGCGTCGGACCTGTCCCAGACGGCGCTGACCTACCTGGTGGAGGCGGTCTACGCCATCATCGACCAGACGGGAACGGCGGCGCTCACGGGCACGGTGACCGAGCTCGGGACCCTGAACTACTCCTACCAGCCCACGCCCACGGACCATCTGCGCCTGGTGCTGCAGAACGGCGCGGTGCTGGACTACGTGGTGACGGCCTTCCAGCCCTACGCGTCCATCGATCCCGGCTACTACACCGGGGGCGGGCCCTACGAGTTCGTGGACCTGCACCAGAGCGTGGCCTTCACCCTGACGGGCAGCGGCCTCTCCCTGCAGGTGGCGAGCAGCAGCGTGCCTCAGGCGGGGCAGCCGGTGACCGTGACCACGCGGTTCGTGCAGCGCACGCGCACGCTCGCCGGCTCCGTGCAGGCCAACACCGGCGGCACCCTGACCTACGATCTGGCCGAGACCGCCACGCGCGAGTTCAACATCATCACCGGCCAGTCCGACGGCTACGACCTGGACGTGCGCGTGACCGGCACGGCCACCTGGCAGGGCCAGGCCCTGACCGTGAACGAGCACATGCGCAGCATCCAGGAGCGCGACGTGACCAGCCTGGACGGCACGCCCCAGTACACCGTGCGCAACCTGATCCGCGAATCGTCCAACTCGGGCGTGCTGGGCGGCGAGACCTTCGCCTTCGACGGCGCGCGCGTGGTGAGCGAGACCCGCAACGGCGCGGTGAACCAGCCGGGCTACTGGGCGGTGGAGGGCCTGCTGCGCCGCGACGGCGGCGTGCTTGGTGCGCTGGGCTTCACGGCCTCGCCCCAGAGCGGCGGCCAGCCGCCGCGCGCCGCGGTGGACCTGAGCGGCACCGGCCAGGGCACGCAGGTGATCGACGGCGCCACGCTGGGCGGCTGATCCGCATCTCCGCGGCATGAAGAACGCCCCGACGGTCTCGCGGCCGCCGGGGCGTTCCTTCGTCGGGCGTCCTCGCCTCGCCCGATCCCTCTAGAACTGCACCGTCTGCACCGTGCCGCTGGAGGCGAACGTGGTGCGCAGGGTGCCGGGCGTGTAGGCGCCGCCCGTGTAGAGGCCGTCCTCCGGCGTGCCGGAGTGGGTGCCGGAGGTGTACACGCGGTAGCTGGTGCCCGAGGCCAGGCCGGGCGCCGAGATCAGCACCGACGAGTAGCGCTGGTTGGGCCGGAAGGTCACCAGCTCGTTGCCCGCCGTATCCTCCAGGTGGAAGAGCGTGCCGGCGTTGAAGGTGGTGCTGGAGCGCAGCAGCACCGCCCGCTGGCCGGAGAGGCTGGAGGGCGTCTCCACCATGTTGGAGTTGATCTGCGCCACCACGATGAAGCCGCCGTCGGTGCGGAACGTGCCGTTCACGTCGATGCCCACCTCGGGCTGGCTGGAGGCGCCGTGGACCAGCACCGTGCCGCCGGCGATGGTCAGCGTGCCGTTGCTGTCGATGGCGTCGCCGCTGGGAGCGTCCAGCGCCACGTAGCCGCCGTTGATGACCAGCTCGCTGCCGTCGTCGCCCTCGATGTCGCTGCCCATGGTGGCGTTGAGGGCGTCGTCCGCGGCGTGCACGTGGATCTCGCCGCCGTTGATGGTCAGGAACGGAGCCTCCAGACCCTCCTCGCAGTCCGTCACCTCGATCACGCCGCCGTCCACCACGATGGAGGTCTTGGACTTCAGGGCGTCGTCGGTGGCGTCCAGGATCAGCGTGCCGTCCAGGATGGACACCGCGCCGTCCATGGAGACGGCCTTGGCCTCGGCGGCGTCGCTGAACCCGTACGTCACCGAGGCGCCGCTGACCGCGACCTGGAGCAGCAGGCCGGAGCCGTTCACCAGCAGGTCGCCGTCGCCGGAGAGGCCCTTGCCCGCGGACCCGGTGTGGGTCAGCGTGATGGAGCCGCCGGTCAGGGTGGTGGTCAGGTCGGCCTTGATGCAGGGGCCGTGGTAGGCGTCGGCCTGGCCCAGCTCGTTGGTGTAGGCGGCGCCGTTGCCGCTGGACGTCACCTGCAGGCTGCCGGAGAGCACGGTCACGTCGCCGTCGCAGGAGACGCCGCGGCCGGCCAGGCCCGTGGTGACGATGTCCACCGCGGCGCCGTCCAGCAGCACCAGGGCGTCGGCCTTGATGGCCGTGCAGTAGGAGGGGTCGAAGCCGGAGCCCGACGCCTCGAGCACGGCGTCGCCGCTGGTGACGATGGTCACGTCGCCGCCGGCCAGGTGCACCTCCACGGCGTTGAGGCCCTTGGACTGGTCGCCGCTCACGTCCAGGTCCACCGTACCGCCCGAGATCAGCAGGATGCCGTCGCACTTCACGGCGTCCTTGTCCTGGGCGGTCAGCGCCACGCTCAGCGCGCCGCCGGAGATCTCCACGGGGCCGTCGCCGGCGTCCACGCCGTCGCTGCCGGACGCCACGCTCACGTCGCCGCCCAGCTGGTAGTAGCCCTCGTTGGTGTGGATGCCGTCCTTGACGGCGCTCAGCACCTGGATGGTGCCGGAGTTCACGGCCACGTAGTCGTCGCTGCCCAGGCCGTGCTGGTCGTCGCCCTGGCCGTGGATGATGAGTGTGCCTTCGCCGCCGAAGACGAGCTGGCCCTCGCTGAAGAAGCAGGCCTTCTGGTCCTCGTCGTTCGGTGCGGCGGCGTAGGTCACGCCGTCGGTCAGCGTGGACGTGGTGCCGTCGGCCAGGGTCACGCCGATGGTCTCGTCGGCCTGGATATTGATGGCCGGGCCGTCGACGTTGGTCAGGGTCAGGCCGTTCAGGACCAGGTCGAAGTCGGCGTCCGCGTAGGCCTTGAACAGGCCGTCGGAGGAGGCGCCGGACAGGGCGAACACCACGCCCGCCAGGCCGTTGGTGCCGGTCACGGTCACGTCGGCGCCGTCCACGGTGACGGCCACGCCCACGTCGGCCAGCGGGTTGACCACGGTGGCGGCGGCGCCCGCATAGGTCACGGTGACCGGCGTGGCCGCGGCGTCGGCCAGGGTCAGGCTGTCCACATCGGCCAGGGCGAAGGTCTGCACCACGCCGGCCGCGTCGGTCACCTGGAGCTGGCCGCCGTCCGTGAAGACCAGGCCGGCGAGGGCGGGCACGGCGAAGCGCACGACGCCGCCGTCGGCATGGATGGAGAGGATGTTGGCGGCGGCGGGCGCGGCCCCCTCCTGGAAGGTGATGCTGTCGATGGCGGCCACGGCGTACGCGTCCGAGGACCCGTCCACCCACTCCACCACGAGATCCTGCGCCGGGGCGGCGCAGGCCGCCGCCAGCAGGCAGGCGATGATGAGCACGGTCGTCTTCATGCGGGTCCCCCTCACTTCACCAGGATCATCTGGCGCGACGCGATCTGCGTCCCGCTCTGCACCACGTACAGGTACACGCCGCTGGCCACGCGGGCCTGGTCGGCGCCGGTGCCGTCCCAGGTCACCTGGTGGCTGCCGGCCGACTGCGTCTCGTGCACCAGCTCCTTCACCAGCGAGCCGTCCAGCGAGTACACGCGCACGCGCACGTCGGCGGCGGCCTCGGCGATCTCGTAGCGGATGGTGGTGGAGGGGTTGAAGGGGTTGGGGTGGTTCCCCAGCACGCGGAAGGCGGTGGGGGTGCCGCTGCCGGCGGGATCCTCCACGCCGGTGCTGGTCCCGGTGATCACCAGGCGCAGCAGCTCCTCGGCGGGTACGGACACGGTGGCGCCGCCGTCGAGATGGATGGTCAGGTCCGCGCTCCACGCGGCGGACGCGCTGCAGAGCAGCGCCAGGAACAGGAGAACGGGGGCTCGGCATCGCATGGCGATTCTCCCATGGCTGGATGGACGATGGACCGCCGCGGACGGGGTGCGGCGGCGGGGGCGGAGTCCGGTCGCGGGAGACGGACTGCGGGGGGCGGAACGTGCAGAGGTCGAGGATTCCTGCGTAGAATAATGAGAAAAATGGGCGGATCTATGGAATGATGGTACGGAAGGTCGGAAATCCACGGGGGAGGGACGGATGCGTGCGATGATCGTGGTGATGGGAGTGCTGGTCATCCTGGCCGGGGCGGCGACGGCGGCCGAGGTCTGGATGGATCTCGGTCTCGGCCGCAACACCCTGACGCTGAACGAACTCACCGACGGATCGGCCACCTATCGCGGCTACGACCTCCAGGACGGCTCCATGGACGCCGTGACCGCACCCGGCGCCACCGTGGCCTTCACCCTGAACCGGAACTGGAGCCTGGGCGTGGCCTACGACCGCCTGGTGCTGGACACCACCGGCGTGGTGCCGGACGCGCTGGACCGCGTGGGCGGGGAGAAGACCATGGCCGCCCACCTGCCTTCCCACGCGCTGCGGGCGGTGGCGCGATGGCGCCCGCTACGGATAGGTCGCGTGGTCTGGAGCGTGGTGGGCGGCCTGGGCATCGTGGACGTGTCGGGAACCTCCAGGACGGTGAACGATCCGGCCATCCCGCTGGACGGCGAGGTGGAAGGCACCGGCATCCTGGCCGAGTTCGGCCTCTCCTGCCGCGTCATGCTGCGGCCGCGCCTGGGCATCTACCTGGACGGCGGGGTGCGGCGGGCCAGCATCGGGAGCCTGACCGTGGGCACCGGCCCGCTGCGGGCCGACGCCGACGGCGCCACGGCGCCGTTCGACCTGGGCGGCGGCTACCTCAAGGGCGGCGTCACCTTCCTGCTGCCGTCCGACGTGGCGTCGCCGGACTAGGCCTCGGCTTCCAGCTCCTCCCGGTAGGCCTGCTTGCCTTCGCGCACCGCGGCCTTCACCGCGTCCTTGCGGTGGGTGACGGCGTCGGCCACGTCCTCGGCCTTCTCGCGCGCGGCGTCACGCGTCTCCTCGTACTTCTCCGTTCCCTGCTGCAGCACGTGCTCGGCGCCTTCGCGCAGGCGTCGGCGCGTGCGCGAGCCGCGGTCGGGGGCCAGGAGCACGGCGGCCAGGCCGCCGGCGGCGGCGCCCAGCAGGAAGGCGAGGGTGGGATTGCGGTCGGTCATGACGGACCTCCTTGGGTTCGGGTCTCGTGTCTCAGGTCCTTGTAGGTGCTCACGGCCACCTGCAGCCCGTGGATCAGCGCCGACATCTGCCGGGCCGACCGGCGCAGGCGGTCCACGTCGTCGAGCAGGGGGAGCGCGCTCTCGGTGGCGCTGCGCACCACGCGTTCGGCGTCGCCGGCCATGCCCTCCACGTGGGCGGTCACGTCCTGCAGGGCGTCGAGCTCGCGCCGCGCCGCCTGCAGGGTGCGGGCCACCTCCGGTTCCAGGTCGCGCACGGTGCGTTCCATGCGCTCCACGGAGGCGCCCGCCCGTAGGGAGAAGCGGATCAGGATCACGGCGGTCGCCACGTTCAGGGCGACCAGCAGTCCCGACAGCAGGTCGGCGAGATCCACGGTCACGCTCATGGGTCGGCTCTCCTAGCGCGGCTGGCGGAACAGGCCGCCCAGCAGCGAGAGGACGAAGAGCACCAC
>DAOTGJ010000053.1:0-17450 GCA_035447065.1 Candidatus Krumholzibacteriia bacterium
TGCTCGATGATGATGTAGCCGCCCTTCTTGAGCCACACGCGGTTCTCGGTGCTCTTGCGCAGCTCCTGCTCGATGCCGTAGCGGTCGAACATGGCCTGGCTCTCGCGGTAGAGGCGGATGCGCTGGCGCAGGTCCGGCGCGAAGATCTTCACGTACTTGAGCAGGCGCTCGTAGTCGTCCTTGTCGTCGATGACCAGCTCGTTGACGTCTTCCTTGAAGATGTCGCGGATCAGGCCCACCACCATGCCCACGTCCTCGTGGACCAGCGACGGCGCCTCCGACGTGTCCACGGACTCGGAGATGCCGCGCCAGAGGTCCGAGAGGTAGCGCACGTCGTTGCGGATGGCCATCTCCTCGCCGCCCTCGGCGGCGGTGCGGATGATGAAGGCGCCCTCCTCCGGCTTGCTGTCCGACAGGATCTGCTTGAGGCGCGCGCGCTCGTGGCGGTCCTCGATCTTGCGGCTCACGCCCACGTGGCGGCCCTTGGGCATGTGCACCAGGAAGCGGCCGGGCAGGCTGATGTCGGCGGTGAGGCGCGGGCCCTTGCTGCTGATGGGCTCCTTGGTCACCTGCACCAGCACGTGGTCGCCCACCTTGAGGGTCTTGCCGATGTCCGGCACCTCGCGCGTGCTGCGGCTGCGGCCGCGGGGCGCGGGCCCGTCCACGTCGTCGTCGTCTTCGGGGTCCTCGTGCACCAGGTCCGAGGCGTGCAGGAAGCCCGCGCGCTCCAGGCCGATGTCCACGAAGGCGGCCTGGAGCCCCGGCTTCACCGAGGACACCTTGCCCATGTAGATGTTCCCCACGATCCGTTTGGCGTCGGCCCGCTCGATGAGCATCTCGACCAGTTCGCCGTCCTCCAGGATCCCGACGCGGATCTCGTGGGGGTTCGAGTTGACGATGATATCCTTGCGCATTGCGTGTTCCTGTCTGTGGGCTCAGGCGTAGAGCTGCTTGCGGAGCCAGAGCCGGCTGTTGTGATCGCGGATCCTCTGCAGGGGCGACGTCCATGCGCCGTCGTCCGTGCGCGTGAGCAGGGCCGTGCGCCGCACGCCGCAGTAGCGGGGCTCGGGCAGGGCGTCGCCGAAGAGGGCCGCGAGGAATTCGTGGATGGGAAGGCCGGGACGGTCGGTCCAACGGAGCATGCGGATGCGCAGCACCGGGCCGGACGCAGCGGCGTCGGACGGTTCGAGGGCCAGACCGCCCTCGTCGATGAGCGGACGCAGGTCCACCTCCACGTCCCCCTTGGGACGCCGGCGGAGATGGATCACGCGGTCCTGGTCCAGGAAGGCGTCGAGGATGGGGCCCACCACCGCGGGCTCGGGGCCGCCCTCGGCCTCCCGCGGGAGCTCCACCCGGTAGTCCATGCGGTCCACGCCCTGGTCGATGGATTCGGGGACCGCCGGGCCCACCATCTCCACGCTCAGCAGGCGCAGCCCGCGGGGCAGGTGCGCGTTGATGCGGTGCTCCCAACCCGGCACCTGATGGGTCAGGGCGATGTCCATGAGCTCCTGGTCCCCCTCCACGCCCACGGGCAGCGGCGGCCCGAACTTGATGAGCGGGTGGGGATTGAAGCCCTGGCTGTAGGCCAGCGGCAGGCGCGCGCGTCGCAGGGCGAGCTGCAGCAGGCGCTGGAAGTCCAGATGGCCGAGCAGGGTCACGTCGCCCAGCTTGGCGTAGGCCACGCGGTACCAGCACTTCTCCACGGCCCGCTCGCGCCAGGTGCGCCAACGCGGCTCCTCACGGGAGGGGTCGTCGCGGCGGGCGTTGCGCGGGTCGAAAGGCGAGGGACGCGGGCCGGACTCCGGCTGCGGCGCGGGCTGGGCGCCGTGGCGCACCTCGGAGCCGGCCATGGCCACCTGGCCGCGCTTGGCGCGGGTGCCGTCGGGCTGCAGGGCGAAGACGTGCTTCTGGACGGGGGTGCAGGCGTCGCAGCGCTCGCAGCCTCCCTCCAGACGGCAGTCGGGGACCGTGGCCGCCTCCAGGGCCTTCTTCCAGTCCGCCACCAGGAAGTCCTTGGCCACCTGGGCGAAGACGCCGTCCCAGGGCAGCGGCTCCTCCGGGTCGCGCTCGCGCAGGTACTCCGCGGGGTCCACGCCGCAGGCCGCGAAGGCCTCGTCCCAGAGCTGGGGACGGAACTCCTCGTCCCAGCCGTCGAAGCGCGCGCCCAGGCGCCAGGCGAGCTCCAGCACGTCGGCCAGGCGGCCGTCGCCCAGGCCCAGGGCGCCCTCCAGGTTGCTCACGCGCGGGTCGCGCAGGCTGACCTTCACCTTGGAGCCGCGCAGGGCGTTCAGCACCAGACGGTTGCGGCGGCCGATCTCCTCGCCGTCGATCTGGCCCGCCCACTGGAACGGGGTGTGGGCCTTGGGCGAGTGGGGCGACAGCGACGCGGTGACCTGGGCGCCGCCGCGGGGGGCCAGGTCCGCCACCTTGCGCACCAGGTCCGCGATGGCCAGGAGGTCCTCGTCGGTCTCCGTGGGCAGGCCGATCATGAAGTAGAGCTTCACCTTCTTGGCGCCGCTCCGGAAGGCGCGCCGCGCGCTGGTGAGCACGTCGTCCTCGGTGATGTTCTTGTTGATCACGTCGCGCATGCGTTGGCTGCCGGCCTCGGGCGCGAAGGTGAACGAGCCCGCCTTCTCGCGGCTCAGCATCTCGTAGACCGACTCGTCCAGGGCGTCCACGCGCAGGCTGGGCAGCTCCAGGCTGGTGCGGTCGCCCTGGATGCCGTCCAGGATGCCGCGCATGGACTCGCCCAGGCCCGTGTAGTCGCAGGTGGAGAGGCTGAGCAGGGAGATCTCCTGCCAGCCCGCGGCCTTGGCGCCGGTCAGGGCGCTATGCACCACCTGGCTCACGTCGCGCTCGCGCACGGGCCGCGTGATCATGCCCGCCTGGCAGAAGCGGCAGCCGCGCACGCAGCCGCGCATGACCTCCAGGCTCAGCCGGTCGTGGACGGCCTCGATGACCGGCACCAGGTCCTGCAGGGGCGGGAAGCGGTTCAGGTCCGTGACCACGCGGCCCTCGGTGACGGTGTCCTTGCCCTCCCACCAGGTGCCCTTCAGGGCGTGGATGCGCGCCAGGGCGCCGGCGCGTCCCTCGCCCGCGGCACGGGCGGCGTTCACGGCGTCGGCGATCTCCAGCACGATCTCCTCGCCGTCGCCGATGCAGAACACGTCCACGAAGGGCGCCAGCACCGTGGGGTTGGCCGCGCAGTGCCCGCCCGCGATGATGATGGGATCCTCCTCGGAACGGTCCGCGCAGCGCACGGGCACGCCCGACAGGTCCAGCATGGTCAGCAGGTTGCTGAAGCAGAGCTCGTAGCCCAGGGAGAAGCCGAACACGTCGAAGCGGCGGGCCGGCACGCGGGACTGCAGGCCCCACAGGGGCAGCCCCTCGGCGCGCATGCGCTCCTCCATGTCCCGCCAGGGGGCGAAGGCCATGTCCGCGAAGGTGTCCGGGTGGCCGTTCAGCGCCGCGTAGAGCTGGCGCAGGCCGTTGTTGCTGATGCCCAGCTCGTAGGCGTCGGGATAGGTCAGCAGGATGTTGGCGCGGTCGTCGCGCCAGGGCGCCTTCACGGCGCCCAGCTCGCCGCCCAGATAGCGGCCGGGCCGGTTCACCAGGGGCAGCACGCGGCGCCGCAGCGTCCGGTCCAGGCGCGCGGGATCCGCGTGGGCGGGGTCGGGGCGGAACGGGCCGCCGCTCGTGTCTTGGCGCAAAAGGCCTCTTTCCGGGACGGATCCGATGTCTACCGCGCCCCCGGAGCGCCGGTTTCCGGGGCTTCCTGGCTCGGATCCATCACCTGCTTGCTCATCTCCGCCTCGAAGGCCACGGGGTAGGCGCCGGTGAAGCAGGCGTCGCAATGATCCTGCTCGTCCTCGGCGGCCCGCATGAGGCCCTCGCGCGAAAGGTAGGCCAGGGAGTCCACCCGCAGGTACGTGGCGATCTCCTCCACCGTGTGGCTGGAGGCGATCAGCTCCTGACGGACCGGGGTGTCGATCCCGTAGAAACAGGGATGCGTGACCGGGGGCGACGCGATGCGCAGATGCACCTCGGCGGCGCCGGCGGCGCGGACGATCTTGACGAGCTTCCGCATGGTGGTGCCGCGGACGACGGAGTCGTCCACCAGGACCACGCGCTTCCCTTCGATCAGACGGCGGACGGGGTTGAACTTGATGCGCACCGACATGTCGCGGACCTTCTGCGCGGGAGAGATGAAGGTCCGGCCCACATAGTGGTTGCGGATCAGGGCGAGCTCGAACGGCAGGCCCGTGGCGTGGGCGTAGCCCAGGGCCGCCGTGTTGCTCGAGTCGGGCACCGCGCACACCAGGTCCGCCCGGACCGGGCTCTCCTCCCCCAGGATGACGCCGCAGCGGCGGCGCACCTCGTCCACGCTGCGGCCGAAGACGCGGCTGTCGGGACGCGAGAAGTAGATGTGCTCGAAGACGCACTGGGTGCAGCGCTCCGGCTCCGCGAAGCGGTGGCTGCGCAGGCCGTTCCCGTCCAGGACGACCATCTCGCCGGGCTCCACGTCGCGCAGGTAGGTGCCGTCGATGATGTCGAAGGCGCAGCTCTCCGAGGCCACCACGTAGGAGTCCTGGAAGCGCCCCAGACACAGGGGCCGGAACCCCTTGGGGTCGCGGGCCGCGATGAGGCGGTCCCGCGTGAGGACGAGCAGGCTGTAGGCGCCCCGGACCTGCTCCAGGGCCTCCGCCACCGCGTCCTCGAAGGTCTCCGCCCGGCTGCGGGCGATGAGGTGCAGGAACACCTCGGTGTCGCTGGTGGTGCTGAAGATGGATCCCTCCAGCTCCATGCGCCGCCGCAGCGTGTGGGCGTTGACCAGGTTGCCGTTGTGGGCCACCGAGAGCGTGCCGCGGTGGCAGGTCACCTGCATGGGCTGGGCGTTCTCGATCTGCGAGGAGCCCGTGGTGCTGTAGCGCACGTGGCCCAGGCTGAAGTCGCCGGTGAGGCCCTTGACCACCGGCTCCGTGAAGACGTCGGCCACCAGGCCCATGGCCTTGGACGTGCGCACCACGTGGCCGTCGGCCGTGGACACGCCGGCGCTCTCCTGGCCGCGGTGCTGCAGGGAGTGGAGGGCCAGGGCGGCGAGCTCGCCGGCGCCGCGCACGCCGGCCAGGCCGACCACGCCGCATTCCTCACGCCAGTGACGGGCGTCGAGTCCCATGGATTCCTCCGGTCAGCGATGCAGGGCCGTGCGCCAGCCCTGCATGTGCGGGTTCACCAGCAGGCCCTCGCGGGCGCTGCGGGCTTGGGTCAACGAGGCGGCCAGGGCCTCCGCATCCGCCGTGCCGGCGGGGAAGACCAGGCGCCAGAGAACTCCCGACAGCAGCGGACCCGCCTCGCCCAGGGGGAAGGCGGCCACGTCCACGGCCACCGCGCCGGAGGCCGGCGGGCCGCCCAGCAGGTGGTCCAGCACCCCGTCCGCGGCGGTCAGGTCCGTGCGCAGCACGGCGCCCGGCCAGCCGGCGGGCAGCGTTTCGCCGCGGGCGGGCGCGGCCGCCCGGTACCACGGCGCCTCCGCCCCTTCCAGTTCGAAGTGGGCGAAGTGGTGCTTGTTCGGGTTGTAGAAGCGCCCCACGTCCAGCAGGCGCGCCACCGACTCGGGAGCCTCGGCGCCGGCCTCGTGCCAGAAGGTATGGAACTCGGCACGACGGAGGGCGGCGAGATGCTCGCCGCCGGCCAGGTGCCTGCGGGCCACCCGGGCCGCCGTCTCCGCGTGGAGGTCGACGCCCTTGTGGCCGGTCATCAAGGTACTCTGGATGATCATCCATCGCCTCCTTCGGGGCAACCCCGGATCTTCTTGAATCTCAACAGAGTTCCACCAGCCGCGCCAGCAGGGCCAGGCCCGGGCCGGGGCCCGTCAGGGCCGCGGCGTCGCCGGCGGCGCCGCGCCGGACGCCGCCCCAGGGGTGGTCCAGGTCCTCGGGGACCTGGAAGAGCCAGGCGGCCCGCTCCGGATGGGGCATCATGGCCAGCACGTTGCCGCCGGGGTTGGTCAGGGCGGCGCAGGCCTCCAGCGACCCGTTGGGGTTGCCGCGGCCGTGGTCGGCGCCGTCGGCGCCGAGATAGCGGAAGGCCAGGTAGCCCTCGGCGGCCAGGGCCGCGAACTCGGCCGGGTCCTCGTGGGTGAAGCGGCCCTCCGCATGGGCGATGGGCACCGGCACGCTGGCCGGCAGGCCGTCCAGGAAGCGGCAGCGGCTGCCCGCCACGGGCTCCAGCACCACCCAGCGGGAGAAGTAGCCGCGACGGCCGGGGATGCGGTTGGGCGCCAGGGCCACCTCGACCGTGCCCAGGCCGGAGCGGCCGGGCACAAGGCCCGCCTCCACCAGCACCTGGCAGCCGTTGCAGATGCCCAGGATGGGCTTGCCGGCGGCGGCGGCGGTCTGCAGGGCGCCCAGCAGGGGGTCCTTGGCGGCCACGGCGCCGGCGCGCACGCGGTCCTGGTACGAGAAGCCGCCGGGCACCAGGAAGCCGTCGAAGGCGGCCAGGTCCGCGGCGCTGCGGGTCCAGCGGTAGATCTCGGCGCGGCCGCCGGCGGCCTCCACGGCGCGGGCGGACTCCACCTCGCAGTTCATGCCCGGAAGCTGCAACACGGCCACGCGCGGGGCGGCGCCGGTGAGCACGGCGGGCGCGGAGCGGGGGGCGTGGTCGTCCCAGGCGCCGCGCACGGGCAGGCGCTCCGGCAGGTCGGGCAGGGTGCGGGTGGCCAGCACGCGGGTCAGGCCGTCGCGCCAGGCCAGCTCCACGTCGGCCAGGGCCACCTTGGCCACCTCGCCGCCCTGCACGTCGCGCAGGACCAGGGACGGCTCGGAGGTCACGCGGCCCAGGACGGCCCACTCCACGCCGCGCTCGGAGAGCAGGCGGCCGGCGGCTTCGGCGGCGCGGGCGTCCACCTCCAGCACGAAGCCGCCTCGCTCGCCGTAGAGGAACTCGCGGGGCGTGAGGTGGGCGCAGGCGTTGGGGATGCGCACCTGGGCGCCCAGGCGGGCGTGGCCCTCCAGGCCCAGGGCCATCTCGGCCAGGGCCACGGCCAGGCCGCCGTCGCTCACATCGTGGGCGGCGCGCACCAGGCCCTGCTCCACCAGGGAGCAGACGGCGTCGATCTCGCGGCGGGCGGCCTCGTAGTCCAGCGCCGGCAGGCGGTCCGTGCCGGCGGCCAGACCCGCCTCGCGGGCCAGGGTGGCGCCGAGGTCGGCCGTGGGGAAGCCCACCAGCAGCAGGTGGCCCGCGGCCTCCTTGAAGTGGCTGGAGCGGGCGCGGGACACGTCGGCCACGTTGGCCACGCAGGCCACGATGGGCGACGGCGCCACGGTGCGGCCCGCCGCGCTCTGGTTGTAGAAGCTCACGTTGCCCGAAACCACCGGCAGGGCCTCGCCACCGCGGGCGTGCAGGGTCAGGCCGCGGCAGGCGTCGCCCACGCCGCGCACCGCCTCGCGGAACTGGCGGAAGACCTCCGGCACCTCGGGGTTGCCGAAGTTCAGGCAATCGGTCACCGCGGCGGGACGGCCGCCCACGCAGGCCACGTTGCGGGCGGCCTCGATCACGGCGCGGGCGCCGGCCTGGTAGGCGTCGGCCTCCCCCACCAGGGGGTTGCCGTCGGCGCTCACGGCCACGCCCAGGGGCGAGCCGGGCACCGGGGCCACCACGCCGGCGTCGGCCTCGCCGGGACGCAGCACGGTGCAGCCGCGCACCTCGGGGTCGTAGTGGCGGAAGAGGTGCTCGCGCGAGGCGGCGTTCACGTGGCCCAGCAGGCGCACCCACTCGGCGGCGATCTCCGCGTCGGGGGCCTCGGCGGCCTTGGGCGCCGAGGCGGACGGCGCCTTGGCGGGCGCCTCCTCGCGGGCGTAGCTCACGCCGCAGGTGATGGTGGCGATGGGCGCCTCGGCGGCCATCCGTTCCCCATGGTGCAGGCGGTACATGCCGTCGGTGGTGACCACGCCCACCTTGCGGGCGCAGGCGCCCTCGTAGAGCGACGGCAGGGCGAAGTCCTCGTTGTAGATGCGCAGCACGTCATCGGTGAACCAGGCGGGCACGGCCAGGCCATAGCGCTCCTGGGTCTCCGAGCAGGCCACCACGCGGGCGGGGCAGTCGGGGATCTGGTGGACCAGGGCCAGGTCCACGTCGCAGCCGAAGCCGCCGGCGTCGGCCAGCTCGCTGGTCACGCAGCTCACGCCGCCGGCGCCCAGGTCCTTGAAGCCCACCTCGGCGCCGCGCTCGCGGGCGCGGGCCAGAACGGCCTGGTTGGCCACGGTCAGCACGCGTTTGAGGAAGGGGTCGGGCACCTGCACGGAGCCCTTGTTCTCCGTGGCGGCGTCGGCGTCCAGGGTGGCCGACGCGAAGGCCGCGCCGCCCATGCCGCTCCAGTCCGTGGGCTTGCCCACCATGATCAGGTCGTAGGGCTCGTCCGCGGCGCGGGCGGGCACGCGCGAGTGGGTGATGTGGTCCACCGGCACGATGCCCAGGGCCACCACGTTGACCAGGCAGTTGTCGTCGAAGCTGGGGTGGAAGTAGACGTCGCCGCCCAGGTTGGGCACGCCCAGGGCGTTGCCGTACTCCCAGATGCCGGTGACCACCTCGCGGGCGATGTCCACGCTGTGGGCGCCCTTCTCCCCCTGGGGCCAGCCGAAGCGCAGCGGATCCAGGGTGCCGATGACCTCGCCGCCCATGCAGTAGACGTCGCGCACGATGCCGCCGATGCCAGTGGCCGCGCCCTCCACGGGCATGACCTGGCTGGGGTGGTTGTGGCTCTCGTGGGCGAAGATGATGCCGTAGCGCACCCCGTCCACCGTGCCGAAGTCCACGATGCCGGCGTCCTCCACCGGCCCCACGATCACGTTGGACGCGTCGGTGGGCAGGAACTCCTTCAGGGTGGGCTTGCTGCTCTTGTAGGAGCAGTGCTCGCTCCACATGGTGTCGAAGAGGGTGAGCTCCGTGACGGTGGGGGCGCGGCCCAGGAGCTCCTGCACGCGGCGGGCCTCGTCGCAGCTCAGGGTCAGGGCGTGGGCCTTGAGGGCCCCGCGCAGGGCGGCGTCGTCCAGGGCCGACGTATCGAGCTGATCGAAACTGGAATCATGCATGTTCCGTCCATCTCCAGCGCTCAAGAATACCGTCCATGCAGACGGCAGACTTCGCAGGTACAGGGGTGCTGCCCCGTGTAGTGTCGGATCCCCACCCACACTCCGTCCCGTCGATCGATACGGCTCGAGATCGGGCCCCAGAATCGGGCCTCCCCCCGGTCGAAAAAACGTCTCACAGCATAGGCGCAGAGGTCGGCGATCTGGACCATCGTCGTAAGTTCGCTGTCGACGAACAACGGCGTTTCGATGACTCGGCGAATCGTCGTCCACTGGGTCCCGGCGGCATGGAATCTCCGCATCACTCCAGTGATCTTCCGGGCTACGGTCGGGTTGTTGTCCTGAATGATCAATCCCTGTGCCTGGGTGGCAATGGTCAGGAACGAATCGAAGCGAGAGACGACTTGTTCGAATGCGATCTCGAACGACCGGTCCGTCCCGACATGACGTTTGTCCTGCACTTCAGCGAACACCCGGGAATCTGACCAGGTCTCTACTGCGGCAGCCAGCAGGTCCAAGCACTCGAGTCGCTCGTCTCGCGTGAGATGCGTGTAAGCTGCGGAAAGCTTGTAGTTCCGTTTGGCGGATCTTATTCGACCAGGATGACTCATGCGGGCGAGATTCATCGAACGCTGTGCCGCGACGGCACGTGTTCTCTCTGAAAAACTCAAGCCCTCGAAGTCTGGAATGAAGCGCTGTTCAGGATAGTCCCTTGCCATCCAGGCGGTGTGGATTTCGACATCACCGAGGTCGAAACGCTGCTTGATGGCTTCAATCTGCTGGTCTTTTGCCTTCCAGGATGCGGCTGGCACGGAAAAGCCTAAAAGGACGAAATGATTCCCTGATGCTTTGGGATCGATGTTGCCAGATTCATCCAAGTAGCAGAGATACATCAACAACACCGCCTAAAAAAAAGCGTCTGGGCCGGAGCATAAGCTCCGTTGGAGTCGCCTACGCGTCTCCTTGCCCAGTCGCTTCGCAAGAGCGTATGCAAACGGCGTTCCAATGTCAAGCTCCCGTGGCCAGCGTGCGCTCGAAGAGGTGATCGATGTTCCGCTGATGGAAGGCGAAGTCGAAGCAGCGCTCCAGGTCCGCCGCGGGCAGGTGGTCGGCGACGAAGGCGTCGGAGCGCAGGGCGTCCAGGAACTCCACGTCCTCGTCCCACACGCGCATGGCGCAGCGCTGGACGGCGGCGTAGGAGTCCTCGCGGCTCACGCCGGCCCGCACCAGGGCCAGCAGCACCGTCTGGCTGAAGACCATGCCGCGCACGCGGCCCATGTTCTCCAGCATGCGCTCGGGGAAGACCACCAGGCCGTCGATGAGCCAGGTCATCTTGCCCAGCATGTAGTGGAGCAGGTGGCAGCCGTCGGGGAAGATGATGCGCTCGGCGCCCGAGTGGCTGATGTCGCGCTCGTGCCACAGGGCCACGTTCTCCATGGCCGTGTGGGCGTAGCCGCGCAGCACGCGCGCCATGCCGGTGATGCGTTCGCTGATGATGGGGTTCTTCTTGTGGGGCATGGCCGACGAGCCCTTCTGGCCCTTGGCGAAGGGCTCCTCCACCTCGTGCACGTCGGTGCGCTGGAGGTTGCGGATCTCCACGGCCATCTGCTCCAGCGTGGCCCCCAGAAGCGCCAACGCCGCCAGGAAGGCGGCGTGGCGGTCGCGCTGCAGGACCTGGGTGGCCACCGGGGCCGCCTGCAGGCCCAGGCGGCGCATGGCCTCCGCCTCGATCTCCGGGTCCAGGTGGACCATGGTGCCCACCGCGCCGGAGATCTGGCCGACGGTGACGTCGGCGATGGCGGCGTCGAGCCGCTTCAATCCCCGGTTCAGGGCCGCCCAGTAGACCAGGAGCTTGAGGCCGAAGGTGGTGGGCTCCGCGTGGATGCCGTGGCTGCGGCCCACCATGGGGGTGCGCTTGTGCTCCTGGGCCTTGGCCCGCACCACGTCCAGCAGGCGGACCAGGGCGGCGCGGATGACCGCGCCCGACTCCTTCATCTGCACGGCGAAGGCGGTGTCGCCCAGGTCGCTGCTGGTCATGCCCTCGTGGACGAAGCGCGACTCCGGCCCGATGTTCTCCGCCAGGTTGGTCAGGAACGCGATGACGTCGTGGTGGACGGTATCCTCGATCTCCAGGACGCGGGCCTCGTCGAAGGCGGCCTTCGCGCGGATCACGCGGGCGGCCTCCGCGGGCATCTCGCCGCGCTCGGCCCGCACCTCGCAGACCAGGACCTCGATCTCCTGCCAGATCTCCAGCTTGCGGCGGTTGGACCAGATGGCCCGCATCTCGGGGGTTTCATAACGGGAAATCACGACGCACCTCGGCGTTGGCGGCGAGTGGACGGAACCGTGCGGATTCTGGTCATTCTGCAGCCCCAGCCGTCGGGAGTGACGGAGGACGACCCGGTCCCCGGCCGCTGGACGCTTCCGGTTCAGGATCAGGAGGCGAACATAGCCCATGACGCCGGGGAAGGAAAGCCGCAATCGGCCCCGAAACCCGGCCTGGAACGGGCGCGTAGGGAGGAATCCCCCCGGGTCTTGCCACCGCGACCCGTCCGGCCGTAGATTCAGGAGCCGACGAATCGTGCATTTCGAGGAGGAACCGTCCCGATGCGCCCCCTGATCGTCCCGCTGCCCCTGGCCCTGCTGCTCACCGCCGCGCTGACGGCCCCCGCCGGCGCCGCGCGGATCCTCACCGTTCCCGTGGACTACGCCACCATCGACGAGGCCCTGGACCACGCCAGGGTGGGCGACGAGGTGGTCCTGACGTCGGGCACCTACCTGGAGACGCAGCTGCGCATGCGCCCCGGCGTGATCCTGCGCGGCGAGACCGGCGATCCGGCCGACGTGATCCTGGACGGGCAGGGCGTGGGCCCCATCCTCTTCTGCCTGGACATCGAGGAGCGCATCGGCGTGCACGGGATCACGTTCCGCAACGGTGCGGGCGCCACCGGCGGCGCCGTGGACCTGCGGCTGCGGCGCGGCATGGACATGTCGGCCTGCGTGTTCGAGGGCAACTCCTCCGCGAGCCAGGGCGGGGCCCTCTCGGTGATCCAGGTCAACGACATGGACACCGAGAACTGCATCTTCACGGACCTGGTCTTCCGCGACAACACGGCGGAGCTGGACGGCGGCGGCGCGGTGGTGGTCTTCGCGCCGGTGCTCTTCCAGAACTGCGAGTTCCTGAACAACCACTGCGGACGCGACGGCGGCGGGCTCTTCGTGCCCTCCCACAACACCGTGCTGCTGGAGTGCCTCTTCCAGGAGAACCGTGCCGACGCCGACGGCGGCGCCTTCGACGGCAACGGCCGCTGCCGCATCGAGCTCTGCACCTTCCGCGACAACCACGCCGACCAGAGCGGCGGCGCCGTGCAGATCGCCGAGAGCATCACCGACTGCGTCTTCGAGGGGAACTCCGCGGGCGGCGCGGGAGGCGCGGTGCTGCTGGCCGCCGAGTCCACGCGCTCCGAGTTCGTGGGCAACGAGGCCGGGCTGTTCGGCGGCGCCATCGCCAGCCTGAACGTGGGCCTGGACTGCCTCTTCCGCGGCAACCACGCGGCCTACGCCGGCGGCGCCGTGAGCGGCGCGCGGCAGCTCGCGCGCTGCGTCTTCGAGGACAACTCGGCGGCCAAGGGCGGGGCCCTGGAGCTGAACATCGGGCCCAACGACTTCGAGGACTGCGAGTTCCGCAACAACAGCGCCCTGCTCGAGGGCGGCGCCGTGTACGCCTGGGGCTACGTGGACGTGAGCACCTTCCTGCGCTGCCGCTTCACCGCCAACACCGCGCCCGCGGGGCCGGCGGGCGTGTATCCCGCCGGCCAGACCTGCCTGCTGTCCTGCAGCCTCACGGACCTGGCGGACTGGGAGGCCGAGGACCTGGCGGTGGACGACGACGAGTGCAACGTGGCCAACGAGAGCATGGGCTTCGGCCAGCTCAAGCGCGCCTACCGCTGACCGCCGCTCCGGTCGCTGTCGGGGGCCTCCTCCAGCACGATGACGCACTCCTTGCTCTCGCCCTCGCGCTCGTACGTCACCTTCAGCTCGCTGCCCACCTTGGCCTCGTAGATGATGCGGTCCACGGTGTCCTTGTCGCGCACCTCCACGCCGTCGATCTCCCGCAGCACGTCGTAGACGCGCAGGCCGGCCTTCCAGGCCGGGGCGTCCGGCGTGATCTCGCGCACCAGGAAGCCGTGGGGATCCGCCAGGTCCAGGGCCTGGGCGATGGGCGCGGTGAGCTGCTGGATGCCCATGCCCCAGTAGGGCCGGCGGTAGCGGCCGAACTCGCGCACGTCGCGGATGATCCAGCGGGCGCGTTCGATGGGCACGGCGAAGCCCAGCCCGATGCTGCCGCCGCTCTCCGTGAAGATGAAGGTGTTGATGCCGATGACCTCGCCCCAGGCGTTGATCAGCGGTCCGCCGCTGTTGCCGGGGTTGATGGCGGCGTCGGTCTGGATCATGCCCAGGAAGGTCTGGCCGTCCTGCTGCTGCTTGATGTCGCGGTTGAGGGCGCTGAGCACGCCCACGGTCACCGTGGGGCGCGTGTCCGCCAGCAGGTAGCCGAAGGGCGAGCCGATGGCGATGGCCCACTCCCCGATCTGCAGGGGCGGATCGCCCTGGTAGATGGGGGCGTAGGGCAGCGGGCCGCCGTGGCCTTCGATCTGCAGCAGCGCCAGGTCCCAGATGGCCACCTGGTCCAGGACCTTGGCCGTGGTCTGGGTGCCGTCCTGCAGGGTGACCACCAGCTCGTCGGCGTCCTCGATCACGTGCACGTTGGTCAGCACGTAGCCGTCGGGCGAGACGATGACCCCCGACCCCAGGCTGGACACGTCCTGGCGGAACTCGCGGCGCGGGAAGGTGCCCGGGAAGAAGCGCTCCCAGTACTGCATGCCGCGCGGCACCACGGCCCGGCTGTACACGCGGTGCTGCACGGCGTTGATGCTCACCACGGCCGGAGCCACGCGGCGCGTGGCCGCCACGATGGCGTTCTCGCGCTGCTCGCCGGCGGTCTCGCCGGCGGGCACCACGACCTCGCGCACCACGACGGTGTCGCGCACCGCCGCGCCCGCGTGGCGCGGGGCGCCGTTCATCTCGCGTCCGAGCCACCACGCGGCGCCCAGCAGCAGGCCGCTGAGCAGGCCGATGACGACGCCGGTCCAGGCGGGAGCCTTGGCCATGGGGGGATCCTCCTATCCCTGCAGCTTCTCCCAGTCCGCCAGGAAGGACGCCAGGCCCTTGTCCGTCAGCGGGTGGTCGATGAGCTGCTTGATGACCTTGTGGGGGATGGTGGCGATGTCGGCGCCCAGCAGGGCCGACTGCACCACGTGCTCGGGATGGCGCACGCTGGCCACGATGACCTCGGTGGGGTAGTCGTAGTTGGCGTACATCTCCATGATGTCCGCGATGAGCTGCATGCCGTCGGCGCTGATGTCGTCCAGGCGCCCCACGAACGGCGACACGTACGCCGCGCCGGCCTTGGCGCAGAGCAGGGCCTGGCTGGTGCTGAAGCACAGCGTCATGTTCACGGCGGCGCCCTCGTCGCTCAGGGCGCGGCAGGCGCGCAGGCCTTCCAGGGTGGTGGGGATCTTCACCACGATGTGCTCGCTGATCTTGGCCAGGCGCCGGCCCTCGGCGATCATGCCCGCGGCGTCCAGGGCCACCACCTCGCCGCTGACCGGGCCCTGCACCACGTCGCAGATCTCCTTGAGCAGGGCGTCGGTGTCCTTGCGGCCGGCCTGCTTCATGAGGCTGGGGTTGGTGGTCACGCCGTCCAGCACGCCCATGGCCTTGGCGTCGCGGATCTCGTCCAGGTTCGCGGTGTCGATGAAGAACTTCATGGAGCCTCCTGGGTTGGGGCGGCGTCCGCGGACGGCGCCTCGGGGTAGCCCACCTCGGCCAGGTACAATCCCTGGGGGGGGGCCATGGTTCCCGCCGCTCCGCGGTCGCAGGCGGCGATGATGTCGGGCAGGTCGTCGGGGCGGCGGACGCCGCGGCCCACCTCCACCAGGGTGCCCACCATGGTGCGCACCATGTGGTGGAGGAAGCGGTCGGCGCGGACGTGGAACACGGCGCCGCCCGCGTGGGGCAGCAGCTCGGCGCGGACCACGTGGCAGCGGTTGTCGTCCTTCCACGACGACGTCTTGCAGAAGCTCCGCCAATCATGCCGCCCCCGCAAGTGCGTGGCGGCGGCCTGCATGGCCGCCAGGTCCGGTTCTCCGTCCAGCTGCCACTCCACGCCGCGGCGGAAGAGGTCGCGCTTCCAGGCCAGACGGTACTCGTAGCGCCGCCAGAGGGCGCTGAAGCGGGCGCTGAAGCCCGGCGGCGCGGGGCGGACGCGGCGGATCTCCAGGTCGTCGGGCCCCATGCGCGGCAGGGCGCGCACCAGGCGCTCCACCTCCTCCGGGCTCAGGCCGTCCACGCTGGCGGTCTGGCCCAGGGCGTGCACGCCGGTGTCCGTGCGACCGGCGCCCACCGGCACCACGTCGCGGCCCAGCAGGCGCGAGACCTCGGCGCCCAGCACGCCCTGCACGGTGCGCAGGCCGGGCTGGATCTGCCAGCCGTGGAAGGCGGCGCCGTCGTAGGCCAGGTCGATGCGGACGACGTCGGTCACCGGGCGGCGTTCCCGCGGAGGATGCGCTCGGCGATCTGCACCGCGTTGAGGGCCGCGCCCTTGCGCAGGTTGTCGCCGGCGCACCAGTAGGTCAGGGCGCGGGGCTCGTCCGGGTCCAGGCGCAGGCGGCCCACGGCCACCTCGTCGGCGCCGGTGACCTCCGCGGGCGTGGCGTAGGCGGCGGGGTCGGCGGCGGTGATCAGGCCGGGGGATTCCCGCAGCAGGCGCACGGCTTCGTCCCGGTCCACGGGTTCCGCGAAGACGGCGCGCACTGCGGCGCCGTGGCCGTTCCAGCTGGGCACACGCACGGCGATGCAGGTGACCGCCAGGTCCGGCAGCTCCAGGATCTTGCGCGACTCGCGGCGGACCTTGATCTCCTCCTCGAACCAGCCGTCGGGACCGACGGCGCCGATCTCCGGCACCACGTCGAAGGCCACCGCGCGGGCGAAGGGACCGGGGTCCGCCAGGCCCAGCTCCGCGTCCAGGGCGGCGGGTCGGCGGGCGTCGAGCTGATCCAGCAGCGCGCGGCGGCAGGCGCTGCCGCCGCCGCTGACGGACTGGTAGGTGGACGCGTGAAGCTCCCGCAGGCCCCAGGCCCGGTGCAGCGGCGCCAGGGGCAGCACGATCTGGATGGTGCTGCAGTTGGGGTTGGCCACCACCGCCGGCGCCGCGGGCAGGGCGTGGGCGTTGATCTCCGGCACCACCAGGGCGGTGTGCAGATCCATGCGCCAGGCCGAGGAGTTGTCCACCACCCAGCAGCCCGCGGCGGCGAAGCGGGGGGCCAGCGCGCGGCTGGCGGCGCCGCCGGCGCTGAACAGGGCGAGGTCCGCCTGGGCGGGGTCGAAGGCGGCGGCGTCCCGGACCGGCAGCTCGCGGCCGCGGAAGCGCAGGGTGGCGCCGGCGGAGCGGGCGCTGGCCAGCAGGTGCGGCGTGTCGTCCGCCCAGGGGCGGTCCGTGAGCAGGTCCAGCATGGCGCGGCCCACCAGGCCGGTGGCGCCGACGACGGCGATGCGCATGGGAATCGGTTCTCCCGCAGGGTTGGCGTGGATGGGTTCCGGCGCAGTGTAAGGCATGCCCTCCCCTTTCGCCTCCTTCGATTTCCCGCCTGACGGCCCGGCGGGCGGGTGCTAGTGTCGGCGCCACGAACCGGAGGTGGAGCCCATGCATTCCCGACGCCTGCTCAACGCCGCCGCGGCGGCGCTCCTGCTCGCCGCCCTGTCCGGCTGCGACGCCCCCCCCGACCGCGAGGCCGCCCGCCGCGCCCTTGCGCGCTGGGAGGACGCGCGCCTGGCCGACGCCGACAGCCTGGCCGCCATGATCGTGGGGCCCGACGCCCACGTGCGGCGCGACGCCCTGCGCACGGCCGGCCGCATCGGCCGCAGCGACGCGCTGCCCCTGGCCCTGGCCGCCCTGGACGACCCCAGCGACGCCGTGCGCGCCGAGGCCGCCCTGGCCCTGGGCTTCCTGGGCGATCCCGCCGCCGTGCCCGGCCTGAACGGCCTGACCGAAGCCGGCGCCTCGCGCGTGCGTCGCGCCGCCCTCTTCGCCCTGGCCCGCGTGGAGAACGACGGCGCCGCCCTCTGGACGCCCGCCCTCCAGGGCGAGCCCGCCGACGCCGCCCTGGCCTGGAACGCCCTGCGCGACCGCGCCGCCGACCTGGACAGCACCCGCCTGGCCGACGCCGTACGCGCCGGCCTGGTGCGCCCCGAGGCCGACGTGCTCTGGCGCGTGCTGCGCTGCGCCGAGCGCGTGGACGCCCC
>DAOTGJ010000053.1:17550-19439 GCA_035447065.1 Candidatus Krumholzibacteriia bacterium
CCGACCCCGCGCCGGTCACCGCGGCCCTCAACGCCGGCGCCCGCGACGCCGACGCCGGCGTGGCCTGCACCGCCCTGGCCGCCATGGCCGCCCTGGTGGCCGACCAGCCCCTGCCCGCGGCCGCCGCCGCGCGCGAGAGCCTGCTGCCCGTGTGGCGCATCCGCCTGCTGCGCACCGCCCGCACCCTGCTGGCGGTGCTGGACGACCAAGGCGAGGTGGATCCGGCGCACAGCCCCGAGCCCGCCGTGCGCGCCGCCGCGGTGCGCGCCGTCTGCGCTCTGCGCGGCCCGGGCCTCATGGACGACGACGCCCGCGACGCCGTGGTGCGCGATCCCGCGCCCCAGGTGCGCCTGGCCGCCACCGAGGCCCTGGGCGCCCACGTGCTGCCCCCCGAGCAGCTCCTGCTCTGGAGCGAGACCCTGCTGCCCCAGGCCCCCACGCGGCTGCTGCACGCCGCCCTGGAGGCCATCGACGCCGCCCGCGCCCGCTACCGCGCCGAGGGTCGGCCGGATTCCGTCACGGCCGCCGTGGACGCCATGGTGGAGGACCGGCTGCGCGCCGTGCTGGCCGCCGGGCCGTGGTCCGCGCGCGCCGACGCGGCGGCACGCCTGGGCGGCTTCCCCTCGGACGACGTGCTGATCGACCTGCTCACCGCCTGGGACGACGCCGTGGGCCCCGAGGCCGCCGACATCCGCCTGGGCGTGCTGGACGCCCTGGCCCGTTTCTTCCCCGCCGACGCGGCCGCGCGCCTCGGCACCGACGGCCTGAGCCCCGTGCTGGAACGCGTGCTGGGCGAGGGCTTCGACGCCGCCGACGTGCGCCTGCGCCTGCGCGCCCGCACGGTGGCCCTGGACGGCGCCCTTCTGGACGCCTCCGTGGTGCCCAGCGAGGCCAGCCTGCGCGCCACCGTGCCCGCGGTGCGGCGCGACCCGGCGCAGGGCCCCGTGGCCCTGCCCTACGACGCCCCGCGCCTGCGCTGCACCACGCCGCGCGGCGCCTTCGTCATCGAGCTGGACGGACGCCTGGCCCCCAACACCAGCGCCACCCTGGTGCGGCTGACGGAGCAGGGTTTCTACGACGGCCTGACCTTCCATCGCGTGGTGCCGGACTTCGTGATCCAGGGCGGCGATCCGGAAGGCACCGGCTGGGGCGGCCCGGGCTTCTCCCTGCGCAGCGAGTGGTCGGACGCGCCGTTCCGGCGGGGTACGGTGGGCATCGCCCACAGCGGCAAGGACACCGGCGGCTGCCAGTTCTTCGTGTGCCATTCCGACCAGCCGCACCTGAACGGGCGCTACACCATGTGCGGAAGGGTTGTGGAAGGCATGGAAATCGTCGATGCTGTCCAGCCGGACGACGTGTTCGAGCTGGAGATCGTCATGGACCAATCCTCGGAGGGAAACTGATGTCCAAGGGACTGCTGATCGGTTTGGGCGTGGTGGTGGTGCTGGTGCTCGCGGGCCTGGGCCTGGTGGGCCGCTACAACGACCTGGTGGGCCTGGAGGAGGGCGTGGACGCCCAGTGGGGCAACGTGCAGACGTCGTACCAGCGCCGGGCGGATCTGATCGGCAACCTGGTCAGGACGGTGAAGGGCTACGCGGAGCACGAGCAGGAGACGCTCACCGCGGTGATCGAGGCGCGGGCCAAGGCCACGCAGATGAACGCCCAGATCACGCCCGAGGCCCTGAACGACCCCCAGTTCATGCAGCAGTTCGACCAGGCCCAGCAGGGCCTGAGCTCGGTGCTGAGCCGCCTCATGGTGACCGTGGAGCGCTACCCGGACCTGAAGGCCGACCAGCAGTTCCTCAACCTGCAGAACGAGCTGGCGGGCACCGAGAACCGCATCAGCGTGGAGCGCCGCCGCTTCAACGAGGCGGCCCAGGGCTACAACG
>DAOTGJ010000054.1:0-18543 GCA_035447065.1 Candidatus Krumholzibacteriia bacterium
GCCGGCAGCGGGGGTCTCTCTCTGTCTGTCTGGGACTCCGTCGTTAGTGGACGGTCTCCTCGGTCTTGGACTCGGCCTCGGCGACGCGCTGGGCCTCCCATTCGGCGGCGGCGGCGAGGAGCTCCTTGGTGGTGCGGGCGCGCTTGAAGAGCTCGAGGGTCTCCTGGAGCTGGACGTCCTCCTCGATGCCCACGCGGTAGGCGGCCTCCTGGCCGAAGGCGAGGCGCATGACCTCGCGGCGCAGGCCGCGGCGGATGTAGGGCTCCTCCTCGGCGAGGATCTCGTCGTTGAGGGTCAGGTCGTACACCTGCAGGTACTCGGGCAGCTTCTCGCGCGTGCGCAGGAAGTCGTGGAACTCGGCCAGCATGGCGTCGCCCACGGTCATGTCCTGGGTGATCTCGTGGTGGGCGTTCCACTTGGTGGCGAACTGGAAGAGGGCGTAGTCGCGCTCCAGGGCCACCTCGAAGTCCGTGAGCAGGGGCTGGTCGATCTCGATGTCCGGCGTGATGCCGCCGCCGCCGTAGACCGTGCGCCCGCCGTCGGTGCTGTACTTCTCCTTCTCGTGGCGGGGCTGCTCCACGGCGTCGGCCTCCTCCTCGGCCGGAGCCTCGGTCAGGTCGATGCCCTCGCCGTGGTGCCGGTCCTTGTGGATGGAGCGGCCCGACGGCGTGTAGTACTTGGCCGTGGTCAGCTTCAGGGCGCTGGTCTCGCTCAGCGGGAAGACCGTCTGCACGGAGCCCTTGCCGAAGCTGGTCTGCCCCACCACCAGGCCGCGGTCGTGGTCCTGGATGGCCGCGGAAACGATCTCGCTGGCCGAAGCCGAGGCGCCGTTGACCATGACGATCATGGGCAGGTCCGTGCCGGGCCGGTCCTCCGCGAAGTAGCTGCGGTTCTGGTTCCGCAGACGGCCCTTGGTGTAGACGATGAGGTCGCCGTCGTTCAGGAAGAGCTCGCTCACGCCGCAGGCCGCCTCCAGCAGGCCGCCCGGATTCCAGCGCAGGTCCAGCACGATGCCGCGGGCGCCCTGGGCCTCCAGGGCCTTGATGGCGTCGCGCACCTCGTCGGTGGTGGAACGGGCGAAGTTCTGGATCCGCACGTAGCCGATGTCGTCGATCATGAAGTGGTAGGGCACGCTCTCCACCTTGATCACGTCGCGCACGATGGTCAGGGGGAACGGCTTGTCGTCGCCCTCGCGGTCGATGGTGATGGTGACCGGGGTGCCGGGCTCTCCGCGCAGCAGCTTCACGGCCTCGTCGCTGGAGAAGTCGAAGGTGCTCTCGCCCTCGATCTCGATGATGCGGTCGCCGCCCTGCACGCCCATGAGGAACGCCGGAGTCCCCTCGATGGGCGACACCACCGTGGGGAAGTGGTCGCGCACGTTGATGGTGATGCCCAGGCCGCCGAACTCCCCCTCCGTGGACATCATCAGGTTGTCGTAGTTGGTGGGCGGCAGGTACTGGGAGTGCTCGTCCAGGTAGTCCATCATCCCCTGGATGCCGGCGTCCAGCAGCTCGTCGGCGTTCACGTCGTCCACGTAGTTGTAGAAGACGCGCTCGTAGACGGCGCCCAGGACCTTGATGCCGTCCAGGAAATCCTGGCGGCTGGTGCCGGTCGACTCCTCGTCGGGCCTGGCCAGCACGTGGCCGACGGTGGCGCCGAGCAAGAGGAGCAGGACCGCCCATAGCAGCAGGCGGCGGGGCGCGGCGGGAATCTTCAAGTCGTTGCGTTGCAGCATTATGGACTCGTTTCCGGCGGAAGAAGAAAGGTCCCGGGCCGCGGCGGGGCGCCGGGGACTCTGCCCACACGATAAGGGGATTAAAGCCCTTTCAGCAATTCGTGTTCCAGACTACGCAGATGCCCCAGGGCCTGTTCCAGGACCGCCGCGGGCGGCGCGGAGGCGTCCACGCCGCGGAAACGGGGGTCGCCGGAGGCGGCCATGGCGCGGTAGGCGGCGTGGACGCGGTCGTGGAAGGCGGCGTCCTCGCGCTCCAGGCGGTCGGGATGGCGGGCGCGGATGCGGGCGCGGCCCACGGCCGGCGGCAGCAGGCAGAGCAGGGTGAGGTCCGGCACGGCGTCGCCCACGGCGAAGGCGTTGAGCGGAGCCACGGCCTCCGCGCCGAGCTCGCGCCCCCCGCCCTGGTAGGCGGTCGAGGCGTCGGCGTAGCGGTCGCAGATCACCAGGCGGCCCTCCGCCAGGGCGGGGCGGATGCGCTCGCGCACGAGCTGGGCGCGGCTGGCCACCATGAGCAGGAGCTCCGTGGCCGGCGTCAGCTCCGCCAGCTCGGGGTCCAGCAGGATGTCGCGCACGCGCTCCCCCACGCGGGTGCCGCCGGGCTCGCGCAGCAGCAGCGGCTCCACGCCCGCGGCGCGCAGACGCTCGGCGAGGGCGCGCACCAGGGTGGACTTGCCGCTGCCCTCGGGCCCCTCGAGGGTGACCAGCAGTCCGCGCCGCCGGGGATCAGGCACGCCCGCCGCCCTCGAGGTCGCGGCAGACCGTCACGATGCGCTGCACGGTGGTGGCCCAGGTGGCCACGGCCAGCACAGCCACCACGATCACCAGCACCGGGCGGCCCAGCATCATGCCGGCGATGACCAGCACCATGCGTTCCGGCCGCTGCAGCCAGCCGCCGTAGCAGGTGGCGCCCAGGCCTTCGGCGCGGGCGCGGGCGTAGCTGGTGGTCAGCGAGCCGGCCAGGGCCAGCAGGCAGAGCAGGGCCGTGGTCTCGTCGAAGGCGCGGGTCATGAAGTACCACATGAGGCCCGCGAAGAGGGCCGACTCGGCCAGGCGGTCGAAGTTGGAGTCCAGGAACGCCCCCTGCTTGGAGGACTTGCCCTGGAGGCGGGCCAGGTCGCCGTCGAGCATGTCGAAGGCCGAGCCGATCAGCAGCACCACCGCGCCCAGGAACAGCCGCCCCTCCGAGGCGATCCAGGCCGCCACGAAGCTGATGAGCAGGCCGATGATGGACACGCCGTTGGGCGTGAGCCCCATGCGGTCCAGGGCCAGCACGATGGGGCGCACCTTGGCGCGGGCGGACGTCTTGAAATCGTTGCGGTCCATCGCGGTTCTCCTTCCGGCGCGGCGGTCAGTCCGCGGCGCCTCTGAGCAGCAGCACCAGCTCCCCTTTGAGGCGGGGGCCGTCCATCTCGATCAGCAGCTCCGCGGGTGTGCCGCGCAGCACCTCCTCGTGCACCTTGGTGATCTCGCGCACCACCGCCGCCTCGCGGTCCGGGGCCAGCTCCTGCAGGGCCTCCAGCGTCTTGCGGATGCGGTGGATGGACTCCAGCATCACCACCGTGCCCCGTTCGGTCAACGCCTCGCTCAGGAACGTGCGCAGGCGGCCGCTCTTGCGCGGCGGATAGCCCGCGAAGAGGAAGCGGTCCGTGGGCAGTCCCGAGAGCACCAGGGCCGCCAGCACGCTGGACGGTCCGGGCACCACGCTGTAGGGCAGGCCGGCCTCGCGCAGGGCGCGCACCAGCACGAAGCCGGGATCCGCCACCGCGGGCATGCCGGCGTCGCTGACCAGCGCCACCCGCTCCCCCGCCCGCAGCCGTTCCACCACCTTGGGCGCCTGGCGCTCCTTGTTGTGGTCGTGGAAGGCCTCCAGCCTGGCCTTCAGCCCGTACCGGGTCAGCAGGATGCGCGTGCGCCGCGTGTCCTCGGCCAGGACCAGGTCCACGCCCCCCAGCACCGCCAGGGCGCGCAGGGAGACGTCGTCCAGGTTGCCGATGGGCGTGGCCACCAGCCAGCAGCTGCCCGCGGGCAGGTCCGGCGTGGGCAGGGGGACCGCGGCGTCGGTCACGGCGTCAGTCCTTCCGGGCGAGCCAGGCGGCGTCGGGCATGGGCCGGTCCAGGACGCGGGCGTAGGGCACCGGCAGCCACTTGAAGGCCTGGGCGCGGACGCGGGCCCGCACGTCGGCCAGCAGGGCGGCGGAGAAGCCCAGCGAGCGGAGCTGGGCGTCGCCCAGGCCCTCGTCGATCATGAAGTGGAGGACGCGGTCGGCGTCGGCGTAGGAGTAGCCCAGCTCGTCCTCGTCGGTCTGGCCCTCCCACAGGTCCGCGCTGGGGCTCTTGTCCAGGACCGCCGCGGGCAGCTCCAGGAAGCGGGCCAGGGCGCGCACCTCCTCCTTGTAGAGATCGCCCAGGGGATTGAGGGCGAAGGCGGCGTCGCCGTGGAGGGTGGCGTAGCCCAGCAGGGTCTCGGTGCGGTTTCCGGTGCCCAGGACCAGGGCGCGCTCGCGGGCCGACACGTCGTAGAGCACGATCATGCGGCAGCGGGCCATGACGTTGCCGCGGCGCACGGCGGCGTCGGCGGGCACGTCGGCGAGGAAGGCGTCGGCCATGGGCGTGATCTCGCGCAGCTCCGAGGTGATGCCCAGCTTGGCGGCCACGGCCTGGGCGTCGGCCAGGGATTCGGGGGCGCTGGTGCGGTAGGGCAGGTACACGCCGTGGACGTTCTCCGCGCCGAGGGCGCGGACGGCCAGACCGGCGCTCACGGCGGAGTCGATGCCGCCGCTCAGGCCGATGACCACGCGCCTCAGGCCCGACGCCGCCATGGTCTCGCGCAGGAAGTCGCAGCAGCCCTGGGCCGCCTGCGGGGCGGGGATGATCCAGTCGAATCCGGGACGTTCGGTCATGGCTTCCTCCGGCCGGGTCAGACGCGTCGCCACGCCGCCGGCATGAACAGCACCAGCACGGTGTAGAGCTCCAGGCGTCCGATGAGCATGAGCAGCACCAGCACCCACTTCTCGAACGCGCTCATGAAGGCGAAATTGCAGGTGGGTCCCACGTCGCCCAGGCCGGGGCCGATGTTGCCCAGCGTGGCCGCCACGGCCCCCACGGCGGTCACGATATCGCGTCCGGCCACGGTCAGCAACACGGTCCCGCTGACGAAGACGATCATGAACAGCAGGAAGAAGCCCAGCACGTTGGTGCCCAGGGCCGCCGACACGGGCCGTTCGTTGAAGAAGATGGTGTACACCGCGCGCGGGTGCAGCAGCTTCTTGACCTCCACGTGGGCGTGCTTGAGCAGCAGCAGCACGCGCATCATCTTGATGCCGCCGCCGGTGGAGCCGGCGCAGCCGCCCAGGGTCATCAGCAGCAGCAGGATGATGTGGGTCACCGGGGGCCAGAGCACGTAGTCGGCGGTGCCGTAGCCCGTGGTGGTGACGATGGAGACCACCTGGAAGGCCGCGGCCCGCACCGTGGGCTCGATGCCGTCGATCACCCGGCCCACGAACAGGGCCGCCGCCACGATGGCCGTGGTCCCCAGGACCACGAACGTGTAGAAGCGGAACTCGTCGTCGCGGGCGTAGGTGCCCCAGCGGCCGCGCAGGGCCAGGTAGTGCAGGCTGAAGTTGGCGCCGGCCAGGAACATGAACACCGTGATGATCCACTCCACCGCGGGCGAGCGGAAGCCGCCCACGCTGGAGTCCAGGGTGGAGAAGCCGCCGGTGGCCATGGTGGTGAAGGCGTGGCAGACGGCGTCGAACAGGCCCATGCCGCCGATGAGCATGAGGGCGGCCACCTCCAGCGCCGTGATCAGCACGTACACCCCCCAGAGCAGGCGCGCCGTCTCGCTGATGCGGCTGGTCAGGCGGTCCGGGGCCGGGCCGGGCGACTCGGCGCGGAAGAGCTGCATGCCGCCCACGCCCAGCAGGGGCAGCACGGCGAGGGCCAGCACCACGATGCCCATGCCCCCCAGCCACTGGATCAGCGAGCGCCAGAACAGGACGGCGTGGTGCGCGGCCCCCACGCCCTCGATGTTGGTCATGACGGTGGAGCCGGTGGTGGTGAAGCCGGAGATGGATTCGAAGACGGCGTCGGTGACCGAGGGGATGGTGCCGGTGCCCAGGAACGGCAGCGCGCCCAGGCCGCCCACGGCGAGCCAGCCCAGCGTGACGATGGCGAAGCCGTCGCGGTTGCGCAGCTCCAGGTCGCCGCGGCCCAGCCACATGAGCAGGCCGCCCGACAGCAAGCCGAGCGCCGCGCAGATCAGGAACACGGGCCAGTCGCCCTCGCCGTAGACCAGGTCCACCCATACGGGCGCCAGCAGCGCCCCCGCCGTGACCAGCAGGAGGAAGCCCAGCACGCGTCCGATGCCGCGGAGATTCACGCCCTACCGCCTCTTGGCGAAGAAGTTCTCGACGGCGGTCACGCCCTCGGGCAGGGCGAAGACCACCACCTCGTCGCCGGCCTGCAGGCGCGTGGAGCCCTGGGGCGTGATGACCTGGCCGCGGGTGAGCACCGCGCCGATGACGGCGTCGCGGGGGAAGGAGAGCTTGGCCAGGGGTTTGTCCAGGCAGAGGTTGCTCTCGTCCAGGTGGAACTGGAGGATCTCCGAGCCGCTGAAGCCCAGGCTGTGGGTGCTGACCACGCCGCCGCGCTTGACGAAGCGGGCGATGGCGTCGGCCGTGGACAGGCGCGGCGACACGGCGGCGTCCACGCCGAGCTGCGGCAGCAGGGGCACGTAGTCGGGGCGGTTCACCAGGCAGACCGTCTTGCCCACGCCGTGGGTGTGGGCCAGCAGGCAGGCCACCACGTTGGTCTCCTCGTCCTCGCCCAGGGCCACGAAGCCGTCCATGGAGTCGATGCCCTCGCTCTTGAGCAGCTCCACGTCCGTGCCGTCGCCGTGGAGCACGAGCACGCGGTGCAGCTCCTCCGAGGCCTGGCGGCAGCGCTCCTCGTCGGGGTCGATGAGCTTCACGGTCACGCCCAGGGCGCAGAGGTCGCGGGACAGGGACTGGCCGGTGGGGTTGGCGCCCAGGATCATCACGCTCTTGAAGCGGTCCACCGGCGCGTGCACGTAGGCCAGGGCCCGGTCCACGGCGTTGCGGGCGCCGGCGATGTAGACCTGGTCGCCGGGCTTCACCACCGTGTCGCCGCGGGGGATGTACGTCACGCCGTCGCGGATCACCGAGATGACCAGGGCCCAGCGCGAGCCCAGGGCCTTCTCCACCTCCGAGAGGGAGCGGCCGGCGATGAAGGCGGAGTCGTCCACGCGGGCGCCCACCACGCGCACGCGGCCGCCGGCGAATTCGTGCACGTCCGTGGTGGCGGCGTCCCAGAGGATGTGGCGGATGGCGCGGACGGCCTCCACGTCGGGGTTGATGGCCAGGTCGATGCCGTCGAGCACGAGCTGGTCGCCCCGGTAGTATTCCGCCGAGCGCACGCGGGCCACCTTGACCTTGGCGCCCAGGCGGTGGGCGGTGAGGCAGCTGATCATGTTGGTCTGATCGGAGTCGGTCACGGCGGCGAAGAGGTCCGTGTCGGCCATGCCCAGCGACTCCAGGAACGCCGGATTCACGCCGTTGCCCACCACCACGCGGCAGTCCAGGGTCTCCTGGGCCTTCTCCGCGCTGGCGGGATCGCGGTCCACGACGATCACGTCGCGCTCGCGGCGGCTCACGTTGCGGGCCAGGTCCCCGCCCACGGCCCCCGCGCCCACGATCACGATCTTCATGCGGACTCCTCCACGTACCCGTTCAGGGCCTCCAGGGCGGCGGACACCGCGGCGTCGTCCACGTCGCGATGGGTCACCAGGCGCACCCGTCCCTTGCCGAAGGCCACGGCCAGGACGCCGCGGTCGGCCAGATGGCGCAGCAGCAGGTCCTGCCTGGCCGCGCGCACGATGACGATGTTGGTGTCCACGGGATGATCCAAGGCCAGGGCGGGATTGTCCAGACCTTCCGCCAGACGGCGGGCGCGGGCGTGGTCCTCGCCCAGGCGCGGCAGGTGATGGTCCAGGGCGTGGAGGCAGGCGGCGGCCAGCACGCCCACCTGGCGCATGCCGCCGCCGAAGAGCTTGCGCACGCGGCGCGCCTCGCGCACGGCGTCGGCCGTGCCGGTCACGCAGGAGCCCACCGGGGCGCCCAGGCCCTTGCTGAAGCAGACGCTCACCGTGTCGCACGGGGCGGCCAGCGTCGCCAGGGGCAGGCCCGTGGCCGCGTGCACGTTCCAGAGGCGGGCGCCGTCCAGGTGCAGGGCCAGCCCGCGGGCGCGGGCGCCGGCGCCGACGGCCTCCACCAGCGCCTGGGGCACGATGCGGCCGCCGGCACGGTTGTGGGTGTTCTCCAGGCAGACCAGCCGCGGGCGGGCGGCGTGCACGTCGTCCGGCAGGATGGCCGCCTCCACCTGCTCCCAGGCCAGGGCGCCGCGGTCGCCGGTCAGGCAGGTCAGGTGCAGCCCCGAGAGCGCGGCGGGACCGCCCTGCTCGTAGTTGTAGATGTGGCAGCCGGTTTCGCAGATCACCTGGTCGCCGGGGCGCGTGTGGATGCGCAGGGCCACCTGATTGGCCATGGTGCCGCTGGGCACGAAGAGGGCCGCCTCCTTGCCCAGGAGCTCCGCCACGCGCTCCTGCAGGCGGATCACGGTGGGATCGTCGCCGAAGACGTCGTCGCCCACCTCGGCGGCGGCCATGGCGCGGCGCATGGCCTCATCGGGACGGGTGACCGTATCGCTGCGGAAATCGTACGCCATGGGTTTCCTCCGGGTGGTGGCGACGGGAACGCCCCAGCGGACAGCGGCCTTCCCGTGGTCCGGGAAGGCCGTGGGGTGCTGCTCCGCAGGGATCCGGCGGGTGGACGGGGATTCAGGGAGTCTCGGTGCCGGCCACCCGGTCCTTCAACATCTTGGAGACCTTGAAGATGGGCACCTTGCGCGCCGGGACGGGCACGGCGTCGCCGGTCCGGGGATTCCGGGCCATGCGCTCCTTGCGTTCCTTGACCTTGAAGGTCCCGAAACCACGGATCTCGAGGTGATGTCCGTCCACGAGCAGCTTGCTGATCTCCTCGAGGAAGAGGTCGACGGTCTCGCCGACTTCCTTCTTCGTCAGCCCGGTCTTCTGGGCGATATCCTCGACAATATCGGCCTTGGTCATTCTGGTACCCCTTTCAAGGACCGGCATCCGCGACGGCCCCCAACCGGGCGAGTCGGCGCGAACCTCGTGCGAACAGGCGTGATCGTCAGTCATAACTGAAAGCCTGTCAAGGAGATTCTCCCTTTCCGGATACGGGCGTGCAAAGTGCACTCCGCAAGGCCCATCGGATCGCAGGATCCGACGCTTTTCGGCATCGTGGGGAACGATGGGGACTCACGCTCCCTGCGGCCGTCGCGCAAGCCGTGGAATCCCAGGGAGTTGCAAGACGCCACGCGGAGCCGGGGCGCTGGCATCGGGCTTGCAGTCCCGGGGCTATCCGGCCCGCGACGCGTCGTTTCCGCACGCTGCGCCAAGGAGGGGCCGGGACGCGAATCCGCTTCGTCAAGGAGGAAGACTGGCATGAAGACCCGTACCCTGATCGCCATCGCCGTGCTGGCCATGGCCCTGACCGGCTGCAGCAGCGACAACGACACCACCTCCCCCATCGTCCAGGTTCCCGACACGGCCCCGCCGGCCGTCCCGACCCTGGTCGACGGCCACGCCCGCGACGCCGCCGTGCAGATCACCTGGGCGGCCAACACCACCGACGCCGACCTGGAAGGCTACAAGGTCTACCGCATGGCCGGCGACCGCGCCGTGTCCCTGACCCCGTCGCCGGTGGCCGCCACCAGCTACCAGGACGACGAGGCGCCCGCCGGCGCCGTGGAGTACCGCGTGACCTCCGTGGACACCAGCGGCAACGAGAGCTCCTACGAGTCGGTGTGGGTGAACGTGGTGGGCGGTCCGAACCCGTACCATCCCGACCACCAGTAGGTCGAGACCCGCGAGGACCGACTCCTCGAAGCGGAAAGGGCCGGCCCCGGAAGGGGTCGGCCCTGCGCACGTCCGGCCCTGGCTCCGTCAGGAGATCAGGGCGCCCACCTGGAAGACGATGCGGTAGTAGAACTGGCCCACCACGCGCATGGCCGAGCCCAGCCAGGTCCCCAGCCCCACGTTCAGCAGCAGGATCACCAGCAGGAAGCCGTAGGGCCGCAGCCTCTCGTAGGCCGCGGCCGCCTCGCCGCGCAGTCCGGCCAGCAGGATCCAGCTCCCGTCCAGCGGCGGCAGCGGGATCAGGTTGAACAGGGCCAGCAGCACGTTGAGGCGGATGCCGTACTCGAAGAGCCGCGCCAGGAACTGCAGGCCGCTGCCGCCGCCGTGGCTGTGGCCCCAGCCGGTGACCACGCCCAGCAGCACGGCGGCCGCCAGGGCCAGCAGGAGGTTGCTGAAAGGGCCGGCGGCGGCCACCAGGGCGTGGTCGCGCACGGGGTTGCCCAGGCGGTTGGTGTTCACGGGCACGGGCTTGGCCCAGCCGATCATCATGCCGCCCGGCAGCAGGGCCATGAGCAGCGGCAGCAGCACCGAGCCCACCGGGTCCAGGTGGGGCAGCGGGTTGAGGGTCAGCCGACCCAGGCGCAGGGCGGTGTCGTCGCCCAGGCGCAGGGCCGCGTAGGCGTGGGCGCACTCGTGGACCACCAGGGAGAACACCAGCACGAAGATCAGGATGGGGATGTCCACGCGTCCTCCTTCGGAACGGCTCCGGGCAGGTCCGCGTACGCGCGCCAGACCTGGTCCGTGGTGAGGGTGTCGACGCGCCCCCCGGCTCCGCGCAGGACCCGCAGGGCGGGATGGCGCGGGGCCCAGAGGGCCGGGTCCGTGGGGCCGAAGAGGGCCACCGTGGGCGCGCCCACGGCGCCGGCCACGTGCATCAGGCCGGTGTCGTTGCAGAGGAAACGATCGCACCGCGCGAGCAGGGCCGCCACCACCCCCACCGTGACGGCGGGCAGTTCGCGCCAGGCGCCGGGGCCCGGGGCCGGCTCCGCTTGGAGCTGGGTCCGCAGCCGCGCAAGGACGGCGGCGTCGGCGGGCCCCTGCAGCACGAGCAGGCGGCGGCCGGCGGCGGTCGCGCGCCGCACCACCTCCGCGAAGCGCTCCACGGGCCAGAGGTTGGCGGGCTTGGCGGCGCCGGGGTGCAGGATCCACAGGGGACCGTCGCCCGGCACGTCGGCGGCCACGGCGGCGGCCCGCGCGCGTTCCTCGACCGACGGCACCAGCAGCGTGGCGCGGTCCGATGGCGCGATCCCCACGGCCTCGAAGGGGGCCAGATGGTGGTCCACGGCGTGGCGGTCCATGACCGGGAACGAGGGCAGCTCCAGGCTGTAGGCGTGGCGGCTGACATGGAAGCCGAAGGGCGCGCTGTCGCAGCCCACCACCCAGCGCGCGCCCGAGAGCAGGGCCAGGCCGGCGCTGGTCACGGAGTACGAGACGGAGTTGGGGACCAGGGCCAGCTCGGGGCCGAAGGCGCGCACCTCGCCCAGGAACGCGCGCAGGGGGCCGGGGCGGGTGCAGGCCTTCTTGTCGAAGAGGATCACGCGGTCCAGGTGGGGGCTGTGCCGCACCACGTCGCGGTTGACCGGCGCGCAGATCAGGGCGATCTCGGCCCGGGGCCAGGCTTCGCGCACGGCGCGGAAGACCGGCGTGGCGCAGACCATGTCGCCCAGCTGGTTGTGGGGACGGGCGATGAGGATGCGGGCGGGACGCAGGGCGCGCAGCTCCGCGGGGGTGAGCGGCGGCCGGCGCCAGAGGCGGGCGGCCAGGCCCGACGCCGTGCGCTTCAGCTCCCGTCGCCAGGACCGGTCGGCCAAGTGGCACCTCCGTTGCAAGGGGGCTCCAGCGGGAGGAACCCTACCTTGCGATTCCTGCGGAAAACCCTGATCTGCACCGTGTGGACCCTGCTGGTGGCCCTGGGGCAGTACGAGCTGGCGGCCAAATCCGGCCCCTGGCTGGACACGCCGCTGCCAGGCAGCCGGGCGGCCATGCGCGCCGAACGGGAGACCCCGTTCCGGCCGTGGACGCGGATCCCGGCGGTGGACCGGCTGCTGCACGAGGGCCGCGAGGCCGCGGCCTACTACGGACGCCTCCTGCGCTGACCCCCGCCCGTGCGCGCCCCCGGCGCCGTTTCCAGATCCTTCAACATGCCCAGATAGGCCTCGTAGCGCCAGCGCGGAATGGCGCCCAGGGTCAACGCCGCGCGCACCCCGCAGTCGGGCTCCTCCCGATGGAGGCAGGTGCTGAAGCGGCAGCGCAGGGCCGGCTCGCGGAACTCGGGGAACTGGTCGCGGAGGGCCTGGGGCTCCAGGTCCCAGGCGTCGAAGCCGCGGATGCCGGGGGAATCGGCGATGAAGCCGCCGTCGGCCAGGGGGAAGAGGTCCGTGCGCGTGGTGGTGTGGCGGCCCAGGCCCGTCTTCTCCGTGACCTCCCCCACCCGCAGCTCCAGGCCCGTGGCGGCGGCCAGCAGAGAGCTCTTGCCCGTGCCGGAGGCGCCGAGCAGCAGCGACGTCCGGCCCGTGAGGGCGTCGTGGAAGGCCTGCACGCCGGCGCCGGTGGCGGCGGAGGTGCGCAGCACCTGGTAGCCCAGGGCGGCGTAGTGGTCCCAGCGGGGATCGGCGGCGGCCGCCGGGTCCAGATCGGCCTTGTTCAGGCAGAGGAGGCCGCGCACGTCGTAGCGCTCCGCGGCCACGAGGAGGCGGTCCACGAAGCCGGCCACCGGATCCGGCTGCCGCACCGACTGCACCACCACCACCTGGTCCAGGTTGGCCATCAGCACCTGCTCGATGCGGCCGCGGTCCCGCTTGGAGCTCATGCGCGAGATCTTGTTGCGCCGGGGCAGGACCTCCTCCACCACGCCGGTGCCCTCCGGGGTGCGGTCCACGCGCACGCGGTCGCCGGCCACCGCCACGGTGCGGCTGGCCTTGGGACCCTGCTTGAGGCGGCCGCGCAGGCGGCAGTCCAGCTCCGTGCCGTCGTCCAGGCGGACGCGGCAATGGCCGCTGTGGGACACGAGCACCACGCCTTCGGGGAGCCGGGCGGGGGTGGAATCGGACATGGAAGCCTCCGTCAGGGGCGTTTTTCACCGCGACCGGGCCCAAAAGCGCCTTGAGCAACGGTCCGCCATCACTTAGGTTAGGCCTGCCGATAGTGATACAAACCTTCCGCGCTCTCAAGGTGGTATCGATGGAGATCCAGGATGTCCTGAAGCTCGCCTCCGCCGACCTGTTCCTGCCCGACCTCACGGCGAGCGACAAGGACGGGGTCCTCGAAGAGATGGTCGACGCCCTCCTCGCCCAAAGTCAGCTTTCCAACAAGGACTCGGTCCTGTCCATGCTCAAGAGCCGCGAGGCCATGGGCAGCACCGCGGTGGGACCCGGCATCGCCTTCCCCCACGGCCGCACCCTCGCGACGGACGACCTGATCATCGTCATCGCCCGCTCGCGGCAGGGCGTTCCGTTCGACTCCATGGACGGCGACCCCACCCACCTGTTCTTCATGCTGATCGCGCCGCCCCAGGACTCGGGCAACCAGTACATCCGTTCGCTGGCCGTGCTCACGGAGAAGCTGAGCGACGCGGACGTGCGCACGGGTCTGCTCGAGGCCGGCGACTACGCCGCGTTCTGCCAGGTCCTGACCGGAGGTGAGTGAGATGAACCGACAGCTGAACCTGCTGGTGGACATCCAGAACAAGGAGCTCACGCTGCGCGACGCGCGCGACCCGGAGAAGGCCAAGCAGTTCGAGGCCCTGGGCTTCAGCATGGACCCGGACAAGATCCAGGCCGAGATCGACAAGCTCCTGGGCGAGGTGGATCCCCGGCAGCGCCGCTACTACGAGCGGCTGAAGACGCGCTACAGCGACCCCGTGGTCCCCGTGCGCGACGGCCACTGCACCGGCTGCTACGCCAACGTGCCCACGTCGTTCACCTCGGAGCTGCGCAAGAACGAGGTGCAGCAGTGCGAGAGCTGCGGGCGGATCATCTTCCAGCTCTAGGCGCCGGCCGCACCGGACGGAAAACGAGGGGCGCCCCCGCGGGGGCGCCCCTCTTCCGTCCGCGCGGCGCCTGCGGGGAGGACGCCGGCGTCGCGCGCGGTCCGATCAGTCCGTGAGCACGCCGCTGAGGGCGTCGGCCACGGCCTCCACCTTCCGCTTGTGCTCCTCCTCCACCTTCTTCTTCTCGCCGCCGTCGTCGCGCACGCCCAGGTCCGTCCGCGCCCACTTGGTGCTGCCGGCGGCCGCGGGGGGCGCCTCGCGCTCCCAGTCGATGCCCGGCTCCTTGCGGAACACGAAGTCGGAGCCGTTCCAATCGATCATCACCAGGTCGCCGCGGCGGATCTGCTCGCTGCAGATGTAGTGCGACACGGGCGTGACCAGCTCGCGCTCCACCACGCGCTTGAGCGGGCGCGCGCCGAACTCGGGGTCCGTGCCCATGGCCACCAGGCGGGCCTTGGCGCTGTCGGAGACCTCCATGAGGAAGGGCTCGGAGCAGAGCAGGGCGCGGCGGTGGATGTCGGCGATCTGGTTGTCGAGGATGCGGTGCAGGTCCTCGTCGCGCAGGGAGTGGAAGGTGATCAGGTCGTCGAAGCGGTTCAGCAGCTCGGACGGGAAGACCTTCTTGGCCTCGCGCGTGACCACGTCGTCGATGTCGCGGTCGAGCTGGTCGGCCTCCGTGGGGCCGCTGAAGCCGATGGTGTTGTGGGACAGGTGCCGGTTCATGGCCTTGCTGCCCACGTTGCTGGTCAGCACGATGATGGAGCGCGTGAAGTCCACCTCCTCGTTGTTGGCGAGGATGAGGTGGCCGTCCTCCAGGATGCCGAGCAGGGTGTTCCACATCTTGGGGTGGGCCTTCTCGATCTCGTCGAAGAGGACGATGTTCAGGTAGCGCTCGGCGGCCGGCGGGAACATGGCGCCCAGGCGGCCGTCGGACTCGCTGATCATGCCGCTGCCGCGCTCGATGGCCTTGATGTGGTGGCGGTCCAGGTTCTCCTGCGCGAGCAGGGGGCGGATCTCGCCGCCCACGTAGCCCGGCGGCGAGCCCAGCAGCTTGGAGATGTTGTAGTGGGCCGAGAACTCCTGGCAGTTGATGCGCGTGAAGGCGCGGCGGTCGCCGAAGATGGTCTCGGCGAGGCAGCGCACCGTCTCGGTCTTGCCCACGCCGGTGGGCCCCAGGAACATCATGGTGAGCAGGGGCCGCTCGGTGTCGTGGATGCCGGCGATGAGGCGGCTGAAGCTGTCGGAGATGCGGGCGCCGGCGGTGGGCTGCCCGATGACCATATCGTCCATGCGCTGCTGGAATCGGCGCAGGTGCCCGCTGACCAGCCCAGGCTTCAGTTCGATCACGTGCGACTCCCTGTCGTCAACTCGTCGTGCGGCAATCCGTTGCCGGTGCTTGATCGAAGGGTCAGAAGCGGAAGCCCGCCTCGCCCCATCCATCGGACGGGGCGGGGCGGGCTTGAGCCTTATCGCCGGAAAAAGTTGGCGGTTAGGGGGTCTCGGCCGCGGCCAGCTCGAAACCGGCCAGATAGGCGGCCTGGGAGGCGTTGGGGTCCTCCACCCAGCGGTCGTCCACCCGCGGACGCACCGGGGAGTGCTTGCGGATGAAGGCCTCCACCGCCTCGGCGGTGGTGATCTGGGTGAGCTCGATGCGGTCGGCGGGGATGGTGGTCAGGAAGTCCAGGCCGCTGTTGCCCTCCATGAGGAAGGTGGTGCAGACCACGCGGTAGGTCTTCTCGTTGTCCAGGGGCTCGCCGCCCACCAGGAACTCGCAGACGCGGTCCATGTCCGGCCTGCTCTTGTTGAAGCGCACCTTGGCGCCGGAGATGCAGATGCCGCCGGAGTCGCCGCGCACCTTGCGCTCCACGAGCTGGCGCAGCATCTCGCCCTTCATCTGCACCACCACCAGCTCGTTGCCGAACGGGAGGATGGAGAAGATGTCGCGGGCGGTGATGTCGCCGGCGGGGACGTCGGCGCGCAGGCCGCCCAGGTTCTGGAAGGAGAAGTCGGCGTCGAAGTGCTCGCGCATGGCGTCGGTGACCAGGTTGCCCACCAGGTTGGCGCCGGGGCCGCCGCGCGTGAGGTTCACGGCCGACGAGCCGATGCGCCGGCCCATCTCCTTCTCCGTGAGCTCGATGTAGGGCTGCAGGGCCGCGGTCATCTCGGCGTCCGGCCAGAGCTCGTCCTCGAAGAGGGTGATGAGCGTGCCGCGGTCGTGGGCGGGCTCCCAGCCCACGATGGTGCCGGAGGCGGGGTCCATGACCAGCACGATGTGGCCCACGCTGGACCCGTTGCCGAAGCTCTCCACGCAGATGGTGTGGTTCACGGGGTCGATCCAGGGCTCGTGGTAGCCGCGGTGGGTGTGGCCGCCCACGGCGAAGTCGATGCCCGACACGTGGTTGACCAGCTCCATGAGGTTCATGGAGCCCGTCTGCACGTAGCCGTAGCCGCCGGCGTCGCTCTGGCGGTCCTCCGCCTCGTTCTGGCTCTGGGCGATGCGGGCCCAGCCGGCGTCCGGATCGTAGGGCAGGCCCTCGTGGATCAGCAGGCCCACGATGTCGCAGCCCTCGGCGCGGAGCTGGTCGCGCCAGCGCTCGATGGCCGGCGCCATGGGGTCGAAGATCAGCCCGCGGATGTTGTCCGGGAACGACATGTGGACCGTGGCCGGCGTCACGATGCCGATGAGCCCGATCTTCAGGCCGCCGGTCTCGAAGGTCAGCGTGGGCTGCACCCAGTCCACGAGCTCGCCCGTGGCCTCGTCGCGCAGGTTGGCGCAGAGCCAGGGGGCGTCGGTCATGCGGGCCAGGCGTTCGCAGTTCTCGCGGCCCATGTCGAAGTCGTGGTTGCCGGGGGCGATGGCGTCGTAGCCGGCCACGTTGAAGAACTCCACCACGGCGTCGCCCTTGGTCTTGCTGCCCACCGGGGCGCCCTGGAAGACGTCGCCGGCGTCCACCAGCAGCACGCGCTCGCCGTTGGCGGCGGCCTCGGCGCGCACCTGCTTCACGTAGTTCAGCAGGGAGGCGCCCCCGCCCAGGGGCGGCGGGAACTCGGGGTTCATGAAGCGCGCCGGCTCGGGCGCCACGTGGCCGTGGACGTCGTTGGTCCAGATCAGGTGCAGGCGCACGAGGCCGTCGTCGGCGGCGGCGGGACCGCCGGCCGCGCCGGCCAGCAGGGCCAGCGCGAAGGCGGCGGTCAGGATCTTGCGCAGGGTCATGGCGTCTCCTCCCGGGGTGCTCTCCCCGTCCCTCAAGCTAGAAACGGTAGGTGAACGTCGCACCCAGGCGGAAGAGCGTCTCCTCCACGCGGGACACCGGCTCCACGGCGAAGCCCGCGGGATAAGCGAACCAGTGCGTCTGGTCGCTGACCACCTTGCCCAGCTCGCAGCCCACGTCCACCAGGCCGCCCTGCCAGGGCATGCCGATGCCGGCGCCGAACAGCGACGAGGTGGGCTCCGGGTCCGCGTAGTGCTCCAGGTGGCGGAAGCCGAAGCGCAGGGGCACCCCGTTGTAGAACGTGTGCTCCACGCCCACGCGCCAGTCCAGGGTGTCCTCCAGCTTCAGCATGGACGGATCCGAGCTGTCCGTGAGGGTGGACCACTCGGTCCAGACCAGCTCGCCGGAGAAGACCGTGCGTGGCTCGGAGCGCGGGTGCAGGGCGAAGCCGGCGCGGGCGCGCTTGGGGTAGCTCACCGACTGATGCACGACCGACGCGGTCTCGGCGACGGGGTCGCCGGCGGCGAGGGTGGTGGTGCGGTCGCCGGACACGTCGAAGCCGAGGTCGTAGGACGCGCCCAGCTCCAGGCGCTCGTTCACGCTCCAGCTCACGCCGAAGGTGCCGCTCACGCCGTCGGCCTTCCACTCCGAGGTCTGCACGTAGCTGCTGGACTCGTCCTGGAAGAAGCGGTCGCGCATGACCGAGGTGGGGGTGCCGAAGACGTAGTGCAGGGCGGCGCCCAGGCGCACGTCGTCCAGGATCCACCAGCCCAGGCCCAGGGCCAGGTCGTGCAGGTCGCCGTCGATCTCCACCGCGCGCTCCTCGAGGATGCGGTCGCGGGGGTCGCTGAAGGAGTCCGGGTCGCGGACGTCCTCGCTGAAGTCGTAGCCGTAGCCGTAGCGCGTGGTGAGCGCCAGGCCCAGGCCCAGGTCGTCGTTCAGCCGGCGCGACGCCGCGAAGCCGGTGCCGAAGCGGTGGGACCGCTTGCTGGCGATGGCCGTGTCGGTGACGAAGGAGCCGAAGCTGTCGAACAGGGGCTGGAAGCGGTCCTCGTGCTCCTCGGCCAGGGCCAGGCCGGCGTCCACGCGCCACTCGCCCGCCCAGGCCAGGGTGGCCGGGTTGAACACGGCGCCGAAGCCGCCGCGGTCCAGGGCCACGCCCGTGCCGCCCATGGCGTTGATGCCCGCGGCGATCCAGTTCTCATCGCCGCCGTAGCGGGTGTTGAGCACCGTGGTGGCCGAGGCGGAGGCCGCGGCGAGCAGCCCGGCCACGGCCAGGGCGACCGCGGCGGCGCGTCGAAGGGTGCGGTTGATCTGAGTCATGACGTTCATCTCCCGATCAGAACGTGTAATCCATCTGCAGCCGGAAGGACGTGTAGTCCCTCGGCGCGTAGCTGCTCTCGATCGCATCGCCGTAGGCCTCGCCGTACTGGCGCACGTCCAGGTAGGTGCGCGGCAGGTTGTGGTCGCGGGTGACCTTGAGCTGGAACAGCATCTGGTCCGACACGCGGCTCTCCACCTTGAACCAGTTGCGGAAGCCCCGGCCGTCCACCACCACGAACTCGTTCCCCTCGAAGTTCCAGAGGAAGCCGTC
>DAOTGJ010000055.1:0-18449 GCA_035447065.1 Candidatus Krumholzibacteriia bacterium
GGACGTGAACCTGGACATCCGCGACGGCGAGTTCGTGGTGCTGGTCGGCCCGTCGGGCTGCGGCAAGTCCACCACCCTGCGCATGGTGGCGGGGCTGGAGTCGGTCACGCGGGGCACCATCCGCATCGGCGAGCGCGTGGTCAACGACGTGGAGCCCAAGGACCGCGACATCGCCATGGTCTTCCAGAGCTACGCCCTCTATCCCCACATGAGCGTGCGCGAGAACATGGCCTTCGGGCTGAAGCTGCGCAAACGGCCCAAGGAGGAGATCGCCAAGCGGGTGGACGAGGCGGCGGCGGTGCTGGGCATCGGGCAGCTCCTGGACCGCAAGCCCCGCGCCCTGTCCGGCGGCCAGCGCCAGCGCGTGGCCTTGGGCCGCGCCCTGGTGCGCCAGCCGGAGGTCTTCCTCTTCGACGAGCCCCTGTCCAACCTGGACGCCAAGATGCGCGTGCAGATGCGCACGGAGATCTCGCGCCTGCACCACACCCTGGGCGCCACCATGATCTACGTGACCCATGACCAGGTGGAGGCCATGACCATGGGCGAGCGCATCGTGGTCATGGAGGGGGGGCGCGTGCAGCAGGTGGACACGCCGCTGAACCTGTACGACCGGCCCGTGAACCGCTTCGTGGCGGGCTTCATCGGCTCGCCGGCCATGAACTTCCTGACCGGGCGCCTGGTGCGCGAGGACGGCCTGCGTCTGAAGGCCGCGGGCGCCGACGTGCCCCTGCCCGCCGGCTGGACGCCTCCCGCCTCGGCCCTGGACAAGGACGTGGTGCTGGGCGTGCGGCCCGAGCACGTGCAGGTGGCCGCCGACGGCCCCTGGCGCCTGCCGGTGCAGGTGGTGGAGCCCCTGGGCAACGAGACCCTGCTGTATCTGCAGGCCGGCCCGGAGCAGGTGACCGTGCGCACGCCGGGCACCGTGGCGGCGGCGCCGGACACGGAGATCCGGCTGGACCTGCGGCCCGACGCCCTGCACCTGTTCGCGGCCGATGAAGCCGGCGCGGCCCTGGCCTAGCGCACCTCCACGCTCCAGTCGGGCGCGGGCGGCTCCAGGCTCCACTCGAGCACCCGCTCCCCGGCCGCCCGCACCGTGAGCAGGCGGTCCCCCACCCGCTGCCGCACCGTGAGCTCCGGCCAGGCCTCCGGCACGGCCGGCGCCAGTACGATGCGCGGCGTCTCGCCCGTCAGGTCCGCCGTGATCCCCGCGTAATCCTCCGCCACCGTGCGCAGCAGCTCGCTCAGGCTCCAGGCCTGGCTGGTGGCGCCGCCGAACTCGTCGTTGGACGCGGCGCGGTCGCCGTCGCGGATCTCCTGGATCGTGCCCACGGCGCCCACGTGCAGAACCTCGTCCAGCAGCATCTCCGTCTGTCCGAAGCCCCCGCGCGGGTCCGGCAGGGCGCTCACCCACGGCCCCGAGAGCCAGAGCCAGATGTCGCCGTTGTGGTAGGCCTCGTCGTAGTAGTAGCGGTCCAGCCAGAGGTGGCGGGGATGGTAGGCGGGGTCGGCGGCGTCCAGCGAGCGCACGCCCCACGGCTTGACGGTGTGCTCCATGTTCTCCCGGACGATGAGCCGGCGCTGGTCCTCGTTGAACAGCTCCGGAGACACCAGCAGCGCCAGCAGGCCGTTGGGGCGGTGCTGCAGGTCCGGCGCGCCGTCGCGGTCCAGGTGGTCGGCGATGCGGTCCCGCATCACGAAGTCGCGCTGGAAGGAGTTCCAGAGGCGGCGCGCGGCCAGGTCGTAGCGCCGGGCCAGCTCGTCGCCGCGCAGGCCCAGGGCCTCGCCGTCGAAGCGGGCGGCCAGCCGCGCGGCCGTGCGCAGGCCGCGGTGGAACAGGGCCTGGATCTCCACGGCGCGGTCGCCGCGGGGCGAGTAGGGGTTGGCCTCGCCGCCGCCGTCCATCCAGGTCTCGCCGTCGCCGTGGGTCAGGTAGCCGTGGTCGTCCACGGCGTGGGCCAGCGCGCCCTCGCAGGCGCGGAAGACCACGGGCATCATGGCGCGGATGAACGTCTCGTCGCCCGAGCGGCGCCAGTACTCGTCCAGGGCGCGCACCCACCACCACGTGCCGTCGATGCTGGCGTACTGCACCTGCTCCACGGTGACGAAGTTGGGGACGCGGCCGAAGCGCGGGCTGTGCGGATTGCGTTCCTGGTAGGCGGCGAAGGATTCCAGGATGTCGCGCGCGGTGCCGAACTCCATGCCCGCGGCCAGGGCGCCGGGCAGCACGATGAAGGCGTCGCGGCCCCAGTACGTGGTGAACCAGTAGAAGCCGGCGTAGATGCCCAGGCCCCGCTGCTCCATGACCAGGTTGTCCAGCGACACGCGGGCCCAGGCCAGGGCCTTGGTGTGGTCCCGGCGGCCGGTCGCGGTGAAGCCCGCCTCCACCACGGCGGCCAGGCGGGCGCGGCGGGCGTCGGCCAGGGTCGCGGCGTCGGCCAGCAGGGCGCGGGCGCGGGCGCGGGCGTCCTGGGGCGTGTCGGCGGCGCAGACCACCACGTCCAGCGACGCGTCCGCGGCGCGGGGCGGGATGGGCACGGCGAGGCCGCCGGGCTCGTAGGGCGTGGCCTGCTCCATGGCCACGCGAGCTTCGCCCTTGGGGTAGCGTGCGGGCAGGTACGTTCCGGTGGGCGTGAACTCCGCGGCCCCCGCGGCCAGCACCGCCAGCCAGGGCGGGTGCCGCTCCCCCGCCGGACGGGTGCGGCGGTCCTCGCGGGCCACGGCCAACGCGCCGTCCTCCCAGCGCACGTCGTAGCGCGGACGCTCCACCTTCCAGAGGAAGCGCATGTCCACCCGCGGCGTGAACACGGCCGTGCCGCCGGGCAGGCCCTCGTACCGCACGTGGAAACCGTCGGCGCGGTCCAGCAGGGTGACGATCTCCCGCACCTCACCGCCGTCGGCCAAGCGGTACGCGCGCTCCAGGCGGTCCGGCCTCACCACGGCGCGCACGGCCTGCTCCGGGCGCAGCTCCGTGCCGTCGGCCAGGGTCAGGCGCCAGCCGTCCAGCAGCTCGTGCATGGCGATGAAGAAGCCGTGGTAGCTGCGAGTGGGCGCGCCCACCGCCTCGCCGGACAGGTGGGCGGCGCCCTTGTCGGTGAAGATGAACTCGCGGGGATGGTCCGGCGTCACCTCGATGGCCAGGTCCGTCATGAGGGCCGCGGGATCGGCGGCGGCGGCAGTGGCCGCGAGCAGGGAGCAGAGCAGCAGGGCGCGCATGGAGCACTCCGATCGGGTTGGGGATCGTCGGCCGAGAGGGTACACTCGGCGACGCGCCACGCCAACCCCGGGAGGACCGCCGTGAGCTTCGCCGACGACCTGGACCGCGCCGCCGCCGTGCTGCGCGGGGCCCGCCGCGCCTTCGCCTTCACGGGCGCGGGGGTGTCCGTGGAGAGCGGCATCCCCTGCTTCCGCGGCCCCGACGGGCTCTGGAGCCGCTACGACCCCGAATGCCTGGACATCGGCTCCTTCCACCGCCGGCCCGCCGAGGCCTGGCGCGTGATCCGCGAGATCTTCTACGACCACTGGGGCGAGGCGACGCCCAACCCCGCGCACCACGCCCTGGCGCGGCTGGAGGCGGCGGGCGTGCTGGCGGAGGTGGTGACCCAGAACATCGACGGCCTGCATCAGGCCGCGGGCAGCCGCACGGTATGGGAGTACCACGGCGGGCTGCGCGACCTGCTGTGCCTGGACTGCGGGGCGCTCCACCGCGCGGACGCGGCGCTGCTGCGGGAGCTGCCGCCGGCTTGTCCCGGGTGCGGCGGGCTGCTCAAACCGGACTTCGTGTTCTTCGGCGAGGCGATTCCCATGGCGGCGGCCGCGGGAGCGGCGCAGGCCGCCCGCGCCGCCGACGCGGTGCTGGTGGTGGGGTCCACGGCCGAGGTCTATCCCGCGGCGGCGGTGGTGGAGGCGGCGGCACGCAACGGTGCGGCGGTGGTCGAGGTCAACGTGGAGCCCACGCGCTGGAGCGGCGGCGTGGCCGGCGTGACCCTGCTGGGCCCCGCCGGCCTGATGCTGCCCATCCTGGCCGACGCCGTGCTCGGCGCCGGTCCTACTCCAGGAGCGTGACGGCCCGGGACCAGGCGCCGTCGTCCGACTCCAACCGCACCACGTAGGCGCCGCCGGCCAGGCGACGGCCCAGGTCGTCGCGGCCGCGCCAGGTCACGGCGTGGCGGCCGGCGTCGGCGGGACCGTCCCAGAGCACGGCGGCCACACGGCCGCGCAGATCGTGCACCCGCAGGCGCACGTGGGCGGGGCGCTCCAGGCTGAAGGCGATCTCCGTGGCGGGATTGAAGGGGTTCGGCGTGGCGGCGTGCAGACGCGTCGCCCGGGGCTGATCGCCCGCGTCGGTGGGGCCGGCCTGGCCCACGGCGAAGCTGTGGTCCGTGGCGACGCCCTGGTAGATCACGCGGAAGGTCCACCAGCCGTCGGCCGCGTCCACGGGCAGGAACCAGCTCCACCACCAGTAGCTGGCCGCGTAGTGGGGCTGGTTCGAGCTGCCGGTCCACTCGCGCCACAGGGTGCCGTCGGGACGGAGCACGCGGTAGGTGCTGACCTGGCCCTGGAGCTGGTCGCGGTAGAACGTGGTGAAGTAGACCAGGTCGCCGGCCTGGAACTGCAGGCTCTCGCCGGTGACCGCGGGCGTGGGGCAGGACTGGAAGGCCGGCGCCGCGGAGCCGGTGCGCAGGGCGTTCACGGCCGAGTCGTAGTAGGGCGGCTGGTCCAGCCACCAGCTCGTCGGATTGAGCGAGTTGCAGGCGCCGGCCCAGGGATCCGCCAGGTTGCCGGCCGGATCGTACAGCTCCAGATGGAGATGCGGACCGGTGGAGTTGCCGCTGCTGCCCACCACGCCCAGGAACTCGCCCGCGGCCACGCTCTGTCCCACGGTCTTGGCGGTGAGCGAGCCGTTCTTCATGTGGCCGTACCAGGCCACCGAGCCGTCGGCGTGCTGCACGTAGACGGCGTTCCAGTTCCCGGTGCCGAAACCGCACTGGCGGTCGTAGTTGCCGTCGGACTTCTGGAGGATCACGCCCGGGGCGGCGGCCACCACCTCCACGTCGTCGTCGTCCATCTTGTGCCAGGAGAAGGGCCAGGTGAAGATGTCCGTGCCCTGGTGGTTGTAGCCCGATGTGAGGTCGTAGGTGCGCGCGCCGCAGTCGTAGTCCAGGAGCTGATCGGGGAAGGCCGCGTTCTGGTCCACGAAGTTGGAGATGCCGTGCACGCCGGGGTCATGCACGTGGGCCGCGGCCCGCACGGGCCAGATCAGCCCCGTGACCGCCGCGGACGCATCCGGCGCCGGCAGCAGGCCGCGCGCCCGCAGCTCCGCCGCGGAGTCCGCCAGCATCACCTTGATCGCAGCCCGTTGCTCCGCGGTCAGGCAGGGCTCGTCCGCCGCGGTGTCCAGCCACCCGCCTCCATGGCCCGCGGACGCGGCCGCCGACTCCGGCGCCGCCACCGGCACCACCTCGTACCCGAACGCCGCCGCCGCAAGCGCCAGCACCCCCACGACAGTCACCCACCGCTTCATCTCCCCCTCCTCGCTTAATTCAGACCTATCGCCTCCACTTTAACACACCCCTCCCGCCGCCCGCCCCCCAAAAAGAGCGAGCCCCGCTCCCCAAAGGGCGCGGGGCTCGTTCTCTCCCGCCTTCACGGCGAGGGAACATGGTGGGGCCGGCCCCACCGTGTCTACTTGACGAGCATCATCTTCCGCACCGAGCTCTCGCCGTTCAGCTCGAGCCGGTAGAAGTAGGCGCCCGTGGCGGCCTGGGAGCCGTCGTCGGCCCGGCCATCCCAGCTCAGGGCGTAGGAGCCGGCCGAGAACCAGCCTTCGCGCAGGCTGCGCACGATCTCGCCCTTCAGGTTGAAGACGCGCAGGGAGCCGCGGCCCTCACGGTGCACGGTGAAGAGGATCTCCGTGCTGGGGTTGAAGGGGTTCGGCGCGTTGCGCAGGTCCTCGATCACCACGCGGGCCGGGCCCTCCACGGCGGTGTCCACGCAGTGGTGCAGGTCGTCCACGGGAAGGATCTGCGGGGTGCCGGCGGCATCGTAGTTGTCGGCGTCCACGTTGAAGCCGCGGTTGCCCATGTCGGAGCACTCGTACGCGCCGTTGAGCAGGTACTTGTACTCGGTGAAGATCTGGCTCGAGTCCGCGAACGTCACCGTCACGGCGTACACGCCGTCGCCGGCCACGTCGTCCGGCGCCACGCCGTCGTCGGCCATGGGGTTCAGCGAGGGGATGTCCCAGCTGAACGACGGCGTGCCGCTGTTGCTGGGCGTGCCGTTCACGGCCACCAGATCGCCGGGCACGGCGTGGCCCGAGGCATCCACGCGGAAGACCACGTCCACGGCGCGCCAGGTGGCGGTGCAGCGGTCGTAGTGGACCACGGGCAGGGTCAGGGGCCCCAGGGCGCCGCCCACCGTGTCGTAGAGCTCGTCGTTCAGGAAGACCGTGCGGTCGCCCTGGGTGTTGCACTCGTAGGCCTGGTTGAGCAGGAACTTGTAGGTGACGTTCTTCTGGCTGCCGGCCGGGAAGGTGACCAGGGCCGAGTAGACGCCGTCGCCCGCGGCGGCGTCGTTGCCGCTGCCGTCGTCCACCAGCTCGGTCTCGCTGGGCACGTTCCAGTTCAGGGGCAGGGCCGAGCCGTTGATGCTCAGGGTGTCGGCGGGCAGGACGCCGTAGGCGTTCATGTCCACGAAGAACTCCACGTCGATGTCGTGCAGCGTGAACTGGGTGGGGTCCTGGTCGTTCCACCAGACCTCCAGGGTGTCCACGGCGTTGCCGTCCAGGCTGAGGACGTGGGTGCGGTTGGAGGCCAGCGGCTCGTAGGTGCCGCAGTCGTAGACCCACTTGTACTCCAGCGTGGTCTGGGCGGTGCCGGCGCCGCAGTCGCCGGGCACGCAGAAGTCCGCGCTGACCTCGTAGACACCGCCGCCGGTGTCCGACGACGCCATGTTGTCGCAGAGGCTCCAGGTCAGGGGCGCGGGGCTGCCCTCCACGGTGAAGCCGCCGAAGGGCTCGCTCTGGCCGGAGAGGAAGAAGCTCATGTTGCCGCGGAAGACCACGGTCTTGACCATGAAGCAGGCCGTGTTGGCGGCGCCGATGACGTTGCCGGCCACGTCCTCCACGCCGGTGACCGTCACGGTGTAGAGGCTGGCGCTGGCGTTCAGGTCCGCCGCCAGGGTCAGCGTGGCCACGTTGCCGCTCACGCTGGCGCCGGTGACCGTGGCGCCGCTGACCGCGTAGTTGCCCGGCGTGCCGCCGGTCACGGGATCCACGGGCTCGTTGAAGGTCACGCGCACCTCGGAATCCACCAGGTGCAGGGCCTGGGTGACCTGGGGCGGGTCGTTGTCGGCCGCGCCCTGCACCGAGTAGGCCAGGAAGTCGAACATGGGGATGGCGGCGGGGGTCTCCCAGAGGGTGCCGCCCGGGGTGGAGAGCTGGCTGGCGTCGTTGGCGGCCGCGTCCAGCGGGCCCTTGAGGGCGCCGTCCTGCGTCACCCACACCTCCACGTTGAGGGGATCGCCGGCGGTCACGCCCAGGGTGCCCAGAAGGATCGCCAGCTCCTTGAACGTGTGCGTGCCGGCCACCCAGCCCTGGGCGCCCGGGCCCGCGCCCATGCTCACCCAGGCGGCGCCGTCCCACATGAGGCCGTCCTGCCAGTTGTTGTCCAGGTTCACGTAGAACATGAAGTCCGGCTTGTTGGCGGCCAGGCTCCACTCGAGCTGGCGGCCCCACGGGTCGGTGCTGCCGCCGCCGGGGGTGCCCACGTCGATGGCGATGCCGATCTGGACCGTGGTCCAGGTCTGCTGGTCGTGCTCCACGCCCACGAAGAGGTTGATGGCGTCGTTGGTCACGTAGACGTTGCCGATGTCCAGCGGAGCGTGCTCGGTGTCGCCGGCGTCGGCGTCGAGCAGGTTGGACGGGTCGAAGTCGTTCACGCCGTCCAGGACGATGGTCTGGGGGGTCTGGGCCGCCAGGACCGCGGGCAGGGCCACGGTCGCGAGCAGGGCCAGGAGCCAGCGCGTCGCGCGTCGGTGCATGGTGTCCTCCTCCTTACTTCACCAGGGTCAGCGGCCGCACGGATCGGCGGTCGCCGCTCTTCACGACACAGTAGTAGGCGCCCGCCGCGACGGCGCGCCCCTCGGCATCGGTACCGCGCCAGACCACCGCGTGGCGGCCGGGCGCGAGCTCTTCGTCCAGCAGCCGCGCGACGCGTTCGCCGCGCGGATTCACGATGTCCACCACGGTGCGGCCGGCGGCGCCGGCGGGCAGGTCGAAGCGCACGGTGGTGGACGGGTTGAAGGGGTTGGGCCAGGCGGCCACGCTCAGGACGCGAGGCGCCGCGGCCACGGCCGTGGCGTCCCAGGGGTCGGGCTCGCCGTCGCCGTTGCCGTCCACGGTCACGGTCCACACGGTGTCGATGGTGGGCAGGGATGCCAGCGCGTTGCTGGGCGCCGAGTCGCCGCCCAGCACGCCGTCGGGCTCCGGATCCCAGCAGATCGAGGCCACCACGGAGATGCTGCAGCCGGCCGGCACGCCGCCGCCCAGGCCCGGGTAGAGCACCGTCCAGGGGATGGCCAGCTCGCTGCCGCCGGCGGCGCCCTGCACGTGGGCGGGGTCGTCGGCGTGCTCGATCTCGGCGGTGCGGTCCACGGCCGACGTGGCGGAGGCGATCTCCCAGAAGCTGCCCCCGTCCCAGATGCTCTGGTGCTGGTAGCAGCCGTACTGGAAGTCGGCCGCGAAGCCCGGCGCGGTGAACACGGCGCCCCGCTCCCAGGCGTCCACGGCGCTCAGGTCCGTCTCGCCGTCGGGGCCGCCCGGATCCACGTCCAGGTAGAGCAGCCAGGAGTTGGACGTGACGATGCCGTCGATGCCCAGGTAGAGGTGGCCGGCGTCCCAGCTCACGGTCAGGCGGTCGATCTCGTTGCCGCCGCCCCAGGCCGAATCGCTGGAGTCGGCCAGGACCGCGTAGCCCTCCCACTCGCCGGCCTCGAAGCGGCCGTCGATGGTGATCAGGGTGGCGCCGTGCAGGGTCACCGGCGGCGCGTCGCCGCCGGCCTGCAGGGTGTTGGGCACGGCGTTCTCATCGGCGATGGCGTCAGCCGCCAGGTGCAGGCGCAGCAGGGCCGGATCCAGCAGGTTCATGGCGGCCGCGTCGGCCGTGGTCAGCTCCAGAGGCAGCACGGTGGTGGGCGTGGAGGTGCTGACCACGGTGGCGGCGTCCAGGGTCCACTCGGGCGTGCCGTCGCCGTCCTGGTCCAGGCCCACGCGGGTGGGATCCAGGCTGCCGGGCACGGCGGGCTGGTCGAAGGTCAGCACCAGGCGGCCGTTGCTGGGGTACCAGTCCGCGGCCGTGGCCAGGGGGCCGTAGACGTCCGTCAGATCGGCCGCCAGCGCGGTCAGCTCGGCGATCTCGCCGGTGCCGTCCGGGGCGGCGGTGTGGCCGGCGAAGAGCCGCAGGCCGAAGGTGCCGTTGGCCCGGACCTCGTCGCCGCGCAGGAGCGTGGCCGCGAACTCGCCCTGGTGCGCGGCGCCCGCGGAGCCCAGGAGCCAGGCCACGGTCAGGCCGGTGTTGGGGTTGTGGCGGCCCATGTAGGCCTGGCTCATGGTCCAGACGCGGTCCATCTCCGCGTTCCAGACCAGGTCCACCAGGCTGGGGCTCATGCCGGCCTTGATCCAGTGGTCCGCGGCGCCCACGCGGTACACGGCGTCCAGGAAGGCGTCGCCCTGGGTCAGGGAGATGTCCTTGGTCACCTCGTTGTGCGAGGCGCGCAGGGTCACGGTGGTGCCCGTGCCCTGCAGGATCTCCAGGTCGTAGAAGTCGTGCTGGTAGTCGGGGCCCACGTCGCTGAAGGCGCCCACGTGGTTGGCGTCGTTGTAGTCGGCGGAGGTGCCGCTCCAGTAGGCGTTGTCGTTGCCGATGGCCGTGTCGGCGCCGCCCGCGTCCTTCACGAAGAGGTTCACGCAGCGCCCGCCCACCGCCTCGAACACGGCGAACAGGACGTCCGAGTGCAGGACCACCTCGTCGAAGCCGTCGTGATCGATGTCGCTGAAGTAGGCCGCGGTGGTGGTTGCGTACTCGCCGGCGGCCCAGTGGGCGGCCTCGGCGTAGACCAGGGCGTTCTTGATGTGGGCGGAGTAGTTGTGCTCCCAGCCGCTGATGGGGCCGCCCATGCCGTCGTGCCAGGCGGTCTCGTAGAGGTTGGTCATGAGCACGTACCAGCCGGCCTGGCTCAGGTGGTTGTCGGGCGCGGCCATCAGGGCGTTGAAGGCCTCGCTCCACAGGGTGCCGTAGTCCTTGCAGCTGCCGCCGCCGCCGGCGCAGTTGCCGTTGCCGTCGCCGCCGGTCACGTAGGGCACCCAGCCGGCCCAGTGCGGATACCAGCCGTTGTTGCCGCCGCCGTAGCCGTCGAAGCCGCCGATCTCGAAGTAGGTGCCCGGCGTGGGGTCGAAGGTGTCGCCCACGAAGTTCGGGCTGCTCAGGGCGTCGGCCAGCTTCCAGGTGCTGAGCCAGGCGCTCTCCTGCTGGCACTTGTTGATGAACCAGTCGTAGGTCTCCACGGCGTTGGGCGTGATGGAGGCCCAGCCGCCCATCTCCGCCGCCGCCTCCCAGTCCTCGGCGAAGACCGCGATGCGGAACTCCCCCACGCCCGAGCCGGCCAGGCCGGTCAGGATGTCCAGGGACGCCTGCCCGTTGCCGCCGATGATGTTGCCGGTGAAGCTGCGGTCCCGCGGCACCAGGCGCAGGCCGTTGGTGGCGGTGTGGATCCGGTGGTTGTCGTGGCCGGAGAGGTGCACGTCGTCGTCAAGGATCACGCCCCACACGCCGTGGTTCTGCCAGTTGTCGCCGATCCAGTCGTTCACGCCCTGGTTGGGATAGGACGACGGGTCCAGCCAGACGCGCTCGGGCACCCAGGCCACGCGCGGCTGATAGCCGTAGCGGGCGGCGATCATGTCGGTCTCGATCTGCACGGCCCAGTCGTTCATCTCGTTGGTCACGAAGGGCATGATGTGCTGGGCGTAGGCCGAGGTGACCATGCCGGCCCAGCCGGCGGCGGCGCCGGCGGCGAGCCAGGCGTTGAAGTCCTGGGGGTCGCCGCTGCGGGCGGCCCACTCCGCGGCGCTCTGCAGGGGGCCCGAGAGGTGGAAGTTCCCGGGCACGCCGGTGGCCTCGTGGACCTGCAGGGCCTCGTCGAAGCCGCTGCCGGCCTCGTCGTCCCAGCGGCCGTGGAAGACGTCGCTGTAGCCCAGGCCCTGGTTGCCGTGGAGCACCAGGGCGCAGTTGGCGGCGTAGGCCTTGTCGGCCGGGTAGGATGCGGACACGGACTCGCCGGCGGTGGTGGACACGGTGAAGACGGTCGGGCCCAGGAGCAGCTCGGCGGGCACGGGGATGCGCACGGCGTCGGGATCGTCGGCGCGGAGATCCGCGACGGCGGCGGGCGGCGCGTAGCGGGCGGCCGCCGGGGTCAGCTCGGTGTCCAGCAGCACGCGGTCCCCGGCCACGACGCGCAGGGGGACGGAGGACAGCAAGGCGGGCGCGGCGCCGCCGAAGAGGGCCCGCGGGGCCGTCTCCAGGCTCAGGAAGCTCACGCGCAGGAAGGCCGCGGCGCCGTCGCGCTCCAGGGTCACCGAGAGGATGTCGGCCGCGGGATTGGCCGCCGCCCCATCCCCCACGCGGTCCACCGCGAGCACCTCCACGGTGGGCGCGGCGGCGGCGGACAGGGCCCAAGACAGCAGGACGGCCGAAAGCAGGGAGAAACGCAGCGGACGGAGCATGCGGGGCGACCTCGCGAGGCAGGGAGAAGCCCCCGCAATCCCATGATAGCGGGGAAGTTGCACACCATTGTTCACCGCATGGAATCATACCACGAAATCCCGCACGGGAACAAGGGCCCCGCTTGGGGGTTCGTGGGAAGACTTTACCTTGGCGCGGACGCGTCCGATGTGTAGCATGAGAGATGTCGACACCGGCCGCCACGGACGGCGGCCTCCCCATGGATCCAGGGACGGACCGATGCGGCGACACCCCCTTTCCGGCCTCCTCCTGCTCGTCATGCTGGTGACGACCCTCCCCGCTCCTGCCCAGGAGTGGCGCACCCACACCGTGCAGAAGGGCGAGAACCTCACCATCATCGCCCGACGGTACGAGGTGACGGTGGACGAGCTGCGCGAGTGGAACTCCCTGCAACGCGACCGCCTGCTGGTGGGCCAGACCCTGCGCATCCCCTCCAAGGACGAGGAGTGGTACGTGGTGCGCTCCGGCGACACCCTGGTGGGCATCGCCCGCCGCCACGACGTGACCCTCTCGCTGCTGCGCGAACTGAATCATCTCAAATCGGACCGCATCTACCCCGGTCAGCGGCTGCAGCTGCTGCCCTCGCCCGACGACGAGGGCATCCACGTGGTGCGGCGCGGCGAGGCCCTGTCGGTCATCGCCCAGCGGCGGGGCCTGAGCCTGGCCGCCCTCAAGCGGCTCAACGGCCTCACGACCGACGTGATCTATCCCGGCCAGAAGCTGCGCCTGAAGGACGTGGACACGTCCGTGCACGTGGTGGAGCGCGGCGACGCCCTGTGGGAGATCGCCAAGGCCTACGGCATGACGCTGGCGCAGCTCAAGGAGCTCAACGGCCTGGACAGCGACGTGATCCACCCCGGCCAGGAGCTGCGCGTGACCGGCGCGCTGACCGTGCAGCCCAAGCTGGCGGAGTACAAGGTGCGCAAGGGCGACAACCTGAGCGAGATCGCGCAGCTCCATCAGATGAGCCTGGGCGAGCTGCGCGAGCTCAACGGCATCACCGGCTCGGTGATCCACCCCGGCCAGTCCCTGAAGGTGCGCCCCATGCTGGGCGTGGCCGATCCCGCGCGCACCGCCGAGGAGGACTGGGCCTCGCTGCTGGCCGTGCCCGCGGGCGTGCGCCGCATCGACAGCGCCAACGGCCCCTACTTCCACGCCGGCCCCAAGGCCGACGTGCAGAAGCACGCCAACTACGCCGAGGACAGCCGCCTCAAGCCCGTGACCGCCTACCAGCGCGCCCGCGCCCTGTGGGAGACCTACCTGGCGGCCGTGGACCGCCTCCCCCGCCGCAGCCGCGCCCTGGAGGGCTGGCACTTCGTGCTGGATCCGGGGCACGGCGGCATCGACCCGGGCTGCATCGCCACGGGCCACGATCAGGACGGCACCGAGTTCCTGGTGGTGGAGGATGAATACGTGTACGACCTGAGCATGCGCGTGGCCGCCCTGCTGCGCCTGCACGGGGCCGACGTGACCCCCACCCTGCTCAGCGCCAACCACACGCTGCGGCGCAACGCGTCGCCCAACAGCACCTTCGTGCACGACCGCAACGAGGTGTACAACGACCGCCGCTGGAACGCCGACCGGGGCCGCAACGCCTGGCCCCGCGGCGGCCAGACCTACCTGGACGCCCGCGTGGACATCGCCGAGGCGGCCGTGAAGGGCGTGCCCCAGAACCGCCAGGTATTCCTCAGCTTCCACGCCGACAACGACCGCTACGCCGGCGACGCCGTGACCCTCTTCTACTACCAGGACAGCAAGCGCACGGACAAGGCGTCGCGCGAGTTCGCCCGCTCCCTGCTGCCGGCCATGGGCGCCGGCGCCCGCATGAAGGGCCGCAACCTGGCCGTCCTGCGCCGCAACCCCATCACCCGCAAGCTGCTCATCGAGATGCGCAACCTGGCCTACGAGGAGCACGTGTGGTCCATCCGCTACGACGCCCTGCAGCAGCGCGACGCCGAGAAGGTGGTCCAGGCGCTGGTGGACGGGTTGGGGACGAAGGACGGCGGCAGGCTGGCGGCGGCGGCGCGCTGACCTACCCCTTGACCCCGCCCAACGTCAACCCCGACACCAGGAACCGGCTCAGCACCAGGAACAGCACCACCACCGGCACGCAGACCAGCAGCGATCCCGCCGCGTAGTTGGCCCACTCGGTCTGGTAGGTGCTGGCCAGGGACTCCAGGCCCAGCGGCAGGGTGTGCAGGCGGGAATCGGGCAGCAGGACCCGCGCCACGATGAACTCGCTCCAGCCCGTCATGAAGCTGAACAGGCCGGTGATCACCAGGGCGGGCGCGCTCAGGGGCAGGGTCACGCGGACGAAGGCCTGGAACGGGCTGCAGCCGTCGATCAGGGCCGCCTCCTCCAGGTCCTGGGGGATGGTGTCGTAGTACCCCTTCATGGTCCAGATGCAGAAGGGCAGCGCCGTGGCCGCGTAGGCGATGACCACGCCGGTCAGCGTGTCCACCAGGTGCAGCTTGCGCATGATCATGTAGAGGGGCAGCAGCAGCATGGTGGCCGGGAACATCTGGGTGACCAGGATGCCCTGGAGCGCCGCGCCGCGGGCCCGGAAGCGGAAGCGCGAGAAGGCGTAGCCCGCCAGGCTGGCCAGGGCCACGCCGATGACCGCCGTGCTCAACGACACGATCAGGCTGTTGCGGATCCACAGTCCGAAGGGCTTCTCGAAGAGGATCTGCCGGTACGCGTCCAGGGTGGCGCCCGCGGGGATCACGCTCAGCTCCGTGCTGTAGAGCTGATCGCCCGGCCGCAGGCTGATGGTCACGATGCGCAGCACCGGGTACGCCGCGAAGAGCACCAGCAGCCACACCAGCAGGTGCACCCAGACCTGCGTCCACGCCCTGCGCATCATCGCGCCTCCTCCAGGGTCGCCGCCCGCTGGTAGATGCTCACGATCCCCAGCAGGGTCAGGAAGATCACCACGCTGAACGCCGCCGCGTAGCCGTAGCGGTAGTAGGTGAAGGCCGCCTTGTACACGTAGGTGACCAGGATGTGGCTGGTGTCCGCGGGTTCGCCCTGCTTGGTGACCAGCCACATGACGTTGAGGTTGTTGAAGGTCCAGATGGTGCCCAGCACCACCGCCGGCGCGAGCACGGGCCGGAGCATGGGCAGGGTCACATTGGTGAACCGCCGCCAGGGGCCGGCGCCGTCGATGCGCGCCGCCTCGTACAGCTCCTCCGGGATGCTCTGCAGGCCGCCCAGGGCCACCACCATGATGAAGGGGAAGCCCAGCCAGATGTTGGTGATCACCGCGGCCGCGAAGGCCGTCCACTCCTGCCCCAGCCAGGGCACCGCGCCCAGGCCCAGCTTGCCCAGCCACAGGTTCACCGCGCCGTACTCCAGGTTGAACATGCCGCGCCACGTGAGGGCGGAGATGTACTGGGGCATGGCCCAGGGCAGGATCAGCAGGGCGCGGTACACGGCGCGGCCGGGCAGCTTGCGGTTGAGCAGCAGGGCCGCCCCCACCCCCAGCGTGACGTGGAACACCAGGTTCACGCCCGTCCAGAGGAACGTCTTGCCGAAGATGCGCCAGAAATCCGACTCGCCGAAGAGCCGCGCGTAGTTGGTCAGGCCGTTGAACTGGGGATCGCGGAAGTGGAACATGTTCCAGTTGGTGAAGGACATGCCCACGTTGTAGAGGAACGGGTAGGCCACCACCAGCAGCAGCACCGCCGCGGTGGGAGCCAGGAACCAGCCGGCCAAGCGGTTGGCGCGCGATTCCAGCAGGCTCATTCCCGCATCTCCTTCATGAGGCGCTCGGCGCGCTCCTGCATCTCGCGGGCGGCCTCCTCCGGCGTGAGGCGGCCGGCCAGGCAGCTCTGGTAGGCGGGGCGCATGGCGTCCCAGATGGCCCGCATCTCCGGCACGATGGGCATGAGGCGCCCCTTGTCCACCTGCTCGCGCGAGGCCGCCAGCAGCGGATCGGCCACCAGCTCGGGCCGCTCGCGCACGGCCAGGTCCGCCGGCAGCACGGCCAGCTCCCGGGCCAGGTCCGCCTGCACATCCGCCGACGTGAGCCAGAGCAGCAGGTCCAGTGTGGCCTGCCGCGTGGCCGGATCCAGGGCCTTGTTCACCGAGTAGCACTTGGCCGCGGTCATGGGCGACGGCCACAGCCCCGTGGCGGAGATGCGCGGCAGGGGCGCCAGGGCGATGGGAACGCCGGCGGTGCGGTACCCGTCCCAGGACCAGGGACCGTTCACGATGTAGGCCGCGCGGCCTTCCTTGAAGAGCGTGTCGGCGAGCTGGTAGTCGCACTCGCGGGGCATCACTCCGGCGTCCAGCAGGGCCTTGAGGAAAGCCAGCGCCTGGATCACGCCCGGGGTGTCCAGGGTGGGCGCCGCGTCCTGATCCATGACCCAACCGCCGAAGCCGCCCAGCCAGGGCACCAGGAAGAAGGGCTCCACGCGGTCGAAGACCACGCCGTAGACCTCGGGGCGGCCGTCGCCGTCGGCGTCCACGGTGAGCCGCTTCAGCTGCTCCACCCAGGCGTCCGAGTCCTGGGGGATGGCGTCCACGTGGTCCGTGTTGGCCACCAGCGTGAGGTGGTTGCCCACCTGGTCCGGCAGGCCCCATACGTGGCCCTCCAGGGTGGGCAGGCCCGAGGGATCGAAGCGTGCGAAGACCTCCGCCGGCAGCAGTTCGTCCAACGGTTCGATCAGGCCCATGATGGTGAACGGACCGATCTGGTCCGAAGGGCCGTACACCAGATTGGGCCCACCGTAGGCCAGGGCCGCGGTCTGGAACTGGGTGCGCAGGTCCTCGGTGTTGTAGTTGCTGCGGGCGATGCGCAGATGGGCGTACTCGGGGTGGGCGGCCTGGAACTGGGCGATGTGCTTCTCCAGCAGGGCGCGCTCGCGGGGATCCATCTGCTCCCAGATGGTGATCTGGTCCGCCCGGTCCACCCGACCGCAGCCGACGGCGCCCGCCAGGACCGCGGCGGCGGTCAGCAGGGCGAGGCTCAAGGCGCGGGCGTGGCGAGGGCGTGGCGTCATGGGCGCAGGGTAGCCCCTCGCGCGCAGGCGGGCAACCGGGATTCCTCGGGCTGATTCCGCGCTCTCAACCCCCTGGAAATTGAAGGACCCCGGGGCTAGGTTTGCGGCGACCCGGGTGCTATGATCCCCCCCGCCAAGAACTGCACGCCCCTCGAACCCGTCGAGGTCCGACCGATGCGACGACCCCATGCGCACGCCGGCAGCGGCCCGCTGGCCGCGGCCTTCCTGCTCGTGAGCCTCCTGCCCCTGCTCGCCCCCTCCGCGGCGATTGCCGCCCCCTTCCAGCGTCCCGTGATCGACGCCTTCATCACCGCCGACGGCGCCGACTGGTTCCGCGACGACCACGTGGTGCGCGACTTCGCCGACGACAACGGCCTCCGCCCCCAGAACGTGCGCGACCTCTGGCTCACCTGGGACGCCGACAGCCTCTACGTGGGCCTCTACTACCAGACCGCCCCGGGCGTGATGACGCTGCTGCTGGACGCCGGCCTGGGCGCGGGCCCCAACGACGCCGCGCTGATCACGGAGCTGGGCCTGGACCTCACCCTGCCCGCCGGCCGCACCATCGACTACGTGGCCGTGAGCAGCCACGCGGGCGCCACCACCGTGGTCACCCCCACCTTCAGCCGCGTGGGCGCCGACGGCTCATTGACCGACCTGACCGCGAGCACGCGGGCCGCCAACCGCTTCGCCATCGACGCCAGCTTCCCCGACAAGAGCCCCTTCTGGTTCGTCACGGAGATGGCCGTGCCCTGGAGCGCCCTCTACCCCGCCGGCATGCCCGCCGGCGCGGTGGTGCGCGCCGCCGTGGTGGTCAAGGCGCTGACCGCCGGCGCCCTGCCCGTGGACGCGCTGCCCGGCCTGGGCGCGCTGCCGTCGCAGGCGCCGCTGGCGCTGACGGCCATGAGCGCATCGCCGGTGGACGTGAACGGAGACGGCGCGCCGGATCCCTTGAGCGGCGGCGTGAGCGGTCTGATCACCCTGCCCGATGATCCCGGCGACACGGAGATCACCGTGACGGCGCGCCCGGTCGCGGACCCCTACGGCCTGAGCTGGCCCCTGGCCAGCTTCTTCGGCGCGGCCGGCGAGCGCGACTACCGCGTGGGCCGGCTGCCCGCCGGCACGTACGACCTGAGCATCTCCGCGCCCGGCTACGTGCCGCAGAGCCTGCGCGTGGACGTGCCCGCTTCCGGCGACGTGACCGGACGCGACGCGACCCTGGTCCAGGCCACCCTCATCTCCGGCACCCTGAGCCTGGAGCTGGGTCAGGCCAACGGCGGCTTCCGGGTGACCGACCCCCAGGGCGAGGTGCTGGCCTCCCGCGGCATCCTGCCGTCGCAGTTCCCCTACGCCTTCTCCTTCGCCACCGGCGTGAGCGGCGCCCACGTACTGACGCTCTACGCGGACAACCATCTTTCCCGCGAGTTCGTGATCGACGTGACCGCGGGCGTGGACCAGACGGGCCTGACGTTCTCGCTGCCGCGGGCCCCGCGCCTGGCCGGCACGGTGCAGTTCAGCTCCGGCGACGGCGCCACCACCCGGCTGGAGCTGACCAACGCCGCCGGCGACACGGTGCTGGCCTCGCGGACCGTGGAGCCCGCGTCGCCCGCCTTCACCTTCTACGCCCCCCGGCTGGGCGAGCTGCGGCTGCGCG
>DAOTGJ010000056.1:0-18223 GCA_035447065.1 Candidatus Krumholzibacteriia bacterium
GGGCCAGGCGTGTCGACGGAGTGGCAATAGGAGAGGAAACGTCGTAGATTACCGGCTTGATCGCCCCTCACGACATCCGCGCCTTCGCGCAGGAAGCCTCCCTATGAACGATCCCGCCGCGCGTCCGGGCCGCACCCCGGAGCAGATCCGCGCCCATGGCAACCGCCTGGCCGCGGAAGCCTCCCTGTATCTCCGCCAGCATGGCCACAACCCCATCGACTGGTACCCCTGGGGCGAGGAGGCGCTCACGCGGGCGCGGGTGGAGGACCGGCCCATCTTCCTCTCCATCGGCTACAGCTCCTGCCATTGGTGCCACGTGATGGAGCACGAGGTCTTCGAGCAGGACGACGTGGCGGCCTACGTGAACGATCACTTCATCTGCATCAAGGTGGACCGCGAGGAACGGCCGGATCTGGACGCTGTGTACATGGATGCGGTGCAGGCCATGACCGGCCGCGGGGGCTGGCCCATGTCGGTCTTCCTGACGCCCGGGCTGCAGCCGTTCTGGGGCGGCACCTACGTGCCCCACGACCCGTTCCTGGAGCTCTGCAAGTCCGTGACGATGATCTTCGGGCAGCGGCGCCAGGAGCTGGAGCAGCAGGCCTTCGAGGTGGCGCAGCACGTGAACCGCGTGCCCGAGCCCGGCGGCGGCCCCGTGGATCTGGCGCAGGTGGAGAGCGTGGCGGAGCAGTGCCTCCAGGCCTACGACCCCGAGTGGGGCGGCTTCCGCCAGAGCCAGAAGTTCCCCACGCCCCTGCGCTGGCGCTTCCTGCTCCACGAGCACCGGCGCACCGGCCGCGAGGATCTGGGGGCGGCCGTGCGCCACACCCTGGACGCCATGGCCTCCGGCGGCCTGCGCGATCAGCTGGGCGGCGGGTTCCACCGTTACACCACCGAGCGCACCTGGCTGGTCCCCCACTTCGAGATCATGCTCTACGACAACGCCCAGCTCGCCTCGCTCTACCTGGAGGCGGGGGCGGCGTTCGCGGAGCCGCGCTATCGACGCGTGGGCCTGGACGTCCTGGACTTCCTGCTGCGCGACCTGGAGGACCCCGACGGCGGCTTCCACGCCAGCTACGACGCCGACAGCGGTGGCGAGGAGGGCACCTTCTACGTGTGGACGCCGGAGGAGATCCACGCGGTCGCCGGCGACGACGGCCCCGCCCTCTGCCGCCTGCTGGGCGTGACGACCCAGGGCAACTTCGAGGGGCGCAGCATCCTCACCCGCCGCGTGGAGCCGCGGGATGAAGGGGAGGCCGGCCTGGTGGACCGCTGGCGCGAGCCCCTGCGCCGCGCCCGCGCCGAACGCACCCCGCCCGGCCGCGACGAGAAGATCGTCACGGCCTGGAACGGCCTGGCGCTGGGCGCCCTGGCCCGGGGCTACGCCGTCAGCGGCGACGTGCGCTACCGGGAGGCGGCCGACCGCGCCGTGCGGCGCCTCCGCCGCGACCACGTGGACGCCAGCGGACGGCTGGTGCGCGCGTCCACGGGCGGGACCGCGGCCGGCGGCGGCGTGCTGGACGACTACGCCTTCCTCGCCGACGGCCTGCTGGACCTGCACGACGCCACCGGCGACCTCGCCCCCCTGGCCTGGGCCATCGAGCTGCTGGATCGGGCGCGCGAGCTCTTCCTGGACGAGGACGGCGACGCCCACCTCACGCCGGAAGACGCCGCCACGCCCCTGGGCCGCCGGCGCGAGTTCTTCGACAGCGTGGAGCCTTCGGGCGCCTCGGCGCTGGCCCACGCCCTGCTGCGCCTCGGCGCCCTGCGCGGCGAACCGCGGACCACCGCCCTCGCCGACACCCTGCTGATGCGCTACGGCCACCTGCTGGAGCGGGCCGGCCTGGAGATGGCCTGGTGGGCCGACGCCCTGCTGCTGCGGGCCATGCCCCTGGCCGGCGTGGTGCTGGCCGGCGACCCCCGGGCCGCGGACACGCAGGCCCTGCTGGAGGCGTACCGCGAGGCCGCGCCCTTCCACACGGTGCTCACGCGCGTCCCGGCGGGGGGGCCCGGTCCCGACCTCCTGGCCGCCGCGCCGCCCACCCGCGACAAGACCGCGCGCAACGGACGCGCCGCGGCCTACGTGTGCGTGGACGGCGCGTGCGGGGCCCCCGTCCTGGAGCCGAAGGCCTTGCGGGAGAACCTGCTGGGCGGCGATCGGGCCTGATCGCGCCTCTCGACGCCGGCCGCCGCCTGCACTATCCTGCCGGCGAGGAGGCGCCATGCACGACCTTGGTCTGACCCACATCGCGCTGCCGGTCCGCGACCTGCAGCGGTCCCTGGACTTCTACGCCACCTATGCCGCCATGGAGGTGGTCCACCGCCGCGTGCGCGACGACGAGGGCCGCGAGGTGGCGTGGATCAGCGACCGCACGCGGCCCTTCGTGGTGGTGCTCATCGAGACCGGGGCCCAGGTCGTCCCGCTGGCGGCGCCGGCCCATCTGGGCGTGGCCTGCCGCTCCCAGGCCGAGGTGGACACGCTCTGCGCCCTGGCGAGCGAGGAGGGCCGCCTGGTGAAGGAGCCGGAGCAGGCCGGACCGCCGGTGGGCTACTGGGCCACCATCGCCGACCCCGACGGCCATACCCTGGAGCTGACCTACGGCCAGAAGGTGGGCCTGGCGGTGAACGAGGAGTCGGCCTGATGCGCGTCCCGCTGGGGGGCTTCCTGCTGGTGCTGGTGCTCATCGCCGCGCAGCTCGGCTGGTACTCGCCGCGCCTGCCGCAGACGGTGATCTCCAGCTTCGCCCTGGACGGCAGCGCGGGCGGCTGGTCGCCCCGGGGCACGTTCCTGGCCACCTACGTGATCGTGGTGGCGGTGACCGCGGCCTCGTTCCTGCTGCTGCCGCCCCTGCTGCGGCGGCTGGGCGGCCAGGGCCTGAACATTCCGCACCGCGACTACTGGCTGGCGCCGGAGCGGGCCGACGCCACCATGGAGCACATCGCCCGGCAGCTCGTGTGGTTCGGGCTGGTGACGGTGGCCTTCCTGGGCTGGACCCACCAGCTGGTGATCCTGGCCAACCTGGGCGGGGAGGGCCGCATGGCGTCCGCGCCGTTCTGGGCGGGGCTGGCGGCCTTCCTGGCCTACGCGGTGTGGTGGACCCTGCGCCTGACCCTGCGGTTCCAGCGCCGGCCCCGTTGATCCGGGCGGCCTTGCCCGTCCCCGCCGGGCGGGCTATCCTGTCCAGCGTCATCCATCCACAAGCCGGGAGCGAGCCCCATGCAGCGAGGCGACTGGACCTTCCACGCCGTCACGGACGGACGATTCAAGCTCGACGGCGGCGCCATGTTCGGCGTCGTGCCCCGTGTGATGTGGGAGAAGCACCACCCGGCCGACGCCCTCAACCGCATCGACATGACCCTGCGCTGCCTGGTGGCCCGCCAGGGGGACCGCGTGATCCTGGTGGACACCGGCATGGGCGACCGTTGGGCCGAGAAGCATCACAAGATCTACGCCATGGAGCGCGAGTCCAACCAGCTCCTGCGCGAGCTCGCCGCCCTGGACATCTTCCCGGACGACGTGACCGACGTGGTGCTGACCCACCTGCACTTCGACCACACCGGCGGCACCTTCCGCGAGCAGGACGGCGCCCTGGTGCCGGTGTTCCCCAAGGCCGAGCACTGGGTGCAGGAGAAGCACTGGCGCTGGGCCCATCAGCCGTCGGAGCGCGACCGCGCGAGCTTCCGTCCCGACGACTTCCACCTCCTGGAGGAGGCTGGCCTGCTGCGCCTGGTCTCCGGCCGCGAGGAGATCCTGCCCGGCGTGATGGTGCAGCCGGTGCACGGCCACACCCCCGGCCAGCAGGTGGTGGAATTCCACACCGGCGAGGGCGTGGTGGCCTACGTGGCGGACCTGCTGCCTCTGGCCAGCCAGCTGCGGGTGCCCTGGATCATGGGCTTCGACCTCAACCCGCTGCTCACCCTGGAGGAGAAGAAGCAGTACCTCAGCCGCGCCCTGGAGGAGAACTTCCTGCTCGTCTTCGAGCACGACGTGGACGTGGAGTGCTGCCAGGTGGGATACGAGGACGGCCATTTCGTGGCCGAGGGCCCCTTCACGCTGAGCGAGCGCTGACATGGGCCGCGTGCGCAGCGTCCGCCGCCACCACCTGGAGAAGCCCGACTGGCTGCGCGTGCAGCGCAAAGGCGGCGAGGCGTATCAGGAGGTCAAGTCGCTGCTGCGCACCGCGCGCCTGAACACCATCTGCGAGAGCGGCGACTGCCCCAACCGCGGCGAGTGCTTCAGCAACCGCACCGCCACCTTCATGATCATGGGCCACGTGTGCTCGCGGAAGTGCACCTTCTGCAACGTGCTCACCGGCCCCGCGGCGGACCTGGAACCGGAGGAGCCGCGGCGCGTGGCCGAGAGCGTGCGCCACCTGGGCCTGCGCTTCGCCGTGGTCACGTCGGTCAACCGCGACGAGCATCCCGACGGCGGCTCCGCCCACTTCGCCGCCACCATCCGCTGGATCCGCCGCCTCAACCCGGACTGCGGCGTGGAGGTCCTCATCCCGGACTTCCTGGGCGATCCCGTGCAGCTGGGCAAGGTGCTGGACGCGCGGCCGGAGGTGCTGGCCCACAACCTGGAGACGGTGCCGCGCCTCTACGCCGAGGTGCGCCCCCAGGCCGGGTACCAGCGCTCGCTCACCGTGCTGAAGTCGGCCCGCCGCTGGGCGGACCTCCAGGGCGTGCGCATGCGCGTCAAGACCGGCATCATGGTGGGCCTGGGCGAGACCCGCGACGAGGTGCTGGAGCTCATGCGCGACTGCGTGGATCACGGCGTCGACATCCTGACCGTGGGCCAGTACCTTCAGCCCACCCCGAAGCACCACGAGGTGGTGCGGTTCTGGGAGCCGGCGGAGTTCGACGACATCGCCGCCGCCGGACGCGACCTGGGCCTGCGCTGGGTGGAGGCCGGACCGCTGGTGCGGTCCAGCTACCACGCCCGCGAGCAGGCCGAGGGGCATGAGCAGACCGTCGATCCGGAGGCCGCGGCCGCCGGGTCCTGACCGGCGCGTCCTACGCCGCGCCATCGCCCGGAGGCCCCATGACCGCACCCGCGGCCCTCCACGCACCCGATCCCACGCGACGCTGGGTCCTCTGGGGACTGCTGCTCTACGCGGCGGTCCTGGCGGCCGTGGCCGTGGGCATGGGGCGCCTCACCGCCGGCGCCCGCGAGCGGCTGGACCGGGAGCTGGGGGCCCGCCTCGCCGCCGTGGCCGCGGTCACGGCGCGGCTGGTGGACGGGGACCTGGTGGCCGGCTGGCGCGCCGCGCCCTGGGCGGACCCGGAGCTGGACCGCCTGGACGACGAGCTCGCCGCCGTGCTGCAGGAGCAGGGCCTCTCCGAGATCACGCTGACCCACATCGACGGCACCGTGCTGGCGTCGGCCGCGCGCCGGCAGGAGCGCGGCGAGAGCAACACGTACTGGGCGCTGGACCGGTCGGCCGTGGGCGAGGCCAAGTCCGGCGCAACCGCCGCCGGAGGCCTGGTGCCCCTGGGCGACGGCTACCAGAAGAGCGCCCACGCCCCGGTCCGCGACGTGCTGGGCGAGGTGACGGCCGTGGTGAGCGTGGAGGCGGAGGCGGACTACTTCGACGCGCTGGCGGAGCTGCGCCGAGGCGCCTGGCTCACGGGGCTGGCGGTGGCGGCGGTGCTGGTGGTCATCGGCATCGCCCTGTCCAGCCTGCTGCGGGACATGGTGCGGACCCGCGCGCGGCTGGCCGAGCAGGAGAAGCTGGCGGCCATGGGGCGCATGACCGCGGGCATCGCCCACGAGATCCGCAATCCGCTGGGCATCATCCGCGGTGCGGGCGAGCTCATCGGCATGCGGCTGGAGAAGGCGGGGCTGGATCCCGAGTCCGCCGACTTCATCACCGGCGAGGTGGACCGTCTGGACCGCATCCTCTCGCGCTACCTCACCTTCGGACGCGGCGGCGGGCTGAACCCGGAGCCCCTGGACCTGGCCGCCACGGTGCGGCGCACGCTGCGCAACCTGGCGGGGGAGCTGGGGGACCTGGAGGTGACGGTGGAGGTGCGCGGCGAGCCGCGACCGGTCCCGGCCGACGACCCCGCCCTGCAGCAGGTCCTGCTCAACCTGCTGCTCAACGCCCGCGACGCCGGCGGGCCGCTGACCGTGGGCATCGCCTACGGCGCGACGGAGGCGGCGCTGAGCGTGGCCGACCGCGGCCCGGGACTGGAGGGCCGGGATCCCGAGTCCCTGTTCACGCCGTTCCACACCACCAAGGAGAAGGGGAGCGGCCTGGGCCTGGCGGTGGTGCGCCAGGTGGCCCGCGACCACGGCGGCGACGTCCGCCTGGAGGATCGACCCGACGGCCCCGGCGCCGTCGCCACGCTGACCCTGCCCTACGCCGGGCCCGCTGCGGAGGAATGACATGCCCCACGTGCTGCTGGTGGACGACGAGAAGACCTTCGTGAAGGTGTGCCGAGACTTCCTGGAGGAGTGCGGCCACCGCGTGACCATCGCCCACGACGGCGACCAGGCCGTCCGCCTCATGGGCGACTACGCCTTCGACGCCGTGGTGACGGACCTGCGCATGGAGCCGGTGGACGGCATGGCCGTCCTCGACGCCGCCCGCGAGCAGCTTCCCGGCGCGCCGGTCATCATGCTCACCGGCCACGGCAGCGCGGAGGACGGCGTGACCGCCCTGGCCAAGGGCGCCGTGGCCTACGTGAACAAGCCGTACAACTTCAAGGAGCTCAGCCTGCGCATCGACGCCGCCGTGGCGGCGCGCGACACCGCGCGGCAGAACCGCGTGCTCAGGCGGCAGGTGCAGGCCGCGGCGGCGCCGCAGGTGCTGGGGGAGTCGTCGGCCGTGCGCGAGCTCGACGCCCTGATCCGCCGCGTGGCCCCCAGCGACGCCACCGTGCTCATCCGCGGCGAGAGCGGCACCGGCAAGGAGGTGGCCGCGCGGGCCATCCACGCCGCGAGCGCCCGCGCCAAGGGGCCGTTCGTGGCCGTGAACTGCGCCGCCATCAGCGGCACGCTGCTGGAGAGCGAGCTCTTCGGCTACCGCAAGGGCGCCTTCACCGGCGCCGAGGAGGACCGCGAAGGCCTGTTCGAGGCCGCCGACGGCGGCACCCTCTTCCTGGATGAGATCGGCGAGGCCGCGCCGGAGGTGCAGGCCAAGCTCCTGCGCGTGCTGCAGGAGCGCAAGATCAACCGCGTGGGCGATCCCCGCGAGCGAGAGGTGGACGTGCGCGTGCTCGCGGCCACCAACCGCCCTCTGGAGGAGGCCATCGCCGCCGGCCGCTTCCGCGAGGACCTCTACTACCGTCTGCAGGTGTTCCCCCTGGCCGTGCCGCCCCTGCGCGAACGCAAGGACGACATCCCCCTGCTGGCCCACGCCTTCCTGAAGGACCTGGGCCGCCCCCGCGCCGTGCTGCCGCGCGACGCGGTGGCGCGTCTCCAGGCCTACGCCTGGCCGGGCAACGTGCGCGAGCTGCGCAACGTGGTGGAGCGGGCCCACATCCTGGCGGGCCCGGATCCCATCGGGCCGGAGCACGTGCTGCTGCAGGTGGGCGCCGCCGCGCCGTCGGCCAAGGCCGATCCGGAGCCCCACGACCTCAATCTGGAGCGCCATGAGAAGCGCCTGATCCGGCTGGCGTTGGACCGCGCCGAGGGCAACAAGACCGAGGCGGCCCGCCTCCTGGGCATCACCCGCCGCACGCTCTATTCGCGTCTGAACCTGCTGGGACTGGATGGCGACAGGCATCCGGAATCCGGACCTGGCGGATCGCCGGCGTGACCCTGGAGGGACACATGACGGGCCGGTCCGATCGGGCCGGTTCGTAACATGTTGAAAGACAATGCGATGATGGCGGTCGCGACGGCCCGGCGCCGGGCCCGATCCTTGCAGGTGCCGCGGCGAACCCGAACCCTGGGATGAAAGCCATGACAGCGCAGCGACGACATCTCCGACCCTGCCCGCCGACCCTGATCCTGGCCGCCCTCGTGCTGCTGATCGGTCTGGCCGCGCCGGTTCGGGCCCAGAACCAGGGTCAGCAGGAGCAGACCCTGGAGTTCCTGGAAGGGACCGACGCCTACCTGGAGCAGGTGGCGTCCCTTGTGCAGGTGTCCGACAGCGAGCAGGCCCGCGTGCTGCTGGAGAGCGCCCGCGACAAGCAGGGCCAGGCCCACCAGCTCTATGAAGGCCGCCGCTACGCCTTCGCCCTGCGCCTCTCGCGCACGGCGCGGCAGATCGGCGCCCAGGCGGACCGCATGGCCCGCGGCAGCCAGGGATTCCAGGAGCGCGCCCGCCAGTCCCTGGACCGTCTCCACGATCTCCACGAGCAGGTCTCCGAGCGCGCCGCGGACACCGGCAACGCTCCCGCCATGGCCCTGGTGCGCCAGGCCGAGGGCCTGTACCTGCGGGCCCGCGAGCAGTACGAGCAGACCCACTACGAGCAGTCCTTCCGCCTGCTGGACCAGGCCGAGCACTCCCTGCGCCAGGCGGCGCGCCTGATCCTGGAATCCGGCGACCTCGACCGGCTGCTGGAGGAGCAGGCCCGCGTGGGCGAGCTCATCGCCACGGCCCGCGATCGGCTGGACGGCGCCTCGGATCCCGCCCTGGCCCGCGCCCTGGACGCCGCGGCCCACACCCTGGACGACGCCCGTCTGGCCCTGGAGACGGATCAGCCCCTGCGGGCCATGCGCCTGACCCAGCGGGCCCGCAACGAGACCCTGCGCGTGCTGCGCCAGGCCGGCGCGGGCGTGGACGCCGCCGCCGTGCAGCGCGAGATCGACCGCTTCGACGCGCGCCAGGACGAGCTCTCCGGCGCCGACGACGCCGAAGCCGTGCGCCTGCTCGCCCGAGCCCGCGCCCTGCGCGACCAGGCGGTCCAGGCCCTGCAGCAGGGGGATGACGAGCTCGCCCTGCGGACCATCCGATCCGCCTTGAACGTCCAACGCCAGGCTGGTGAGCGGTTGCGGTGAGTCGTGGCCATATCCTCGCAGCCGTCCTGACGGCTCTGGCGTTGACCGCCGGCATCCCGTTCTCCCCGGTACGGGATGCCGTCGTGCGTGCGGCACCCGCGGACCCCGACACAGCCGCCTTCCGCTGGAGCGGAACCCTGGCCACCGGCTACGACGCCTACGTGCAGTCCTACTTCCTGGCCACCGAGGACACCACCGAACGCATCCAGGAGATGGAGGTCACCCTGGGCGCGGAAGGCGCCACCGCGGGCCCCGCCGCCGGGCGCTGGCGCGTGGCCCCGCAGATCGCGGTGGGCAGCGAACGCACGCGACAGCGTCTGGACCTGGGCTGGTCCCGCCACGCCGATGACGGCACGCGCCTGGCGGATGTCCTGGCCGAGCTGCGCGCGGTCCAGTACCACGGCACCACGGACTACGCCCTGAGCAGCGACCGCACCGAGGGCCGCGTGCGCCTGCGCTGGTTCCCCGCCGCGCAGGCGGGCACCGCCGGCGACGTGCGCCTTGAGGGCAGCGCCCTGCGGCACACGGATCCGTCGGAACTGGAGGTGGACCGCAACGACCTGCTGCTGGCCGCCGGATTGCGCTCCGGCGCCCTGTCCGACGACCGCTGGCGGGCCGGCCTGCGCGCCGGCCGCCGCGCCCACCCCGACACCACGGCGATCGACCGCACCACCCTGGGCGTGGACGCCGAGTGGGAGCGTTTCCGCCTGGACGGCGTCGCCTGGCGCACCAGCCTGCGCAGCGAGCGCCGGAACGTGCGCGACGAGACCGCCCGTCCCTCCAGCTGGTCCCACTGGGTCCGCGCCGAGGCCGAGCGCCCCCTGTCCGACCTGCTCAGCGCCGAGCTGCGGCTGGCCCTGGAGTGGTGGGACTACGACGTGTCGCGCGATGCCTACACCGACCAGCGCCGCTGGTCCGGCCTGATCGGCCTGCGCGCCCCTGCCCTGGACGGCCCGGGCTGGAGCCTGGGCGTGGCCTGGGAGACCCTGGACGGCGACGATCCCGATGAGCCCTACCGCCAGCTCGGCCTGCGCGGGGGCCTGGAGACCTACGGCCGCATCCTGAGCCTTTCGGCCACGGTGGAGGTGGGCCGCCGCGACTACGCGTCCGACGACGGCGCCGAGATCGATCCCCTTGACGTGGACGACTGGACCCTGATCCCCCTGTTCACCGATTTCACCTACACCGAGTTCTGGCTCAACGGAACCTGGCGGGTCCACGAGCGCCTCAGCCTGACCGCCCTGGCCAGCTGGCTGCCCGAGTCCCACAGCGACGACGAGGACGACCAGAGCCTGGGCTTCGCGTCCCTCCACGCGGTGCTGCGTTTCTAGCCCCCCGCGGGCTTTCCCCCGCCCCGTCCAGGTGTTATCTTGTGCCCGGCGTTTTTCCGGAATCGCTCCCTAACCGTGCGTTCCACACCATCCCGGGCCCCGGAGAGGACCCCCATGGCCGACATCACCAAGCGTGACCAAGACTACTCCCGCTGGTACCTGGACGTGATCCAGGCCGCCGAGCTGGCCGAGAACAGCCCCGTGCGCGGCTGCATGGTCATCAAGCCCAACGGCTACGCCCTCTGGGAGAGCATGCAGCGTTGGCTGGACGACCGCTTCAAGGCCACCGGCCACGTCAACGCGTACTTCCCGCTGCTGATCCCCAAGAGCTTCCTGGCCAAGGAGGCGGAGCATGTGGAGGGGTTCGCCAAGGAGTGCGCCATCGTCACCCACTCGCGCCTGAAGACGGCCGAGGTGGACGGCAAGGTCACCGTGGTGCCGGATCCCGCCAGCAAGCTGGAGGAGGAGCTCATCATCCGGCCCACCAGCGAGACGGTCATCTGGGACACGTACCGCAAGTGGATCCAGAGCTACCGGGACCTGCCGCTGCTGATCAACCAGTGGGCCAACGTGATGCGCTGGGAGATGCGCACGCGCCTGTTCCTGCGCACGGCCGAGTTCCTCTGGCAGGAGGGCCACACGGCCCACGCCACGGCCGACGAGGCCCGCGAGGAGACCCTGAAGATGCTGGAGGTCTACCGCTGGTTCGCGGAGGACATCCTGGCCATGCCGGTGGTGTGCGGCGCCAAGACCCCGCGCGAGCGCTTCGCCGGCGCGGTGGAGACGTTCTCCATCGAGGCCATGATGCAGGACAACAAGGCCCTGCAGGCGGGCACCAGCCATGACCTGGGCCAGAATTTCGCCAAGGCCTTCGAGGTGAAGTACCAGACCAGCGAGGGCCGCGAGGAGTTCGTGTGGGCCACGAGCTGGGGCGTGAGCACGCGCCTGATCGGCGCCCTGATCATGAGCCACAGCGACGACAACGGCCTGGTCATCCCGCCCAAGGTGGCCCAGCGCAAGGTGGTCATCGTGCCCATCTGGCGCGACGACGAGGGCCGCGACCTGGTCCTGGCCAAGGCCCAGGAGCTGGCCGAGCGGCTGGCGCCGGTGGCCGGCTTCGTCCACATCGACGACCGCGACAAGATGCGCCCGGGCTGGAAGTACGCCGAGTGGGAGCGCAAGGGCGTGCCCATCCGCATGGAGCTGGGCCCCCGCGACGTGGAGAACGACGCCTGCGTGCTGGTCACCCGACACGACGGCGCCAAGCACCCCACGCCCCTGGCCGGCCTGGAGCAGGCCGTGGCCGAGCACCTGGACCGCATGCAGCGCGAGCTGTACGAGGCCGCGGTGGCGCGCCGCGCCGCCAACACCCACCGCCTGGAGTCCTGGGACGAGTTCACCGCCCTCTACACGAGCGGCGGCGGCTTCGCCCACTGCCACCACTGCGGCGACACGGCCTGCGAGGAGGCCATCCAGGAGGAGACCAAGGTCACCATCCGCAACATCCCGCTGGACGCGGCGCCGGAGGACGGCGCCTGCATCCGCTGCGGCAACCCGAGCAAGAAGCGCGTGCTGTTCGCGCAGGCCTACTAGACAGGCAGAGAGGAGGCGGTCATGAACACCCCTTGGACCGACGAGACGATCCGCGAGCGCATGCAGCTGAAGGTGGGCCTGGCCGAGATGCTCAAGGGCGGCTGCATCATGGATGTGACCAACGCCGCGCAGGCCAAGATCGCCGAGGAGGCGGGCGCGGTGGCCGTGATGGCGCTGGAGCGCATCCCCGCCGACATCCGCAAGGACGGCGGCATCGCCCGCATGAGCAGCCCGCGCATGATCAAGGAGATCCAGGACACCGTGTCCATCCCCGTCATGGCCAAGTGCCGCATCGGCCACTTCGCCGAGGCGCAGGTGCTGGAGGCCCTGGGCGTGGACTTCATCGACGAGTCCGAGGTGCTGACCCCGGCCGACGAGAAGAACCACGTGGACAAGTTCGCCTTCCGGGTGCCGTTCGTGTGCGGCTGCCGCAACCTGGGCGAGGCGCTGCGGCGCATCGGCGAGGGCGCGGCCATGATCCGCACCAAGGGCGAGGCCGGCAGCGGCAACATCGTGGAGGCCGTGCGGCACATGCGCCAGGTGCAGGAGGAGATCCGCCGCCTGACCGTGCTGCGGCCCGACGAGCTCATGGCGGAAGCCAAGAACCTGGGCGCCCCGTACCACATCGTGCTGGAGACGGCGCGGCTGGGCAAGCTGCCCGTGCCCAATTTCGCGGCCGGCGGCGTGGCCACCCCCGCGGACGCCAGCCTCATGATGCAGCTGGGCGCGGAGACGGTGTTCGTGGGCTCGGGCATCTTCAAGAGCAACGATCCCAAGCCCCGCGCCGAGGCCATCGTGCAGGCGGTCACGTACTACGACGACCCCAAGAAGCTCCTGGAGATCTCCATGGACCTGGGCGAGGCCATGGAGGGCATCGACGTGGCGTCGCTGCCCGAAGAGGAGAAGATGGCCAGCCGCGGCTGGTAGCCGGATCCCGACCCGACCCGCCCGGGCGCCGGCCGACCGCCGCCCGGGCGTCGTCTTTTCACCGTGCGAGGTGACCCGTGACCGCTGACCGCCCCATCGGCGTGCTCGCCCTCCAGGGCGATTTCGAGCTCCACGAGCAGGCCCTGGACCGGCTGGGCCGGCCCCACGTGCGCGTGCGCCGCGCGGAGGAGCTGGACGGGGTGTCCGCCCTGATCCTGCCCGGCGGCGAGTCCACCACCATGACCCGCCTCATCGACCGCGTGGGCCTGCGCGCGCCGCTGCTGGACTTCGCCGCGTCGGGGAGGACCATGCTGGGCACCTGCGCCGGGCTGATCCTGCTGGCCACGCGCATCGAGGAGGACCGCGACCGCCACGGCGTGGAGCCCCTGGGGCTGCTGGACGTGCTGGTGCGCCGCAACGGCTTCGGCCGGCAGGTGGACTCGTTCGTGGACGACGTGACCCTGGCCGACGGCGGCCGCGCCCCCGGCGTGTTCATCCGCGCGCCGCGCATCCTGCAGACCGGTGCGGGCGTGGAGGTGATCGCCCGCTGGGGGGAGGAGCCCGTGGCGGTGCGGGCGGGGAACATCGTGGGACTCACGTTCCATCCGGAGGCGAACGCCGACGGGGACGGGCTGGGGGCGTTCCTGGGTTGAGCGCGCCCCCTCCGGGGCGTTTCAGGCGCGGGAGGGGCGGAGGAATCTCCTGGAGGCGAAGGCGCCGATCGGCTACTATTCCGGTCCTGTATCAAGGGCCGCCTCAGCCAACCAGCCGACCAGGAGATCCGCCATGAAGTGTACCACCATCCTCGGCGCCGTCCTCGCGATGGCGCTCTGCGGCCTGTCCTTGCCGAGCGCGGCCTGGGAGAACGACTTCCAGACGAACCAGCTCATCTCGGACAGCGGCTTCACCACCTTGTTCGAAACCCTGGTGTCCGACGGCGCCGGCGGCTGCTACATCACCTGGGTGGACGGCCGCACCAACGACGGCACCTACTCCGTCTACGGCCAACGGCTGGATGCCCAGGGCCGTCCCCAGTGGGCCGACGGCGGCGTCCTGATGATGGACCCGCCCGCCGGCATCACCCAGGTGGAGACCTGCCTGGGCGAGGACGGCTCGCTTTGGATGACCGCATCGGTGGCCGTGGGATCCCTCTACCGCATCCACGTGCAGAACATCACGCCCAACGGCGTCCGCCGCTTCGGCACCTACGGCATCTTGGCCACGTCCGGCGTGGCGCTGGGCCAACAGGACTATCCGCAGATCCTGGCCGACGGCACCGGCGGCGCGGTGGTGATCTGGCGCGACAGCCGCAACAACGCCACCACCGGCACCGACATCTGGGCCCAGCGCGTCGCCCTGAACGGCGCCCTGCTCTGGGGCTCGGCCGGGACCGCCGTCTGCCAGGCGGCCGCGAGCCAGGCGAGTCCGCAGCTGGTCCTCTCCGAGCCGGGAGTGATGCTGTGCGCCTGGGAAGACTTGCGCAACAGCGCCGCCTCGGGTCAGGACATCTACGGCCAGCGCATCAACGCCGACGGCAGCATGGGCTGGACCGTCAACGGCGTGTCGCTGTCCACCTACAGTGCGAACCAGTATCTCCGGGACGCCACGACCGACGGCCTCAAGGGCATGATCCTCGCGATCGAGGATTATCGGAACAACGCCGTCAGCTCCGCCGACGTCTACCTCGTGCGCTGCCACCCGATCACGGGCGCCAACTGGTGGACCTCGGGCGGCGTGCCCGTATCCACGGACGCCGCCTTTCAGCAGTATCCCCAGCTCGTTCCGGACGGCGATGGCGGCGCCTACGTGTTCTGGATCGATTCCCGCTCCGACTCGTACTCGGGAGGCAGCATCTACGGCCAGCACATCTACGGCAACGGATCTTCGGCCTGGACCGCCGATGGGTCGCTGATGATCTATCGGGACGGTTCCGCCACCTTGGCGGCGCGGTCCGCGTTCATGGGCGACGACGGTTCGATCTTCCTCTTCGCAGAGCTCAGCAACCTGGGCGTCGCGCAGAAGATCAGCCCTTCCGGGAGCCGGCTCTTCGGCTCGGCAGGCGTCGTGATCGGCAGCTATGCCAGCTTCATGGAGCACTCCGCGGCCTGCACGGACGGCCGCGGCGGCCTGATCGCCGGCTGGGGCGATTCCCGACAGGGCTACTACAAGACCATGTACGCCCAGCGCGTGGACCGCTGGGGCCTGGGCGGCGCGCCCGAGCCCGAGCTGACCACGGTGATGGACCGTCCCAACGACCAGGGCGGCGAGGTGATCCTGAGCTGGGACGCCAGCGCGCTGGACTCCTACGCCGACCCGTACGTGGACCGCTACACCGCCTGGATGCGCCTGCCCGACGCGCCGCCGCTGGCTTCGGTCCCGGAGGCGCGGGTGCAGGACGTGGCCGAGAAGGCGGGCGTGTCCGCGGAGACGGCCCGCTCGCTGCTGCTCACCGGCTGGGCCTACGCCGGTGGGATGGACGCCCAGCGCTTCGCGAGCTACGCGCTGCACGCGCCCAGCTACGGCGACTCCACGGCGGGCGGCATCCCGCACACCATCTACCAGATCCTGGCCCACGACGACGGCTACGCCGCCCAGTGGCCCAGCGTGGAGCAGTCCGGATGGTCCGTGGACAACCTGGCGCCCGGCGCGCCGCTGGCCCTGGCCGCGGCCCTGGACGGCGTGGATGTGGACCTCACGTGGACCCCCAGCGGTCACCTGGACCAGGACCTGGCCCAGTACCACGTGCACCGCTCCGCCACGCCCGGCTTCACGCCCTCGCCGGCCACCTTCGTGGGCGCGGCCACGGACACCCTGTACACGGACGCCGCGCCGCCGGCGGGCGTGCAGTACTACGTGGTCACCGCGGTGGACGTGCACGGCAACCAGGGCGACCCGTCCAACCAGGTGTCGGTCAACAGCGTGACCGCGGTGGGCGACGCGCCCGCCGTGTTCGCCCTGCGCGGCGCCGTGCCCAACCCCTTCAACCCGGCCACGGCCATCCGCCTGGACTTGCCCCGCGACGGCCGCGTGCTGGTGGAAGTCTTCGACGCCCGCGGCGCCCGCGTGCGCACGCTCCACGACGGCCCCCTGCCCGCCGGCGAGCAGGTCCTGGCCTGGCGCGGCCAGGACGATGCGGGCCGCCCCCTGTCCAGCGGCGTGTACTTCGCCCGGGCCACCGCCGGCGACGCCGTGAGCACGGTGAAGCTGACGCTGGCGCGCTAGGCGCCCCGCGGATCCGGAACGTCAGGAGGCCGCCGGCGACGGCGGCCTCCGCGCGTCCGGGCATCGCCCTCTGGACACCGCCGCCGGGCTTCACGATAATCGGCGCGACCCATGTCCCGAGCCCGAGGAGCCCCGGTGCCCAGCCTCAGCATCCTCATTCCCAGCTGGAACAACCTGCCGTACCTGCGCCTGTGCATCGAGGAGATCCGGGCCACGTCGGCGGCGGCGCACCAGATCGTGGTGCACGTGAACCAGGGGGCCGACGGCACGCGCGAGTGGCTGGAGGCGGAGGGCATCGCGTCCACTTGGACCCCGGAGAACGCCGGCGTCTGCACCGCCATGAACATGGCGCGCACCCTGGCCACCGGCGACCTGCTGCTCTACATGAACGACGACATGGTCCCGTGCCCCGGCTGGGACACGGCCCTGCTGCGCGCCGCCGCGGAGCACCCGGACGGCCGCTTCTACCTGTCGGCCACCATGATCGAGCCCCGCGCCACCGGCAACGCCTGCGTGCGCGCGCCGCACGACTTCGGCCACGATGCGCGGACGTTCGACCGCGCCGCCCTCCACGCCGCCGCCCCGGGCCTGATCGGCCCCGACTGGAGCGGCGCCACCTGGCCGCCCAGCCTGATGACCGCGGCCATGTGGGACCGCGTGGGCGGCTACAGCGAGGAGTTCTCGCCCGGCCTGTATTCCGATCCGGACCTCTCGCGCAAGCTCTGGGAGGCCGGCGTGCGCACCTTCCGCGGCGTGGGCGACAGCCTGGTCTACCACTTCATGAGCAAGTCGCTGGGCCGGGTGACGCTCAACCCCGGCAAGCGCCAGTTCCGCCGCAAGTGGGGGATGAGCTCCAGCACGTTCCTGGCCCACTACCTGCGCCTGGGCCGGCCGTACGCGGGGCCGTTGCCGGAGCGGCCGCCGGCGTCGGCGGGGCTGATGCTCGCGCGCGCCAAGGACCGGTTGAAAGGGTGGTCGCCGTGACTCGGGTGGAGACGGTGCTGCTGGGCATGCTGGGGTTCGCGAGCCTGGTGAGCGTGGCGGTGAGCCAGTCGCTCATGGGCGTGCTGGCGGTGTGGCTGGCGGTGCGCGCGGTGCGCGAGCGGCCGCGGCCGGTGGGGTTCGAGCTGATGGTGGGTCTGTTCGTGGGCTGGTGCCTGCTGATGATCCCGTTCTCCACCGATCCGGCCTTCAGCCTGGGCAAGGCGCACCGGTTCGCGGTGTTCTCGGCTTTGTGGATCGGGGCCCTGACCGTGGATCGGGATGGGCGGCGACGGGTGCTGCTGTGGAGCCTGGCCGCCGCCGCGGCGCTGAACGCAGTGATCTCCCTGGCCACGGAGGAGTACAGCCTGCAGGAGGGCCATCGCCGCCTCACCCTGCTGCAGGGCAGCGCCATGACGGGCGCCTGGCTGATGGCGGCCGTATCCATCGTGCTGACGGCCTTCCTGGTCACGCTGCGCGGCCGGCGCGACCGGGTACTGCTGGCGCTGGCCCAGGCGCCGGTGCTGGCGGCCCTGCTGTTCACGCGCACCCGCAGCGCCTGGCTGGGCGTGCTGGCGGGCTGGACGGTGATCCTCCTGCTGAAGCAGAAGCGCCTGATCCCCGTGCTGGGCGTGGCGGTGGTGCTGGGGCTGGCCCTGGCGCCGGCCGAGGTGAAGGACCGCGTCCGCTCCATCGGCGATCCCGCCCAGAGCAGCAACAACGAGCGCCTGGTGCAGTGGCGCGCCGCCGTGGAGCTCATCCGCTGGAAGCCGATCACCGGCGTGGGCGACGTGTACCTGCGCGACGTGATGGCCGCCCACACCAGCTACGAGAACACCCGGGATGCGGATCATCATCACCTCCATCAGAGCTACCTGACCACGGCCGTGTTCTGGGGGATCCCCGCGGCGGTGCTGCTGGTGGCGCTGCTGGGACGGCTGCTCTGGCTGCTGGGCCGCGGCTGGCGGCGGCGGACGGAGGCGACGTCCTGGCAGGAAGGGTGGATCCTGGCCGGGATCGGCGTCTGGGTGCTGTATGCGATGGTGGGGATGATCGATTCCACGGTGATCGATGTGGAGACGAGTCTGGTGTGCCTGTTGGCCATGGGGACGGGGATTGCCGGATCCCAGGGCCAGGGCAAGGGTTGACATAAGTCACGGTTATGTGAGAAATTTGACTTCGGAGGGGGAATTGGTGCTGTGCGACGATCTGCACTGCA
>DAOTGJ010000057.1:0-17920 GCA_035447065.1 Candidatus Krumholzibacteriia bacterium
CCCGCGCCGCCCTGGCCGACGGGCGCGCCCGCGCCGTGCTGGAGGCCCTGCGCGCGAGGAGGGAGGCATGAGCGGGCTGCTGGAACGCATCGCGGCGGAGAAGCGCGCTTTGCTGAACGCCGGCGGACTGGACGCCGTGTCGGAGCGCCCCGCGGAGCTCTGCCCTGTGCGCGGCTTCACGGCCGCCGTGCGCGGCGGCGGGATCATCGCCGAGATCAAGCGGCGGTCGCCCAGCGTGGAGGCCTTCCCCAACGCCGCGGATCCGCTGGCCCAGGCCCGCACCTACGCGGCCAACGGCGCCACGGCCATCAGCGTGGTCACGGACACGCCGCGTTTCGGCATGACCCTGGACGACGCCACCGCCATCCGCGAAGCCGGCGGCCTGCCCGTGCTGGTTAAGGACTTCGTGATCGATCCGCGCCAGGTGCGGGCCGCCTGGGCCGCCGGCGCCGATTGCGTGCTGCTCATCGCACGGCTGGTGGACGTACCCACGCTGAGGACGCTGCGCCTCGCGGCCGCGGAGCTGGGCGTGGCCGCCCTGATCGAGTGCCACGACGAGGCCGACCTGCGCGCCGCCCTGGCCGCCGGCGGCGACCTGCTGGGCGTGAACAGCCGCGACCTGGACACCCTGGAGCTGGACCTGGACACCACGCGCCGCCTGCTGCGGGCCAAGCCCGCCGACGTGCTCATGGTGGCCGAGAGCGGCCTGCGTACCCGCGCGGACCTGCTGGAGATGGCGGCGCTGGGCGCCGACGCCTTCCTCATCGGAGGCACCCTGCTGACGGCCCCGGACCCGGGCCGCACCCTGCGACACCTGACGGGAGAGGACTCATGAACGACGTGAAGGTGAAGATCTGCGGCGTGACCCGTCCCGAGGACGCGGCCGCCTGCGCGGCGGCCGGCGCGGACTACCTGGGCGTGATCTTCGCGGCCAGCGAGCGGCGCGTGACCCTGGAGCAGGCGGCGGCCGTACGCGCCGCCGCGCCCGGCGTGACCCTGGTGGGCGTCTTCGCCGGGCACACGGCGGTGGAGATCGCCGAGGCGGCGCGGGTGGCGTCGCTGGACCTGCTCCAGCTCCACGGCGGCGAGCCCCTCCCCCTGCGCCTGGCCGTGCGCGACCGCACCGGCCTGCCCGTGGCCCGGGTGGTGCACGCCGTGACCATCCTGGACGCCGACGTGCCCTTCAGCGGCGACACCCTCCTCTACGACCTGCCCAAGGGCCGTCCCCACGGCGAGGCGGAGCTGGCCGACCTCTGGGACGCCGCGCGGCAGGGCGTGGAGCGGGGACGCCGCGTGATCCTGGCCGGCGGCCTCAACCCTGAAAACGTGGCCGCCGCGGTGGCCGCGGTGGGGCCCTACGCCGTGGACGTGAGCCGCGGCGTGGAGTCGGCCCCGGGCGTGAAGGACCTGGATCTGGTGCGCCGCTTCCTGGAGGAGGCCCGCCGTGGCTGAGACCAGGCCCGGACGCTTCGGCCCCTACGGCGGCCAGTACGTGCCGGAGACGGTGATGCCGTGCCTGCGCGAGCTGGAGGACGCGTACGCCGCCGCGCGCGCCGATACCGCCTTCGCCGCGGAGCTGGACGTGCTGCTGCGCGACTTCGGCGGCCGCCCCACGCCGCTGTACCGCGCGGAGAAGCTGGAAGGCATGCTGGCGTCGGCCGCGCGGGTGTACCTCAAGCGCGAGGACCTGAACCACACCGGCGCCCACAAGATCAACAACTGCCTGGGGCAGGTGCTGCTGGCGCGGCGCATGGGCAAGGGACGCATCGTGGCCGAGACCGGCGCGGGCCAGCACGGGGTGGCGACCGCCACCGTGTGCGCCCGCTTCGGGATCGGCTGCGTGGTCTACATGGGCCAGGAGGACATGCGCCGCCAGCGCCCCAACGTGGAGCGCATGCGCCTGCTGGGCGCCGAGGTGCGCGAGGTCACGTCGGGTTCGCGCACCCTGAAGGACGCCACCAGCGAGGCCATCCGCGACTGGGTGGCGCACATCGACGACACGCACTACATCATCGGCTCCACGGTGGGTCCGCATCCCTACCCGCTCATCGTGCGCGACTTCCAGGCGGTGATCGGCGCGGAGACCCGCGCGCAGATCCTGGAGCGCGAGGGCCGGCTGCCCGACGACGTGATCGCCTGCGTGGGCGGCGGCAGCAACGCCATGGGCATCTTCCACGCCTTCGTCCGCGACGCCGACGTGCGCCTGCACGGCGTGGAGGCCGGCGGCTCCGCGGCCGGACACTCCAAGGCCCTGGGCCTCGGCCTTCCCGGGGTGCTGCACGGGGCCCTGAGCTACCTGCTCCAGGACGACGCCGGCCAGGTGCTGCCCGCCCACTCGGTGAGCGCGGGCCTGGACTACCCCGGCGTGGGCCCGGAGCACAGCCACCTCAAGGACACCGGCCGCGTGCGCTACGGCAGCGCCGACGACGCCGAGGCCCTGGCGGCCTTCACGGACCTCTGCCGGCTGGAGGGGATCATCCCCGCCCTGGAATCCAGCCACGCCCTGGCCTACCTGCGCACGCTGGACGCGCGCGGAGAGCTGGGCGGGCTGACCGTGGTCAACCTCTCGGGCCGCGGCGACAAGGACCTGCAGACCGTGCTGGAGGTGCTGGCATGAGGCTTCACGAGCGCACCACGGCCCTGCGCGCGGCCGGCCGCAAGGCGCTGGTCCCCTACCTGTCGGCGGGCTACCCTGACCGCGCCGCGTTCCGCCGCCTGCTGCGCGCCACGGCCGACGCCGGCTGCGACGTGGTGGAGGTGGGCGTGCCGTTCAGCGATCCGGTGGCCGACGGCCCCGTGATCCAGGCCGCCGGCCACGCGGCCCTGGCGGGGGGCGCCACCCTGCGCACCGCCCTGGACGACGCCGGCGAGCACGCCGCGGCCACCGGCGCGTCGGTGGTGCTCATGACCTACCTCAACCCGGTGCTGCGCCTGGGACTGGACGTCTTCGTGGACGCGGCGGCCGACGCCGGGCTGGCCGGCGTGATCCTGCCCGATGTGCCGCGGGAGGAGTCGGCCCAGGCGCGCGCCGCCCTGCGCGGCCGCGGCCTGGACCTGGTGGATCTGGCCGCCCCCACCAGCGGCGACGACCGTCTGCGGGCCATCGCGGCCGACGCCCGCGGCTTCCTCTACCTGGTGTCGCTGACCGGCGTGACCGGCAGCGTGCTGGACACGTCCGGAGGCGTGCTGGACTTCGTGCGCGGTGTGCAGTCGCTCACGGACACCCCCTGCTACGTGGGCTTCGGCGTGGCCGAGCCCGCCCAGGCCGCGGCGCTGGGCCGGGTGGCCGACGGCGCCATCGTGGGCTCGGCGCTCCTGCGCCGCATCGGGCAGGCGGGCGGCGCGGACGCCGCCGTGGACGCCGCCCGCCGCTACCTCACCGAGATGAACGCCGCCCTGAACGGCGGCCAGGAGGACGTGCGATGATCATCGTCATGCAGCCCGACGCCACCATGACCCAGATCAGCCAGGTGCTGCGCGCCGTGGAGGAGCTGGGCTTCCAGCCGCGGCCGTCCCACGGCAAGGGGGGCACCGTGATCGGCGTGATGGGCGCCGGGGAGAACGCGCGCCTCAAGGAGCTGGCCGGCATGCCCGGCGTGGCCGAGGTGACCTCGGTGCGCACGCCGTTCAAGCTGTCGGCCCGCGAGTACCGCAGCGAGCCCACGGTGGTGGAGCTGAGCCACGCGCGGCTGGGCGGCGACGACTTCGTGGTCATGGCCGGCCCCTGCTCCGTGGAGAGCCACGACCAGCTCTTCGACGCCGCCCGCGCCGTGCGCGCCAGCGGCGCCGTGGTCCTGCGCGGCGGCGCCTTCAAGCCGCGCACGTCGCCCTACAGCTTCATGGGCCTGGGCGAGGAGGGCCTGCGCCTCATGCTGGCGGCCAAGCGGGAGCTGGGCCTGGACGTCGTGACCGAGGCCATGAGCCCCGACCAGGTGGAGCTGGTGGCGCGCTACGCCGACATCATCCAGATCGGCGCGCGCAACATGCAGAACTACGCCCTGCTGGAGGCCGTGGGGAAGATCCGCAAGCCGGTCATGCTCAAGCGCGGCATGATGTCCACCCTCGAGGAGATGCTGCTGGCCGCGGAGTACATCCTGAGCAACGGCAACCACCAGGTGATCCTCTGCGAGCGCGGCATCCGCACCTTCGAGACGGCCACGCGCAACACCTGCGACATCTCCGCGGTGCCCTACCTCAAGGACAAGACCCATCTGCCGGTGGTGGTGGATCCGAGCCACGCCGTGGGCGTGCGCGACTACATCCCCGCGGTGGCGCGCGCGGCGGTGGCCGCCGGCGCCGACGGCATCATCGTGGAGGTGCACTGCAACCCGGCCCAGGCCCTGTCCGACGGACCGCAGGCCCTCACGCCGCCGCTGTTCGAAGACCTCATGACCAGCCTGCGCCCCCTGGCCGCCGCCATGGGCCGCACCATGCCCGCCATCAGCGGCGACCCGGTGGCCTGAACGCGCGGGGGCGGGCGCGTCGCGCGACGCGCCCGCCCCCACGATCCGCCCTCGCCTTCCTAGCGGCTCTTGTCCGGGTAGTCCGGCACCGTCGGCAGCGTCCAGCGCGCGCCTTCCTTGGCCAACGTGTCCAGCAGGTAGCGCACCGCCGTGTCCAGCTGGGCGTCGCGCCCCGCCACCACGTCGGCCGGCATGTTCTGCACCACGATGTCCGGCACCACGCCGTGCCCCTCGATGATCCAGGCGCCGTCCAGGCCCACCGGCCCGAACTGGGGCGGCGTGGTGCCGCCGCCGTCCACCATGTCCTGGTGCGGCTCGATGCCCACCGCGCCGCCCCAGGTGCGCATGCCGATCAGCGGCGCCAGCCCCTTGGCCTGGACGGCGTAGGCGAAGTACTCGCCGTTGGAGCCCGTGTCCTCGTTGATCAGCACCACGATGGGCCCGTGGAACACGCGCTCGGGATTGCGCCCGGGCTTGCCCTCCCGCGGCTGGTTCAGCGACCAGAGCTTCCGCTCCAGCCGGTCGATGATCATGTCGCCCACGAAGCCGCCGCCGTTGTAGCGCTCGTCCACGATCAGGGCCTGGCGGTCCGTCTGCGGATAGAAGTCGCGCCCGAACTCCACGAGCCCGTCCTCCATCATGTTGGGCAGGTGCAGGTAGGCGATGCGGCCGTCCGAGGCGGCGTCCACCGCGGCGCGGTTGGCGGCCTTCCAGGCGTGGTAGCGCAGGGCGGCCTCGGACCGCAGCGTCCGCACGCGGCAGGTCTTGGCGCCCTTCGCGCCGGGCATGGCGTTGAGGCTCAGGGTGACCCACTCGCCCGCCTTGTCCTGGAGCAGGCGGTAGGGGTTGTCGGCCGTGGTGACCTCCACGCCGTCGATGGCCACCAGCAGGTCGCCCTCGGCGGCGCCGCAGCCGGGCGCGGCCAGGGGCGAGCGCAGGTCCGGATCCCAGCTCTCGCCGCGCAGGATGCGGTCGATGCGGTAATACTTCTGCTTGCCGCCCGCGGACAGGTCCACGCCCAGCAGACCCACCGGCACGCGCGGCGCGCCGTCGGAGAAATCGCCGCCGAAGATGTAGGTGTGGCCGATGTTGAGCTCGGAGATCATCTCGCCGATGAGGTAGTTCAGGTCGCCGCGGGTGCCGCAGTCGGCCACCAGGGGACGGTACTGCGCGCGCACCGCGTTCCAGTCCACGCCGTGCATGCCGGGGTCGTAGAACCAGTCGCGCTGGATGCGCCAGGCCTCGTCGAAGATCTGCAGGTACTCGGCGCGCCGATCCACCTGCAGGCGCACGCCGTCCAGGGCCACGGCGCCGTCGCCGGGCTTGGACTCGGCGTCCACGGCCACCACGCCCAGCTTGGAGCCGGCGCGGTAGACCAGCTTGCCGCCGTCCGGAGCCAGGTGGTAGTTCGTCACGCCGGCGATCACCGGCTTCACCTCGGCGTCGTCCAGGCCGTAGCGGCGCAGGTCCAGGGCGCCGCCGGTGCGGTCGTTCACGGTCTGGTACTTGAGGAACTCCGGGGCGGTGCGGGCCAGGTAGAGGAAGCCGCCGTCCACCGCCTCCAGGCGGTCGTAGTCGCCGGCGGGCACGCCCTCGCAGGCCAGGATGCGGTCGGCGAGGCCTGCGGCGTCCACGGTCACGCGCACGGGGGCGTCCTTCGCCTCGCCGTCCTTCTTCTTCCCGTCACCGGCACCATCGTCCGCGGCGAGCATGCCGTCGGGCGCGGCGAAGGGCGAGACCGCGTCGGCGCGCAGCAGCGCCACGTAGGGGCGCGTCATGTCCAGGAACACGTGGTTCTGGTCCTGCTTGCCCATGCGCGGCGTGAAGGTGCGGTTGCTGAGGAAGTAGAGGTAGTTGCCGTCGGGCGAGAAGGACGGGCTCCAGCTCGTGAACCAGTCGTCGGTCACGTCCACGGTGGCGCCGGTGTCCAGGGCGTAGAGGTGGACGGTCTCGTTCATGTCGGCGTTCTGGCGCGCGTACGCCACCCAGCGCGAGTCCGGCGACCAGCTGTAGTCCAGGATGCCCCAGCGCTCCCAGGCGTCGTCGTACTCGCCCTGGGCGATGGTGCGCGTCTTGCCGCTGCGGACGTCCACCAGGTTCAGGCGCAGGAACTTGTCGCCGTAGAGGACGTGCGCGGAGTCCGGCGACCAGACCGGGGGCAGCTTGAAGCCGGCGCCGGCGTCGGTCAGGCGGCGCAGGTTCCCGCCGCGCTGGTCGCAGAGCCAGAGCTCCTCCTCCCCCGTGCGATCGCTGATGAACACGATGTGCTTCCCGTCCGGCGACCACGCCGCGTCCTTCTCGCGGGAGCCGGAAGCCTGCGTCAGGTCCAGGGCGTCGCCCTCGTCCACGGGCAGGTTGAGGATCTCGCCGCGGGCCTCCACGAGCACGCGCCCTGCGCCGGGCGCCAGGCGGAAGGAGCCGGCCGCGGGCGCGGCCGTCAGGAACTCCGTGCGGAAGCGAGGATGATCGCTGCGCACGCGCACCGGCACGGCGCGCTCGGCGCCCGTGGCCAGATCCAGCACGTGCAGGCGGCCGCCCTGCTGGAAGACCACGCGGCCGCGGTCGCCCAGCGAGGGGTTCTTCACGTCGTAGTCCGTGAAGAAGGTGAGGCGGCGCACGTCAGCGCCGTCGGGGGCCATGCTGTAGAGGTTGAGGCGGCCGTCCTCGCGGTCGCTGGTGAACACGATGCGCTCGCCCCACCACATGGGGAAGTTGTCGGTGCCCGGCCAGTCCGTGGCCTGCACGATGGCGCCGCTGCGGAGATCGGCCACCCAGACGTCCTGGGCCATGCCGCCCCGGTAGCGCTTCCAGGTGCGGTTCTCGCGCGAGATGCGGTTGTAGGCCAGACGCTCGCCGGAGGCGTCCAGCGCGGCCAGGCCGCCCCGGTCGATGGGCAGGCGCTCGGGCAGGCCGCCGTCCACGCTCACCAGGTACGTCTCGAACTCGCGGTTGGGCCAGGCGCGGTTGCTGCGGAAGAGCACGCGCCGGCCGTCGGGGTGCCAGCCCAGCACCTGGTCCATCGCCGGATGGTAGGTCAGACGGCGGGGTTCGCCGCCGCGGGCGTCCATGACGTACACGTCGCTGCCGCCGTCGTACTCCGCGGTGAAGGCCAGCAGCGAGCCGTCGGGACTGAACTTGGCCGACGTCTCCGCGCCCTCGTCGCCGGTCAGGCGCACGGCGTCGCCGCCGGCGGCGTCCACGCGCCAGAGATCGTCCTCGTAGGTGAAGACGATGACGTCCCCGTGCAGGTCCGGGGAGCGGAACAGGTGCTCGGCCGCCTGGGCGGCGGGAGCGGCGACGAGCAGCGCCAGCAGCAGCGCCGGGAACGTCCACGTGCGTGTCACGGTGGGCCTCGCTTTCAACGGAAGGATGGGATCGACGCGCCGGATACCGTAGCAGACCGCGCCGCGGAGGACTACGGCGCGGAGCCGCCGCGGTTGCGCTGGCAGACGCGCCCGAACGTGCTAGACTGTCGGGCGATCCGCCGATCCCCTTCTCGAACCCACGGGAGACCCGCCCATGGAATACCGTCGTCTCGGCCGCTCCGGCCTCAAGGTCTCGGCCCTCTCCTTCGGCGCCTGGGTCACGTTCGACGACCAGCTGGACGTGGACGCCGCCCTGGCCTGCATGGCCGCCGCCTACGAGCGCGGCTGCAACTTCTTCGACAACGCCGAGGTCTACGCCAACGGCAAGGCCGAGGAGATCATGGGCGCCGCCATCGCCAAGGCCGGCTGGAAGCGCAGCGACCTGGTCCTGAGCACCAAGATCTTCTGGGGCGGCAAGGGCCCCAACGACCGCGGCCTCTCCCGCAAGCACATCCTGGAAGGCGCCGACGCCGCCCTGGCGCGCCTGCGCACGGACTACGTGGACCTGATCTTCTGCCACCGCCCGGACATCGAGACCCCCATCGAGGAGACGGTGTGGGCCATGCACCACGTGGTGAGCCAGGGCAAGGCCCACTACTGGGGCACCAGCGAGTGGAGCGCGGCCCAGATCCGCCAGGCCCACGACATCGCCCGCCGCGAGCACCTGATCCCCCCCACCATGGAGCAGCCCCAGTACAACATGCTGGTGCGCGACCGCGTGGAGCGGGAGTACGCGTCCCTGTACGAGGACATCGGCCTGGGCACCACCATCTGGTCGCCCCTGGCCAGCGGCATCCTCACCGGCAAGTACAACCAGGGCATCCCCGAGGGCTCGCGCCTGTCCCTGGACAACTACCAGTGGCTGCGGCCCCAGCTCGAGAGCGAGGAGGGCGCGCGCAAGGTGCAGAAGGTGCGCATGCTCCAACCCGTGGCCGACGACCTGGGCTGCACCCTGGCCCAGCTCGCCATCGCCTGGTGCCTGACCAACGACGACGTGAGCACGGTGATCACCGGCGCCTCGCGGCCGGAGCAGGTGGAGGAGAACTTCGAGGCCCTGGACGTGGCGGCCAAGCTGACGCCCGAGGTGCTGGAGGAGATCGAAGGCATCCTGGACAACCGGCCGGAGCCGGAGGCGAGCTGGCGGGGACGCTGAGCGCACGACGGGCCCGTCCTCCAGGGCGGGGGCGGGCCCAACTGAATACTTTTTGAAGATAATTTTCTATACAGATCATTGACGAACTGCGTTTCCTACTTATCCTCTCCCCCGACGCTAGGACAGCGCCGCCAAGGCGCCCCTCAACCATCGGAGGAGAGTACCCATGACCACCAAGCTGATGCTCGGCACCCTGATCCTGATGCTGGCCGTCCCCGCCGCCGCCGTGGAGAAGGCCGGCACCTTCGCCCTGGGCTTCTCGGACAGCGATGCGCCTGTGGCCGTGCGCTACTTCAGCAGCGAGACCCTGGGCTTCGACCTGGGCCTGGGCCTGGAGTCCGCCGACCTGGGCGACGAGTCCGCCAGCAGCCTGTTCTTCGAGGGCGGCGTGACCTACGTGGTGAAGGACTACGAGGACGCCTTCTTCTTCGTGCGCCCCGCCATCGCCTACAAGAGCCTGGACGACCGCGTCTACGGCAGCGGCACCCTGGACGACACTTGGACCGTGCTCGAGCTGCAGCTCAACCTGGGCGGCGAGGTGCGCCTGGCCGACCGCTTCGGCCTGACCTTCCAGCACGGCCTGGCCCTGACCAGCACCGACGCGCCGGGCGACGGCGACAAGCTGACGGACTTCGGCACCCGCGGCGAGAACGTCACCATGGCGGGCGTCTGGTTCACCTTCTAGGAACGTGGGAAGCGTGTTCGGCGGTCTGTCGCCGTCGAACGGATGCGGCGCCGGGAGCAGGCGGTCTCCCCGGCGCCGCGTTGCGTCCGGGGCGGGTCAGCGGACCAGGGCCAGACGGCGTACGGCGCGGGCGTCGCCGGCCGTGGCGCGCAGCAGATACACGCCCGAGGGCAGGTCCGCGCCGGCGTCGTCGCGGCCGTCCCACCCCAGATCCAGGCGGTCGCGGGCGGGGCCGTCGTGGAGGCGGCGCACGGCGCGGCCGCGGAGGTCGTGCAGGGTGACCGTCACGCGGGCCGGCGCGGGCAGGCGCAGGCTCAGGGCGACGGCGGGGTTGGCGGGGTTGGGGCTGGGTGGATCCCAGGTCAGGGCGCGGGGCCGCGCGAGCGGCTCCGGCGTGGGACCCTCCGTGCGGACCACCGTATCGTCGTGCAGGACCCAGAGGCCGTCGAAGCCGTCGGCCAGGTACACGCCGCGGTCGCGGGCGGCCACGCCCCAGCCGCCGTCGGCGGCGTGCACGGCCTTCAGGCTGGGCGTGGACGGCGCGGCGGCGTCGTAGACGCGGGCGCCCTGGTCGCCGCAGGCCACGGCCAGGCGGTCGCCGTCCCAGGCCACGTCGTAGGCTCCGGAGGCCACGCCCACGGTGGTCAGCAGCAGGGGCGCCGCGGGGTCGGCCAGGCTCACCATGGCCACGCCGGCCGCGCCGCAGGCCACGGCGGCCACGGCGCCGTTCAGGGCCACGGCGGACGGCTCCCCGTCCAAGGGAAGGCTGCCCGCGATGGTCGGGGCGTCCGGAACGGCGAGGGACACCACGTGGAGCGCGCCCGCGGCGTCGGCCACGGCCAGCAGGCCGTCGGCGGCGTCCAGGGCCGTGAGTTCCGCGCCCAGGGTCAGCGCGGCGCGCAGGTCCGGCGCGGCGGGATCGTCCAGGCCGTAGACGCGCAGGCCGCCGTCGCCGTCGGCCACCCAGGCGCGGCCCACGGCCAGCTCCACGTCGCGGGCCAGGCCCGGCGTGTCCACGGTGGTCAGGGAGTCGGGGGCGGAGGGGTCGGACACATCGGCCAGGGTCCAGCCGTCGCGCTCGCGGGCCACGGCCAGCAGGCCGTCCACCAGATCCACGCTGCGGGCGCGGGTCAGGTGCAAGGCTCCCACCTCCAGGGGAGCCGCCGGCGGCGCCACGTCCAGCAGGCGCACTCCCGCATCCAGGTCCAGCACGGCGGCCACCGTATCCGATGCCGCCACGCGCCGCGCGTCGGCACGCGCCAGCACGGTGCCCAGGAGCTGCGGCCCCGCCGGGGTGAGCGGCACCACCAGGCGCACGCCGCGCCAGGAATCGGCCACCAGGGCCAGGGGCGGCTTGGCCACCACGGCGCCGGCGTAGCCTCCGGTCACCAGACCGGAGAGGCGCGTCGGCGCCGCGGGATCGGCGATGGTCACCACGTCCATGCCGCCGCCCGCCGCCGCCACGTAGAGCAGCGTGCCGTCCAGGGCCAGGCCCAGGGCCCAGCTCGGCAGCACCACGCGTCCCAGCTCCGTCACGGTATAGGGGTCCGACACGTCCAGGGCGATCACGCCCAGCCCGCCCTGGGCCAGCCAGCACACGCCGCCGGCCACGGCCACGTCGTACACGGCGCCGGACTCGCCGAACCAGTCGGTCTGCTCGGGATGGCGGGCGTCCACCACGTCGTACACGCGCGTGTCGCCGCGGTCGTCCCCCACGTAGGCGTAGCCGCCGCCGGCGGCGATGCACAGGGCGTCGAACTCCGCGTCCAGGTCCGCCACCGACACCGGCGTCGCGGGGTCCGCCAGGTCCAGCACGCGCAGGGCCTGGGCGTCCTCCGCCAGGAAGGCGTAACGCCCCACCGCGGCGGCGGCATTCACGGCGCCGCCGCCGTTCCAGCCGCCCAACCGGCGCGGGGCATGCGGATCGCCCACATGCACCACCTGCAGCCCCGCGGCGCCGCAGCTCGCCAGCACCAGGGTGTCCGCCAGGGTCACGTGCTCCACCACGTCCGGCAGCACCACCTTGCCCACGGCGGTGGCCGTGCCGTCCAGGCCCACCACCAGCAGCTCCACGGCGGCGCCGTTGCCCACGGCGGCCAGATCGCCGGCCAGGGTGATGGCGCGGCATGGCCCGTTGGCCCAGCGGCCGAGGACCGTGAGGTCCTCCACCGCATGGGCCGCAACGGCGATCAGGAGCAGGAGCAGCGGCGTCCAGCGCCGCGGGTCGAGACGAGGCATGGGCCTACAGGCCGAACGCCGCCGAGACGGTGAAGAAGCTGAAGTTGGTGTCCACCTCGTCCAGCGACTCGGGATAGTCGGCGTCCTCGTCCCACTTCACCACGTGGTACATGGCCTGGATCTCCAGGGAGGACACGCTGAGGCCGGCACCCACGGCGCCCACGATGCGGGTCTGGTCCGGGATGTCGAACCAACCCTCCCCCTCGGCCTCGTACCGGTAAGTGATCACGCCGAAGGCGGCCTTGGCGTGCAGGCCGGTCAGGGGCAGCTGCAGCTTGGCGACGCCCATGGCCTCGCCCGTGTACCAGCGCGCGGTGTTGCCCTCGGGCACGCTGTAGGGCAGGGCCTCGATGTCCAGCACGTTGCGGCTGAGCAGGGCCTCGCCGCCCACCGACAGCAGCGACGGGATCATCGGCACGGTGATCTCCACCCCCACGTGCGGCCCCGGCTTGGCCAGGTCGCCCCAGTTGGCCTGGGGCAGGGTGACGCCGCCCAGCACGGACACGCCCGCCTGGGCGGCCCCCGCGACGAACAGCATCAGGGCGATGGTCAGGATCCTTCCTCGGTGCAGCATGACGTCCTCCTGGGATGGGTTCGGGTGTGGGCGGATGCTAGCAGGCCCCCGCGTCCGGCGGAATGAAAATCGCCCCCCGACGGGCGCGTGCCCAGGATCCGTGCTAGGCTTGTGGGACGCCCTTCGGAGGTTCCCATGGTCCGCATCCGCCTGACGACGCTGATCTGCCTGCTCGCCGCGGGCGCCGCCGCCGCCGCTCCGTCCGCGCCCCTGAAGCCCGTGGACGCGCTGGTGGACGAGGTGACGGCGTTCCTTTTCTCCGACGTGGGCAACGGCGGCATCCGCACCGAGGACAACCTGCCGGGCGGCGACCCGGTGCCGCCCTACTTCTACCACTACGCCATCTACGACGGGAACGGCCTCTGGTCCGGCGGACCGGGCTACCCCGGCTACCTCTCGGTGAGCTACCCGGCCTACACGGCGTCGGTGGGCATCGACGCCTTCCTCTCCGTCTGGCGCTCCACCGGCGACCCCGAGGCCTTGGCCCGCGCCCGCCACTACGCCGACTGGATCCTGCGCCACCTCACCCCCGCCGGCGACCTCTACGCGCGCCTCCCCTACAGCACCCAGACCGACGCCGTGATGGGCGGCGGCTGGGACGGCGAGGCCATCGAGCTGGACAAGCCGCCGCTGTTCGGGCTGCGCCTGCTGGACCTCTACGACATCACCGGCGAGCCCGCGTACCTGGCCGCCGCCGACACCATCGCCGCGGTGATGACCGCCACGCAGATGAGCGGCGGCCCCGCCGACGACGGCCGCTGGCCCTTCCGCGCCCGCCCCTCCGACGGCCTGGTGACCCAGGAATACACCAGCCACCTCACCCCGGCGGTGGAGTTCCTGGAGGCCATGGCCGCGCGCACCGGCAACTCCGCGTATGCCAGCGCCGCCGCACGCGCCTGGGCCTGGCTGCTGGCCAACCCCTGCAACCCGGCCAGCGCCAGCTACCGGCGCTGGGAGGGCTTCTACGAGGACCAGTCGCCGGACATGCAGACCGGCTTCCGCGACCACTACTCCGCCCACGAGATGATCCGCGCCCTGCTCGCGCGGCGCCCCGCCGGCTGGGAGGCCATGGCCACGGACATCATGGACTGGGTGCGCGCGGAGTACCTCATCGACGCCCCCGGCACCGAGGCGGGCCAGTACTGGCCGTGCACCTACGAGTGGAACGGCTGGTACCACGCCACCTTCGCCTCCACGCTGCAGTTCGCCGCCACCGCGGAGATGCTGGGCCAGGCCCTGGCCGGAACGGCCTGGGAGGACACCACCCTGGCCGACCTCGCGCGGGGCATGGTGCTGATCAGCACCTACGGCCAGAACACACGCGGCGTGGCCGCCGACGGGCGCATGTTCACCACCGTGGCGGACATCGACGGGAGCCTGAATTACAACAGCTGGTACGAGCAGAACTTCAACACGGTGAAGTATCTGCTGGAGTGGATGGGGCTGGATCCCAGCTGGGCCCCGGGCGACGAGGACCACCTGCTGCGCTGGTCGGAGCCGGTCACCGCCATCGCCTACGGCGGCGACGCCGTGGTCACCTACGCCACCCGCGACGGCCACGGCACGGAGACCTTCAAGCTGCTGGACATCCCGCTGACGGTGGAGGCCGGCGGCCAGATCCTGCCGCGGCTCGCCACCGACGACGGCGTGACTTCCGGCTGGCTCTGGGACGCCGGCACCCAGCTGCTCACCGTGCGCCACGCCGCTGGCCCGGTGACGATCCGCCGTCCCGCCCTCGCCGCGCCCGCGGCCGCGCCCGCGGCGGTCCGTCTGCTGCCGCCCCACCCCAACCCGGCCAACCCGGCGGTGACGCTGCGGGTGGCGCTGGACGCCGCGGCCCCGGTGCGCGTGGACGTGATGGATCTGCGCGGACGCGCGGTGCGCACGCTGCAGGACGGCCCGCTGGCCGCGGGCACCCATGCGTTGCGGTGGGATGGAACGGACGCGAGCGGACGCCCGGCGCCCTCGGGACGCTACACGCTGCGACTGCGCAGCGGTCCGACGGTGCGGACGCACGCCTTCACGCTGGTGCGCTGAGCGGCGCGGACGCTAGTAGGGCCCGTGCCCGCGGCGGTCCCGGTCCTCATACATGCACGAGCCGTTCTCCACGTGCCCGCGGTAGCGCGAGTCCAGGGTGTCGCGGTAGTACGCCTCCAGCTCGTGGCAGAGCTCGGGCGGCACCAGCCAGTCGCCGTCGCTGCCCACGCAGCGCTCCACCTCCAGCTCGCGCTGGCGGCGGTGATAGAGACCGTAGAGGCGAACCTCGTCGGGCGCGTACCCCTCCTCGATGAGGGTCTCCACCAGGCCGCAGATGGTGTCGGCGAAGTAGGACTGGGGCACGGGCGCCAGGCCCTCGCCGTGGAGGAGATCCACGCGGGCCTCATAGGAATACGGGATGGTCTTGTCGTGCTTTGATGGGGGCGTGGGCGTGAAGTTCAACAGGCTCATGATGACCTCCATGTTGGGGTCGGGCGTGTTGGATATCTTCGTTCAGATTCCGGATCTTGTCAACGCGCAGTCAAAATGCCGGTCGCGGACACGAAAAAGGGCCCCGACGATGTCGGAGCCCTCGATCGAACTTGGTACGCCGCCAGGGAATCGAACCCCGAACCTACTGATTAAGAGTCAGTTGCACGCCAAACAACCCAGCCCCATCGACTCATAATAACCCTTTACATTCAAGCCAGATATGGGACCATCTCTCCAATCGAGAGACACCGGATTCACCCGATAATCACTCAACCATGTGTCCCCGGTGTGTCCCCGGGCCCTTGTCAGTCGGTCAGGAGGTCGATCCATGAACACCCAGCGATCCACCGTCTCCCCTACCCAGCACACACCCGTTTCCGTGCATGCATCGCCCACCAATGAAGCGCAGCTGATCCGCCAGCTGCAGCAGGCCGTCCACCAGGTGTGCGTGCAGACGCAACGCCTCGTGGAGCAGCTCGAGGGGCTTGCCGACGACCTGGACAAGGGAGAGCACCATGGCCGCTGATCGGGACGACAGCCGCAAGACGAGCCGGCAGATGGAGCAGCGCCGCGCGCGCCACGCTGCCGAGGGCGCCGCCCTGACGGACACCGAGGCCAAGGCCAAGCTGATCGTCGCCGTGTGGGGCCCTACGGTCCTTGAGGAGATGCGGAAATGGCGGGCACAGCACCCCAATCGCCCCTTCACCGCCAAGAAGGCTCGGGGGTGAGCTATGCCCGAGACCATGCCCCTCTCCGTGGACATCATCAAGGCTCTGCCTCCCGCGCCGGCAGGGAAGCGCACCCGACTGCATGACTCCCAGGTGTCCGGCCTCTTCGTGGAGGTCACGGACCGAGGGACCAAGACATTCAAGTTCCGCAAGCGCATGGGCCGCCGGGTGCAGATGCTCACCCTCGGCCGCTTCCCTGAGCTGAAGGTCAAGGAGGCCAAGCGCCTGGCGCTGGCCTTCGCCGGCGAGATGGTCACGGGCACGAATCCCCAGGAGCGGAAGCAGCAGGCCCGCGATGAGCTCACCCTGGGCGAGTTCCTCCGGCTCTACCTGGACCGGCACGCGCGCCCGCACAAGAAGACCTGGCGGCAGGACGAGCAGCAGTTCCACCGCTACCTCTCCGGGTGGGCGAGCCACCAGCTGTCTTCGATCTCCCCGGCCGATGTCCAGCGGGCCCACGTCGCGGTCCGAGACGGTGCCGGCCCTTACGCGGCCAACCGCATGCTGGCCCTGGTGCACACCCTCTTCGCCAAGGCCGAGGCCTGGGGTTTCTTCGCAGGGCCGAACCCGGCCCGCAACGTGAAGCGCTTCCGGGAGCGTTCGCGGGAGCGGTTCCTGCAGGCCGATGAGCTCCCGCGGTTCCTGCAGGCCCTGCACGAGGAGCCGAACACGACCCAGCGGGACTTCTTCCTGCTCTGCCTCTTCACCGGCGCGCGCCGTGGGAACGTGCAGACGATGCGCTGGGATCAGCTCAACCTCGAGGCCGGCACCTGGCGGATCCCTGACACCAAGTCCGGCGACTCTCACACCGTCCCCCTGGTGACGTCGGCCCTGGCCGTGCTGCGCAGCCGCCTGCCAGACGCCCGCAAGTCCCCGTGGGTCTTTCCCGGCCCCGGCCGGACCGGCCACCTGGTGGAGTCCAGGGCCGCTTGGGTACGCATCCTGAAGCGGGCCGGGATCGAAGACCTCCGCATCCATGACCTGCGCCGCACCATGGGGAGTTGGCAGGCCGCCACCGGCGCCAGCCTCCCGATCATCGGCAAGACCCTGGCTCACAAGACACCCACGACCACCATGATCTACTCCCGCCTGGACATCGACCCGGTACGGGAGGCCATGGAGAAGGCGACTGCAGCAATCCTCGGAACGTCGAGGGAGGACGCATGACTTACACCGTGCGCGACCACCTGGCACAGGAAATCGCCGAGTGCCTCCGCGTGGGGGGCGTGCGGCCGAAAACCTCTGCACAAGAGAAGGAATTCTGCTGTGTGATGGCCTGGTTCCTTGCTGACCTCAGGGTGCAGTATCAGAGCGAGCGCTACCCCGTGCACCCGTCTGAGTCCCTGGGCGAAGTCAGGCGATTTCTCAGGACCGCCCGCAAGCTCGAGCGCCTCTTCGATTCGGAGCTGGACGACCTCGGCCGCCGTAGGCTCGCAGACATGGTGCGCACCTACGATGGATGGCCGCAGCTGCGGGATGCAGAGTCGATGGAGCAGCACCTCGAGCAGGTCTCTTCCACGCTCCACCGCCTGCTGGCTCCGTTCTCGGCCAACCTCCGATTGTGGGACCAGCTCGACAAGGAAGGGCTGCCGGTCGGGCGCGCCATGACCCAAGGGACCTATCTCACCCTGACCGACTACGCCGCGATCCACATTTGGGCCGAGGGCTTCCAGCAGATCCTTGGTCTACCGGCATCGTACAGCAAGGGCAGCCGCTTCTTTGGCTGCGTCGCGGAGTTCCTCGAGCGCTGCGCCCCCGGCATGAAGCGACAGCGCAACCTCTCGGAGAAGATCCGTACCGCGCTGGCTGAAGGCCGAACGCAGCTCCACGGCTACTTCATCTCCCCGCCCAGCTGATCACAGGTTTCGTCCGAAATAATTCTGAAGGATCCGGTCGATAGGGTCTAGCGACCCTCCTACCTTCTGCGCATTCTCCCGCTAACCAATCCCTATCAAGCGGAGGTGCGCACAGATGGGCGACAAGATCACACAGCGAGACGCCCTGTCCGGGATCCTCTCCGACCCCCTGCTCACGCCTGAGCAAGTCGCCGATGCCCTGGGAGTCACGACCGGCACACTACAGAACTGGCGTGTGAACGGCCGGTACAAGCTCCCCTTCATCAAGCTCGGAGGCGGCAACCGCATGGTGCGCTACCGCCTCTCCGCGGTGCAGCGCTTCGTGGACTCCCAGGCCATCGGAGGCGCCGGCCACGAGCAGACTCGCGCCCTGGGTGGCCGGGCATGAG
>DAOTGJ010000058.1:0-17762 GCA_035447065.1 Candidatus Krumholzibacteriia bacterium
GAGCCAGAAGCAGGTGGACAAGGAGTTCGAGCGCATCGTCAAGCTCTGCGGCTGACCTGAGCGCCGGAACCCGGAGACCCGCCCCCGCGAGCACTGCCTCGCGGAGGCGGGTTGTTCTTCATACGGACTCAAGATTGAGTCATGGAAATAATAAATGATATATGGTATCATATTTTCCGTGGGATCCGCAGGGGGCGGAGCCGGAACCGGGAGGAGATGCCATGATCCGTTGGGGAACGCTGCTGTTGATGACGCTCGGCTTGGCCGCGACCGCGTTCGCGGGCGCCATCGCCGACATCCGGGCCGGACTGGTGCCTCAGGGCACCGTGGTGGACGTGCAGGGCGCCGTGGTCACCGCGCTCCTGGATCACAGCCTGACCGTGGCCGAGCTGCCCGGCGGGCCGGACCTGGCCCTCTGGGTGCTGCTGGACGGTGCGCCCGCGGTGGCGGTCGGTGACCTGGTGGATCTGCGCGGCACCTACCTGGAGAACAACGAACGCGCCACCCTGAGCCTCTGGTCGCCCGCCGACGCCTTCCTGACCGTGACCGGGCAGGACGAGGTGCCGGTGAGCGTGGTGGACGCCGCCGCGCTGGCTGCGGCGCCCGAGGCCTGGGAGAGCGTGCTGGTGCTGGTGGACGAGATGCTGACGGTGACCGGCCTGACAGGCGAGGGCGGCCTGCTGGCCGCCGGCCGCGACAGCCAGGGCGTGCTGGTGCTGGACGACTACTACGGCGTGCTGCCCGCGGCGGCGCCGGGCGATTGCTACGACGCCGTGCGCGGGGTCTTCTTCCGCTACCAGGGGGAGCACGTGCTCAAGGTGCAGGCGCTGACGCCGGCCGTCTGCTCCGTGGGCGCCGAGGCGCGCCGCTTCTCCGAGCTCAAAGCCATGTTCCGCTGATCTCCGGACGGAGAGCGGAGGAGGGGCCGGTTCCGCGGGGGGACCGGCCCCTCGTTTCGTTCTCAGGACTCCAGGGACTCCACGGCGCGGCGCAGGGCGGCGTTGAAGACGTCGGGCATCTCCAGCATGAGGAAGTGCCCCGCGTCCGGGATGATCTCCACCTCGAACTCCGCGCAGTGGTTGCGGCCGTGCGCCGGCGTGGTGGGCCAGAGGTCGGCGTTGATGCAGCGCACCCGCGGGCGGTAGGCGTCCAGGGTGGCGGGCAGGTCCCACGCCAGGTAGTTGCGCAGGGTGGGCACGGCCACGCGGGGCGGCGCGGCGGCCATGTCGTCGGCGATGCGGGCCACGGTGGCGCTGTCGGCGCTGGCGGTGAACATGCTGCGCACGAAGGCCTTCATGGTGACCGGGAAGTTGGCGTCCATGGGGGCGGTGAAGCCGGCGATCTGCTCGGGGGTGAGGTGCTCCTCCACGTCGTGCAGGGTGTCCACGCCGATCAGGCCCACCAGGCGGTCGCCCAGAAGGCGGCCCGCCTCCGCGATCACCGTGCCGCCCATGCTGTGGCCGATAAGGATGACCTTCTCCAGGTCCAGCAGGTCGCACACGGCGGCCACGTCGGCGCCGTAGGCGTCCATGGTCCAGGCGGCGCGGTCCACGCCCGAGGCGCCGTGACCGGCCAGGTCCAGCAGGACCACGCGGTGGTCGGCGGCGAAGGCGTCGACCTGCTCCTTCCAGTAGCCGCGGTCGCAGCTCCAGCCGTGCACGAAGACCAGGGCGGGCTCGCCGCGGCCGTGGGCCTCGAAGGCGATGGGCACGCCGTCGGCGGAGCGGGCCTCGCCCACGTGGACGGCGCGGCCGCAGCCGGCGGCCGTCAGGGCGAGCAGGAGCAGCAGCGGAACGAGGGCACGGGCGCGCAGGGTCATGACGGTCTCCCGGCTGGAGGGAAGGGGTTCCGGCCGGGAGGGTCCGACACGCGGGCGTCCGCGTCAAGGGGGAGGGCTCAGACCGCGAGCACCTCGGCGGCCACGCCGCGGGCGCTCAGGTCCGCGGCGATCTCGTCGCGGTAGAGGGGGTTCATGACCACCACGGTCTCCGGCGCCAGCTCCGCGAGACGGTCCGGCGCCAGCACGGCGTGCCCGGTGCCCGGCACGAAGCGGCCCTGCTTGTGGGGGTTGATGTCCACCACGCCGGCCACCTCGTCGCCGGCGCCCAGCACGTTGAGGAAGGTCACACCCTTGCTGCCCGCGCCCCAGAGCACGGCGCGGCGGCCCTCGCGGCGCCAGGTCTCCAGACGGGCGGCCCACACGTTGCGGCGGTCGCGGGCGGCGGCGTCGAAGCCCACGCCCAGGGCGGCGGGGTCCTCCAGCGTCACGCGCGGCGCGGCCGCGGGGCCGGCGGTGCGCCGGGCGCCGCAGCCCAGGAACTGGCCGCCGAAGGCCTCGGCCACCGCCACGCCGGCGTAGCCCGCGCGGGCCATGGCCAGCGCCAGCGAGCGCGCGCTGAAGTACTGGGGGTGCTCGTAGATCAGGTCCCACACGCCCAGGTCGCGCACGGTCCAGAGGCCGTTGGGCACCTCGATGTAGACCGGGGCGTCCGGCGAGCCGGCCAGGGCGTCGTGGATCAGGCGCAGGAAGGCCACGGGATCCGCCACGTGCTCCAGGGCGTGGCGGCAGCAGAGCAGGTCGCAGCTCAGGGCCTCGGCCGTGTCGGCCGTGAACAGCTCGCGCCGCACCTCCACGCCGGCGGTCTCGCCGTGGCGCTCGGGTTCGAAGCTGGGGTCGAAGCCCACGGCGCGCGCGGCGCCGGCCTCGCGCAGCAGGCCCAGGAAGTCGCCCTTGCCGCAGGCGATCTCCACCACCGTGCCGCCGCGCAGCCCGTGGCGCTCCACCAGCTCCGCGGCCAGCGCGCGGGCGTAGGCCTGGAAGCGGGGGGAGTAGTGGAGGGAGTTCTCGTACTCGGCGTCGTAGGTCACGCGCGCGGGGTCGAAGGCGGCGTTCCAGAGGTGGCCGCAGGCGTCGCAGAAGCGCAGCTCCAGGTCGCCCACGTCGGCGGCGCGGGCCGCGGCGGCCGTGGGGTGCAGCACGTTGCAGAGCACGGGCACGCCGCGCACCGGCGCCAGGGCGCGGGGCGACGGCGCCTCGCAGCAGGGGCAGGCTCCGCTCACGCGTCCACCTCGAGGGTGAGCAGCTCGGGCGTCAGGCCCAGCTCGCGGAGCTGGGCGCCGATCTCCGGCGCGTAGATGGAGTTCATGACCACCACGGCGTCGGGGTTGAGCTCCATGAGGTCCTCCGGCGCCAGGATGCGGTGCCCCGTGCCGGGCATCACGTGGCCCTGGCGGTGGGGGTTGATGTCCACGGCGCCGGCCACCTCCTCGCCCACGTCCAGGGTGGTCAGGAAGCTCACGCCCTTGGAGCCGGAGCCCCAGATCACGGTGGTGGCGTCGCGGCGCTTGAGGTCGTCCAGGCGGTCGCGCCAGGAGAGCACGTGGTTGCGGCAGCGCACGCTGAAGTCGTCGGCCAGGCGGATCAGGCCGGGCAGGTCGTCCTCGCTGGGGTGGGGCGCCGCGGGCGACTCCACCGGCACGGCCTCCAGGGTGAGGTACTGGTCGTCGTACTCGGTGGCCACGCGGTCCACGCGGAAGCCGCACTCGCGGAACAGGCGCGCGATGGAGCCCGGCGCGAAGTACGAGCAGTGCTCGTAGTAGATGTCCTCGAAGCTGCACTCGCGCAGGATGCGCGTCACGTCGGGCACCTGGAAGAAGATGGTGGCGTCCAGGTCCGAGCCCACCGCGGCGCGCACCGTGCCGATGAACTCGCGCACGGGGTGGATGTGCTCCAGGGTCATCTTGCAGCAGTAGAAGTCCGCGGACTCGTCCTTGTACTTCTCGGAGTAGAAGTCGCGGATGAAGCGCGCGCTGTCCGCCGCGCCGCTGGTGTTGCGGGCGGGGATGTAGGCGGGGTCGAAGCCCACGCCCGAGGCGGCGCCCATCTCGCAGAGCAGCATGAGGAACTCGCCCTTGCCGCAGCCGATCTCCAGCACGCGTTTGCCGTGGAGGTCGTGGCGCTCCACCACGCTGCGCGCCAGCTCCGTGTGGAAGCGGCTGAAGGTGGGGCTGAAGCCCTGGGTCTCCTCGTAGCGGTCCGAGTACTCGGTGAGGCCGGAGTCGAAGGCCATGTTGCTGGCGAAGCCGCAGGCGTCGCAGAAGCGCAGGTCGATCTCGCCGCGGGGCCAGGCGCGGGCCTCCTCCACGGTGTCCAGCAGGATGCAGCTGTTGGTGGGCACCGACGCCGCGCGGTGGATGGTGCGCATGCCGGCGGCGCCGCAGGCGGGGCAGGTCTCGCGGGCGCTCATCGCACGTCCTCCACGGTCACCAGGCGGGGATGCGGCACCGGCACGATGAAGCGGCCGCCGCGTTCCAGGTACTCGCGCTGCTGGGCCAGGATCTCGTCGGCGAAGTTCCAGGTGAGCAGCAGCACGTCGTCGGGCCGCGCCTCCAGCAGCTTCTCCGGCGCGTGGATGGGCTGGTGCTGGCCGGGCATGTGCAGCCCCTGCTTGTGCACGTTGCGGTCCACCACGAAATCCACCAGGTCCGTGCCGATGCCCATGTAGTTGATCAGCGTGGCGCCCTTGGCCGCCGCGCCGTAGGCGGCGATGCTGCGGCCCTCGGCCTTGAGCCGGCGCAGCAGGGCGGTGAGCTCGTCGCGCAGCTCCTCCACGCGGCGGGAGAAGTCCACGTAGTAGGCCAGCGAGTCCACGCCCATGGCGCGCTCGCGCTGCAGCATGGTGCGCACGCTCTCGCCCACGTTCTCCTTCTTCTCCGCGTAGAACCGCAGCGAGCCGCCGTGGATGTCCAGGGGCTTCACCTCGTTGAGGTAGAGGCCGTGGCGGCGGAAGAGGTTGTCGAAGGAGGTGACCGACAGGTAGAGCAGATGCTCGTGGTAGATGGTGTCGAAGGCGCAGCGCTCGATGAGCTCCTTGACCGACGGCGCCTCGATGACCACCACGCCGTCCTCGTGCAGGATCTCCGCGATGCCCGCCACGAACCCGTTGGTGTCCGCCACGTGGGCCAGCACGTTGTTGCCGTGGATCACGTCGGCCTCCAGGCCGCGCTCGGCCTTCAGCTTCCGCGCCAGCTCCAGCCCGAAGAAGTCCACGATGGTCTCCACGCCGATCTTCTCCGCCGCCGCCGCCGGCCCGTGCGCGGGGTCGATGCCCAGCACGCCGATGCCCTGCTCCACGTAGTTCTTGAGCAGGTAGCCGTCGTTGCTGGCCAGCTCCACCACCATGCTGTTGGGGCAGAGCCTGCGCCGCTCGATGAGGTCCAGCACGTTCTCGCGCGAGTGGCGCAGCAGGTGGTCGCTGAAGGAGGAGTAGTAGGGGTAGTCGTCCTGGAAGAGCGTCTCCGGCGGCACGGTCTCGGTGATCTGGACCATGGCGCAGCCGGGGCAGAAGCCCACCTGCAGGGGGTGGCGCGGCTCGGGCTCGCCCAGCTCCGCGGGCTTGACCAGGCGGTCGGCCAGGGGCGTCTCGCCCAGGTCCAGGAAGACCTTCAGGCCGGTGTGGCCGCAGCTGCGGCAGGGGACGGTGGCGTGCATGGCGGGGACGTCCTTCGCGGTTCAGGCGGTCCAGCGCAGGTCCGCGCCCAGGCGGCCCTGTCCGATGAGCTTCTTCACGTGATCGATGCGCTTGTACTTGGGGCCCTCGAAGTCCTCCAGGCTCAGGTCCACATTCTTGTAGGCCTGGTAGAGCTCCTCCACGCCGCGGCGGCAGGTCCACTGGGGCTTGAAGCCCGGCAGCTCGCGGTGGATGCGGTTGCAGTCCACGCGGTAGTTGCGCTTGTCCGGGCCGGCGTCCGGGGCGAAGGCCACGTCGCAGTCCGGCACCACCTCGCCCACGATCACGGCGATGTCGCGGATCTGGTAGTTCTCGCTGGTGGTGCCCACGTTGAAGGCGCGGTTGAAGACGTCGGCGCGGGGCGCCTCCATGGCCGCGATGTAGGCCCGCGCGATGTCCGACACGTGCACGATGGGCCGCCACGGAGAACCGTCGCTCTTGAGGTACACCTTGCCGGTGGTCACGGCCCAGGCGGTGAGGTTGTTCACCACCAGGTCGAAGCGGATGCGCGGCGAGAGGCCGTAGGCCGTGCTGGCGCGCAGGTACACGGGGCAGAAGTCGTCGCCCGCCATGGCGTTCAGGGCCGCCTCCACCGCCACCTTGGACTCGCCGTAGGGGGTCACGGGATTGAAGGCGGCGTTCTCGTCCAGGAAGTCCTGGCCGGCGGCGCCGTAGTTGCTGCAGGACGACGCGAAGAGGAAGCGGTCCACGCCGGCCTCGCGGGCGGCCTTGGCCATCTTCACCGAGCCGATGTGGTTGATGCGGTCCGTGAGCGTGGGGTCGTAGTCGCCCAGGGGGTCGTTGCTCAGGCCGGCCAGATGGATCACGGCGTCGCAGCCGGCCAGGTCCGCGGCGGTCACGTCGCGCACGTCCTTGACCACGGTGGGCACGTCGGCCACGTCGCCCAGGAAGGTGCAGGCCTGGAAGAGGTCGCTGTCCAGGCCCACCACGTCGTGGCCCTTCTCCAGCAGCATGGGCACCAGGATGGAGCCGATGTATCCGCGGCTTCCGGTCACCATCACCTTCATCGTTCCGCCACCTCCGAGTGGTCCCAGACCCGCCAGGGCGCCTTGCCGCCGGACCAGAGGGTCTCCAGGATGTGCTTCTCGCGCAGGGTGTCCATGCACTGCCAGAAGTGCTCGTGGCGGTAGGCCATGAGCTGGCCGTCGGCGGCCAGGTTCTGCAGCGGGGCGTGCTCGAACATCACGTCGTCGCCCTCGATGTAGTCGAAGACGCCGGGCTCCAGCACGAAGAAGGCGCCGTTGATCCAGCCCTCGGCCGTCTGCGGCTTCTCGTCGAAGCGCGCGATGCGGTCGCCCTGGAACTCCAGGTGGCCGTAGCGCGCCGGCGGGCGCACCGCGGTCAGGGTGCAGAGCCTGCCGTGGGCGCGGTGGAAGGCGAGCAGGGCGTCCAGGTCCACGTCGGCCACGCCGTCGCCCCAGGTGACCATGCACGTGCCGCGGCCCAGCCAGGGCTGCAGGCGCTTGATGCGGCCGCCGGTCATGGTGTTGTCGCCGGTCTCGATCAGGTTCACGGTCCAGTCCGGGTGCTCGGCGTCGTGCACGGTGACCTCGCCGCTGCCCGTCTTCACGGTGAGGTCGCCCTCCAGGCCGTGGTAGTCGCGGAACCAGCGCTTGATCACGTCGCCCTTGTGCCCCAGGGCCACGCTGAAGTCCGACACGCCGTAGTGGGCGTAGATCTTCATGATGTGCCAGAGGATGGGGCGGCCGCCGATCTCCACCATGGGCTTGGGGCGGATCTCGGTCTCCTCGGCCAGACGGGTGCCCTTGCCCCCGGCCAGGATGCCCACGCGGATGTCGTTGAGCACGGCGGTCCTTCCGTTTGCGGATGCGGTCAGCGTCGATCCGGATATCCATCGGCCCGCGGCGGGCCGCCTTGACGGTCTTGAGGACGGGAATCAGAACGGGGCCGCGCGGCACCCCCATGCCGGCACGAACCGTCCCATTCTAGAAGGATGCGGCTCCCAGGGCAAGGGATGGGGCCGCCGGAGGGCGGCGGACTCCTTGTTTTAGGAGAAATTTCACCCGACGCCGTCCGCGGGTGGACAGGACCGCGGGGGCGGGGTTAGTCTGCCGCCATGAAGATCGCGTTCATCGGCACCCACGGGGTGGGCAAGACCACCCTCTGCTTCGAGCTGGCCGCCTGCCTCAAGCGGCTGGACATCGGCGTGGACGTGGTCAAGGAGGTGGCCCGTCACTGCCCCCTGCCCATCAACCGCGACACCACCGTGGACGCCCAGAGCTGGATCCTGCACACCCAGGTGGCCCGGGAGATCGAGCTGACCCACGCCTACGAGGCCATCGTCTGCGACCGCTCGGTCCTGGACAACTACGCCTACATGGTCCACGCCGCCGGCCGTCGTCCGGAGCTGGAGCCGTTCCTGGAGGCCTGGCTGGAGACCTACTCCCTGCTGGTCTTCGTACCCGTGGTGCAGCCCCCCAGCTTCGACGGCACCCGCGACACGTCGGTGGCCTTCCAGATGGGCGTGGACGCCATCCTGCAGGAGCTGGTGGCGGGGGTGAAGCGCCCCGTGCTCCGCCTGGAGCCCGGCGAGCGCGACCACTGGATCCGCCACGTGCTCCAGGCCCTGGACCTGCCGTCCACCACCCCCCAGCTGGACCTCTTCAACGATCTGGGCCGCGGCCAGAGCGCCTGACCCGCGCGTCCGGAACCTCCTCAAGCCCCTGCGCCCCACGCCGATACCACCCCCTGAGGAACCTCATGCCGCGCGGACCGGTCAGCAGCCGGTGCGCGCTTCACCGCAGTCCCGGGACGCCCATGGCCCAGAAGATCCTCGAGCCCCACGGCCGACCCGCGCCCGCGTCCGCCCCGGATGCGGAGCGTCTGCGCGAGTTGGAGCTGCTCGTCCTGCACCTGCAGGAGGAGGTGGCGCGGCTCGAGCGCGAGCGGCTGGAGACGGAGCTCATGGGACGGCGCGCGGTCACGTCGCTGGCCGAGGACGCCCGCTCCGAACTGGCGCGCCGTCTGGCCACCCGCGACCCCCTGCCCCAGATCCTGCGCGACGGCGAGGTGCTGCCGCCGTCGGCGGTGCCGCCCGAGGCGGTGCTGGACCTGACCGAGCTGCTGGGCTGGCGCCACGCCCTGGCCCAGGCCACGGGCCTGGCCACCCACCTCTCCCTGCGCGACGGCGCCACGCTCATCCCCGCGGCCAACGGCCCGTCGCAGCTTCCGTCGCTGGCGCTGCTCGATCCGGCCTGCCGCGAAGGCCTGGACGCCACGGTGGTCGCCCACGGCGCGCGCCGTCACGGCCTGCGCCTGCGCTGCCCCGCCTGCGACGGCGAGGTGTGGGCGGAGCCCATCGTCCTGGAGCACGAGGGCGACGCCGCGGTGCTGGGCTGCCTGGCGGCCCATGCCGCGCCGCGCACGGCCGACGCCCACCGGCGCCTGCTGGCCCTGGTCGCCGCCCACGCCGGCCGCCGTGCCGGCGAGGCCTACGCCGCCCAGACGGCGGTGATCGCGGACCGCCGGGCCATGGCCGTGGTGCGGGCCTTCACGTCGTCCCAGGCGGACGAGGTGCGGCGCGCGCGCATCGCCATGCTGGAGCACAACCGCACGGCCCAGGAGCTGGCCGCGGCGCGCGAGTCCCTGGAGCGGGCCCTGACCGACGCCTCGGACGCCCGCCAGGAGGCCGAGCACGCCAACCGTCTCAAGAGCATGTTCCTGGCCTCCATGTCCCACGAGATCCGCACGCCGCTGACCTGCGTCATCGGGTTCGCGGACCTGCTCACGCTGCCGTCGCTGAGCGAGGAGGAGTTCCGCAAGTTCGCGCGCTCCATCAAGGAGAGCGGCCAGATCCTCATGTCGCTCATCAACAACGTGCTGGACCTGTCCAAGGTGGAGGCCGGCCATCTGGACCTGGAGGAGATCCCCTTCAGCCTGCCCAAGGTGCTCAAGGAGGTGCACACCATCTTCCTGGGCTCCACCGCCGACAAGGGGCTGGAGTTCCGCCTGGAGGTGGACCCGCAGGTGCCCGCGGAGCTGCTGGGCGACCCCACGCGCGTGCGCCAGGTGGTGATGAACCTGGTGAGCAACGCCGTGAAGTTCACGCAGGAGGGCGGGGTGTGGCTGCGTTGCGCGCCCAGCCCGGACGCGCCGGATTTCCTGCTGCTCACGGTGCGCGATTCGGGCCCGGGCATGCGCGCCGATCAGCTCCCGCACGTGTTCGACGCCTTCCGCCAGGCCGACTCCGGCGTGACCCGCCGCCACGGCGGCACGGGCCTGGGCCTGGCCATCTCCCAGCGCATCATGGAGGGCATGGGCGGTACCCTGAGCGTGGAGAGCGAGCCGGGCGTGGGCACGGTGTTCCGCTGCCACCTGCCCGTGCGCCGTCCCGTGTCCGATTCCTCCTTGTAGCCCCCGCGCCGCCCCGCTACGGTCGCCTCCAACCCGCTCCGGAGGACGTCCATGCCCAACAGCCACGACCCCGCCCTGCACCTGCTGCCCGCCCCGGTGGCGGTGATCGGCTGCGCCCGCGACGGCGTGACCGCCGGCCTGACCTGCGCCTGGCTCTGCCGCGTGAGCACGGACCCGGCCCGCCTGCTGGTGGCCGTGGCCCCGGAGCGCCACACGTGGGGCGTGTTGGAAGGCGCCGCGCGCTTCAGCGTGTCGATCCTGCGCGACGACCAGGTGGAGGTGGGCCGCCTCTTCGGCCTGCGCTCCGGGCGCGAGGTGGACAAGTGGGCGGCCGTGGAGCACGTGCGCCTGGCGGACGGCACGCCGGCCCTGGCCCGCTGCGCCGCGCGCCTGCTCTGCCGCCTGGTCTCGCGCGCGCCCCTGGGCGACCACGACGGCTTCCTGGGCGAGGTGGAATGGTCCGAGGTGGTGGACGGACCCCCGGCCCTGCCCATGCGCGGCCGCGATTGGGCGCCCTAGGCGCTCCGGGCATTGCCAAGGACCCGGGTTGATCGTAATCTGACGGCATCGATTCCTACCCCGAGACCAGGAGGTGTCCATGTCCCACGCGACCCCCACCAAGTCCTTCTGGCCCAGCGAGATCCAGGCCCTTCCCCAGGTGGCCGTGCCCGTCGCGGGCGTGACCGGCCACACCATGAAGAACCACGAGAAGCAGGTGTACTTCCTGCGCTTCGAGGAAGGCACCAGCGTGCCGGACCACAGCCACGGCGCCCAGTGGGGCTACCTGGTCGCCGGGGAGATGACCCTGGAGATCGAGGGGCGCACGGAGCTCTTCGAGGCCGGGGACGTGTACTACATTCCGGCGCGGAAGAAGCATCGGGCGGTGTTCAGCAGGGTGTCGTACGTGATCGACATGTCCGACGAGCTGGACCGCTACGCGTAACTTGTGCCGCTGAAATTGTGCCCGGGCCGGATCGCGCCCCTGCCGCACGCGTAAGTCGTTGAAAAATAGAGGAAGGCCCCTCCGCGGAGGGGCCTTCCTGCGTCCAGGCACAATTTCGGCGGCACAAGCTACGGGACCGGCCCGACGATGATTTCGTGGCGGTCGTCGCAGCCCAGGTACCGCCCCGCCGTCTCCGCCACCGACTCCGGCGTGAGCCGCCGGATCTCATCCAGGTAGAAGGCCAGGTTGTTGGGGGCGCGGCCGTAGAGCACGTCGGCGGCGCAGCGGCTGACCCGGGCGTTGTTGGACTGCATGCTGATCAGCAGGGTGCCCACCAGGCGGGCGCGGGCGCGCTCGAACTCCTCGGCAGGGGCGGGGGCGTGGGCCAGGGCGCGGATCTCGGCGGCCAGGGCGTCGGCGGCCTCGGCCTCCTTCTCCGGGCTGGTGAGCACGTAGCCCGCCAGCATGCCGGGGGCCAGGCCGCGGGCCACCATCATGCCGCTGGCGTAGCACAGGGAGCGGGTGTTGCGCAGCTCGGCGAAGAGGCGGCCGCTCTGGCCGTTGAGCAGGGTCTGGATCAGGGCCAGGGCGGCGCGGTCGGAGTTGGGGCCGTCGGGGCCGCGCCAGGCGGTGAGCACCACGCTCTGGCGCACGTCCTTGGGCAGGCGCACGCGCTCCACGCCGCTGGGCGACGGGACCTGCGAGAGGTCCGCGGGGCTGGGGCAGGGGGCGTGGGGGAGGTCGGCCAGGGCGGCGCCCAGGCCGTCCAGGAGGCGGTCGCGGTCCACGTCGCCGCTGACCACCACATGGAGGTTGCGGGTGACCCAGGTGCGGGCGTGGAGCTCGGTCAGGTCGTGGCGGGTCAGGGCCTCCAGGCCGGCGGGGGTGCCCACCAGGGGGTGGGCGTAGGGATGGTCGCCGTAGAAGCGGCGGCGCAGCTCCAGGGCGGCGTACTGGAAGGGGTCGTCCTGGATGGCCAGCAGGTCGTCCTTGGCGAAGCGGCGCTCCTTGGCCAGCTCCTGCTCCGGGAAGGCGGGGTGGCAGGCCAGCTCGCCCAGGGCCTGGAGCAGCTCGTCCAGGTGGCGGTTGAGGCCGGTGAGGTGCAGGCCGGCGTGGTCGCGGCTGGCGTGGGCGCCCAGCGACGCGCCGCGGTCCTCGATGAAGGCCGAGAGCTCGGTGGCGTCGAGGCGGCGCGAGGCCTTGGCGTGGACCTGGGTGGCCAGGGCGGTGAGGCCCTCCTTGCCGCGGGGCTCCTGGCCCACGCCGCCGCAGGCGTACAGGCCCAGCGAGACCACCGGCAGCGTGGGGTCGCGGCGCACGTAGCAGCGCAGGCCGCCGTCCAGCAGGACCTCCTCGAAGGGGCGGTCGCGGCTGGCGGCGGCGGCGGCGGTCTCATCCGACAGGATCACGGCGGGAGCGGCGGGAGGCGGCGGCGTCGCTTCGGCGGGGCGTGGCGGCAGGGCGGCGCCGATCAGGGCCTCCACCTGGGCGGCGTCGGACGGCAGGTCCGCCTCCGGCGCATCCTGGGGCACGTAGAGCACCAGGCTCATGGCCTCCGTGCGGAAGAGGCGGCGGGCCAGGGCCTGCACCTGGTCCGCGGTCACGGCGGCCACGCGGGCGGGGTGGTGGAAGGCGCCGTCCAGGTCGCCCATGAGGTCGTGCCAGCCCAGGCTCTGGGCCTGGCCCTGCACCGTCTCCAGGCCCAGGGTGTGGGAGCGCTCGGCGCGGATCTTGGCGCGCTGGAGCTCCGCCGCGGCGGGGGGCGCGTCCACCAGGCCGGCCAGCACCTCGGCGGTGGCGGCCAGGGCGGCGCGGATGCGGGCGGCGTCGGTCTCCAGGTCCACGGCCAGCAGGCCCTCGCGGGGGCCGCCCTCGCTCAGCAGGGTGATGCCGCTGACCAGCTCCCGCTCCTCCTGCACGATGCGGTAGAGGCGGCTGCTGCGACCGTCGCTCAGGATCTGCTGCAGCACGTCCAGGGCGGCGCGGTCCGGGTCCGTCTCCGCCAGGCCGGGCAGCACCAGCTTGGCGTACACGCGCTGCACGTCGCCGCGCACCAGACGGTAGCGCAGGCCGCGGCGGGGCGGCTCGGGGGCGGGGCTCACCGGCGGCGGCAGGTCCGGCACGGGCTCGGCGCCGAAGCGCTTGACGACGGCGTCCAGGACCTCCTCCGCGTCCACGTCGCCGCAGATCACCACGGTCATGGCGTCGGGGCGGTACGCGCGCTTCCAGAACTCCACGATGGCGTCGCGCGGGGTCTCCAGCAGCGCCTCGTCGCGGCCGCCGATGGGGTGGCGGTACGGGCTGTGGTCGAAGGCCAGCTCCAGGGCCCACTTCCAGGTCACGCCGAAGCCGCCGGGCTGGTCGTCGTACATGTGGTTCTCGTGGACCAGCACCTGGCGCTCGGGGTCCAGGCTCTCCGGGGCGAAGGCGGAGTGGAAGAGGGCGTCGTGCAGGATGTCCACCGCGCCGAGGATGTGCTCGGCGGGACAGAGGATGTGATAGTTGGTGGTCTCGTAGCCCGTGCCCGCGTTGGTGGTGCCGCCCATGTCGGCCACCTCCAGGGCGAAATCGGCCTCTCCGCGGCGGTCGGTGCCCTTGAACAGCATGTGCTCGATGCCGTGGGACCAGCCCCGCACCGGCTCGTCCTCGCGGTTGGACCCCACGGCCACCCACACGTTGCAGACGGCCACGGCGGTGCGGCGGTCCTCGCGGATCAGCACCCGCAGGCCGTTGGCGAGGGTGACCTCGTGCAGGCCGCGGCGATGCTCGCGCCGGGCGATGGGAGATGAGGGCATGGGCACGTCCTTGAGGCATGGGTGGGGCGGATCGGCGACAGCATAAGGGGCCCGCCCCCGATTTGGCGACCCCGGATTCGGCCCGCGGCGGCTGCGGCGGTTGACCCGCCGGGCCACGTGTGCCAGTTTGAGGCGGCCGCGCGGCGCGGCGCCGCCCCCAAGTTGCTAGGAGCCCCATGGATCGCCGTCCCCAACCCCGCTACCGCCACCCCCTGCGGCGCCTGATCTACGGCGCCATCGACCGTTTCGCGCCCGATGAGACCACCACCATGGTCATCGTGGGGGCCCTGCTCGGGGTGATCGGGGGCTACGGGGCCATCGTCTTCCGCTGGCTGGTGCAGTTCTTCCAGGGGTTCGCCATCGGGCGCGGGGAGCACGTGGTGGGGCTGCTGGCGGAGCAGCCGTGGTGGCACACGGCGCTCATGCCGGTGGCCGGGGCGCTCATCGTGGGACCTCTGGTGCACTACGGGGCGCGGGAGGCCAAGGGGCACGGGGTGCCCGAGGTCATCAACGCCGTGGTGTTCAAGGACGGCGTGATCCGGCCCATCGTGGCCGCGGTGAAGATCCTGGCCAGCGCGGTGACCATCGCCTTCGGCGGCTCGGTGGGGCGCGAGGGGCCCATCATCCAGATCGGCGCCGCCATGAGCTCGGCCCTGGGCCAGTGGCTGCGCTTCTCGCCCCAGCGGCTGCGCACCATGATCGGCTGCGGGGCGGCCGCCGGCATCGCCGCCACGTTCAACGCGCCCATCGCCGGGGCCATCTTCGCGCTGGAGATCATCCTGCGCGACTTCGCCATCGTCACCTTCAGCCCCATCCTGGTGGCCAGCGTGGTGGCCACCGCGGTGAGCCGCCACTACCTGGGCGACAACCCGGCCTTCCCGGTGCCGGGCTTCTCCATCGGCGACTGGATGGAGCTGCCGGCCTACGTGGTGCTGGGCGTGCTGGTGGGCGTGGTGAGCGTGATCTACGTGCGCACGCTGTACTGGAGCGAGGGCAAGTTCGACCGGCTGCGCTTTCCGGAACCGCTCAAGCCGCTGCTGGGCGCGGTGCCCCTGGGCCTGCTGGCGGTGTTCTTCCCGCAGATCTACGGCATCGGCTACGGATCCATGGTCGACGCGCTCAACGGCGACATGGTCTGGACCTTGATGCTGGGGCTGGTGGCCGTGAAGCTGCTGGCGGTGAACCTCACGCTGGGCAGCGGGTTCAGCGGCGGCATCTTCGCGCCGGCGCTCTTTCTGGGCGGCATGCTGGGCGGGGCCTTCGGCGGCGCGGTGCACGTGTGGATGCCCGGCTCGCCCGGCGGCTTCGCCATGGTGGGCATGGCGGCCATGGTGGCCGCGAGCACGCGCGGGCCCATCACCGCCATCCTGATCCTCTTCGAGATGACCGGCGAGTACGCCATCATCCTGCCGCTCATGCTGGCCTGCATCGTGGCCACGCTGGTGGCCCAGCGCATCATGCCGGAGAGCATCTTCACCCTGAAGTTCGCCATGGAGGGCCGCAGCCTCAACTACGGCCGCGAGAGCGCCATCCTCAAGAGCTGGCACGTGGGCGACGTGATGGAGAACAACCCCGTCACGGTGCGGGAGAACGAGAGCCTGGACGCCATCCTGGACCGCTTCCTCTCCAGCCCCGAGAGCCACTTCTACGTGGTGGACGACCACGGCGAGCTCAAGGGCCGCATCTCCATCCACGACGTGAAGGACCTCATCAACGCCGAGGGCCTGGGCCACGTGGTCATCGCCGCGGACATCTGCCACCCCGCCGAGCACGTGTGCTACCGCCAGGACGACCTGGAGGAGGTGCTCATGCTGCTCACCCGCTCCGACGAGCAGGACCTGCCCGTGCTGGAGCGCCCGGGCCGGCCCATGGTGGTGGGCGTGCTGCACCGCAAGGCCCTGTTCGACGTGTACAACCAGGAGGTCCTGCACAAGGACGTGCTGGGCATGAAGGTGGTGACCTCGGACACGGGCATGCACGACTGCGTGGAGCTGCCGGAGCTGTACCGCGTGCAGCTGCTCACGCCGCCCGACGAGATGATCGGCCGCACCCTGCGCGAGCTGGAGCTGCGCCAGCGCTGGGGCATCACCGTGCTGGCGCTCAAGCGCAAGGGCTGGAGCGGCGCCAGCTACAACGAGCTGCCGGATCCGGACCGCCGTCTGGAGCCCGTGGACCGCCTGCTGGTGGTGGGCCACGTGGACGACCTGGACCGCATGGTGCTGGAGGTGCGCGCCGGCGCCCTGGACGAGGAGACCGAAGGACGAGGTGACTGAGCCATGACCCCGCCGGACATCCTGACCATCGACGTGGAGGAGTGGTACCACGGCCACAACTACCTGGAGCATGTGCCCCCGAGCACGTGGGACGACCAGGAGCGGCGCGTGGAGGCCAACACGGAGAAGGTGCTGGAGCTGCTGGACCGCCACGGCGTGACCGGCACGTTCTTCGTGCTGGGCTGGACGGCGGAGCGCCACCCGGACCTGGTGCGCCGCATCAGCGCCGCCGGGCACGAGATCGCCTGCCACAGCATGCGGCATCCCATCGTGTTCGAGCTGAGCGAGCAGCAGTTCCGCGACGACCTGCGCCGCTGCCGCGACGTGCTGGCCGCCGCCGGCGCCACCGACGTGCAGGGCTACCGCGCCCCCAGCTTCACCATCACGCCGCCCGTGCACCACTACCTGCACATCCTGCGGGAGGAGGGGTTCAGCTACGACTGCTCCATCTTCCCGGTGAAGCATCCGCGGTACGGGCAGCCGGGCTCGCCGCGGCATCCGTTCCTGCTGGAGCCGCCGGCGGACGATCCGTGTCCCGAGCGGGAGCCGCTGCTGGTGCTGCCGATGACCACGGCGCGGATCCTGGGCGTGAACGTGCCGTTCGCGGGCGGGGGGTACATGCGGATCCTGCCGGGGTGGGCGTATCGGGTGCTGCGGAAGGTGGCGCTGAAGCAGGGGCAGGCGGTGGTGACGTATCTGCATCCTTGGGAGTTCGATGAGCTGAAGCCCAGCACCTCGCAGAACGCGTTCATGAAGTGGCGGAGCCAGGGGGGGCAGGACACGACGTTGCCGAAGCTGGCGGGGATGTTGGAGCGGGGGGGATTTCGGACTATGTGCGAGTATGCTGACACTATGAGGAAATCGGTTCAAGTCAGTAGTATCAAGTAATTCAGTGGTATGGAGCATATTATTGTGATTGATGTGAAGACCGTCTGGCAATTCACGGCGAAAGCATCCCTAGCGATCTTATTTGTGCTGTATGCGTTACTGATATCATTGATATGTATAAATATACACCCAGACAACTTCCATACAAACATTGGAGGATTGTATGCAGGTTGTATCTCAGCCTCTGTTCGCGAGATTGATCTCAAAGTTACAGATGATTGCTTGATAGACGAAGTACGTGATTTTCTTGTTCAAGAAAATATACATGGCGAGGATGAGTTGCTTGGCCCGAGTGACAGTGCGATGCAATATTTTATCCAGAATTCGAGATCTCAGGGCTTTGGAGATTCTATCGATTCGATTGAAGCTCTCGACCAGGATCAAATAATCCTGCTCAAGATAAGGCTGCGAAATGCATGGTTCGAGAAAGCAAATTACTCATGGGATTGGGATAAGGTAATTCTGCGGACAGCATTGATAGTTATGGTGGCTCTTCTTGTTGTTAACATTGCGGTTCATGTCTGGCAGCTCTTATTATATTTTCTGCGTCTGATTTTCTTCAGAAGCAGAGCCAGACGGATTGCAGTTGTTTTGTACTACCTAATAATCGTGACGATATTTCTTGCGTTGTGGCAAGATAGTGGGCTTATGGCAACAGTTAATCACAAGCCAGGGATCGTTGTTGCCTTGGCAGCATATCCCATTGTTCTTTGGCTTGCTCGTTGGATTAACAAAAAGTAAGTACTAGTTGATCCCCGTCGCCCCATCCTCCCGCACGAACACCATCCCGCTGGAAGCCTCCAGCGTCACCGCCAGCTCCCCACCGTTCACCGTCACGTACTCCCACACGCCCTCTTCTGCCCGGAACCGCAGCCACGTCCCGTCCGCCGGGAACTGCACCGAGAACGGATGGTCCGCCCCGTCCAGATTCAGCGCCACCACGATCTCCGCCGCAGCC
>DAOTGJ010000059.1:0-17700 GCA_035447065.1 Candidatus Krumholzibacteriia bacterium
CCGCCGTCCTGCCCACCCACGACGAGCCCGTGCGCACCCTCTACCTCATCCGCCACGGCGAGTACCACCACGGCGTGGACGCCCCGGACGAGGGCTGCCTGGACGCCCTGGGCCGCCAGCAGGCCCGGCTCGTGGCGGAGCGGCTGGACGCCATGCCCGTGGTCTTCACCTCGCTCCAGGCCAGCACCCTGTGCCGCGCGCGGGAGACGGCGGAGATCATCGCGCCGCACTTCCCGGACCTCGCGCCCTCCTTCCACGACGACATCCGCGAGTGCACCCCGCGCACCCGCCGCACCGACATCATGGCGGATCTGGAGGCCGGCGAAGCCGAGGCCTGCGAGGCGTCGCTGAGCGCGGCCTGGGAACGCATCGCGCGGCCGGCCGCGGACGCCGACGCCCACGACATCGTGGTCTGCCACGGCAACATCATCCGCTGGTGGCTGTGCCGGGCGCTGGACGTGGACCCGGAGGCGTGGCTGGGCATGAGCATCGCCAACGCCAGCCTGACGGTGCTGCAGGTGCGGGGGGACGGATCGGTCAAGGTGCTGAGCTTCGCGGACAGCGGCCACATCCCCTACGGCATGACCACGTACCCCGGCACGGAGGCGCCGCAGTAGGGCGGTAAGACGGCTGCGGCGGGCCAAACCTCCGGATCGTCCTCGCCAGGACCCGGATCCCGAGGAGGCCCGCCATGAAGACCTTGCTCACGCTCCTCACCCTCGCCGCCGCCGCGGCGCTGCTGCCCGCGGACGCGGCGGCCACGGTCCCCGGCACCGGCTTCGACGCCATGCCCCCCGGCCCCTACCCCCTGCCCGGCGCCGTGATCCAGGGCGACCCCGCCCGCGTGCAGGTGGTGCCGGTGTCCGCGGTGGGCGGCTCCGCGCCGCCGGGCGCCACGGGCAACGTGCTGGTCATCGACAACCTGGGCGGCACGTCGCCCGTCATCGTGCGCTTCACCTTCACCTGCGACGGCCCCACCGTCGAGGACATCTGCCAGATCGAGTACGACTTCTTCTACGAGGCCTGGGCCATCAACGCCTGGATCGGCGTCTACGTGGACGACGACGGCACCTACACCGACCCCGACGACCTCTTCGAGCCCCCCGTGGGCTTCCCGCCCAGCACCTCCTGGGGCGACAACACGGAGCGGGAGCCCGACTGCGTGGGCGAGCACACCATCGATTTCGTGGTGGGGCCGGACGCCGTGGCGTTCCTCGACAACTTCGACACCGAATGCCTGGAGCCGGTGGGCGACGAGTCCACCTCCTGGGGGGCCCTCAAGGGCATGTACCGCTAGCGGGACATCCGGCGGGGGCCGGAGGGAGGCGGGGCCCGGTCGTGTGCGCGGCCGGGCCTCGTCGCGTCGGGATGCGGCGGAACCATTCGGCCCCCGCCACGTACCCGATCTGTTCTTTCTCCGAACCCGGGAGTACCATCGCCCCCATGCTGCGACGCCTGCTGCAACGCCTCACCTCCGTGGACGCCGACGACCTGGGCCCCGCCCTCACGTCGGCGCTCTACTTCTTCTGCGTGCTGGGGGGCTACTACCTGCTGCGTCCCCTGCGCGAGGACATGGGCCTGGCCGGCGGCGTGCGCAACCTGCCCTGGCTCTACTCGGCCAACCTGGCCGTGATGCTGGCGCTGGCGCCGGTGTTCGGCTGGATCACCACGCGGCTGGCGCGGCGGGTGTTCGTGCCTTGGATCTATCGCTTCTTCCTGCTGACCTTCGTGGGCTTCTACCTGGCCTGGCGCTGGCTCCCCGCCGGGGCCGACGTGACCTTGGGCCGCGCCTTCTACATCTGGGTCAGCGTGTTCAACATGTGGGCCGTGTCGCTCTTCTGGTCCGTCATGGCCGACCGCTGGGGCCTGGACCGCAGCAAGCGCGTGTTCGGCTTCATCGCCGTGGGCGGCACGGTGGGGGCGGCGCTGGGGTCGTGGATCACGTCGTCGGCCATCGCCGGCGGGGCGGACCGCGGCCTGCTCATCCTGGCGGCCGCGGCCGTGCTGGAGCTGGTGGCGCGGCTGGGTCGGCGGCTGGTGGGGCAGGCGGAGGCCGCCGCGCCCCAGGCCTCCGCCGGGAGCGGCGGCGTCTGGAGCGGCATCACCGCGGTGGCGCGCTCGCGCTACCTGCTGGGCATCGCCGCCTACATCTTCCTGTTCACGGTGACCAGCACGTTCCTGTACTTCACCAAGGCCAAGATCGTGGCGGCGGCGGCGGCGGACAGCGCCTCGCGCACGGTGCTCTTCGGGCACATCGACCTGTGGACCAACCTGGCCACGCTGGCCCTGCAGCTGGGGCTGGCGCGCTGGCTCATGGCGCGGGTGGGCGTGGGCTGGACGCTGCTGGTGCTGCCCGTGGTGACGGTCCTGGGCTTCGGCGCCCTGGCGGCGGCGCCGGTGATGCCGGTGCTGGTGCTCTTCGAGATGGTGCGGCGCGCGGGCAACTACGCGCTCACGCGGCCGGCGCGCGAAACGCTGTTCACCGTGGTGCCGGTGGATCAGAAGTACAAGGCCAAGAGCTTCATCGACACGTTCGTGTACCGGGGCGGCGACGTCGTCGGCGCCCTCGCCGAGAAGGCCCTGGCGGGCCTGGCCCTCGGCATCGCCGGCGTGGCCGGCGCCGTCGTCCCCATCGCCGCGGCGTGGGGAGCCGTGGGACTGGCCCTGGGCGCCGCGCAGCGGCGTCGGGCCGCCAACCCGAAGGAGACCGCATGTCCACCCATCGCCGAGACTTCCTGAAGACCCTGGCCCTGGGCGGCGCCGCCGTGGGGCTGGGCGCCCTGGGCGTGCCCCGCGCGCGCGCCGACTTCGCGCCGATGAAGGCCCGCAAGAAGCTGCGCATCCTGGTGCTGGGAGGCACGCGCTTCCTGGGCCTGCACGCGGTGAAGATCGCCATGGCGCGCGGCCACGAGGTGACCCTCTTCAACCGCGGCCGCTCCAACCCCGGCCTCTTCCCGGACCTGGTCCAGCTCCGCGGCGACCGCAACGACGATCTCAAGGCCCTGGAGACCGGCACCTGGGACGCGGTCATCGACACCAGCGGCTACGTGCCCCGCGTGGTGTCGATGAGCTGCGACCTGCTGCGCGACCGCGTGGAGCACTACCTCTTCGTGTCCACCATCAGCGTGTACGCGGACTTCGACGAGATCGGCCTGCACGAGGGCTCCGCCGTGGGCAAGCTGGAGGACGAGTCCATCGAGCAGATCACCGGCGAGACCTACGGCCCGCTCAAGGCCCTCTGCGAGCAGGCGGCGGAGCGCAGCATGCCCGGCCGCGTGTGGAACCTGCGGCCCGGCCTGATCGTGGGCCCCAACGACCGCAGCGACCGCTTCACCTACTGGCCGCTGCGACTGCAGCGGGGCGGGCGGGTGCTGGCGCCGGAAGGCCCCGCGGAGCCGGTCCAGATCATCGACGTGCGCGACCTGGCCGAGTTCATGATCGACGGCCTGGAACGACGGGTCACCGGCGTGATGAACGCCGTGTCGCCGCCCGACCAGATGAGCATGGGCGAGATGCTGGACACCTGCCGCGCGGTGGCCGGCACGGAGGCGGAGTTCGCGTGGGTGCCCACGGAGTTCCTGGCCGAGCACGAGGTGCAGGCGTGGAGCGACATGCCCTGCTGGATCCCCAAGAGCGAGGAGGCCGGCGCCGGCACCATCCAGGTGCGCCGCGCCCTGGACGCCGGCCTGGTGTACCGCCCCCTGAGCGAGACGGTGCGCGACACCCTGGACTGGTGGGCCACCGAGCCCGCGGAGCGCCGCGAGGCGCCCCTGCGCTCCGGCCTGACCGAGGCGCGCGAGGCCGAGGTGCTGGCGGAATGGGACGAGAGCCGGGGCATGAAGCACGACGCCCTGGGCACGCGGATGGACTGATCTCGCGGACGGGATTCCGGATGCCCGGGCGACGGCGGATCCGCAATCCCGTCCTTGGTTTCGCGGCGATACGATAATATATTAACAGGCATGGAACTCACCCTGGACGTCCTGCAGCGCAGCCTGCGGGCCATGCATCGCGGTCGCGCCGGACGCGACGACCTGATCCCCCTGCTGGCCTTCGACCATCCGGCCGACGTGGCCGAGCTCCATGCCGTGGCGAGGCACTGCCAGCAGGTGCTGGGCGGCCCGGTGATCCACCTGCGCGGCCTCATCGAGATGAGCAACCGCTGCACGCGCAACTGCCTCTACTGCGGCATCCGCCGCGACAACCTGCGGGTCCAACGCTATCACCTGGGGCTGGGCGAGATCGCCGACGCGGCGGCCCTGGCCGCGGAGCATCGGCTGGGCACGGTCGTGCTGCAGAGCGGCGAGCGTTCCGACCCCGCCTTCATCGAGTACGTGGCCCGCGCCGTGGACACGGTGCGCGGAGTGGTGGGTCCCGAGCCGGCGCTGACCCTGAGCTGCGGCGAGCAGTCGGCCGCCACCTACCGCCGCTGGCGCGACGCCGGAGCCGACCGCTACCTCCTGCGCGTGGAGACCACCAACCCGGACCTCTACCGCGAGCTCCATCCCGACGCCCCGGACCTGGGCGCGCGCCTGGACGCCCTGCGCACCCTGCGCGCCGGCGACTGGCAGGTGGGCACGGGCGTGATGATCGGCCTGCCCGGCCAGACGCTCCACGACGTGGCCGACGACCTCCTCTTCTTCCGCGACGCCGACGTGGACATGGTGGGCATGGGCCCCTTCGTGCCCCACGACCAGACCCCCCTGGCCGACCGCGACCACGACGTGGACCCCGAAGCCCAGCTCCTGCTGGCCCTCAACGCGGTGGCCGTCACGCGGCTGCTCCTGCCCGAGGTGAACCTGGTGGCCGCCACGTCCCTGGACGCCCTGGCCCCCGACGGCCGCGAGCGCGCCATCCTGGCCGGCGCCAACGTGATCATGCCCAACCTCACCGACGCCGCCCACCGCGCCCTCTACCGCCTCTACGACGGCAAGCCCGGCACGGACCCCGACGACCCCGACGACGACGCCGGCCTCGACGCGCTCCTGCCCCGCCTCTGGCGCCTGGGCGCCCCGCCCGCCCTGGGCGAACGCGGCGACTCCCGCCGCTGGCGCCGCCGCATCGTGGACATGGTCTAGAACATGGCGGTGGCCCGCTCCAGGATCCCCATGCGCCAGGCGATGGCCAGGCCGTAGTTGGTGACCGGCACCCCCGCCTCCGCGCAGCGCTCCAGCCGCCGCCGCACCTCGCTCCGGTTCAGGGTGCAGGCGCCGCAGTGCACCACCAGGCGGTAGTCCGTCAGGTCGTCGGGGAAATCGTGGCCCTGCACGGTGGTGTAGCGCAGGGGGCCGCCGGCGGCCTCGTCCAGCCAGCGCGGCAGCTTCACGCGGCCGATGTCGTCCTGCACCGGGTGGTGGCTGCAGGCCTCCGCCACCAGCACGCGGTCGCCGGGCCGCAGCTCGCCGATGACCCTCGCCCCCGCCGTCTGCGCCGTCAGGTCCCCCCGTAGCCGCGCCATGAGCACGGAGAAACCCGTGAGCGGCACCGAATCTGGCACCACGGCCGCCACCTCGCGGAACGCCTGCGAGTCCGTCACCACCAGGTCCGGCGGCCGCCGCAGGTTGGCCAGGGCGCCGGCCAGCTCCGTCTCGCGGCAGACCACGGCCACGGCGTGGCCGTCCAGCAGATCGCGCAGGGCGTGGACCTGGGGCAGGATGAGGCGGCCCTTGGGCGCCTCGGCGTCGATGGGCACCACCAGCACGCAGGTGCCGCCCGCCGGCACCAGGTCGCGCAGGAGCGCCGGGTCCTCCAAGCGGTCGGGAGCGGCGGCGGTCAGGGCGGCGCGCAGGTCGTCCAGGCCGTCTCCGCGCAGGGCGCTGCAGGAGACGCAGGGCACGCCGCGGGCGCGCAGCACGGCCAGGAGCGCCGGGTCGGGCGCGGCCTTGTCGGACTGGTTGAAGACGGCGATCACCGGCGTGCCGCGGCCGCGCAGATCCGCCAGCAGCGACTCCTCGCGCTCGTCCCAGGCACGGCCGGCGGCCACCAGCAGCGCCACGTCCAGGCGGTCCAGCATGCGGCGGGTGCGCGCCACGCGCAGGGCGCCCAGGGCGCCGGGATCGTCCAGGCCCGCCGTGTCGATGAAGACCACCGGCCCCAGGGGCTGGATCTCCATGGGCTTGCTCACGGGATCGGTGGTGGTGCCCGGCGTGGGCGAGACGATGGCCACGTCCTGCCGCGCCAGGGCGTTGATCAGGCTGCTCTTGCCCACGTTGCGGCGGCCCAGCAGGCCCACGTGGAGGCGGAAGCCGCGGGTGGCGCGGGTCATGGCGCACTCCTCTCAGCAGTACACGTCGCGGCGGCCGGCGCGCACGCGGTCCAGCATGGATGCGGCGCGGCGGCGGCGTTCCGGATCCATGGCCGCGAGCTCGGCGGCGATGCGCGCCTCGCCCACGCTCCGGGTCTCGGACGACGCGTGGTCCTGCAGGTACTCCAGGAAGCTCGTGAGGCCGTTGGGATCGCAGTGTTCGCGGATCAGGCCGGGACGGGCCAGATCCATGAAGTCGGCGCCGGTGCGGCCCAGGCGGTAGCAGCCCGTGCAGAAGGACGGGATGTAGCCCAGCGAGGCCACGTCGCGCACCACCTCGTCCAGGGGGCGATGGTCGCCCAGGCTGAACTGGGGTTCGGCGTCGCCCGACGTGTAGCCGCCCGGGCTGGTGCGGCTCCCGGCCGAGATCTGCGACACGCCCAGGGCGAAGGTTTCGCGGCGGATGCGCGCCGTCTCGCGCGTGCTCATGATGATGCCGGTCCAGGGCACGGCCAGGCGGAGCACGGCCACCAGGGTCTTGAAGTCGTCGTCGCTCACGGCGTGGGGCGGGTGCGACGCCAGATCGGAGCCCGTGGCCGGCTCCAGGCGGGGAACGCTGACGGTGTGGGGCCCCACGCCGAAGGCCGCCTCCAGGTGTCGGGCGTGCTGCAGGAGGGCCAGCACCTCGAAGCGCCAGTCGGCCAGGCCGAAGAGCACGCCCACCCCCACGTCGTCCACGCCGGCGGTCATGGCGCGGTCCATGGCGGCCAGGCGCCAGTCGAAGTCGCGCTTGCGGCCGCGGCGGTGCACGTGGGCGTAGACGGAACGGTCGTACGTCTCCTGGAAGATCTGGTAGGTGCCGATGCGGCGGTCGCGCAGCCGGCGGAAGTCCTCCGTCTCCAGCGGCGCCACGTTCACGTTCACGCGGCGCACGGCGCCCTTCTCGCGCGTCACGGAGTAGACGGCGTCGATGGCGTTCAGCACGTAGTCGAAGCCCTCGCGCGGGTACGCCTCGCCCGCCACCAGCAGGATGCGGCGGTGGCCCTCGTCCACCAGGGCGGCGGTCTCGGCGCGGATCTCGTCCGCGTCCAGGGCGCGGCGCACGATCCCGTGGTTGCCGGCGCGGAAGGCGCAGTAGGCGCAGTCGTTGGCGCAGAGGTTGGATACGTACAGGGGCGTGAAGAGCACCAGGCGGCGGCCGTACACCGCCTGCTTCACCTCGCCGGCGGCGGCGTGGATGCGGGCGCGCGACTCGGGATCGTCGGCGGCGCAGAGCAGGGCCGCTTCCGCCGGCGCGAGGCCGGCCAGGGTGCGGGCCTTGGCCAGCACGTCCTCCAGGCGCGCGGGATCGCCGGCGTCCAGGCGTGCGCGGCGCAGGTCGGCGCGGATGGTGGCCTCGTGCAGCCAGCCGGTGGCGCCGATCATGCCGGGACCTCCCGCGGCAGCGTCACCGTGAACTCCGAGCCCGCGTCGGGCCTGCTGGCCACGGCCACGTCGCCGCCGTGCAGCCGCGCCAGCCTCCGCACGATGCTCAGGCCCAGGCCGCTGCCCTCGATGCCGCGGGTGCGCTCGTTGCGGATGCGCACGAACTCGCCGAAGAGCCGGCCCACCTCCTCCTCGTTCATGCCGATGCCCGTGTCGGCCACGCGCAGGCGCACGGCGTCGGCTCCGCCCTCCAGGCGCACCCGCACCTCGCCGCCGTCGCGGTTGTACTTCACGGCGTTGGTCAGCAGGTTGTTCAGCACGATGCGCTGCTCGCCGGGATCGGCGCGCAGGATCACGTCGCCCTCGATGCCCAGGTCCAGGCGCAGGCCGCGGGCGTCGGCGGCGGGGCGCACGGTGTCCAGGGCCTCGGCGGCCAGGACGGCCAGGTCCACGTCCTGGAGCTCGCGCGCCTTCTGCCCCGACTCGATGCGCGTCAGGTCCAGCAGGTCGAAGATCAGCTTGCGCATGCCCCCCAGCCGCGCCAGCGAACGCTCCACGGCGCGGGCGGCGCCCTCGGGATCATCGGCCAGCACACCGTCCTGGAGCAGGCGCAGGTAGCCCTCCACCGCGCCCAGGGGCGCCTTCAGCTCGTGGGCCAGCACGGACAGGAACTCGAAGCGCACGCGGCGCTTCTCCGCCGCCAGGCGCCGCGCCTCGCGCGCGGCGGCCAGATGGCGCACGGCCTTGGCCACGGTGGCGCGCAGCTCGGCGGGCGTGAAGGGCTTGGCCAGGAAGTCGTGGGCGCCCTCCTTGGTGGCCTGCACGGCCATCTCCAGGGTGCCGTAGGCGGTGACCATGACGGTCAGGGGAGCGTCGTCGCGGCCGTGCAGCGCGGCCAGCACGTCCATGCCGGTGGCCAGGGGCATGCCGTGATCCAGGAGCAGCACATCCACGCCGCCGCGCTCCAGGCGCTCCAGGGTGGCGGCGCCGTCCGCGGCCTCCTCCACGCGCAGCGACCACTCGGCGCCCTCCGCTCCCGCCGTCACGCGCAGATCGCGCAGGGCGCGGGCGATGCCCGTGCGGATGCCCGGCTCGTCGTCGGCCGCGAGGACCGTCAGAACGCCCGCCGGATCAGCCACGTCGCACCCCCAGCCGCTCCAGCTCGCGCCGCACCTGCTCGAAGCGCACGGGCTTGGCCAGCACCGCATCGGCCTTGATCCAGGGCCTCCCTTCCGGCGACGTGGCCTCGAAGTCCAGCCCCGTCTCCGCCGTCACTCCCGTGATCAGCAGCACCGGGATGGCGGGATCCGTCTGCTTCACGGCATGCGCCAGGGTGAAGCCCGCGTCCAGACGCTCCATCATCAGGTCCACCACCGCCACGTCGGGACGGCGCCGGCGCAGCAGGGTGCGGGCTTCGAGCTCGCTGCCGGCGGCGGCCACCTCGAACCCCTCGCGCTCGAACCACAGGCGCATCTGCTCCAGGTAGTCGGGGTCGTCGTCGGCGATCAGGGCCAGGGGGCGGGTGTCGGCGCTCATGGCTGCGGTCCTCCGGGTTCGCCGCACGCCGACTCGGCGTCCGGCAGCAGGATGGTGAAGGTGGTGCCGGTGGCGCCCGCCGCGGGATCGGCGTTGCTGGCCACGGAGATATCGCCGCGGTGCATCTTGACGATGCCGTAGAGCACCGCCAGGCCCAGGCCGGTGCCCACGCCCCGCGGCTTGGTGGTGAAGAAGGGCTCGAAGACCTTGCCCAGATTCTCCCGCGGGATGCCGCAGCCGTCGTCGCTCACGTCCAGGCGGAAGCCGCCGCCGTCGCGCGGCGAGGTGGCCACGCGGATGGGTCCGCGGCCGCCCGTGGCGTCCAGGGCGTTGCCCACCAGGTTGGCCACCACCTGGCCGAACTGGTCCGGATCCACGCGCACGGGCAGGTCGGGCGCCGCGTGCCGCACGTCCAGACGCGCCTCCGCCGGCACCACGATGCCCGCCAGCGCCGACGCCACCAGATCCGCCACCCGCAGCTCCCGCGCCACCACCTTGTTCTGACGCGCGAAGTTCAGCAGCCCCGAGACGATGGTGCGGCAGCGGTCGGCCTGCTGAACGATCAGGTCCAGGTCCGCGGTCATGCCCCCGGCCTCCCCCCGCTCGCGCAGCTCGTCCTGGAGCATGTGGGCGTAGAGCAGCACCACGCCCAGGGGGTTGTTCACCTCGTGGGCGATGCCCGCCGCCAGCTGTCCCATGCTCGCCAGCCGCTCCGTGTGCATGAGCAGCTCCTGTGTGGACGCCAGCTCCGCGTGGCTCTCATGGAGCTCGTCCACGGTGTGGCGCAGCTCGTCGATGACGTACGGGAGGCACATCTCGCTTTCGGCCATGCCCATGGCGATGGCCTCCGCGTGCTGACGGCAGGTCTCGTAGCCGCAGGCGCGGCAGTCCAGCTCGTCGGCCGGCGTGCGCTTGCCCAGCCGGCGCAGGATGGCCTCGATCTCCGCGGAACCGGGACGCCGCAGGAGGTGGTCATCGGGGGCGAAGGTGCGGCCCAGGTCCAGGTCCGGCAGCGCCGGCGGCGGTGCGGCGGCCGCGGCGGCGCGGCGGCGGGCGGCGTGCCGGCTCACGCGGGCGCGGCGGCGGAACACCGGCTCGGCCGTGGTCATGCCCACGCCCATCACGCACCCGTTGCAGCACAGCACGTCCAGCAGGCGGGCGTCCAGGTCGCCGGCGGCGAACTCGCGCAGGGCCTGGGGGAAGTCCTGGCGCCCGTCGGCGCTGACCACCAGGCCGGTGATGAGGTCCTCGTCCATGCCCGCGGTCTGCACCAGGCCGCGCGTCAGGGGAAAGATGGCGCCGGCGCCGGCCAGGGGCGGATCGAAGGCGTCGGCAGCCGCAGGGGCGCCGGCGGGCACCCGCTCGGCCAGCAGCACGCGCAGCTCGCGGAAGGTGAGGGCGGCCTCCACGCGGCCGTCGCCGGACGTCGCCGCGGCCTCCCCCTTCTTGGCCAGGCAGGGGCCCAGGAAGATCACGGCCAGGTCATCTCCGTGCAGGCGCCGCAGGGCCTTGGCGCTGGCGGTCATGGGCGACACCACGGGCAGCAGGGCGCCGCACTGGTCGGGATGGTACCGTTCCACGAAGCTCACGATGGCCGGGCAGGCCGTGGCGATCCAGCGGCGCCCGTCGTCGCGGGCCAGGATCTCGCGGGTGCGGACGGCCACGAGATCCGCGCCGTACCCCACCTCGTGGACCAGATCGAAGCCCGCGGCGCGCAGCAGTCCGACGAAGGCGCCTTCGTCCAGATCGGGGAACTCGGCGGGGAACGAAGGCGCCACCGCCGCCGCCACGCGGCGCGGGGAATCCAGCAGCGCCCTCGCCTCGTCCAGGGAGCTGACCACCACCTTGGCGCCCTGGCTGCACACCCGCACGCAGTTGCCGCAGCCGATGCAGCGCTCCGGGATCACCTGGGCCTGCCGGTCCGCGATGCGGATGGCCTTGGCCGGGCACTCGCGCACGCACGTGTAGCAGGTGCGGCAGCGTTCTCCCACGGTGGTGACCAGGACCGGCGCCGCGCTCACGTCCTCACCTCAGCACCGTCCGTTCCACGTAGCGCGTGTGCAGCAGCTCGTGGCTGCGGGCCGACAGGGGCTCGCCCAGGAACTCCGCGTAGAGCTCCTGCACGGCCGGATTGGCGTGGGCCGTGCGCAGGGTCTCGCGGCCGTCCACGCGGTACAGGGCCGCCAGACGCGCCCCCACGGCGTCGGATGCCGCGCCGAAGGGCTGCCCGCCCCCCGCCAGGCAGCCGCCTGGGCAGGTCATGACCTCGATGAAGTGCAGGTCGTCGCGCCCGGCCTCGATCTCGTCCAGCAGCCGGCGCGCGTGCCCCAGACCGTTGACCACCGCCAAGCCCAGCTCCAGGCCGCCCGCCGCCAGACGCATCTCGCGGATGCCCGCACGCCCGCGCAGCCCGGCCAGCTCCAGCACCGGCGGATCCTCGCCCGTGAGCAGCTTGTGGGCGGTGCGGACCGCGGCCTCCATCACGCCGCCCGAGGCTCCGAAGATCTTGCCGGCCCCCGAGCGCGTCCCGAACGGCAGGTCCGCGTGCTCGGCCGGCGCATCGCCCAGGCGCAGCCCGCGCCGACGCATGAGGGACGCCAGCTCCCGCGTGGTGAGCACGGCGTCCACGTCGTTCAGATCGCCGCGCAGCATCTCCGGACGCGCCGCCTCGAACTTCTTGGCCGTGCACGGCATGACCGCAACGCTGAAGATCCGGTGCGGATCCACGCCCGCCTGCGCCGCCCAGCGGCTCTTGATCACCGCGCCCAGCATCTGCTGGGGGCTCTTGCAGGTGGACAGGTGGCCGATGCGGTGCGGGTAGAACGTCTCCACGAACTTCACCCAGCCCGGCGAGCAGCTCGTGAACATGGGGAGCGTTCCACCCTCGCGCAGGCGCCGCACCAGCTCGCTGGCCTCCTCCATCACCGTCAGGTCGGCGCTGAACCCCGTGTCGAAGACCTTGGCGAAGCCCAGCCGCCGCAGCAGCCCGGTCATGGCCGCGTCCACGTCCTGCCCCGGCAGCTCGCCGCAGAGCTCCGCCAGGGTCACCGAGATGCTCGGCGCGCACTGCACCACCACGGTCAGCTCCGGGTCCCCCAGCGCGTTCTCGACCAGGTCGATGTGGCTGTGCTCCGTGAGCGCGCCCGTGGGGCACACCATCACGCACTGCCCGCAGTTGATGCAGCTGGAAACGTTCAGCCCCTCGCCGAAAGCCGTGTCCACCCGGGCCAGGCAGCCGCGCCCGGTCAGGTCGATGGCCGCCACGCCCTGGATCTCCCCGCACACCCGCACGCACTTGCCGCAGAGCACGCATTTCTCCGGATCGCGCACGATGGCCGGGCTGGACACGTCCCGCGCCCGCCGCGTGTGCGAACCGTGGAGCCGCCGGGAGCGCACGCCCAGCTCCTCGGCCAGGTCCTGCAGCCGACAGTCGCCGTGCCGCGGGCAGTAGAGGCAGTCGTCCGGATGGTTGTTGAGCAGCAGCTCCACCAGCGTCCGCCGCGCCGCCACCGCCCGCGCGGAATGGGTGCGCACCACCATGCCCGCCTCCACCGGCGCCGCGCAGCTCGTGACCAGGGTGGGCCGGCCCTCCACCTCCACCGCGCAGAGGCGGCAGCTTCCGGTGGGCTCCAGCCCGTCCATCTGGCAGAGGGTGGGGATGCGCACGCCTTCGCGCCGCAGCACCCCCAGCAGCATCTCCCCCGCCCGGGCCCGCACCGTGCGCCCGTTGACCTCGATGGTGACCATGCCGACCTCCTCAGCTCACCTGCACGGCGCCGCGCCGGCAGACGGTGACGCAGTTCCCGCAGGCCACGCAGCGCTCGCGGACGATGGTGTGGGGCTCGCGCTTCTCCCCCTCGATGGCATCGGACGGGCACTGCGCCACGCAGAGGGTGCAGCCCGTGCAGAGATCGGGGTCGATGCTGTAGGTGAGCAGCTCCTTGCAGACCCCCGCCGGACAGCGCCGCTCGAAGACGTGGGCCTCGTACTCGTCGCGGAACCAGCGCAGCGTGCTCAGCACCGGGTTGGGCGCCGACTGGCCCAACCCGCACAGCGACGTGTCCTGGATCACCCCCGCGAGCTGCTCCAGGCAGGTCACGCCCTGGAACCGCTCCAACGCCAGGCTCTCCGACTCCCGCCGCGGATGCCGCGTCAGCGCCTCCAGGATCTCCAGCATGTGCCGCGTGCCCTCGCGGCAGGGGATGCACTTGCCGCAGCTCTCGCGCTGGATGAAGTCCATGAAGAAGCGCGCCACATCCACCATGCAGTTGTCCTCATCCATCACCACCAGGCCGCCCGACCCCATCATGGCCCCCAGGGCCTTGAGGGACTCGTAGTCGATGGGCGTGTCCAGATGGCTCGCCGGGATGCAGCCTCCGCTGGGACCGCCGATCTGCACCGCCTTGAAGGCCTTGCCGTCCGGCACGCCGCCCCCCACGGCCCCCACCACCTGGAGCAGCCGCGTGCCCATGGCCACCTCCACCAGGCCGGTGCGCCGCACCTTGCCCGAGAGGGCGAACACCTTGGTCCCCTTGCTGCCCGCGGTCCCTACGGCCGCGAAGGCGTCGGCCCCCCGCCGCATCAGTCCCGGCAGGTTGGCCAGCGTCTCCACGTTGTTGATCACGGTGGGCTTGCCGAAGAGTCCCTTCACCGCCGGGAACGGCGGCCGCGGCCGCGGCATCCCCCGCTTCCCCTCGATGGAATGGATCAGGGCCGTCTCCTCCCCGCACACGAAGGCTCCGGCGCCCCGCTTGATCACGATGTCCAGGGCCACCCCGCGCCCCTCCACGTCCTGGCCCAGCAGCCCCGCCTCCCGCACCCGCGCGATGGCGTGCTCCAGCCGCGCGATGGCGAGCGGGTATTCGGCCCGGATGTACACGTACGCCTTGCTCGCCCCCACGCCGAAGGCCGCGATGGCCAATCCCTCCAGCAGCCGATAGGGATCCCCTTCGATCACGGCGCGGTCCATGAAGGCCCCCGGATCCCCCTCGTCGGCGTTGCAGATGAGGTAACGCTGGTCCGCGGGCGTCTCCAGGGCGAAGCGCCACTTGCGTCCGGTGAGGAAGCCGCCGCCCCCGCGCCCGCGCAGCCCGCTGCGCTCCACCTCACGGCACAGCGCGGCCGGCGTCCATTCGTGCAGCACCCGTCGGTAGGATTCGTACCCGCCGCGCGCCACGTACTCCTCCAGGCTCGCCGGGTCCACCAGCCCGCAGTTCTCCAGCACCCAGCGCGTCTGCGACGCGAAGAACGGATGCTCGTCCAGGAACGGCACGCCGTCCCACGGCCTCACGGCCGGGTTGCGGAACTGGAAGAGGGGGAGCTCGGGCCAGGGCGAACCGTCCAGCAGGGCGTGGACCACCACCGCGGCCTTGGCCGCCGTGGCGTCGCCGAAGCACAGACGAGCGCGGCCCGGAAGCTGCACATCCAGCATGGGCTCATGAGCGCAGAGGCCCAGGCACCCCACCTCCACCACGTCGGCGTCCCGAGGATGGTCCGCAAGGGCGTGGCGGACGGCCTTGAGCACGGCCGCTGCCCCGGCGCCCAGACCGCAGGTGCCCGTCCCCACGTAGATGACCGGCCGATCCACATCCTCGCGCCGCAGGCGCGCCACGGAGGACAGCGTCGTCCCGCCCGCCGTCATGCCGCCGCCTCCGCCCGGTACCGGTCCAGGATCCGGACAACCGAGGCGCAGGTCACCCCGCCATGGAACTCCCCGTTCACGCAGATCAGGGGCGCCAGCCCGCAGGCCCCCAGACAGGCCACCACCTCCAGGCTGAACAGCCCGTCGCGCGACGTCTGGCCCGGCCCGATGCCCAGATGCCGCTGCATGGTCTCGAACACGCCCTGGGACCCCTTCACGTGACAGGCCGTCCCGCGGCAGACCTGGACGTGGAATCGCCCCAGCGGCTGGAAGCGGAACTGGTTGTAGAAGGTGGCCACCCCGTAGATGGTGCTGGCCGGCAGGCCGAGATGCCTCCCCACCGCGGTCACCGAGTCCTTGGCGATGTACCCGTGCTCCGCCTGGATCTCCTGCAGCAGGGGGATCAACGCGTCGCGGCCGGCCGAGGGATGGCTCTCGAGGATGCTCGGAACGGTTCGGCTCATGAGGAGCTCCGGAGCTGTTGCTGCGGGGAGTCCCGCAGCATTGTTATTATTTTGACAATCTGGGTGAACCTAATCTAGCGGATGGAAGGGCAGGGGCAAGAAATATTGTTATTGTTTTAACCGTTAGTTGTGCCACGGAAAATGTGCCTGCGTCGTTCCGCGTCGCTTTTCGGAATGTCGGATGTTGATATCATTGGAGATACGAGGTCGAGCAGGGCTCAAAAGAGCCCAGGCACAATTTCAGCGGCACAACTCAAGTGTCAGGCCGCCCCGTCCATGGCGTTGCCCCCGAAGAACGCCGTCCGCAGCAAAGTCAGCCCCAGATCCATATCCTCCACATGCACGGAATCCGGCACCCGGATCCGCCGTGAGGTCAGATTGAGCAGGCTGGTCACCCCGCAGCGCACCAGGCGGTTGGCCACGTGCTGCACCTCGCCATCGGCCACGGCCAGCACGGCCGCCGTCACCTGCTCCTCGCCCACGACGGACTCCAGATCCTCCAGGCTGTACACGGGGACCCCGTCCAGCATGCGCTCACCGCCGCTCATGGAGCGGCTGAACGCGGCCACGAGCTGCAGATCGGGCTGGCGCTTGGCGGTCTCGCGCAGCATGGCGCGGCCCAGCGTTCCCAGACCGATGAGCACCATGCGCCGGTGCGTGGCCTCGGCCAGCCGCCGTTCCACGGTCTCCGCCAGGTGGCGTACGTCGTAGCCACGACCGTTGGATCCCCGATGGCCGATCATCATGAGATCTCGCCGCACCAGCGCGGGAGTCGCTCCCACCCGGGCGGCGAGATCGGCGGAATGGACCTGCAGCACTCCGGAGCGCAGCCAATGGGACAGCTCCCGACGGTAGAGGCCGAGACGGTCGACGACCTGGGCGGGCAGCGGGCGGATGGTGTCATTGGTGCGGCTCATGGGCGTTCCTCGTGGTCGTTACCGCGCTAACAGAGTGATTTGTGGTGGGTAAAATACACCGGATCCGTAGAGGATCAAGCGAAATTGTTAAGAAAATAACTCATTTGATACAGAAAACTGTTTACCATGTAACATTGGCAGGTCGAAATGTATCTGATATATCAACCCCGGCCGGCATCCATAACTCCCTGTCACAGATCCAATTCCGACGCCACCCCCGCCAGGGCCGCCAGCACGTGCGTGATCACCTCATCCTGCTCCAGCCCCAGATCCGCCGCCCCTTCGGCGATCTCCTCCCGGTTCACCTTGGCCGCGAAGTCCTTCTTCTTGAGCTTCTTGCGCACCGACTTGACCTGGACCTGGGCGATCCTGCGGTCCGGCTGGACCATGGCGCAGGCCATGCAGAACCCGCAGAGTTCATCCACGGCGAAGAGCCAGCGGGCGCAATCGTTCTCGCGGGGCACTCCGGTGTAGACGGCATGGGACAGGATGATCCGCACGAACTCCTCCGGGTAGCCCTTGGCGCGGAGGATCTCGGCGCCCTTCTCGGGGTGGTCGGGGGGCTCGGGGAAGCGCTCGTAATCGAAGTCGTGCAGGAGGCCGGCGGCGCCCCACACCTCGGGGTCGTTCCCGGTGCGCTCCGCGGCGGCGCGCATGGCGGCCTCCACGGCGTAGGCGTGGCGGCGCAGGGAGTCGGTCTTGGTGTGCTCGTGGAGCAGCTCCAGGCAGGCGGCGCGGTCGTAGAGGCTCATCAGAACTCCAGATCGTCGTGGTGGTCGCGCAGCCAGCGCATGTGGCGGTCGTGGTCCGGGCAGAGGCGGCGGACCAGGGCCCGGAAGCGGGGGCCGTGGTTCATGTGGCGCAGATGACTGAGCTCGTGGCAGACCACGGCGTCGATCACCGCGGGCGGCGCCAGGAACAGCCGATCGCAGAAGGACAGGGTGCCGGAGCTGGAGCAGCTCCCCCAGCGGCTGCGCCGCTCTCCTACGATGACCCTGCGCGGGTCGAAATCATGCAGGGCCGCGAGATGCGCCACCCGCGCCTCCAGGTGGCCGCGGGCCTGACGGCGCAGCCAGCGGCGCAGGGCCGGACGCGGATCCAGCAGATCGGGGGCGGGCAGCTCGGCCCGCAGGACGTCGTCCGTGAGCGTCACGCGGGCGCGCGACCGGCCCGCGGGTAAGGGCCGCAGCTCCAGACGCCGCGGCTCGCCCAGCACCGGAAGCGTGGCGCCGTCCACCAGCTCCCGCCGCCGCGGCCCGTGCCGCACGCCCACCGCATCCACGGCCCGGTCGATCCAGTCCGCGTGCAGCGCCATGGCCTCCCCCACGTCGCGCAGGGCCCAGCGCCACGGCAGCACCACCTCCAGCCCCTTCTGACGGGTGACGTGGAAGTTGATGCGCCGCGCGCGCCGGCTGCGGCGCAGGCGGTAACGGACGGGCTTGCCCAGGATGAGGGTGGTCTCGGTGCGGTCGG
>DAOTGJ010000060.1:0-4265 GCA_035447065.1 Candidatus Krumholzibacteriia bacterium
TGGCACCGTCCGCACGTGAGCGCCCCCTCCCGGCGCACCCCATGGCTGATCTCCAGCATGGCGTCCGTGGGGATCCAGCGCGGCTCCACCCGGCGGCCGGCGCGCACGTCGTCATAGGACCCCGTGTTCCAGCCGTCGATGGCCATGTACCCCATGAACCGGTCCAGCATGTAGAGCTTGAACATCCAGCCGTACATCATGCCCATCATGGACTTGTCCATCTCGGCGCGGGCGGCGGCGTCGGGATCGCCGTCGCGGTAGTAGGCGGGCAGGTTGTAGGGCACGAACATGCCGCCGAAGGGGCCGATGTTCTGCAGGTCGATGTGCTGGCGGCCGTTGAAGCGCTTCATCGCGTAGAGCTTGCTGGGCTTGCGGGCGGCGAGGGGGCGCATGACCTCCTCGTACCAGCCGGCATAGTCGTAGTCCGCGAACTCGGGCCAGACGTGGGCGGCGTCGTAGAAGCGGTAGCGGCCGCCGCCGTCGGGGTGATCGCCGATGGGGTTGCCCAGGAAGGTGGCGTCGCCGTTCCACCAGACGTAGGCGATGCCTGCGCCGGGGGCCGTGAGCTTGGCCTCGTCGTGGTACACGTGGATGCCGGGCTCCTCCTCCCACTCCGTGACCGCGAAGTCGCGGCGGGTGGCGTTGTCCGGGTGCAGCGACGGGATGTGGCAGGTGGTGCAGGCCACGCGGTCGCAGTGGTCGTCGTAGGCGGCGTCGGCGTGGAGCGGGAGTTCGTGGCACTGCACGCAGCTGACCGCACGGTCCGGCAGGTCGTTGGCCATGAGCGTGGTGGTGTGGCGGCCGCGGGCGATGCGGTGGCCCTCCGTGGCGTGGCACTCCAGGCAGTCCAGGCCGGCGGCGGCGTGCACGTCCCACGACGGCGTGTACGGGGTGCCGCGCTTGCTGCCGGGGTGCATCACGCGCGGGCGGTCCGCGCCCTGCGCGAGGATGGACGGGGAGAACGACGCGTCCGCCTCATCCACGAACACGTCGCCGCCCATGTTGTGCTGATGGCAGCGCAGGCAGGCCTGGGCGGTGGGGCGGCCCACGGTCAGGGCGGCGCGCAGGGTGCGGTCCTGGTCCCAGCGCCAGCGGCCGTCGCCGGTGGGGACCACCTGCTTGCGGTCCATGTCGTACCGCGCGGCGTGGCAGATCAGGCAGTCGATGGCGTCCTTCTCCACCGGCAGCGTGCCGTAGAAGGGCATCATCTCGCCCAGGGGCGCCTGGGGCTGGCCGCCGATGTGGCACTGGCCGCAGCCCTCGCTCAGGGTGTCGCCGCGCTGGGTGACCACGATCTCCGCCCAGGCGGTCATGGCGAACGACCCGGGCTTGGGGCAGGGGCGGTTGATCTTGCCCATGGGGAAGTCGTCGGCCAGGGAGCCGTCGAAGCCGTACACGTTGTCGCGGTGGCGGGTGAAGAAGCGGTAGTGGGCGGAGCGGGTGAGGTTGGCCAGGAGGTCTTCGCGGCGCTCGGCGCCGTCCGCATCCGTGAACGCCACGTCCGGGTGGCAGGCCAGGCAGGTGGCGGGGCCGGCGTAGGCGGTCACGCCGGCGTCGCGGAAGAGGGCGGCGTGGGGGAAGCCGGCGGCGGCGGCGTCTTGGATCAGGGCGGCGCGGGCGGTGTCGTCCAGAAGCTCCGCGGGGAAGGCCACCGCCAGGGGGCGGCTGTCGGCGGGCAGCATGGCCTGGATGAGGTGGGACCAGGCGTGGGCGCGCCAGAAGAGGAGACCGGCCAGGAGGAGCAGGGCCAGCGCGGGCAAGAGCTTGCGGCGTTTGGACATGGGCGGGCTCCTCGGGAGGGGGTCCCGGGATGATCGCCCACCGAAAAGCCGCTGTCAAAGATGTCGCTTCTAAACCTTGGACGCTTGACCGTCGAGAATCTATCCTGTTCGGGTTCCGATTCCGCGTCACCCTCCGCCGCGAGGTCTTCAGGCCATGGCATTGCCCACGCCCGTCCACTCGTTCCACATCCCCGTGATGGGGACCGGCTTCACCATCGACACGCCCCTGAAGGTGGCGCGGTACGGCATCAGCAGCGTGGTCTCGCTGGTGGACGACCGGCTCATCGAACAGATGCGGCAGAAGGTGAGCGGGGCGCTGGGCCGCGCCTACGAGGCCATCGCCGAGCGCGACGACGACGCGCGCGCGCGCCGCATCACCGCCTACCTGGATCTGATGCACGACGAGGTGCAGGCGCAGATGGCGCGCATGAAGGCCATGGCGTTCGAGGCGGGCAACGAGCTGAGCACGTACTTCGAGATGCTGCCCACGTCGCCGCTGCGGTCGCTGTACGAGACCATGCAGAGCATGAGCGATCCGGAGCAGCGCGCCCGTCTGCAGGACGAGCTGCGCGCGCGGCTCACGCCGGGCACCATCGACGTGAACATCATGACCAAGCTGGACCGGGAGCGCCTGCGCGCCGGGCAGTCGCTGGGGCCGCGCTTCAGCGACGCCATGACCGCGCTGAAGGGGTTCGCGGAGAGCAAGCTGGAGTCGTCGGTGATCCTGTCCGCGGGGATGAACGCCAAGCTCTACGGCTACCTGGCCGAGTTCCAGGACTTCCTGCCGGACGATGCGGGGCAGCTGCGCAAGACCATCGTGCTGAAGGTGAGCGATTTCCGCTCCGCCCTGGTGCAGGGGCGCATGCTGGCGCGCAAGGGGCTCTGGGTGAGCGAGTTCCGCATCGAGTCCGGACTGAACTGCGGCGGGCACGCCTTCGGCGGGCGGGGCCAGCTCCTGGGACCCATCCTGCAGGAGTTCCACGACAAGCGCGCCGAGCTGACCGGTCAGCTCCACGAGGCCTGCGGCAAGGGCCTGCAGGCGCTGGGGCGCGACGTGATGCCCGTGCCGCCGCCGCAGCGGGTGACGGTGCAGGGCGGCATCGGCACGTCCGACGAGAACGCCATGCTCGCCGCCCAGTACGGCGTGGACGGCACCGGCTGGGCGAGCCCGTTCCTGCTGGTGCCGGAGGTGGTCAGCATCGACGAGGACCACCTGGCGCGGCTGGAGGCCGCCCGCGAGGACGACGTGCACCTGAGCAACGCCTCGCCGCTGGGGGTGCCGTTCTGGTGCCTGAAGACCAGCGAGAGCGAGCGCGCGCGGCTGGAGCGCATCGCCGCCGAGAACCCGGGCAGCGGCTGCCCCAAGGGCTACCTGGCCTTCAATACCGAGTTCACCAAGAAGCCCATCTGCACCGCGAGCCGCGCCTACCAGAAGCTGAAGCTCAAGGCCCTGAACGTGCTGCCGGGCGCCGCGCCCGCCGAGGTGACGGACAAGGCCTGCATCTGCCACGACCTGGCCGGCGGCGCCACCAAGCCGCTGGGCATCGATCCCGAAGCCAAGACCGCCGTGTGCTGCGGCCCCAACACGGTGTACTTCTCCGCCCGCACCAGCCTGCGCGAGATGATCGACCACATCTACGGCCGCGCGCGCCTGCCCCTGGACTCCGAGCGTCCGCACATGTTCATCAAGGAGCTGTCGCTCCACGTGCAGCGCCTGCGCGAGGAGATGGCGGACCGGCGCCAGGAGCTGTCGGACAAGGGCCAGGCGGCCGCCGACAGCGTGGCCGAGACCCGCGACAACCTCATGCTGGGCGTGCGCTACTACCGCGAGCGCCTGGGCGAGCTGGCCGGCGAGCAGCGCGACCGGTTCGCGGGGCAGCTGGAGAGCCTGCGGGAAGAGATCGAGCGGCTCCTGCCGGGGGAATCCTCTTAGCCTTTTCATGGACCTGAGCGCCTTGCGCTCGTTATCATTGTGGGATTCGCCCGCAACGCGTCCCAACGCCGGAGCCTCCGCATGCCCAAGAAGCTCATCTACCTGGTCGCCGCCGCCCGCCCCAACTTCATGAAGATCGCGCCCATCTGGCACGAGCTGCAGAAGCACCTGGACCGTTGCGAGCCCGTGCTGGTCCACACCGGCCAGCACTACGACAAGAACATGTCCGACGTGTTCTTCGAGGACCTGGGCCTGCCCAAGCCGCACATCCACCTGGGCGTGGGGGGCGGCAGCCACGCGGAGAACACCGGCGGCGTGATGATCGAGTTCGAGAAGGCCTGCCGCGAGCGCAAGCCGGACCTGGTGGTGGTGTGCGGCGACGTGAACTCCACCATCGCCTGCGCGCTGACGGCCAAGAAGCTGTGGATCGAGGTTGCCCACGTGGAGTCGGGCCTGCGCAGCAACGACTGGGGCATGCCGGAGGAGATCAACCGCCTGGCCACCGACGCCATCAGCGACTACCTGCTCACCCCCTCGCGCGACGCCGACGC
>DAOTGJ010000060.1:4365-9216 GCA_035447065.1 Candidatus Krumholzibacteriia bacterium
ATGAACGCCCGCTTCGTGCTGACCGACTCCGGCGGCATCCAGGAGGAGACCACCTACCTGGGCATCCCCTGCCTCACGCTGCGGCCCAACACCGAGCGGCCCATCACCATCACCGAGGGCACCAACGAGCTGGTGACCCTGGAGTCGCTGCCCGGGCATCTGGCCTCCATCATGGCCGGCACCTGGAAGAAGGGCTCCGTGCCGGAGTACTGGGACGGCAAGACGGCTGGCCGCATCGTGCGCGTGCTGCTGGGGGACTGACATGAGCGGCGCCACGCAGGCCTTCGACCACAACGGCATCCGCACCACCCTGGACGCCGACGGCTTCCTGCTCCACCCCGAGGAGTGGAGCCACCGCATGGGCCGCGCCCTGGCCGACGCCGACGGCGTGCCGGAGCTCTCGGACGAGCACTGGAAGGTCATGGAGTTCGTGCGCGCCTACTGGAAGGAGCACGGCGTGGCGCCCATGGTGCGGCTGCTGTGCCGGGAGACGGACACGTCGCTCAAGCGGATCTACGAGCTGTTTCCCAGCGGGCCGGCGCACGGGGCTTGCAAGTATGCGGGGTTGCCGCGGCCGGATGGGTGCGTTTGAGGGGCATTCCGGCCTGGATCTTCTGATTTCCGAGGCGTATCCTCCCCCCGACCCGACCGCCTGACCGCGGTCCCTTCCCGCTGCCCTCGACACGGACACGGAGGCCCATGGTCGATCGCCTGAAACGGACCCTCGGCGACCTCAACCCCTATCGCGACGGCGCCCTGGCGCGCCTGGTGCGGCGGCATCGGGTGCTGTTCTTCGTGCTGTTCTTCGGATCGATCGCGGCGCTGTCGGTGGTGGGGTCGTTCACGCTGCGCTTCCAGTTCTCGTGGCTGCGGCCGGACGACCGCTGGACCGACTGGATGCGGCAGATGCTGCTGGTGGCGGTGCCGGTGCGGCTGCTGGTGTGCTACCTGCTGGGGATCCACAAGGTGTCGTGGCGGTTCGCATCGCTGCGGGACCTGCCGCCGCTGGTGTGGGCGTCGGTGCTGGGGTCGCTGGTGATCACGGCGGCGCTGTACCTGCCGCACAAGGGCGTGTATCCGCGGTCGGTGCTGATCATCGACGCGGTGGGTTTCCTGGTGCTGGCCTTCATCGGGCGCTACGCCTACCGCATCCTGGACGCCTTCTCCAGCCGCTTCAGCACCGGGCCGCAGACGCGCGTGGTGGTGGTGGGCGCCGGCGAGGCCGCGCATCTGGTGCTGGAGGCCATGAACACGCCGCGGCTGAACGAGTTCAAGCCCGTGGCCGTGGTGGACGACGACCCGCTCAAGAACAACACCACCTTCCATGGCGTGCCCGTCTACGCGCCGGTGGACCGGCTGGCGGAGATGGCGGCCAAGCACAAGGCGGAGGCCGCGATCCTGGCCATGCCGTCGGCCAACACGTCGCAGATCTACCGCGTGGTGAAGCTGGCGCGCGAGGCCGGGCTGCCCCTGAAGACCACGCCGGACATCTGGCAGGTGCTGCAGAGCAGCGAGGCGGTCACGCGCATCCAGGACTTCTCCATGGACGACCTGCTCAACCGCCGCGTGGTGCGCACGGACGTGCCGGAGATCCGGGAGCTCATCGCCGGGCGGCGCATCCTGGTGACCGGCGCGGCGGGGAGCATCGGCAGCGAGCTGTGCCGGCAGATCGTGGACCAGGGCGCGGGGCGCCTGATCTGCATGGACAAGGACGAGAACGGGCTGTTCCGCCTGGAGCAGGAGCTGCGGCGGCGCAACCCGGAGGCGGACCTGGTCTTCTTCCTGGGCGACATCAAGAACCTGTCGCGCGTGGACCTGCTGTTCAGCAACCACAAGCCGGCGGTGGTCTTCCACGCCGCGGCCTACAAGCACGTACCCATCCTGCAGTACCACCCGGTGGAGGCCATCCGCAACAACGTGGGGGGCACGCGCAACATCGCCCAGGCGGCGCAGCGGCACGGGGTGGAGCGGTTCGTGATGATCAGCACGGACAAGGCCGTGCGGCCCACCAGCGTCATGGGCGCCACCAAGCAGGTGGCGGAGAAGGTGATCCGCGGCCTGGGGCGCGCCGAGCCCGACGGCACGCGCTTCAGCACCATCCGCTTCGGCAACGTGCTGGGGTCCGCGGGCAGCGTGGTGGAGCTCTTCATCAAGCAGATCCGCGACGGCGGTCCGGTGACGGTGACCGACGCGCGCATGGAGCGCTTCTTCATGACCATCGCCGAGGCGGTGCACCTGGTGCTCTTCGCCGCGACGATGGGCGAGGGCGACGACGTGTTCATCCTGGACATGGGCGACCCGGTGAAGATCGACCAGCTGGCGCGGCAGATGATCCAGCTCTCCGGGCTCACGCCCGACGTGGACGTGGAGATCGTGTACACCGGCCTGCGGCCGGGCGAGAAGCTCTACGAGGAGCTGTGGACCGACGCCGAGACGCCCGTGCCCACCGGCAACCCGGGCATCCGCAAGACGCCCAGCGGTCAGCCGCTGCCGGAGAACCTGCCGGCCGAGGTGGATGCTCTGCTGGCGGCGGCGCGGGCGGACAACATGCGGGAGAGCTGGGATCATCTTCTGAAGCTGGTGCCGGATTTCCAGGGGCTGACCCGCGATGCCGCCGAGGAAGCGCCCGACCGTCGGATGCAGGCCGAATGACCACGCCGGTCGTCGCGCCGCCGCTGCGCCGCAGCGTGGCCTGGACCCTGGCGGGCAACGTGGTGTTCGCGGCCTGCCAGTGGGGGGTGCTGTCGGCCCTGACCAAGCTGGGCACGCCGGAGGACACGGGGCGCTTCGCCCTGGCCTCGGCCATCGCCACGCCCATCCTCATGTTCTCCAACCTTCAGCTCAACGCGGTGATGGTGGCCGACGCCGAGGAGCGCCGGCCCTTCGGCGAATACCTGGGGCTCAGGCTGCTGCTTGGACCGGCGGCGCTGCTGGTCACGGCGGCGGTGGCGCTGATCGGCTACTCGGGGGACCAGGTGCCGGCCATCGTGATGTTCGGCGTGGGGCGCTGGGTGGAGGGGCTGAGCGACATCCACTACGCGTATGACCAGAAGCGCGAGCGGCTGGACGTTGTGGCGCGCTCGTTCGTGCTGCGGGGGCTGGCGTCGCTGGCGCTGTTCGCGGGGACGTACGCCGCGACCGGCAGCCTGGTGCTGGCGCTGGCGGGGCAGGCGGCGGGGTGGCTGGCGGTGCTGGCGCTCTTCGACGTGCCGCGGGCGCGCGCCCTCTTCCCGCCCGAGGCCGGGCCCGCGCCGTGGCGGCCGTCGTTCCGCGCCGCGGGTCTGCGCGAGCTGGCGGTGACCGCGCTGCCCCTGGGCGCCACCATGTTCCTGATCCAGCTCCGCAACACGGTGCCGCGGTCGCTGCTGGAGGCGTCGCACGGGGAGGAGGCGCTGGGGTTCTTCGTGACCATGGCGTACCTGATCCTGCTGGGCAACACGGCGGTCATGGCGGTGAGCCAGTCCAGCCTGGCGCGGCTGGCGCGGGCGCGGGCGGCGGGCGACCGGCGGTCTTTCGGACGCGTGGTGCGGACCATGCTCCTGGGCGGCGCGGGCGTGGGCGCGGCGGGCGTGCTGGCGGCGGCGTTGTGGGGGCGGCCGCTGCTCACGTGGCTGTATCGGCCGGAGTACGCGCAGAACACCGACGTCTTCGTGGTGGTGATGCTGGGCGGGGCCCTGACGTATCTGGGCGGGCTGCTGGGCGCGCCGGCCACGGCGTCGCAGGCGTTCCGGTCGCAGCTGGTGGTGCAGGGCGTGAACGTGGGGATCCTGATGGCGCTGGGCTCGGCGCTGATCCCGCGCTGGGGGATGATGGGCGCGGCGTGGACCATCGTGGCCGGAGCGGCATGGACGGCGGCGGCGTACGGCGTCATCGTGCTGCGGGCCTTGCGCGGGATGGCGGGCCGGGAGGCGGCGGCGTGACCCCCCTGGACTTCACCTGGATCGTGGGGCTGGCGGTGGTGATGCTGGCGGCGGCCGCGGAGTCGGCCCGCCGCTACGGTGACTGGTTCGCGCCGCTGACCGTCTTCGTGGGGGTGAACGCGGGGTCGCTGGCGTTGTACCACCTGCGGCTGCTGGGCCTCAACCCCGTGTCGCCGGCCACGCACGCGCTGGTGCTGGGGTCGTTCCTGGCCTTCCTGGCGGGGACGCGGCTGGCGGCGGGACGGGGGAGCCTGGCCGCCATGCGGGAGCGGATCGTGCCCGTGGAAACATCGGGCCTGGACCCCTTCTTCCTGCTCACGGGCCTGCTCTCCACGGTGGGTTGGGTGGTGGCCCTGGCCATCCTCGCGGCGACCCACGGCCTGGGCGTGATCATCTCCAACGTGTGGATGCTGCAGAACACCTTCCAGATGCAGTTCATCGGCTACCTGAACCTGCTGGGGATCCTGGTGGCGCCGCTGTACGCCATCCGCCGGGCCTCGGGCAGGACGGGGCCGCTGGACCTGCTGCTGCTGGCGTCGTCGGTGTTGGGGCTGCTTCTGGCGGGGATCAAAAGCTACATGTTCTACGCCGCTCTTTCGGCGCTGCTGGCGTGGAGCGCGTGCCGGCCCGGATCCGTGCGGCTGCGCCACGTGATGGGGGGCATGGGTCTGCTCATCGCGTTCTTCGTGGCCTACACGGCCAAGGTGGACGTGTTCGTGGCCGATGCCTACGAAGGCGCGGGCGGGCTGGGCGAGCTCACGTTCCTGCAGCGGCCGTATCTGTACATCGTGGGGAGCTGGCCGGCGCTCGAGTCGGTGCTGCACGGGCTGGCGGATCCGCCACCGCGCCTGGGGTTCGTGGTGCTGCAGCCGCTGTGGAAGATCCTGGGCGAGGGGTTGGGGCTCATCGAGCCCATTCCGCCGGCGCTGCC
>DAOTGJ010000060.1:9316-17238 GCA_035447065.1 Candidatus Krumholzibacteriia bacterium
TTCAACGTGATGGTGCTGCTGCTCTACGTCTACGTGATCGGGTTCGTGGTGCTGCGCGGCGGCGTGCTGGTGGATCGGAGGCGACGTGGCTGAGCGCCTGCAGGTGGCGGCGCTGACGGCCGGCGCCAGGGATCCCAGCGCGCGGTTCCGCGTGGGGCAGCTGGCAGGGCCGCTGGCCGACCACGGCGTGGACGTGGACTGGCGTCCCGCGCCCGTCTCCAAGTATCCGCCGCGGGCCAGGTGGCTGCGGCCGCTCTGGCTGCCGCTGGCGGTGGCGGCGCGCACGCCGGACGTGCTGGCGTCGCGGCGGGCCGACGTGACCCTGCTCAACCGCGAGCTGGTGAGCACGCTGGTGACCCTGGAACCCTGGACCGGCCGCCCGCGCGTGCTGGACGTGGACGACGCCATCTGGCTGCACCGCGGCGGCGGGTTCGCGCGCCGGCTGGCGCGGCTGGCCGACGGCGTGGTGGCCGGCAATCAGGTGGTGGCCGACTGGTTCTCGCAGCACAACGCCAACGTGCGGATCGTGCCCACGGCGGTGGATACGGACCGCTTCCGGCCGGCGGGAGCCGCCGTGGACGGTCCGCCGACGCTGGGCTGGAGCGGCACATCGAGCAACTTCCGCTTCCTGGAGGCCCTGCAGCCGGCGCTGCGCGACGTGCTGGCGGCACGGCCCGACGCGGTGCTGCGCATCAGCTCGGACCGGCCGCCGCGCCTGCCGGACCTGCCTGCGGACCGCGTGCTCTACGAGCCCTGGAGCCTGGAGCGCGAGGTGCCCTTCCTCCAGTCGCTGGACGTGGGGCTCATGCCGCTGGCGGACGACGCGTGGTCGCGCGGCAAGTGCGCCTACAAGATGTTGCTCTACCTGTCCTGCGGCGTGGCCGCGGCGGTGTCGCCGGTGGGCATGAACGTGGAGGTGCTGGAGGCCGCCGACGTGGGTCGTGGCGCCGCCGACGCCGCCGGCTGGCGCGACGCGCTGCTGGACCTGCTGGCGGACCGCGACGCGGCCCGCGCCATGGGCGCCCGCGGCCGCACGCTGGTGGAGGAGCGCTACTCCCTCCACGCCCTGGCTCCGCGCCTGGCGGGACTGCTGAGCACGGCGGCCCGCGGAGAGGCGTGGTCATGAGCGCCGCCACCTCCCGTCGCATCCTCTTCTTCATCCCGGAGGACTGGTACCTCTGCTCGCACCGCCTGCCGCTGCTGCGCGGCGCGGCGGCCATGGGGCTGGAGGTGCACGTGGCCACGCGCGTGGAACGGCACGCGGAGCCCATCCGTGCGGCGGGCGCCGTGCTGCATCCCATCGGATTGCGGCGGGGGTTCCAGGGGCCGGGGCACGAGATCGGCGGCTGGCGGGAGCTGGCCGCGCTGTACCGGCGCGTGCAGCCGCACCTGGTGCATCACGTGACGCCCAAGTCCGTGATCTACGGTTCGCTGGCGGCCAAGGCGGCGGGCGTGCCGGCGGTGGTGAACGCCATGGCCGGGCTGGGCTTCCTGTACACGTCGCGCAGCCTGAAGGCGCGGGTGCTGGGGCCGCCGGCCACGCTGGCGCTCAAGGTGCTGCTGCGGCGGCGGGGCAGCCGGCTCATCGTGCAGAACGGGGAGGACGCCGCGTTCTTCCGCGAGGGGATCGGGGTGCCGGCGGACGCCGTCGACCTGATCCGCGGCGCGGGCGTGGACACCACGGTGTTCCGGCCCGCGGACGCGGAGCCGCCCGGACCGCTGCGCGTGGCGGTGGTGGGGCGCATGCTGCGCGACAAGGGCATCGAGGAGACGGTGGCGGCGGCGCGGCTGCTGCGCGCGCGGCGCGACGACGTGCGCGTGCTGCTGGTGGGACGCGTGGATCCGGAGAATCCGGCCGGGCTGAGCGAGAAGGAGCTGCGCGCCTGGACCGACGAGGGCGTGGTGGAGTGGACCGGACCGGTGGACGACGTGGCGGGGCTGCTGCGCGGGTGCCACGTGGCGCTGCTGGCGTCGTACCGGGAGGGGCTGCCCAAGTCGCTGCTGGAGGCGGCGGCGTGCGGGCTGCCCATCGTGGCCACGGACGTGACCGGATGCCGCGAGGTGTGCCTGCCCGACGTGAACGGCCTGCTGGTGCCCGCGCGCGAGGTGGAGCCCATCGCCGCGGCGCTGGCGCGGTTGGCCGACGACCCGGCGCTGCGCGCGCGGTTCGGCGCGGCGTCGCGCCGGCTGGCGGTGGAGGAGTTCGCGGAGGGGATCGTGGTGGAGAAGACCATGGCCGTGTACCGGCGGCTGCTGCGCGAGCGGGTGGACGCGTGATCGGCGTGACCGGAGCCGACGGCTTCGTGGGCCGTCACGTGCTGGACGCGCTGGCGGTCCGCGGCCTGGACGCGCGGCCCCTGGTGCGCGACGCGGAGTGCGCCGCGCGCTTGGCGGCGCTGAGGCCCCATGCGCCCGCCGCCGCGGTGACGGGCGATCTGGGTCCCGAGACCGCCTGGTCCCCGCACCTGGACGGCCTGACAGTGGTGATCCACCTGGCCGCCCGCGTGCACGTGATGGACGAGACCGCCGCCGACCCCCTGGCCGCCTTCCGCCTGGTCAACACCGCCGGCACCGAGCGCCTGGCCCGCGAGGCCGCGCGCGCCGGCGTGGCCCGCCTGGTCTACGTGAGCACCGTGAAGGTGAACGGCGAGGCCACCGACGGCCGCGCCCCCTTCCGCGGCGGCGACGCGCCCGCGCCCGAGGATCCCTACGGCGTGTCCAAGTGGGAGGCGGAGCAGGCCCTGGCCGCGGTGGCGGCGGAAACGGGCCTGGAGGTGACGGTGCTCAGGCCGCCGCTGGTCCACGGCGCGGGCGTGGGAGGCAACCTGCTGCGATTGCTGAAGCTCGTGGAGCGGGGGCTGCCGCTGCCGCTGGCGAGCGTGAACAACCGACGCAGCCTCATCGCCGTGCGCAACCTGGCCGATGTGCTGGCCCTGGCCGCCTCGCACCCCGCCGCCGCCGGCCGCACCTATACCGTGGCCGACGCCGAGGCCGTGTCCACCGCGGAGCTGATCCGCATCCTGGCCCGGGGCCTGGGGCGTCCCGCGCGGCTGCTGCCGGCGCCGATCGGTCTGCTGCGTGGCGCGGCGCGGGCGTTGGGCAAGGGCGCCGCGGTGGAGCGATTGGCGGGGTCGTTGGAGGTGGATGCGTCGCAGGTGATGCGGGAGCTGGCGTGGTCGCCCCCCGTGTCGGCGGAGGAAGGGCTGCTGGAGATGGCGGCCTGGTACCGGACGCTCCGCTAGCCCGCCGCGCCCAGCCGCGAGGCCCTCACACGCACCACCGTGATCACGGATCCCGTCATGGTCGCCGCGAAGATCGGCCAGAACACCAGGCTCCCGTTCCATCCCCACCGTGCGACGCCCAGGGCCGCCGCCACGCACACGGCCATGACCGCGGCGTACACGGCGGTGACGCGCACGTGGCTCCAGCCGTCCACGGTCAGCCGCTGGTACACGTGGGTGCGGTGGGCGCGGAAGGGGTTGCGGCCGCGCAGGGTGCGGTTGATGAGGGTGTAGGTGGCGTCGAGCAGGAACGGCCAGATCATCAGCGCCGGGATCCACACGGGCAGGCCGTCGTGGCCCTGCGCCCGCACCACGGCCATGGCCAGGGCGAAGCCGATGGGCAGGCTGCCCACGTCGCCCATGAACACGGCCGCGCGCGGGAAGTTGGAGCGCAGGAAGCCCACGGCGCCGCCGGCGAGCAGGGCCAAGGGAAGGGCCAGGGAGTCGTCGCCGCTCAGCGCGCCCAGCAGGGCCAGTCCGCCGGCGCCCAGCAGGGTCTGGAAGCCGGCCAGGCCGTTGATGCCGTCCATGAAGTTGAACATGTTGGTGAAGCCCACCACCAGCACCCACGTGATCACGGGACCGGCGGCGCCCAGCTCCAGCGTGCCCAGGCCAGGCAACGCCAGCGCGCTCAGGCCGGCGTGGCCCAGGGCCAGGCAGACCGCGGCCAGCACGCCCTCGGCGATGAGGCGCGGCAGGGGCGGCAGGGTCTTCAGGTCGTCGATGAAGCCGATGACCGCCATGCCGACCACGCCCAGCAGCAGGGCGCCGGCGAAGGCGTCGCCGCGCAGCAGGTCCAGCAGGAGGATGGCGGTCCCCACGGCGAAGGGCAGCAGCAGACCGATGCCCCCGCCCCGCGGCACGGGGCGGGTGTGGCTGCTGCGCTCGTTGGGCGTGTCGATGACCTGGTGCCGCGCCAGCAGCCGCACCACCAGGGGCACGGCGATCAGGCTGGCGGCCGCGGCGGCCAGGGCGTGCAGCAGGGCCTCGAACATGAACGCTCCGGGTCGGGCGGGATCTTCGGACGGATGTGCGACGATAGGCACCGGGCGGCCCATCCGTCAAGCCAAGCGATTCCCTGCACAATTAGCCTTGCCGGGGGCGGTCAGGGTGCTATCCTCGGCCGGAACGGCGTCGGCAAGGAAGCCCCGCCGCCCTTTGCGTACCCCACGGAGGGAATGCCCCATGCGGAACGGATTCCACCGCCCATCGGTCCTCCCGTGCCTGCTGCTGCCCGTGCTCGCCGCGCTGCTCCTGCTGCAACCCCCTCCGGTGGGCGCCCAGGACGTGCCCGACGAGCTCCTGGAGCAGGCCGCCCGCCGCAGCGGCATGAGCCGCGAGGAGCTGCTGCAGCGCTATCGGGACCAGGCCGGTGGACAGCAGGCGGCCGCGGCCGCCACGGAGCCCGGCCGTACGGCGCTGCCGGAAGGCGTGGAGGCCGCCGCGCCCCTGGTGGTGCTGCCCTTCTCCCAGCAGCTCGCCGCGGAGCAGGAGGCGGAGGCCGACACCGCGCAGGCGGAGACCGGCCTGCCCCCCGAGTTCTTCGGCGCCGACTTCTTCCAGGGCGACCCGGACCTCTTCGGCGCCCCCGCCTTCGGCCCCGTGCCCGCCGATTACCTGCTGGGCCCCGGCGACGAGATCACCGTGGACGTGTGGGGCGAGGTGGAGTTCCGCCACGAGCGCGTGGTGGAGCGCGACGGCAGCATCATCCTGCCGCGCGGCGGCCGCGTGGACTGCGCCGGCCGCACCCTGGCGGCCGTGACCCGTTCCATCCGCGAGAACCTGAGCCGCTCCTACTCCGGCATCGATCCCAAGGGCGACGGCGGCACCACCTTCGTGGAGGTGGGCCTGGGCCGTCTGCGCGCCATCCGCGTGTACGTGGTGGGCGAGGCGGCGCGTCCCGGCGCCTACGAGCTCACCTCTCTGGCCACCGTGTTCACGGCGCTGCACGCCGCGGGCGGTCCCGGCGCCATGGGCTCCCTGCGCGATGTGCGCCTGGTGCGGGGCAGCAAGACGGTGTCCGAGCTGGACCTCTACGACTACCTGCTGAGCGGCATCCGCGACGGCGACGCCGTGCTGCGCGACGGCGACACGGTCTTCGTGCCGCCGCGGGCGCTGACCGTGAGCATCGAGGGCGCCGTGCGCCGTCCGCTGACCTACGAGCTGAAGCAGGGCGAGGGCGTGCGCGACCTCATCCGCTTCGCCGGCGGCTTCAGCGCCGACGCCGAGACCCGCCTGGTGCACGTGGAGCGCATCGTGCCGCCGGCGGAGCGCGGCCCCGACAGCCCCGATCGCGTGCAGCGCGACCTGGACCTGCGCCTGAAGATGATCCACCTGCTGCAGGACGGCGATCAGGTGGCGGTGGACGCCGTGAGCGACCGCCTGGACGGCTACGTGGAGATCCGCGGCAACGTGAAGCGCCCCGGCCGCTACCAGCACATCCCCGGCGCCGGCGTGCGCGACCTGCTCCAGCGCGCCGGCGGCCTCTGGGACGACACGCTCATGGAACGCGCCGTGCTGGACCGCACGGACGCCGACGGCACCTACCGCAGCCTGGACGTGCCCCTGGGCGAGGTGGTGCGCGGCGAGGCGAAGGACCCCGTGCTCCAGTCCCGCGACGTGCTCCACGTGTTCTCCATCTGGAGCCTGCGCGACCGCTACCAGGTGCACGTGGACGGCGAGGTGCGCGAGCCCGGCGCCGTGTCCTGGCGCGAGGGCCTGACCCTGCGCGACGCCGTGCTGAAGGTGGGCGGCCTCACCGACGCCGCCGACGTGCTCCGCGCCGAGATCTCCCGTCTGGACACCGAGGCCGTCAGCGCCCGCGGCCTGGATGCGCCGCCCGAGCACACGGTGGACGTGATCACCGTGGAGCTGGGCGCCGACTGGCTCACGTCGTCCGCCTCCTTCGTGCTGGAGCCCCATGACCGCGTGGCCGTGCGCCGCCTGCCCTGGTGGCAGCTCCAGCGCACCGTCACCCTGCGCGGCGAGGTGGCCTACCCCGGCACCTACGTGCTGAACAGCCCCGACGAGCGCCTCAGCGGCCTCATCGCCCGCGCCGGCGGACTCAAGGACACGGCCTACGCGCCGGGCGCCCGCATCGTGCGCGCCCAGGACGGCGTGGGGAACGTGGCCCTGGACCTGGGCCGCGCCCTGGAGAAGCCCGGCAGCGCCCACGACGCCATCCTGGAGGCCGGCGACGAGATCCTGGTGCCCGCCATCCCCTACGTGGTCAAGGTGACCGGCGCGGTGGGCTTCCCCACCAGCATCATCTGGGAGAAGGGCAAGAGCCTGGGCGACTACGTGGCGCGCGCCGGCGGCTACGCCGAGGGCGCGGACAAGTGGAAGACCCACGTGGTCTATCCCAACGGCATGTCGCAGCAGATCCGCCGCATCTGGAACGACCCCGAGGTGCGGCCGGGCTCCACGGTGGTGGTGCCGGTCAAGACGCCGGACGAGGGTCCGGGGGATCTGGCGACGCTGAAGGAGATCGCGAGCATCATCGCGAGCGTGGCGACGGTGTGGCTGGTGATCGATCGGACGCAGTGAGTGGAGGAGCGGGGGCAGAGAACGCACGTGGTGCACGTGGTCACCGGCCTGGGGGTGGGCGGCGCCGAGTTCTCGCTCCTGCGCGTGGTGTCCGCCGCCGACCGCGACCGCTGGCGCCACAGCGTGCTGTCGCTGGGCGCGGACGGTCCCCTGGCCGGACCTCTGCGCGACGCGGGCGCGCAGGTGACGGAGCTGGGCCTCCACGCCGGGTTGCGGGCGCTGACGGCGCTGCCGGACCTGGCGCGGCGGCTGCGGGCCCTGGCCCCGGACGTGGTCCAGACCTGGATGTACCACGCGGATCTGCTGGGCGGTCTGGCCGCACGGATGGCCGGCGTGCGGGCCCTGGCCTGGGGGCTGCACCACTCGAACCTGGATCCGCGGTACAACAAGGCGTCCACGCTGCGCGTGGTCCGCGCCTGCCGCGCCCTGTCGGGCCGCGTGCCGGCGGGCATCGTGTGCTGCTCGGAGGCCACCCGCGAGGTCCACGCCGCCTTCGGCTACCCTCGCGGCAGGATGACCGTGATCACGAACGGATACGACACGGAGCAGTGGGCGCCGGACCCGGCCGCGCGGCGCGAGGTGCGTGCGGAGCTGGGCATCGCCCCGGACGCGCCGGTGGTGGGCATGGTGGGACGCTACCACCCGCTGAAGGACTTCGGCACCTTCCTCGCCGCGGCGGCGACGCTGCGCGCCGGCCTGCCGGACGCGCGCTTCATCCTCTGCGGCGACGGCGTGGAACCCGCCAACGCCGAGCTGGCCGCGGCCGTGGCGGCGGCCGGCCTGACCGGCGCCGTGCACCTGCTGGGCCGCCGCACCGACGTGGCCCGCGTGATGAACGCCTTCGACGTGGCGGCCCTCTCCTCGCGCGGCGAGGGGTTCCCCAACGTGGTCTGCGAGGCGATGTCCTGCGGCATCCCCTGCGCGGTCACGGACGTGGGCGACGCCGCCGCCATCGTGGGGGACACGGGGCTGGTGGTGCCGGCCGGGGATGCTCGCGGGCTGGGAGAGGCCTGGGGGGCGTTGCTGGCGGAGTCGGCGGAGGAGAGGGCGGAGCGGGGGAGGATGGCTCGGGCTCGGGTGGTGGAGAGGTATTCG
>DAOTGJ010000061.1:0-1767 GCA_035447065.1 Candidatus Krumholzibacteriia bacterium
CGCTCGCGGCGGCCGCCGCGCTCGCCCCGGTCCCTGCCGTCGCGGTCACGGTCGCGGCCACGGCCGCCGCGGGAGCGGCCGCCGGTCTTGCGCGTGACCTCCACCTCGGCGCGCTTGCGGCCGAAGACGCCCAGCACGCCGGGCTTGCCTTCCTCGATCACGGTGATCTCCACCTCGTCGCGGCGGGCGCCGAGGCGGAGCAGGGCCTCGTTGACCGCGTCGTCGACGGTCGAACCCTTGCTCCGGATCGTGGTCTTGTCCTTGTCGCTCATGCTGCGGAAGCACCTCCTGTTGCGGGTGCGTTGCGGTTCACCTGCCAGGACTGGAGCGCGGTCATCGCGGTGTTGATCGTCCAGTAGATCACCAGTCCGGAAGGCATGTTGTAGAGGAAGAAGAGCATCATGATCGGCATGATGTTGTTCATCGCGGCCATCTGGTTCCCGGGCGCGGTCTGGGGCGTCAGCTTCGTCTGCAGGAAGGTGACGGCGGCCATGATCAGCGGCAGGAGGTTGAAGCCGCTGCCGAACAACGGCAGCGACACGGGCAGCGTGAACAGCATATCGGGCTGCGACAGATCATTGACCCAGAGGATCCACGGCGCCATGCGCAGGTCCACCATGTTGTACAGGACCTGGTAGAGCGCGAAGAACACGGGCATCTGGATCAGCATGGGCAGGCAGCCGGCCATGCCGGCCATGGGATTCACTCCCTCTCGCTTGTAGAGCTCCATCATCTCCTGGTTGTAGCGCTGCGGATCCTTCCCGTACTTGCGCTTCAGCTCGTCCATCTGCGGCTTGAGCCTCGATTGGGTCTCGGAGGTCTTGCGCATGGCCTTGGTGCCGCGGGCGGTCAGAGGCCAGAAGACGAGCTTGCTGAGGATGGAGATGATGACGATCACCCAACCGTAGTTGGGAATGAACCCGTGCAGCCAGTTCATGAGCCGCAGCACGAGTTCGCTGATGGGCTGGATCCACTGCCAGCCCAGGTTGACCGACTTCTCCAGCGGCACGCCGTAGGAGCGGAGTCGGTCGAAGTCGTTGGGTCCGATGTAGAGGGCGGCGTTGCTGGCCACGGCGCCGCCGGCGTCGGGACGCAGGGGCAGCTCCATCTCCCAGCTGGGCACGTGCGTCTCGCGGTCGCCGCCCAGGCGGATGCGGCCCTCCACGGCGTTCTCCACGCCGTCGGGCACGAAGCCGGTGATGCTGAAGTACTTGCTCTGCAGGCCCGCGAAGCGCACGGAGCCGCTGAAGCTGCCGAAGGCCTTGTCGTCGTCGCGCTCCAGGTGCGCCTGCTGCCGGAAGGCGAGCTCGTCACCCACCATGGCGAAGGTGCGGTTGGAGTTGGGGGCGCGCATCATCGCCTTGATGTCGGCCTCGGTGTGGGCGATGCCGCGGCTCCAGGCGAAGCGGGCGGCCACGGGGTCGCCCAGGCGCAGGCGCAGCAGGTCGTCGCCGCGCGCGTCCACGGTCTCCACCGCGTAGCGCACGCCCACGGCGTAGCGGCCGGGCGTGAAGGTGAGGGTCTTGCGCACGCGCAGGCCGCCCTCGGTCTCGGCCACCAGGTCCACGCTGCGCGCGGCGCCGCCGGCCTGCAGGGTCAGGTCCGCCGGGCCCTCCAGGGCGAAGGAGGCCTCCGCCACGTCCAGCGTGCCGTTGGCGAAGAGAAGCGCATCGCCGCGTCGCCCCTCCCCCAGCATGCCGGGCTCGGGGATGAGCTGCACGTGCTCGCTGTCCAGGCCGGGATACTCCAGGCCCTCCCAGCTGGTGA
>DAOTGJ010000061.1:1867-3811 GCA_035447065.1 Candidatus Krumholzibacteriia bacterium
AGCTGCACGTGCTCGCTGTCCAGGCCGGGATACTCCAGGCCCTCCCAGCTGGTGAGCTGGCCGCCGTCCGTGGACACGGTCAGGCGGTAGAGGTCCGTGGTCACGGTCAGGGTGCGCAGGGGCACCGGGCGGAAGGCCGTGCCGTCGGTGGAGGGCATGGCGGGCAGGTCGCGCGCGGGATCGCCGGCGAAGGCGTCGTCGGCCGCCACGGCGGCGGACCGCGCGGGATCCGTGGTCTCCACCCGCACCGGCGTGGGCGCGGCGGCGGCCAGGCTGTCGGCGGCCGCGGGGTCGGGACCGTAGAAGTGGGTGTAGACCTTGGACCAGGTCATGAAGAGGAGGAAGAGGAGGCCCATCGCCAGGAGCGTGCGTCGATCCATCAGGTCATTCTCCGTTCGGGTTGGATCCCGGTGCCGGCACGGGGTCGAACCCGCCTTGGTGCCAGGGATGGCAGCGCGCGATGCGGCGCGCGCCGAGGCCGAGGCCGCGCAGCAGTCCGTGGCTGCGCAGGGCTTCGGCGGCGTAGTGGGAGCATGTGGGCTGGAAACGGCACGTGGCGGGCAGCAGCGGCGACAGCAGCCGCTGGTAGATGCGGATCAGCAGGTAGGGCAGTCGCCACATGGAGTTCCTCGGCCGCCGTCCGGTGGCGCCGCGCCCGCGGATGCGGCGGGGGCGCTCAACCGTCGTGAGGGGCTCGAGCGTCGGCGGCGGACGGCTCGAGGATCTTGCGGATCAACGCGTCGGATTCTGCCTTCAAGGCGTGGATGTCGCAATCGAGAATCGCGCGCCGCGCCACGGCCACGATCCAGAGCCGCGGCGGCGCGGCGGCCTCCTCCCCGTCGGCGACGGGGGGGCCGGACGCACAGCGGGCGGCGATCTTCGCGGAACGACCCGGCTCCTCGAAGATCACCGCCCGCAGCATCTCGCGCAGCAGTCGCTTGGCTCGATTGCGTCGGACCGCGTCGCCGACCTTGCGGCTGGCGACGACAGCCTTCGCGTCGTCCTGGGCCGGGAGGAAGTAGAGGACGACGGATCGTCCCACCGTCTTCCGGCCCTGCTGGTAAACCTTCTGGAAATCTCGTTGTCGGGTGAGGGATCGGATCGCGTTGGTCACGCTCTTCTTATCCGACACGCTCTCACCTCGGCGTCGACGCGTCCCCGCGCGGGGAACTAGGCGGTCAGACGCTTGCGGCCCTTGGCCCGGCGCCGCTTCAACACCAAGCGGCCGCCCTTGGTCGACATCCGCTGGCGGAAGCCGTGCTTGCGGGCCTTCTTGAGGTTGCTCGGCTGAAAGGTCCTCTTCACGGACGTTCCTCCTGTTCGATCGTTCTCTTCGATCGGTGCGCGCGCACGCCGGAGGGCGCCGCGTTGCACACAAAAAATCCCGGATTCCGGGAGAACGGGAACAATGGGGCCCAGGACCCCGACTTGTCAAGACCGAACCGCGCGACGCGGGATTTTCCCATGGTTCGAGGGGGTCGGAACGGGGTGAAATTCACGAGTCATCCACAGTCCGGATCCCGTCCGAAATCCCGCTGAATATCCGGCACCAGAATCCTCATCGTCTTTCCCGAAAAGGGGTTCCGGACTTTTTCATAAGGCCCTCACAAATCGGCTTGCAAGCCCCAGAGGCCCATGCTAGGTTTCGTCCACAGGTGTTGAAAACTCCCTGAGGTCGCGCAACAGTTATCCACAATATCTCTCGATTGTGGATAACAAAATCGGGTTCCTCGAATCTGATTCTTGTAACACACCGAAGTCCAACACATTGGGAGCGTTGGTGGCATGTGGATATGTCATCACCGTATGGGGATCTGTGTCTCTCGACCAGACGAGCTCACGACCAGGAGAGGGCCGCGCGACTCATGGAAATGTCCCCCCTGACCCACTATTGGGACACCATCCTCGAATCCCTGCGGCTGCGCGTCAGCCAGCAGACCTTCG
>DAOTGJ010000061.1:3911-16994 GCA_035447065.1 Candidatus Krumholzibacteriia bacterium
TATTGGGACACCATCCTCGAATCCCTGCGGCTGCGCGTCAGCCAGCAGACCTTCGAGACCTGGTTCCACCCCCTCGTCCCGGTGGCGTGGGCGGAGGACCAGGTGGAGATCCAGTGCCCCAACTTCTTCTTCAAGGACTGGGTCAGCGAGCATTACCAGGAGACGCTGGAGTCCGCCCTGGGCGAGCACTTCGGTCGCCCCGTGCGCTGCGTGCTGTTAGTGGACGAGCAGACCGACGACCCCAAGGAAGAGCTCTTCGACCTGGCGGGCGCCATCGCCGAGCCCGCGGGCATTCCGGCCGAGCCGGCGCCCGCTCCGGCCGGCAAGTCCAACGCCCGGGTCTACCTCAACGCGGACTACACCTTCGACAGCTTCGTGATGGGCGAGGGGTCCAAGATGGCCCACGCGGCCAGCATCGCCGTGAGCGAGCAGCCGGGCCGGGGCTACAACCCCCTCTTCCTCCACGGCGGCGTGGGGCTGGGCAAGACCCACCTCATGCACGCCATCGGCCACGCGGTGCTGGCGCGCAACCCGCACGCCCGCGTGTGCTACGTGACGGCCGAGCAGTTCATGAACGACCTGATCTTCTCCATCCAGAAGAACAGGACCTACGAGTTCAAGAGCGAGTACCGGAACGTGGACGTGCTCCTGGTGGACGACGTGGCCTTCCTCGCGGGCAAGGAGTCCACCCAGGAGGAGTTCTTCCACACCTTCAACGCGCTCTACAACGAGAACAAGCAGATCGTCCTGACCAGCGATCGGCCGCCCAAGGAGATCCCCACCCTGGAGGAGCGCCTGCGCTCCCGCTTCGAGTGGGGCCTCATGGTCAACATCGCTCCGCCGGATCTCGAGACCCGCATCGCGATCCTCAAGAAGAAGGTGGAGACCAACGGCATCTACATCAGCGACGAGTGCGTCGAGTTCATCGCCGCCAACGTCACCAGCAACATCAGGAAGCTCGAGGGAGCGCTGATCAAGCTCCAAGCGTTTGCTAGCCTCACCCGTTGCGAGATCAGCCTGGAGATGGCGAAAGAAGTACTCTCCTCCGTCCTCCAGGCCTCTCCGTCCAGGGCTGCTACGATCGCGGACGCCATGAAGGTCGTGTCCGATCACTTCAGCGTCCCGATCGATCAGCTCAAGTCCAAAAGGCGCACCCAGGACCTCGCCCTGGCGCGACAGGTGGGCATGTATCTCGCTCGCGAGAAGGTCGGCGCTCCCTTCGAGAAAATCGGCCGGGTCTTCGGCAACCGCGATCACACGACCGTGATGCACGCGGTGAAGAAGATCCAGGCCATGATGGACGGCGACCCGTACTTCCGGGGCGTCGTCAAGGACCTCGTGGAGCGTCTCAACTGACGCCCGGGCGGGGGGAGTGCACCCGCCGGAGGTCTGGACAACCCTGTGGACAAACGGGGGATGGTTCGGGGATCGCGACACCTCCTGCCGGCTGACGGTGGAAAGCCGGGACAACATCCCCAGACATCCCCCGTCTTGTCCACGGGTGGCCACCTGACGGAAGCTGAGCAGAGGGAAGAAGTTACGGAGCAGAACAGAGGGTTTTCCACGCTGTCCACAGCCCCTACTGTTCCTTCTAACCTTCTATAATCAACTTGAAGATAGGGAGGGCGGTTCATATCATGGCCCTCCTTTGGAATCCGGACCGGAAACGCACCCTGCCCAGCGGAGGCTCACCGTGAAGTTCACGATCCAGCAGGCGGAGCTCAGCAAGGCCCTGCAGGTGGTCCAGAACGTGGTGCCCGGCAAGACCACCATGCCGGTGCTCACGTGCATCCTGATGGAGGCGGAGGGGGAGACCCTCACGCTGTCGGCCACCAACCTGGACATCTCCGTGGTCACCCGCGTGCACGGGCTGAAGGTGGCGCAGGCGGGCAAGGCCGCCGTGCCGGCCGCCAAGCTGGTGTCCTTCGTGCGCAGCCTCGCCCCGGGCGAGGTCACCATGACCGAGAAGGGCGGCAAGGTGCAGGTGGCCGCGGGCAAGGCCAGCTTCAGCGAGTCCAGCATGAACGCCCAGGAGTTCCCGGCCCTGCCGGCCCTGGCGTCGGCCAAGGGGCTGGACGTGCTGTCCAAGGACCTGGTCCGCATGGTCAAGGCCACCAGCTACGCCGTGAGCCGCGACGAGACGCGCCCGGCGCTCATGGGCATCCTCTGGGAGGTCAAGCCCACCGGCCTGAGCATGGTGGCCACCGACGCCCACCGCCTGGCCAAGATCGACGCCAAGCTGGACTGGGCCGTCACGGACCTGCGCAGCCTCATCGCCGACACCCAGGGCCTGCTGCAGTACGCGCGCCTGGCGGAGGACGAGGACACCACCACGGTGCACCTGGGCCAGAACCAGCTCAGCTTCGTCATCGGCGACACCACCCTGCACACCCGCATCCTCGAGGGCCCGTTCCCGGACTACACGGCGGTGATCCCCAAGGGCAACGACCTGCAGATCACCATCGACCGCGAGGCCTTCATGAGCGCCGTGCGCCGCGTGTCCATCACCGCGGACCGCATCACCAGCCAGATCCGCCTGGGCCTGGAGTCGGGCCGCATGGAGCTCACGGCCACGGGCACGGACGGCAGCCGCGCCGAGGACGAGCTCGCCGTGGGCTACGACGGCGGCGCCATGGAGATCGGCTTCAACTACGGCTACCTGCTGGACGTGCTGAAGAACCTGGGCACGGACGAGGTGCGCATGCACTGCAAGGACGCCCAGAGCGCCGCCCTGCTCACGCCGGTGGACGGCGAGGACGACGTGCTCTGCCTCCTGATGCCGCTGCGCCTCACGTCCGACTAGCGCCCCATGCATCTGCTGGAGGCCTCCCTGCTGGACTTCCGCAACCTGGCGGAAGTCCAGCTCCGTTTCAGCCCCGGCGTGAACGTGCTGCTCGGCGCCAACGGGCAGGGCAAGACCAACGTGCTGGAGGGGCTCAACTACCTGGCCCTGGGCCGCAGCTTCCGCGGCGCGCGGGACGACGAGCTGGTGCGCTTCGGCGCCGCGGCCTGCCACGCCCGCCTGGGCCTGGCCCTGGACGACGGGCGCGAGCGCGTGCTGGAGTTCGGCCTGGAGAACGGCGGCGCCCGCCGCCTGCGCGTGGACGGGGAGCTGGTGGCCCGCAAGAGCGACCTGGTGGGCCTGCTGCAGACCGTGGTCTTCGATCCCCAGACCGTGGAGCTGGTGCGCGGCGGCCCCGACGCCCGCCGGCGCTGGCTGGACGGCGCCGTGAGCGGCGTGGACGCCGCCTACCTGCGCCACCTCCAGGCCTACGCCCGCGCCCTGCGCCACAAGTCCAAGCTCCTGGGCGACGTGCGCAAGCGCCTGCTGGGCATGGCCGCGGCGCGACCGGACCTGGAGGCCTGGAACGCGGAGCTGGCCGCCCACGCGGCGCCCATCATGGCCGCCCGCGCCCGCTGGCTGCGCGACTGCGAACCCTGCGCCCACGCCGCGCACGCCGATCTGGCCCCCGCCGCGGGACGCCTCACGCTGACCTACCGGCCCCAGCTCCAGGCCGCCGCGGACCCCCTGGCGGACAATCACGATGAAACGCATTTCATCCAGGAAATTTCGGGGCTATTCGACTATATTGGGCAGGATGAACTCCGGCGCGGACGCTGCCTCGCCGGACCGCACATGGACGACATCGAGATCGCCCTGGACGGCGTCGCCCTGCGCACGTTCGGCTCGCGCGGGGAGACCCGCACCGCGGCCGTCGCGCTGAAGCTGGCCCAGGCGGATCTGGTCCATCGGACCCGCGGCCTGCGCCCGGTGCTGTTCTTCGACGACATCTTCAGCGAACTGGACAAGGACCGTTCCCGGGAGCTGCAGGAGCGGACGGCCGCGGACCACCAGGTGTTCATCGCCACCGCCCGGGGCGAGGACGTGGCGGGCTGGGATCCTCCCGGCCGGCTCACCTGGCGGATCGACGCCGGCCGCGTCACCCCGTCACCATGACGCCGAGACCTTCACTTTGACGACAGCGCACGACGGCAAGCACGGGCCCGAGAAGATCGGGTCGATCCTGGATTCCGTTCTGGAGGCGTCCGGGCTGAATCGTCGTGTGCAGGAACGCGACCTGCTGGAGGCCTGGCCCGGAGTGGTGGGGGAGCGCATCGCCGCCCACTCCCGCGCCGTGGATCTGCAGGACGGCGTGCTCCAGGTGGACGCCGACCACGCCGCCTGGCGCCAGGAGTTGACGCTGCTGTTCCCGGAGATCCTGCGCCGCTTCCAGGCGCGGTTCGGCGAGCACGCGGTGAAGGAGATCCGTTGGCTGCGCGGACGCGGCCGCGGCTACGGGCGCTGAGCCCACGAGAGAAGGACCACGATGACCGATACCGGAGCCTCGCGCGAATACACAGCCTCAGGCATCCAGGTCCTCAAGGGCCTGGAGGCGGTCCGCAAGCGGCCCGCCATGTACATCGGCGACACGGGCCTGCGCGGCCTGCACCACCTGGTCTACGAGGTGGTGGACAACAGCATCGACGAGGCCCTGGCCGGCTTCTGCGACACGGTGCAGGTCACCATCCTGCCCGGCGACGCCATCCGCGTGGTGGACAACGGCCGCGGCATCCCCGTGGACATGCACAAGACCGAGGGCAAGCCCGCCCTCGAGGTGGTCATGACCTCGCTGCACGCCGGCGGCAAGTTCGACAAGGGCAGCTACAAGGTGTCCGGCGGCCTGCACGGCGTGGGCGTGAGCTGCGTGAACGCGCTGAGCGTGGAGCTGACCACGGACGTGTTCCGCGACGGCAAGCACCACCGCCAGACCTTCGCCCGCGGCGTGCCCACGTCGGGCGTGGAGGTGGTGGGCGAGTCCGGCGGCCTGCGCGGCACCACGCAGACCTTCCAGCCGGATCCGGAGATCTTCCCGGAGACCGTCTACATCTACGACACGCTCAAGTCGCGCCTGCGCGAGCTGGCGTTCCTGAACAAGGGCATCACCATCACGCTCACGGACGAGCGCCCGGGCAAGGAGCACCAGGACACGTTCTGCTACGAGGGCGGGATCGTGGAATTCGTGCGCTGGCTGAACCAGAGCAAGACGGTGATCTGCGAGGAGCCGGTGTACTTCGAGGGGGAGAAGGACGGGGTCCAGGTGGAGATCGCCATGGACTACAACGACGGCTACGCCGAGAACCTCTTCACCTTCGCCAACAACATCAACACCCACGAGGGCGGCTCCCACCTGTCCGGCTTCCGCGCCGGCCTCACGCGCACCATCAACGCCTACGCCACCAAGGAGAACCTCTTCAAGAAGGAGCTCAAGGCGCTCAGCGGCGACGACGTGCGCGAAGGCCTCACCGCGGTCATCAGCGTGAAGATCCCGGAGCCCCAGTTCGAGGGCCAGACCAAGACCAAGCTGGGCAACACCGAGGTGAAGGGGCAGGTGGAGGCGCTGGTCAACGCGGCGCTGGCCACGTACCTGGACGAGAACCCCGCGGTGGCCAAGAAGGTGGTCAACAAGTGCATCGGCGCCGCGCAGGCCCGCGAGGCCGCGCGCAAGGCCCGCGACCTGACGCGCCGCAAGTCGGCCCTGGACTCCGCGGCGCTGCCCGGCAAGCTGGCCGACTGCACCAGCCGCGATCCCGCCGAGTGCGAGCTCTACCTGGTGGAGGGCGACTCCGCCGGCGGCTCCGCCAAGCAGGGCCGCGACCGCCAGTTCCAGGCCATCCTGCCGCTCAAGGGCAAGATCCTGAACGTGGAGAAGGCGCGCCTGGACAAGATCCTGAACAACGACGAGGTGCGCACGGTCATCACGGCCCTGGGCACCGGCGTGGGCGCGGGCATCTTCGACATCAGCAAGCTGCGCTACCACCGCATCATCATCATGACGGACGCCGACGTGGACGGCGCCCACATCCGCACGCTGATCCTCACGCTCTTCTTCCGCTACTTCCGCGAGGTGGTGGAGCAGGGCCACATGTACATCGCCGAGCCGCCCCTCTACCGCGTGAAGAAGGACAAGCGCGAGCAGTACTGCTACACCGACGCCGAGAAGGACCGCCTGGTGGAGGAGTACGGCACCAAGGGCGTGTACGTGCAGCGCTACAAGGGCCTGGGCGAAATGAACCCCGAGCAGCTCTGGGAGACCACCATGGACCCGGAGCACCGCACGCTGACGCGCGTGAAGATCGAGGACGCCGCCGCGGCGGACCACATCTTCACCATGCTCATGGGCGAGGACGTGGAGTCGCGCCGCAGGTTCATCGAAGAGAACGCGGAGTACGTGAAGCTCGAGGACCTGGACATCTAAAGGGCGCCGCGCGCCCCTACGACGGAGACTGCAAGGATGACCGAGAAGAACTTCGGCACCGTTCTCGACGCCGACATCAACGAGAAGATGGAGCGCTCCTACCTGGAGTACTCCATGAGCGTGATCATCTCGCGCGCCATCCCCGACGTGCGCGACGGCCTCAAGCCCGTGCACCGGCGGGTGCTCACGGCCATGAACGACCTGGGCCTGCAGCCCGGCAAGCCGTACCGCAAGAGCGCCAAGATCACGGGCGACACCACGGGCAACTACCACCCGCACGGCACCGCCGCGGTGTACGACACGCTGGTGCGCCTGGCGCAGGACTTCAGCCTGCGCTACCCGCTGGTGGACGGGCAGGGCAACTTCGGCTCCATCGACGGCGACAGCGCCGCGGCCGAGCGGTACACCGAGGCGCGCATGACCAAGGTGGCCACGGAGCTCATGCGGGACCTGGAGAAGGAGACCGTCGACTTCGTGCCCAACTACGACGGCTCGCGCATGATGCCGTCGGTGATGCCCAGCGCCATCCCCAACCTGCTGATCAACGGCGCCGACGGCATCGCGGTGGGCATGGCCACCAAGATCCCGCCCCACAACCTCACGGAGATCTGCAGCGGGCTCATCGCGCTGCTGGACGACGCCGAGATCGACGCCGCCGGCCTCATGGAGCACGTGCAGGGTCCCGACTTCCCCACCGGCGGCATCATCATGGGCCGCCGCGGCATCGTGGACTACATCCACTCGGGCCGCGGGCGCATCGTGGTGCGCGGGCGCACGGAGATCGAGGAGAACGACAAGGGCCGCACCCAGATCATCATCAGCGAGCTGCCCTACCAGGTGAACAAGGCCAACCTGGTGGAGAAGATCGCCAACCTGGTGCGCGCCGGCTCGCTGGAGGGCATCAGCGACCTGCGCGACGAGTCGGACCGCAACGGCATGCGCGTGGTGGTGGTGCTGAAGAAGGACGCCTACCCGCAGGTGGTGCTCAACAAGCTCTTCGCCCACACCCAGCTCCAGTCCACCTTCGGCGTGATCAACCTGGCCCTGGTGGGCCAGCGTCCCAAGGTCATGAGCCTGAAGGAGACGATGCAGGAGTTCCTCAAGTTCCGGCAGGAGGTGGTGGTGCGGCGCACGCGCTACGACCTGCGCAAGGCCGAGGAGCGCGCCCACATCCTGGAGGGCTACCGCATCGCCCTGGACCACATCGACGAGATCGTGGAGCTGATCAAGACCAGCGACTCGCCGGAGACGGCGCGGCTGGGCCTGATGGAGCGCTTCGCCCTGAGCGAGATCCAGGCCCAGGCCATCCTGGACCTGCGGCTGGCGCGGCTGACGGGCCTGGAGCGGCAGAAGATCGAGGACGAGTACCGCGAGCTCATCGAGAAGATCGCGGACTACAAGTCCATCCTGGCCAGCGAGGAGCGGCAGTGGCTCATCGTGCGCGAGGAGATCACGGACATCCGCGACCGCTACGGCGACGAGCGGCGCACGGCCATCGAGCCCTTCGAGGACGAGATCGACCTGGAGGACCTCATCGCCGACGAGGACGTGGTGGTCACCATCAGCCACACCGGCTACGCCAAGCGCATGACCACGGACACCTACCGCACCCAGGGCCGCGGCGGCAAGGGCGTGACCGCCATGGGCACCAAGGAAGAGGACTGGGTGGAGCACCTCTTCGTGACCAGCACCCACGCCACGCTGCTGGTGCTCACCAAGCGCGGCCAGCTCTACTGGCTCAAGACGTACCAGATCCCGGAGGCCAACCGCGCCGCCAAGGGCCGGCCGCTGGTCAACATGATCGACCTGGCCCAGGACGACCAGGTGCACGCCATCGTGGCCGTGCGCGATTTCGACGAGGACCACTTCCTGGTCATGGCCACGGACAAGGGCATCATCAAGCGCACGCCGCTGACGGACTTCAGCCGCCCGCGCCGCGCCGGCATCCGCGCCATCAACCTGCTGGACGACGAGCAGCTGGTGGACGTGAAGGTGACCGACGGCGACCGCGAGATCGTGCTGGCCAGCAGCGACGGCATGGCCATCCGCTTCCACGAGACGGATCTGCGCAGCATGGGCCGCACCGCCCGCGGCGTGAAGGGCATGACCCTGGGCGGCGGCGAGAAGGTGGTGGGCATGGTGGTCAGCGGCGAGGAGGACACCCTGCTCATGCTGACCGAGAACGGCTACGGCAAGCGGACGCCCTTGACGGACTACCGCCTCCAGAAGCGCGGCGGCCGCGGCCTGATCACCATCAAGACCAGCGAGCGCAACGGGAACCTCATCGACATCAAGGCCGTTGGGGAGGATCAGGAGTTGATGGTCGTCACCCGCAATGGCATCATGATCCGCATGGCCGTGAGCGACATCTCCACCCTGGGCCGCAACACCCAGGGCGTGCGCATCATCAGCCTGAAGGGCGACGACACCGTCGTGGGCATGGCCCGCCTGGAGGCCAGCGACGACGACGACGACACCGTCACCGACGAGGCCTGATCCACCATGAACGCCGTGCCCGGCCGGCGCCCGCGCCGGCTCCCGCATCCCGCGCCGCTGCTGCTGGCCGCCCTGCTGCTGCTGGCCGGAGCGCCGCGCGCCCTGGCCCGCGACGCCGCGTCCATCCCCTTGGGCGCCCGCGCGCGGGCCGACGTGCGCGCCGACGGCAGCGTGCTGCTGGCGGACCCGGTGCGCGCCGCCGCCCCCGCCCTGCTCACCATCCACGCCCCCTGGACCGTGACCACCGCCGACGGCGCCCCCTTCTTCCTGCTCACCCGCGAAGGCGCCCCCGGCGGCCACCGCGGCCTCTCGGACCAGGCCGACGACGACCACGACGGCCGCACCGACGAGGACCCCGCCGACGGCCGCGACAACGACGGCGACGGCGCCGTGGACGAGGACTACGCCGCCGTGGGCGAGACCATGGTGGTGGTGGACCGCGGCACGGCGGACCAGGCCCGCCGCCTGGAGGCCTCCCACTGGAGCCTGCCCCACCTGAGCGAGGCCCTGGTGCTGCGCTGGCGCACGGCCGCCGACGCCGCCGAGCCCGTGCGCCTCACCCTGCCCCGCGGCGAGTGGCACCGCGGCCGCCTGGGCTGGAGCCTGCCCGGCCACGCGGAGGCCGCGGAGAAGACCCTCTTCAGCGCCCGCGTCACCGCCGCCGACGGCCGCACGCTCTGGCTGGGCCTGCTGCTGCTGGACGGCGGCGCCGCCGCCCTGCCCTCCGCGCGGCTGGACGGCGCCGCCCTGGAGCTCACGCCCCGCGAGCGGCTGACCATGGCCGTGGCCGTGTGCGCCAGCCCCCACCAGCTCCGCGCCCGCCTGGCCGCCGTGCAGGCCACCCGCGCCGGCGCGCCCGCCGCGCCCGGCCGCGCGCCCACGCCGTGGATCGCGCCGCCGCCGCCGGTGCGCCCGCGCGACGTGACCGCCCAGGCCTGGCTGCGCCGCGACGCCCAGGGCCGCACCCGCGTGGAGATGGCGGTGCCGCGCGCCTGGACCCTGCTGCTGGACCCGGAGACCTTCCTGCTGGACGGCGCGCCCCTGGAGGCGCCGCGCCTGGTGACGTGGGAGCGCGAGGGCGTTGCCGGCGGCGACGAGCCCGCCCAGTGGAGCCTGGCCCCCGCGCCGGCCAAGGGCGCCGCGCCGCCCCCGGCCCTGTACGCGGACCTGCCCGCCGCCGCGCGCCGCGGCCCGTCGCTGTGGACCTTCGTCTTCGACGGCCGCGAGCTGCCGGAGGGCGCGGTGTTCCTGGACGCCCGCAGCGTGGACGGCCTGCCCCTGCAGTTCACCCTGGAGCGCGCGCCGGACCTCACCGCCGCCGACGAGGCCGAGAAGACCACCCGCGGCGCCACCCTCGCCCCGCACCTGCTGGAGAACTACCCCAACCCCTTCCGCGACCAGCTCAGCGTGCGCTTCACCGTCCCGACCACGGTGGGCGAGGGCTTCGTCTGGGAGGAGGGGGAGGAGCCGGCGCTCAAGGCGTCGGACCCCATTCCCTATGCCGACCCCATGCCCCGCGCCGTGCTCACCATCTACTCCCTGGCGGGGCACGAGGTGGCCAAACTTTTTGATGATCGATGCTCACCCGGCGCCTACCAGGGCCAGTGGAACGGGCTGGATCGGGACGGCCGCCAGGTGGCCGCGGGCACCTACTTCTGCAAGCTCCAGATCGAGAACTGGTCTGTGACCAAACGGGTTGCGCTCATCCGTTAAGGTTCCTCGAGCTTTCCCGCAGGGCTCCATCGCGGTCTGATATATGTCACGATCCTGTGATATCCTCTGGAATTGCAGGGCTTTGAAGACGTGAAATAAAACCTTGTTCCATCAGACCAAATTTCCTATAATCTCCGCATCATACGTCAATTACTGACGACAACGGTGCCTGACACGAAACGACACGATCCTTTCCGACCAGGGGGACCTCATGGTGAAGGAAAGACTGGAATCGATTGCGGAAGCTTGGAGTAGCTTCGTCGTCGAGTTTCCGTCGTGTCCGAAGATCAAAACCGACACCGGGGAACACCATCAGAAGATTCTCTTCCTCTGCGCTGCAACCGAGAAGAACCCCGCTGAGCTCTGCTTTGCTTTCTTCGGGCCCCAGATCCTGCTGCGACGTCTGCACGATCTGAACGGGGACGAAACCACGGCCGACGCCCGCCTCATCTTCGTCTACGCGGCGGAGGTGCCGGCCACGCTCAAGGCCACGCTCGACTACTACCAGGGGCATGTGGACGCCCCCGTGCTGGTCGCCCAGCGCACCAACGTGCGCAAGTCGGCCCAGCACGTGCTCGAGTTCCTCACGGCTTCCGGAGCGCCCGCCGCCCCGGCCGCCGCGGAGCTGGACCCGGGCCTGGTGCCGCTCCCCAGCGACGTGCCCCTCTGGCAGGGCCCCCTGCCCGAGGTGGTGCTGGAGAACGCCGGCGAGGACGGCGACGACGTCGTCGCCACGTCGGAGATCCAGGACTTCCGCGCCGAGTACGCGTGCCGGTACGTCCTGCAGAACTACAGCGAGAACATCAACCGCGACCGCATGGCGGAGATGGTCCACCTGTCGCCCGGCTACTTCTCGAACCTGTTCCGGGTCGAGGTGGGCATGAGCTTCAGCGACTATCTCATCCAGATCCGCATCGACAACGCCAAGCGGCTCCTGCGCCGCTTCGACCTGTCGGTGGAGGAGGTGTCGAAGCAGTGCGGGTTCAACTCGCTCGCGCACTTCAGCCGCACCTTCAAGGATCGCTGCGGCATGCCGCCGCTGAAGTTCCGCAAGTCGCCGCAGCCCGCCGCCTAGCGCGGAGGGGTGTGACGGAGATCACGGGCCTGACCCTGCCGAGGGGTCGGGCCCGTTCTGCGTCCTGACCCCCTGTTCTTCATGCTGGCCCCCTGTTCTTCATCCTGGCCCCTTGACCCGCCCTCCCCCGTTGAGCAGGATGCACCGGATCCCGCTCCCGTCATCCCGGAGGAACCCGTGTCGCTCATCTCCCTGCAGGACGCCGTCTTCGACTACCAGCGCGAACCCATCCTGGCCGGCGTGAGCTGCGCCGTGCAGCCGGACGAGCGCATCGCCCTGACCGGCCCCAACGGCAGCGGCAAGTCCACCCTGCTGCACATCCTGGCCGGCGATCTGGATCTGCTGGAAGGCCGGCGCGAGACGTCGGGCCAGACCAGCGTGGCGCTGCTGTCGCAGGAGACCACCTTCGATCCGGACGCGCACCGCGACACGCCCACGCGCGACGTGGTGGCGCGCACGGCGTTCCACGTGCTGCTGGAGCTGGAGTCGGAGATGGCCCGCGTGGGCGCCGCCCTGGCCGATGCCGACGAGTCCGCCGCCGCGGATCTGCAGCGCGAGCACGGCCGCCTCCAGCACGAGTACGAACGCCGCGACGGCTACACCTGGCGCGCGCGCATGGAGCAGGCGCTGCAGGGCCTGGGCGTGGGCGAGGAGCTGTGGAGCAAGGCGCCGGGCGCGTTGAGCGGTGGCGAGCGCCGCCGCGCCGCCCTGGCCGCCGCGCTCCTGTCCGACGCCACGGTCCTGCTCCTGGACGAGCCCACCAACCACCTGGACCTGGAATCGCGCGAGTGGCTGGAGGCGCACCTGGCGCGGCGCCCGGGCGCGCTGGTGATGGTGAGCCACGACCGGTGGTTCCTGGACAAGACGTGCAACAGGACCTGGGAGCTGACCCGCGGCAAGCTGAGCACGTGGCGCGGCAGCTACGGCTCCTGGGTGAAGGAGGCGGCCGAGCGCCGCGAGCGCGACGAGGCCGCGTACCGCCGCCAGCAGGACAAGATCGCCGACACGGAGGCCTTCATCCGCAAGAACCTGGCGGGCCAGAAGACCAAGCAGGCCCAGAGCCGACGCAAGCAGCTGGAGAAGGTGGAGCGGCTGGACCGGCCGGGCGGGGAGCAGCGCAAGGCGCCCATCGTGCTGGCGCCGTCCAGGCCGGGCGGGGCCACGCCGCTGGAGGCGGAGGGGCTGCGCAAGGCGTACGGGCCGGTGCCGCTCTTCGCCGACGTCACGTTCCGCGTGGGCCGCGGCGAGAAGGTGGGCGTGGTGGGGCCGAACGGGTGCGGAAAGTCGACGCTGCTGAAGATCCTGGCGGGGGACGTGCTGCCGGATGCGGGGCGGGTGCAGTGGGGGCATCAGATCGACCTGGGGCACTACGACCAGCAGCTGCGCAGCGTGAAGGACACGAACACGGTGCTGGAGGAGGTGGCCGACTGCTGGCCGGGGGCGACGCTGGGGGAGCTGCGGTCGTTCGCGGGGGCGTTCGGGTTCGGGGCGGAGATGATCGACCGGGTGGTGGGGGCGTTGAGCGGCGGGGAGCGCGGGCGG
>DAOTGJ010000062.1:0-6593 GCA_035447065.1 Candidatus Krumholzibacteriia bacterium
GTCATGCCCCGCGGCACCCGTTCGCATGACACCAAGGCCTCACAGGAGGAACGCCCCCATGACCCCGACCCAGAACCGTCTCCAGGGACTCGCCCTCATCCTGATCCTCGCCTTCGCCCTCGCCGGCTGCGGCGGCGACGACCCCGCCTCCCCCTCCGGCGGCAACCCCACCGGCGACGCCATGGACGAGTCCACGGCCATCAGCCAGGCGCCCCTGAACACCGCCCAGGCCGTGAGCCTGGTGGAGAGCATGTCCACGCTGGTGGACGGCGTGGGCAACAAGAACTACGGCTGGGACGAGAACAACCAGATGTGGGTCTACGACTACAGCTGGAACCAGAACGGCTACACCTACAACTGGCGCTACACCACCCAGTACCTGGACGCGGCCGGCGACCCCCAGCAGAGCGCCAACGGCGCCGTGGAGGTCCTGCACGACATGACCGGCACCGGCAGCTACTCCCTGAACCAGACCGGCTACTCGTACACCTACGCCTACACCTACGAGTACAACACCCACTTCATGGGCCTGGGCTCGAGCCTGGTGACCATGACGGGTTCCGGCGGCACGGACATCCAGGCCGATGTGAGCGTGAACGGCATCCAGCAGTCGTCCAGCTACATCATGAACTGGGCGACCCAGGGCGACGGCATCACCTGGGCCGACGGCGGCTGCCCCTCCGGCACCATCCGCTACGACATGAACCCGTACCACCTGGACGTGGTCTTCAACGGCACCGGCACCGTCACCTCCACGCTGTACAACGGCAGCGGCGGCACGGTGAGCGGCGGCGGCAGCACCCAGAACGTGTCCTGCGGCTCCTAGACCCTGCCTCGACCCGCCCGGTCCGCGGCGTCCGGCTTCGGCCGGGCGCCGCAATTTTCTTTGCGCCCGATGTCGCGGAATCCGCATCAGGGGTCAGCAACGGCCCAGCGCCGCCCATCCCCGACCCCCACAGCGAGGTTCCCGACGCCATGCGATCCGCTCCGCGCCTCATCCTGCTCCCGCTCCTGCTGCTGACCGCCCTGAACCTGGCCGGCTGCGGCGACGGTCCCGTGGAGCCCAGCCGCGACTGGATGGTGGAGACCATCTTCGACAGCCCCGAGATCCAGGTCCTGCTCCAGGACGACGGCTACCTGATCCGCATGACCGGCGCCTATTACCAGGAGTACAGCGGAGGCTATCTGGACCCCCGCTTCGAGACCCTGCTGGACCGCTTCGGCGAGGTGTTCCCGCGGTTGGATCACGCCACTTACAAGGTGAACGTGCATACGGGCAGCATCCACATCGATCCGGTGACCACCCGCTATTCCGTCATCCACGCGAGTGAGATCACCTCCTACCTGCACCAGGTGCCGGGCGGCGAGGCGGCCACCATCTCCTTCGACGGCCACGGCGGCTACTTCCCTCTGGTCGTGGAGGACACGCCCGAAGCGGAGGCCGTGAACCGGCGCATCGACATCGAGATCATGGTGGAGTGAGGACGACCATACATAATTTGTAGAAATTTTTATATACAAAGCATTGACGATCCTGATTCTCCTTCTACTGTGTGGGGCGAGAGCGACACCACCCGCCACCCTGAGGAGGAGAGACCATGAAGTTCAAGCTGACGATTCTGAGCGTCCTGGCCATGACCGCCGGCCTCGCCGTGGCCCAGACCGCCACGGTGCAGGTCATCCACAACTCGCCGGATCCGGCGGCGGCCTCCGTGGACATCTACATCGGGATGGGGACCACCGAACCCGCCATCCCCGACTTCGGCTTCCGCACCGCCACCGGCCTGGTGGAGCTGCCGGCCGAGACCGAGCTGCAGATCGGCGTGGCCCCCGGCAACAGCACCGACAGCGGTGACGTGCTGGCCTGGTTCCCGGTGACCCTGCCCGCCGGCAGCATGACCGTGGTCATGGCCACCGGCGTGCTGGATCCCATGAGCATCACCAACCCCGACGGCGTGGGCACCGGCTTCACCCTGGTCACCAACGAGCTCGCGACGTCTGCTTCCGCCGGCAACGTGGGCCTGCTGGCCTACCACGGCGCTCCCGACGCCCCCACCGTGGACGTGGTGGCCGCCGGCGTGGGCGTGCTGGTGCCCGGCCTGACGTACACGGATTTCGCCGGCTATGTGGAGGTTCCGGCGGCCACCTACACGCTGCAGGTCACCCCGGCCGGCATGAACGGGTCCGTGCTGTTCCAGTACGATGCTCCGTTGGACGCCCTGGGCGGCGGCACGGCGGTGGTCTTCGCCTCCGGCACGCTGTCCGACTTCGGCCTCTACGCCGCGCTCAACGACGGCACCGTGATCCAGCTGCCCGTCTCCACGGTTTCCAACGAGGACGCCACCATGGGCGTCCTCAAGCAGAACTACCGCTGATCGGCATCCCCGCGGCGAGGGCCCGCGTGGATCGGGCCGACGCTCCCCCGCCGGAGCGTCGGCCCGTCTCACGTCAGCCGGTGACCGTGCGGCTGCCCGCCAGGCGATCGTGAAGGGGCGGCCGACCCGCGAGCAGCGGCGAGGCGCCCATCAGCACCACGATGCCGGCCGCCGCCGCCGCCACCACGCCCGTCCAGGAGCCCAGCAGCAACGCCAGCGTGAGCCCCCACGCCCCCGCCCCCTTGACCAGGAACCGCACCCACGGGCGGCCGCCGCGCACGGCGAGGCCCAGCCGCGCGCGGCCGGGCGTCCAGCCGGTGAGGGGTTCGGCCAGGAGCACCAGGGTGAGCGTGAGAGGGAGTCCGTAGACCAGGTCGCCCACCGCGCCCAGCGCCATGGGCCAGCCGCCGGTCCAGGGCGAACCGGGTTCGCCGATGCGCAGGGCCGTGACCGCCCGCGCCGCCAGCGCCCGCCCCGCGGTGGGCGCCAGGAGCAGGCCCAGGAGCAGGGCGGTCAGAGCGTCGATGCAGCAGGCCAGCGCGCGGCGGCCGGCTAGCGCCACGCCGCCTTCACGTCGCTCATGGTGGCGCGTTCGGCCGGCACGGCGGGCGACAGGGTCACGTTGCCCGCGCCGCCGCTGGGCGAGGTGAAGTCGAAGGTGCCCGTGATGGAGCCTGAGGCCACGGTGCCGGCGAAGGTGAAGCCACCGAACTCCATGAAGCCCGTCACCGTGCCGGAGCCGGTGCCGTCGGCGCCGTTGAGGGTGCCGGAGCCGTTGCCCACCATGTCGGCGGTGAAGGTGAAGGTGAGCTCATCCCCCGCCAGCGTGCCGGTGGCGGTGCCGCTGCGCACGCCCCAGACGGGGTTGATGGACGTGAGGTCGATGGTGCCGGTGGCATCGTAGCCCAGCAGGCTGGCGGTGACGTCCATGGTCACGGCCCCGGACACCTGGTACACGGTGTCTTCCCAGGTCCCCTTCCAGGATCCCTCCAGGTCGGGCGACGCCTTGTCCGCGGCCACGACGGCGCGGGCGGGCTCCGGTGCGGCGGGCCCGCTCACGGCCGCGGCCAAGGCGGCGGCCAGGATCAGGACGAGCAGATAGCGGTCGAGGGCTGCGCGGCTGGCGGTCATGACGGGGCCTCCTGGGGTCGGGGTCGTCCCAGGAGTCTAGCAGTCCGGATTCGAGGTGACGACCCCCGGCGGCCCGTGCTTTGCCCTCGGTTAAATCAAGGATCGAGCGGGAAATCCAGCGCTCCCACGGGATGACCCATCAGCCGGAGCATGGCCTGGGCCTGGCCCAGATGATGGTGGGCGTGGGTGATCAGGCGCAGCACGGCATGCCGCGGCACCAGCTCCAGGGGCTCGCCGCGCCAGGTGGTGACGGTGCGCTGCGTGTCCAGGTCCGGCCCCGTCGCCAGGTACGCCGCGGTGGCCCCGGCCACCTGGGTCCGGAACACGCTCAGCGAGGCGATGTCGGGATAGGACTCCGGCGCGGAGTCGATGCGGATCTCCCCCTCCAGCACCCCCACCCAGTACTGCTCCGCGCCCAGCAGGTGGTGGACCTGAAGCTGCACGGTGGGATAGCCGAAACCCTCCACCTCGCGGTGCAGGACGGAGGGATCCAGCGCGTCGGCCTGCTCCAGGAGTCGGGCGAGGCAGCGGTGGGTGCGCTGGTGGGCGTCGTGCAGGAGATCGGCGGTGGTCATGGCGGTCCTTCCGCTTGGGGTGAGCAGGAAGGATACGGACGGCGGCCCCGGACCGCAGGGGATACGGGGCCGCGTGGCGTGGGATCAGCCGGCGCGCCGGCTGCGGCCGCGGCTGCGGTTGCGGCTGCGGTTGCCGCCGCTCCGCGACGGGGCCGCCGCGCGCGAACGGTCCACCGCCGGCAGCGTGCGCAGCGTGGGCTCGAAGCCCTGCATCGGCCGCTCGGGGATGCGCTTGCCGATGACGCGCTCGGTGGCGCGCACCCAGTCGGCGTCCTCGTTGGTCACGAAGGTCAGCGCCACGCCCTCCATCTCCGCCCGGCCCGTGCGGCCGATGCGGTGGGTGTAGGCCTCCGGCGTGTTGGGCGCGTCGAAGTTGATCACGTGGCTCACGCCGCTGACGTCGATGCCGCGGGCCACGATGTCCGTGGCCACCAGCACGTTGAACTTCCGCGAGCGGAAGCCCGACATGGCGCGGTCGCGCTGGCTCTGGGACAGGTTGCCCTGCAGGCCCACCGCCCGATGGCCCTCGCGCGCGAGCTGCAGCGCCAGGCGCTTGGCCCGGTGCTTGGTGCGCGTGAAGACGATGGCCGACGTGCAGTCGGCGTCGGTGAGCAGACGCTCCAGCAGGTCGCGCTTGCGGCCCTCGTCCACGGGGATCAGCGCGTGGTCGATGGTGGCCGCCGGCGCCGAGTCCGCCAGCTCCACCACGTGGGGGCGCAGGAGGATCTCGTCGGCCAGGCCGCGGATCTCACGCGGCATGGTGGCGCTGAAGAGCATGGTCTGCCGGTCCACCGGCACATGGTCCATGATCTTGCGGATGTCCTTGAGGAAACCCATGTCGAACATGTGGTCGGCCTCGTCCAGGACCAGCGTGTCGATGCCGTCCAGGTTGAGCACGCCCTGCTGCACCAGGTCCAGCACGCGGCCGGGGCAGCCCACCACGATCTCGGGGCGCTTGCGCAGCTGGGCCTCCTGGCCGCGCTGGGACACGCCGCCGTAGATGGTCACGGTGGTCAGGCGCGTGAACTTGGCCAGCACGCGGGTCTCCGCGGCGATCTGGGTGGCCAGCTCACGCGTGGGCGCGAGCACGAGCACGCGCGGACCCGGATCCGGCTCGCGCACGAGCCAATCCAGGATGGGGAGCATGAACGCGGCGGTCTTGCCGGTGCCGGTCTGGGCCAGGCCCAGCACGTCGCGGCCGGCGATGGCCTCGGGGATGGCCTCGGCCTGGATGGGACGCGGGGCCTGGAAGCCGGCGGCGACCACGCCGCGCAGCACGGAAGGATGGAGGTCGAAGGCGTCGAAACCGACGCTCGCCTCGGCAGCGGAACGATGGGACATGAATTGAAACTGCTTTCCAGCGCGTGGCGGACGGACTGATCCGTCGGCGCTTGTGCGCTCGGTCTCCGACCCGTACAACAGCGAGGGGAAGAAGGGGATTCTGTGCGGCGCGACCACGGTTGGGAGCCGGGTCCTGTTGTTCGCCGGGGCCGGACGGGAGTCCGGCTACGCGGGGCAACCTAAGTCATCGGCCCACATTCCGCCAGCTTTACTTCACCAGGGTGATCTTGCCCCGGTCCACGTCCCGCGGTCCCGCCACCCGCACCAGGTAGACTCCGGAAGCCGCGGGCATGCCGGCGGCGTCCCTTCCGTCCCAGCGCACGGCGTGGCTCCCGGCCGCGCGCAACTCTTCCGACAGGACGCGCACCAGACGGCCGGCGGCGTCGTGCACGGTCACGCGCACGGGCCCGGCGACGGCCGTGCGGAAGGCGATCTCCGTGGTCGGATTGAAGGGGTTGGGCGAAGCGTTCAGCAGACGCACGCCCGCGTGGGGCGTCACGGCCTCCGGCGCGGCGGCCGAGGCCGTATCGGTCAGCCCCAGGATGATCCGGTTGGTGTTCCCGCCCAGCAGCCAGCCGCCCGCCACCGGCAGCGCCGCGGTGGTCTGGACGATGGTGATGCCCGGGCCCGGAGCGCCGAAGGGCGGCGAGGTCGATGTCCAGGTCAGACCTGCATCGGTGGTGTGGAGCAGCTGGTCGTCGTAGAAGCCCAGCGCCACGCCGTCCTGGTCGTCACGGATGACCAGGGACTGGATGCGCTCCGTGGCGACCTGCGTCCAGGAGGCGCCGCCGTCCGTGGTGCGGTAGATACCCTCCCCGCCGAAAGCCTGCACCGAGGCCAGGCCGGTCGACGCGTCGAAGAAGTGCAGGTCCGAGGGGTGCTTGGTCAGGCCCGCGGCCGCGCGCTGCTGCCAGGTGGCGCCGCCGTCGGCGGTGGCGTAGAGCCGCCACGCGGTGCCCACCGAGCCCGCCGTCCATCCGTGCAGCGCATCCGCGAAGTGCACCACGCCCGCGGCGAAGGTGCCCGCGGGCAGTCCGCCGCCGGCAGGAGCCCAGGTGGCGCCGGCGTCCGCGCTGCGCAGCAGGTCGCCGCCGGCCGCATCCGACGTGGCCAGGAACCAGCGGTCCGCCGCCGGCAGCGCCGCGTCCCAGGTGCGGGTGTCGGAGGGCAG
>DAOTGJ010000062.1:6693-16664 GCA_035447065.1 Candidatus Krumholzibacteriia bacterium
ATGAACGCGTCGATGGGAGCGGACGGGGCGCCGGGGGTCAGGTTGGCGGCGGCGTCGTGGATGGTGACGCCGTCATCGTCGGACCAGAAGAGGTCGCCGGCGTCGGAGCCCCAGAGCAGGCGGCCGCCGGGCGTGAGCGCGAGCGAGGGGAAGCCCACGGTGCCGTGGAGCTGGAGCTGGGTCCAGGTGATGCCGCCGTCCGTGCTCTCCCAGAGCTCGCAGCCCTCCAGGAACGCCACGGTGAACAGGTGGCCGGGCGACGCCTCCACGGTGCGGAAGCGGTAGAGCGGGGCGGCGCCCGCGTTGATCTTGGTCCAGGTGGCGCCGCCGTCGGTGCTGATCCAGCGCGCGAAGTCCTCCAGGATCACGCCGGTGCCGTCGGCGGTGAAATAGACCTCGTTCATGCCCAGGAAGTTGGGCGGGAAGAGCTGGGTCCAGGTGGCGCCGCCGTCGGTGGTGCGGTGGGCCAGGCCGTCGCCCACCACGTAGCCCTCGGTGGCGGAGCGCCAGAGGTGGTGGCGCACCTCCCCCGTGCCGGGGCCCACGTCGGTCCAGGTGAGGCCGTCGTCCCAGGACACCAGCACCGTGCCGCCGGCGCCGGCCGCCGAGAGGCCGCCGCCGGGGATGAGGCAGGCGTCGCGCAGCTCGGCGGCGGACGGCAGGGGCACCTGGTCCAGGGTCGCGCCGTCGTCCGTGCTGCGGCGCACGCCCGTGTCGCCGGCCACCACCAGGGCGCCCGAGGGAGACAGGACCACGTCCGCGAAATCGCCGGCCGCGCCGTCCGGGCCGTGCTGGAGCTGCCAGGATGCGCCTCCATCCAGGGTGCGCAGGAGGGAGCCGCCGCCGCAGGCCGCCCAGCCGGTGGCGGCATCGCGGAAGACGAAGCCGTTCACGCTGTTGCCCTGGGGCAGCGGGTGGCACCACTGGTAGGAGTCCACGAAGGCGGCGGCCGGAGCCGCGAACGCGAGCAGGAGGAGGAACGGCAGCTGGCGGACGCGGATCGGCATGAGGATCTCCCGAGGTTGGTGATGGGGCCAGCATACAGGACGATTTCTCTCGAAATCCTCACGGAGCCGCGGAAACGCGCGGGACCCCGGAGATCCTCCGAGGTCCCGCGCCGCATGCATCCGACCGCACTACTTCATGAGCACCATGCGTCGGCTCTCCACCCCGCCCGGATGGACCAGCCGCGCCAGGTACACGCCGCTGGCCACGGCGCGGCCCGCGTCGTCGCGGCCCTTCCAGTCCACCGTGTGCGCGCCGGCGGGCAGATCCGCCTGCACCAGGGTGCGCACCAGCTTGCCCTGGGCGTCGAAGATCTGCAGCGTGGCCCGGCCCGCGGACGGCAGCGCGAAATCGAGCTTGGTCTGCGGGTTGAACGGGTTGGGGTAGGCCTCCAGCGAGGCGGCCAGCGCCGGGGGCGCGTCCACGTCGCTGGCGGCGTCGTCCAGGATCTCGATGGAGAACACGGCGGGCTTGCCCACGTCGGTGTGCGACTTCTTGTACACCGCCAGGCCCACGTACTGGTTGGCGGTCAGGTCCAGGGACAGGGACTCGTCGCCGCCGTCGCCGTTCATGTCCGACGTGAGGCTGCCGTCCCTCTGGTACGGCACGTGGAAGCGGTCGCCCGAACCCCGCACCAGCAGGGAGAGGATCAGATCCGCGTTGCCCGACAGGTTGTTCGCCACGAAGGTCAGGACCTTGCTCGTCGACCCGTCCCCGTAGGCCGTGTTGAACTCGTAGAGGCCCACCAGCTCTCCGTCGGCCAGGGTGTAGGGGCCGAAGGTCTGGTTCACCGGATCCCCCGACCAGAACAGCGATCGCGTGCCGTGGGCGCGGTAGCTCATGGGCGCGAAGGTGTCGTACAGCACCGCTCCCGCGTCGAAGGCCGAACCGGCCGGGATGGGGCCGTCCATGTCGAAGAAGACCACCTCCACGCGGCTGCCGCCGCGGGCGGAGTAGGCGATCTCGTCGTCGAAGCCCTCCTGAGCGCCGGTGGAAGGATCGTGGATCGACAGATCGATGTCCGTCGGCCCGAGGGGCGCCAGGGCGTAGCCGCCCCAGAAGCCGTCGATGCCGTTGTTGGTGAAGGACGGCGTGCGCAGGCCGTCCTGGTTCTGCATCCGTGTCAGGCCCACGGGGATGTCGGACCAGCCGCCGGTGGGATCGGGCGGGCTCTCGCGCGTGAGCGGCGCGTCGAACTCGAGCTGCGCGGGTTCGAAGACCCACTGCTCGGCGAAGCGGTTGTTGTCCTCGCGGATCTCGGTGTAGTCGTCGTTCACGTCGTAGGCCATGCCCACGGTGTGACGGCCGCCGCTGACGTAGTAGCCGCCACCGTAGGCCTGGCTGTAGATGGTGGAGGAGCCGCCGGGCATGGAGAAGACCCCCGGCAGGGTCTCCGTGGCCGTGCCGTCGCGCAGCAGCGACAGCTCCCAGTTCTCGGCCAGGCCGGGGCCCTCGTTGGCCACCTGGAAGTAGAGCGTGGTGCCGAAGGTGTCGCCGGGCAGCAGCGTGGGCGCCGGCACGGGGTCGCCGGACGGGTGCGTGGCGTCCGGGCGCGGCACCACCGGGCCGTGGGAACCCACGCGCGTGGCCATGGCGATGTCCGCAGGGTCGGCCAGGGCGCGGATCGTGTAGGTGAACGGCGCCAGGCCGTCCACGGCGTCGCGCACCAGCAGCCAGGCGTACTCGCCGGCCACGGTCGCATCGTAGCTGAGCACGGCGCGGCCGTCGGCGTCCACGACGGTGGAAGCCACCGACGCGGCGCGGTTGAACACGCCGCCGTCCGGGCGGAAGAGCTGGAGCTGCACGTCCTGGACGGCGGTCACGCCCTCCACCACCAGCGTGATCCAGCCCACGTCGTTGGCGGTCACGGTCAGCCCGCCCAGGTCGATGATCTGGTCGGCCGCCACCGACTGGAACGACGGCGAGTTGTCCAGGGCCAGCGGCGTGCCGGATTCGCGCACGTCGGCCACATAATCGCCGTCGCCGCCGAAGCGCTCGTAGCCCACGTCGTAGGTCACGGGTCCCACCCAGGCGTGGTTGGTGAGCACCACGTCCGTGGCGCCGGAGCCGTAGCGCGAGGAGACCAGCGGCGAGGCGAAGCCGTCCTCCGGTCCGGAGGTGGGCGTGAAGAGGTACACGTCGTAGTCCGAGCCGTTGAGCGCGCCCACGGCCGCCGCCCGCCAGGTGGAGCCCGCGGGCTCGTCCATGAACAGGCCGTCCATGTTGGCGTAGGCCGTCACGCCGCCGGGGATGGCGTCGTGACCGGCGAAACGCTCGGGGGGCTGTTCGCGGTAGACCGAGGACTCGTCGGCGATGGGGGCCGGGGTCCAGACCCACTGGCGGCCGTACATGTTGTTGGTCTCGTCCAGCTCGGCCTGGACGTTCTCCGGGTCCATGGTCTGCCAGAGGGTGTGGCGGCCGCCGCGCACCGCGACCGGACCGACGGCCAGCCAGTAGGCGACGGAGGGACGGATCGGGGTGGTCCACTGGCTGAGGGTCGCCTCGTCCAGGTTGAGGTCGTTGAGCAAGCCGTCGCAGCCGTAGGCGCTTCCCAGGTTGGCGAAGCTCCAGCGCAGGTAGGTGGGCGCCGTATCGCCGGTGAGGCTCACGGGCAGAGCGCCGGAGTTGGTGCTGTTGGCCACCACGGCGTCGGCGAAGCCCGAGTAGGTGTACGTGGCGTAGTCCGGCGTGCCGTCGGTCAGGGAGAAGTTCGCGTCGGACACGTCCAGGATGTGCACGCCCTCGAACACGCCGGTCTGCTCCTCCACCCAGATGCGGCCGTCGGCGATGGTGAGGCCGCAGGGCAGGATCACCTGCTCGCTGCCGTCGTTGGGCGTGTTGCCGTTCAGAAGGGTGAAGCCGCCGCCGGCGAACAGGAAGATCTTCACGTCGGCGCCCACGCTGCCGCCCACGTTCCAGGTGACGGTGACCGGCTCGCCGCCGGTGAAGCTCTCGCCGCCGTTGGGGTAGGTGACCTGGAACGGCGCGCCCTGGACGGTGAGCTCCAGCTCGTCGTCGTCCACGCCGCCGCCGCCGGCCGCGTTGTCGCGCACGGTCAGGCGCAGGGTCAGGCTGCGGTCCACCGAGGGCATGATCTCCCAGGGATCGGCGGCGCCGCTGAAGATCTGGCCCCAGTCGGGCATGTAGCGGAAATTGCCGGCGCCGGGATTGAAGGAACGGAACAGCGGGCCGAACGGATCGGTGGGCGGCGAGGCCGCGCCCAGGTCGTACTGCTCCCAGGCGTAGGTCAGGGCGTCGCCGTTCGCGTCGGTGGCGGAGCCGTTCACGTAGAAGGCCGTGCCGCGGGGGATGGTGCGGTCCGGCCCGGCGTTGGCCACCGGCGCCGCGTTGCCCGTGGCCAAGGTCACCGCGCAGCCGCTGGCGTTCCGCCGCGCGATGATCTGCTCCAGGCTGCGCACGTGGAAGTAGGGGTCGCTGTTGGCCTGCAGGTCCTCGGCGCCGCAGATGCCGGCGTAGGCCATGATGGTGGAGCCGCTGCCCGGCTCGTAGGCGTTCGACGCGCTGCGGTTGCCGCCGCCGCAGTTCGAGGTGGTGCCGTTGAAGGTGTGGCTGCCGCCCATCTGGTGGCCCACCTCGTGGGCCACGTAGTCCACGTCGAAGGGGTCGCCCGAGGGCAAGGGACGGCCGGTGCCGCCGCGCGCCTTGGAGGACGTGCACACCACGCCCAGGCCGGCCAGGCCGCCGCCGCTGCCCTGGGTCAGGATGTGGCCGATGTCGTAGTTGCCGGACCCCTGGAGGGTATCGGTGGTGATCTGGTTCAGGTCCAGCAACGTGCCGTTGATCGTCGAGCCGTTGGGGAACGGATCCGAGATGGGGTTGGTGTAGGTCTGGAACGCCGTCAGGATGAAGCGCACGCACACGTCCGCCTCGTAGATGGAGTTCACGCGGTTGAGCGTGATGGTCGCGAAGGCCTGGGCCAGGCTGGCGCCGCCGAAGTACGTGGTGTACTCGCCGGTCAGCGTGAGCACCATGCGGTAGGTGTAGAGCGTGTTGCCGGACGAGGGGACCGCCGCCAAGCCGTCGATCTCGGGCAGCTCGGGCCCGTCGATCACGCCGCAGCCGAAACCGTCCACGGGAGCGTCGAAGTCGTGGCGCCAGGCGCTCAGGTACAGCGACGTCTCGCCGCGCTGGTAGGGGTCGATCCAGAGCACGCCCAGGGCCGTGCGGCCGTAGGCGTGGAAGCCCAGGGGCGAGGTGTCCAGGCGCAAGGTGGCCGTGGGATCGTCCAGACCCTGGGCCGCGTAGGTGCGGAAGTCGGGCATCTGCGCGGCGGCCTCCCCCGCGAGCATGGGCGACTCCACCACCAGGAAGCGCTGGAAGGTGCCGTCGGGCATGGGGAGCGTGATCTCCAGGCCATCGGCCGCGGCCACGTCCTTCTCATGGGGGGCCATGGCCAGACGGTCCGCCAGGCCCTGGTAGTCCAGGCGCAGGGCGCGGTACTTGCGGGGCATGGTCTCGCGGGCGCCGGGCGCTAGGCCGGCGGTGAGCTCGTCGCCCAGGTCCGTCCACAGGGGATCGGGAGCGGCGGTGGTCACGCCGGGCGCCTGGTCGCGGAACGGGGACGGCGGCGCGGAGGAGGCGTCGGCCCCCAGCGCCGCGGCGGCGGCCAGCAGCAGGCCGCCCAGCAGCAGGGTCGGGAGGAACTTCATCGCGACTCACCGCCCCGGCGCGCCGAGGGAGCGGCGGCGGACTTGGCGGGCTCCTGGTCCATGCGCGTCAGCATGGCCTCCAGCTCGCGGGCCTGCTCCTGGTGGCCGCCCTGGCGCGCGTAGTCCAGCTGGATCTCCAGCAGCGCGCGGCGGCCCTGCTCCTTGGTCTCGTGGATGCGCAGCTGCAGGGCGTGGCGCTGCTCGGGCGTGGCGTCGGCGAGCTGCGCCGTCAGCGCGGCCACGGCCTCGCGGTCCGCCTCGATGCTGGCGCGGATCTCCTGGTTCATGGCCTTGCGCAGCTCCTGGGCCACACGCTGGGCCTCCTTCTGCTCGGGCGTGACGACGGGAGCCACGGCGGACTCGCCGCGCGCCTCCGTCGGGGCGGGCGGCGTGTCGGCGGCCGCGGCGGCGCCGGTCAGGAGCAGGAGAGCGGAAAGCGTCAGGATCATGCGCGACATGGAGGTCCCCCCGTTTCGAGTCGTGGCAGGAAGGACGGGCCCGGGCGGGTCGTCCCGATATTGAGGATCATTCTAATCTTCATATGAAACCAGGGGTGCGATATCCCTCCGCAAGATGATTCCGAGGATTCATCCCCTCGGAACGCATGACCCCACAACGGCGTGCATGACCTTTCCAGAGGTGAAATTCCCGCCGATTCCCTTGTTCGGTCGCCGCAGGAACCCTGCAACCCCGCACCGCGCGCGCCGTACCCTTCCCACCTCACCCCCACCGGAGGACCCCGCATGCCGAATCTGCCCGCCATGACCCATGCCGCGCGCCGCGCCCTGACCACCGTGCTGGAGCTCACGCCGCGCGACCGCGTGCTGGTGGTGGGCGACACCTCGGCCGGGAGCTGTCCCGACGCCTTCCTCGCCGCCGCCCGCGCCGAGGGCTGCCGCGCCGACCTCTTCCTGCTGAGCGAGGACCGCCGCCCCCTGACCGCCGCGCCGCCGGAGCTGCTGCGGCTGCTGGACGGCCGCGACGTGATCATCAACGCCATCGCCGGCCGCAGCGACGAGGTGCCGTTCCGCCTGGACTGGATCCGGGCGGTGGAGGCGCGGGGACTGCGCATGGGGCACAGCCCGGGCATCGTGGACGCCATGCTGGAGGGCGGCGCCGTGGACGTGGACTACGCGGCCATGCGCGCCGCGGCGGACGCGCTCATCGCCTCGTTCCGCAACGCCGTCTCCGTGCGCATCACCGCCCCCGCCGGCACGGACCTCACGCTGGGCCTGGCCGGCCGGCCGTTCATTTCCGACACGCGCATCACCCCGGAGGAGCGCGGCGTGAACCTGCCCTGCGGCGAGGCCTACGCCTGCCCGGTGGAGACCGAGGGCGAGGGCGTGCTGGTGGTGGACGGCTGCTTCGGCACCGAAGGGAACGTGACGGCGCCGGTGCGCATCGAGGTGCACGGCGGCCGCGCGGGTGCGGTGACGTGCGAGGACCCGGTCCTGGCCGCGCGCGTGACCGAGCTGCTGGACACCGACGCCGGCGCCCGCACGGTCTGCGAGCTGGGCATCGGCCTCAATCCCGGCGCACGCCTGCTGGGCAACATGCTGGAGGACGAGAAGGCCGTGCGCACCTGCCACGTGGCCTTCGGCGACAACCGGGGCATGCCCGGCGGCCGCAACGCCTCCTCCATGCACATGGACTACCTGGTGCACCGGCCGAGCATGACGGTCACGTACGCGGACGGCACGTCGGCGGAGGTGGTGCGGGACGGTGAGCCGCAACGACCGTCCGCTCTGTGACATCGGTCACAGTACAATTCTGACTTTATCGGTACTATTTTCAGACCTATGGACGGATTCCCTCCGCCCCTTCCGGACACGACTCCAACACCGAGGTCGACAAGGCCATGCACCTTGCCCATGCCGCCCGTGCATCCGTGATCCTGACCGTTTCCCTGCTGCTCGCCGCCGCCGCCGCCGCGCTCACGCCGGCGGACACCTCGTGGCGCTACTATCGCCCCGGCAACACCGGCGTCATGGGCGACATCAGCCAGGCCCTGTGGGTCGCCCCGGACGGCGCTCCGTACGTGGGCGGCTATGATGAGATGTTCGAGGAGGGCGGCTTCGCGCGCTTCGACGAGTCGCTGAACCGCTGGGAGAACTTCTCCAACGTCGACTTCCCCGTGATCGGCTCCCGCTTCGACGTGGGCTCCTGCCGCATCACCGACTTCTGTCCCGACGGCGCCGGCGGCCTCTGGCTCGGCACCTGGAAGGGCGCCCTCCATTTCGATCCGGCCCAGGGCGGCGAATCCCTGGTCCGCTACGACTCCACCACCTCGCTGCTGCCCGGCGGACGCACCACCGACATCAGCGTGGCGCCCGACGGCACGGTGTGGTTCTCCGTCTTCCAGATCTTCCAGGGTCCGGGCGGCGTGGTGCGCTACGACCCCGCCACCGACACCTGGACCCAGTGGGGCTCCACCTCCAACGCCGACGGCTGGCCCGGCTGGGGCCTCTGCCACACGGTGGGCATCCAGCCCGACCCCGCGGGCGGCTACCGCGTGTGGGTGCAGACCGATCACGGCGTGGCCAGCTACCACAGCCTCACCGGCCTCTACACCGTGGAGCCCTACGACGGCACTCCCGGCCAGATCATGGACGTGATGCGCGGCGAGCCCGCCGACGCCGCCGGCAACGTGTGGATGGCCAAGGCCTCCGGCGACGTCCAGAACCCCCAGCTGGGCTACCGCGATGCCGCGGGCGTCTTCCACCCCAAGCCCGCGCCCTACTCCAACGTGAGCTTCTACACCGTCGCCTTCCACGCCTACGGCGACGGCCTGGCCCTGGCCGTGAACACCAGCTCGCAGGTCTACCAGTTCAACGGCACGAGCTGGAGCTACCTGGGCGTATGGCGCTCCGGCGGCTTCACCTACGACGTCTGCCCGGACGGGGCCGGCGGCGCATGGGTGGCCGGCGTGGGCGGCGTGGCCCATTACTCCGGCGGGTCGTGGCAGCGCTACCGCATCACCAACACCGGCTTCGTGGACAACTTCGCCTTCGACCTCAGCCTGGCCCCGGACGGCGACGTGTGGGTGACCGGCAACGCCGCGCCCGGCATCGGCGGCATCGCCGTGTTCGACGGCAAGACGTGGACCAACTTCAACAGCGCCACGTACGGCATCGGCCACGACTTCCCCTTCGACACCGACAACGCCGACCGCGTGCTCTACCGCGAGTCCACCGGCACGGTGGTCTGCAACCCCACCTTCGAGGGCCTGGCGGAATGGGACGGCGCGGCCTTCGACATGCTGGAGCCGTACACCGTGAGCATGGACCTGGTGGAGGACTCCCTGGGCCGCCTCTGGACCATGGGCGAGTACTTCAGCCTGCGCTACCGCGACGCGACCGGTTTCCACTCCGTGGGGATCGACGGCTGGGGCGTGAACGTGGACCGTGACCCCTCGCGTCCGGGCACCGTGTGGGCCTGCTCCCAGTACGAGGTCAAGCGCACCGACGGCCAGGGCTACGAGTGGTCGCGCGACGTGACCCAGCTCGTGGGCCTGGACCCGCAGAGCGACGGCCTGCTGGGCGTGGCCGCCGGCCCCGACGGCGTGGCCTGGGTGGGCAGCAGCAACGGCCTCTACCGCCTGGACGCGGAGAACGGCCTGGTGCAGCGCTACCATCCCACCACGTCGGATCTGCCGGGGGCCAACATCACGCCCCTGCTGGTGTCGCCCGACGGGGTGCTGTGGATGACCAACTTCGACAGCGAGGGCTTCACCGGCGCCCTGGTCTGGTTCGACGGCGTGGAGTTCGGCTCCATCGGTCCGGCCGAGGGATTGCCTCACGCGCAGATCTGGGACTCCGAGGTGCGCAGCACCGAGACGGGCTACGAGCTGTGGCTCAGCTGCGCCAGCCGCGGCCTGGGCGTGCTGAGCGTGACCACGGACCAGACCTCCGCCGCCGGCGCCGCCCCCGCACGCCCGGCGCATCTGGATGCGTTCCCCAACCCGTTCAACCCGTCGGTCACGCTCTCCTTCGCCATGGAGCGGGCCGGCGCCGCGGACCTGGACGTGTTCGACCTCCACGGCCGCCGCGTGCGCACCCTGCTGCGCGGCGCGCCTCTGGCCGCCGGCCGCGTCGAGCTGACCTGGGACGGCCGCGACGGCGACGGCCGCGCCCTGCCCAGCGGCGTCTACATGGCCCGCCTGCGGACCGACGGCGCCGCCTCCTCGCGGCGGCTGGTGCTGGCGCGCTGAGATTCGGAGTGCAACCGGAGGGGTTTCCTGCCGTAGGATCGGGTCCGAACCCCGGACCCGATCCTACGGAGGACCCCATGCGCCAC
>DAOTGJ010000063.1:0-1939 GCA_035447065.1 Candidatus Krumholzibacteriia bacterium
CCGCCGAACTGGTAGCGCATGGCCGACAGCACCTTGCCCGCGAACTCGTCCTCGCCGCGCGAGCTGAAGCGCTGGTAGAGCGCCGCCGTGAGCACGGGCGCCGGCGTGCCGGTCTCGATGGCCGCGATGGCCGTCCAGCGGCCCTCGCCCGAGTCCGACACGCGCCCCGCGAAGCCCTCCAGCGTGGGGTTCTCCGCCAGCGCCGTCGCCGTGAGGTCCAGCAGCCAGGAGGAGATCACGCTGCCGCGCCGCCACACCTCGGCCACGTCGGCCAGGTCGAGATCGAACTTGTAGGCGTCCGGATCGCGCATGGGCGTGGTCTCGGCCGAGTGCTCCTGCTGCACGTGTCCGGCGTCGGCGTGCTTGAGGATGTTGAAGCCCTCGGCGTACGCGGCCATCACCCCGTACTCGATGCCGTTGTGCACCATCTTCACGAAGTGCCCCGCGCCCGCGGGCCCGCAGTGCAGGTAGCCCTGCTCCGCGGTGCCGCCCAGGGACTCGCGTCCGGGCGTGCGCGGAATGTCGCCGCGGCCCGGCGCCAGGGCCTGGAACACGGGATCCAGCCGCTGCACGGCCTCCTGCGGGCCGCCGATCATCAGGCAGTAGCCGCGCTCGCGTCCCCACACACCGCCGCTGGTGCCCACGTCCAGGTAGTCGATGCCCTTGGCGCGCAGCTCCGCGGCCCGGCGCATGTCGTCCTGGTAGAAGGAATTGCCGCCGTCGATGACCACGTCGCCGGGATCCAGGCGCTCCGCCAGCTCCGCCACCGCGGCGTCCACCACGCCGGCGGGGATCATCAGCCACACCGTGCGCGGCGCGGGCAGGGCGGCCACGAAGTCGGCCAGGTCCGTGTGACCCTCGGCGCCCTGCTTCGCCAGGGACTGCACGGCATCCGCGCTGCGGTCGTGGACCACGCACTCGTGGCCGTGTTCCATGAGCCGCAGCACCATGTTGGCGCCCATCCGGCCCAGTCCGATCATGCCGATCTTCATCGCGGGATCTCCTCTCATCCGTTGAGCTGGGCCCGCGCGGCGGCCGCGACGGCCTCCGCCGTGAACCCGAAGTGTTCCGCCACCACCGCGCCCGGCGCCGACGCCCCGAAGGAGCGCATGGCGACCACGGCGCCGGTCAGGCCCGTGAACCGTTCCCACCCGAAGGCCGCCCCGGCCTCCACCGCCACGCGCGCGGTCACGCCCGCGGGCAGCACGCTTTCACGATACGCCGCGTCCTGCTCCTGGAAGAGCTCCCAGGACGGCAGGCTGACCACGCGCGCGCCGATGCCGTCGGCCGCCAGCATCTCCCGCGCTTCCAGGCACAGCGACACCTCGCTGCCGGTGGCGAGCAGCAGCACCTGCGGCTCGCCGCCGGGAGCGTCGGCCAGCACATAGCCGCCGCGCGCCGTGCCCGACGCCGCCCCCAGCGCGGCGCGGTCCAGCACCGGCAGGTTCTGGCGCGAGAGGGCCAGGCAGGCCGGGCGCTCGGGGTGGCCCAGCACGTAGCGGTAGGCCTCCACCGTCTCGTTGGCGTCGGCCGGCCGGAAGACCAGCATGCCGGGCATGGCCCGCAGCGACGCCAGGTGCTCCACGGGCTGATGGGTGGGGCCGTCCTCGCCCACCCAGATGGAATCGTGGGTCCAGACCATGGTCACCGGCAGGCCCATGAGCGCCGCCAGCCGCATGGCCGGCCGCGCGTAGTCCGTGAAGACCAGGAAGCTGGCGAGGAAGGGCCGCAGCCCGGTCAGCGCCATGCCGTTGGCCGCGGCGGCCATGGCATGCTCTCGCACGCCGAAGTGCAGGTTGCGGCCCTGGTGGCTGTCGGCCTGGAAGGCGTCCTCGCCCTTGAGATGGGTCTTGTTGGACGGCGCCAGGTCCGCCGAGCCGCCCACCAGCCAGGGCACCCGCGGCGCCAGGGCGTTGAGCACCTCGCCGGACACGGCGCG
>DAOTGJ010000063.1:2039-5241 GCA_035447065.1 Candidatus Krumholzibacteriia bacterium
GCGGTGTCCTGCTTGTGGGGCGATCCGTAGCCGATGTGGCTGTGGCTGATGATCAGGGTGGGACGGTCCGCGTCAGCCTTGGCCTGGGCCAGGGTCTCGCGCAGGCGGGCCACGTCGTTGCCGTCCTCCACCGTCAGCACGCGCCAGCCGTAGGCCTGGAAGCGCGCGCCCACGTCCTCGGTGAAGGCCAGGTCCGTGGAGCCCTCGATGGTGATGTGGTTGCGGTCGTAGATCCAGCAGAGGTTGCCCAGGCCCAGATGGCCGGCGAGCGACGCCGCCTCGCTGGCCACGCCCTCCATCATGCAGCCGTCGCCGGCCAGGGCGTAGACGTGGAAGTCCACCAGGTCGAAACCCGGGCGGTTGTAGCGCGCGGCCAGCCAGCGCTGCGCCACGGCCATGCCCACGCTGGTGGCCAGCCCCTGGCCCAGCGGGCCGGTGGTGGTCTCCACGCCGCTGGTCTCGCCGAACTCCGGATGGCCGGGGCAGCGGCCGTGGAGCTGGCGGAACTCCTTGATGTCGTCCAGGGAGACGGCGGGGCCGCCCTCGGCGGCGTCCTGCACGTCGGCCAGATGGAGCAGGCCGTAGAGCAGCATGGAGGCGTGCCCGGCCGAGAGCACGAAACGGTCGCGGTTGAACCACTCCGGGTCCGCGGGGTCGTACGTGAGCACGTCGCGCCAGAGGGCGTAGGCCGCCGGCGCGGCGCCCAGGGGCGTGCCCGGGTGGCCGGAGTCCGCGGCCTGGACCGCGTCGACGGCGAGGGTGCGGAGGGTGTCGATGGCGAGCTGGTCGAGATCCTGGACGGTCGGCATGGGTCGCTCCCGGTCTGCGGCGTGGCGGTGTTCGGACTCCTGGCGACCGATAACGTACCCGCAACTCCGCCGGACCGCAGCCGGAACCTTGGCCCCGGGCACCTCGGCGTTGTGTCCGCCCCGTCCTTTGCCTACAATGACGCCCCGATCGCCGCAGGCTCCAGCACCTCTCAGCCCCCGGACGTCCCATGAAGATCAGCGAGACCCTGGCCAAGGCCGACGGCCCCTTCTTCAGCTTCGAGCTCACGCCCCCCGAGCGCGGCGCCAGCATCAGCCGCGTGCACGAGATCGTGGACCTGCTGCTGCCCTACCGGCCGGCCTTCATCGACGTGACCAACCACGCGGCCGACTCCTGGTTCGAGGAGCTGGGCGACCAGAGCTTCGTACGCCACATCACGCGCAAGCGGCCCGGCACGCTGGGCCTGTGCGCGGCCATCAAGTACCGCTACAACATCGAGACGGTGCCGCACCTGCTCTGCATGGGGTTCACCCAGGAGGAGACGGAGGACGCGCTCATCGAGCTGTCGTTCCTGGACATCCACAACGTGGTGGCCCTGCGCGGCGACCACACGGACTGGCGCGAGGTGCGCCGCGGCGCGCGCAACAAGTACGCCAGCGACCTGGTCTCCCAGATCATGGCCCTGAACCGCGGCGAGTACCTGCACCGCATGAACGACGCCGAGCCCACCCGCTTCTGCGTGGGCGTGGCCGGCTACCCGGAGAAGCATTTCGAGGCGCCGAGCCTGAACTTCGACGTGGAGATGCTGAAGAAGAAGGTGGACGCGGGCGCGGAGTACGTGATCACCCAGATGTTCTTCGACAACACGGTGTACTTCCGCTATCTGGAGAAGTGCCGCGCCGCCGGCATCACGGTGCCCATCATCCCCGGCCTCAAGGTGCTCACGCGCAAGTCGCTGCTGAACAACATCCCCCGCCACTTCCACGTGGACATCCCGGACGACCTGGTGGACGAGATCATGGCCGCGGAGAAGACCGACCACGTGCGCGCCATCGGCGCCCGCCACGCCCTGGAGCAGGCGCGCGGACTGCTGGACGGCGGCGCCCCCGGCGTGCACTTCTACGTGTACAGCGACGCCGACGTGGCCGCCCAGGTCCTCAAGGAGCTCAAGCTGTGACCGCGGCGGGGGTCCGCGGCCGGCGCGCCCGCGTCACCGACGAGCCCCTGCGCATCGCCCCCCGCCTCATGGACCATCCGTTGGCGTCGGTGCGGCGGCGCTTCGCCGCGCTGGCGGTGGACCTGCTGCTGTTCGCCGGAACCATGATGCTGCTCTTCACCGGGGCCTCGCTCATCAGCTTCCACCGCGAGGACCCCACCCTGCTCCACGACACCCGCGCCGCCATGGCCGGCCAAGGCGACTCCCGCGCCGTGCTGGGCCGCTTCCTGCGCATCGCCCTGAACCGCAGCCCCGACTTCCTGGAGCCCGACATGAAGGCAGCCGTGGAGGCGGGCGACTGGGAGACCCTCCAGCGCGAGGTGGGGGGCGACAGCACGTCGCTGACGTACGCCGCGCGCAAGGACTCGCGTTTCGTGCGCGACGGCGACCAGCGCCGCCTGGAGATCGGCAACGACATCCTGCTGGGCCCCTTCAGCACCGTGTTCAGCTGGGGCGCCTTCTTCGTGGGCTGGTTCACGCTGGCGTTCTGGATCGGCAACGGACGCACCGCCGGCAAGCGCCTCTTCGGCCTGCGCGTGGCGCGCCTGGACGGGCGCCGGCTCACGCTGTGGGACTCCTTCGGCCGCGCCGGCTCCTACACCGCCAGCGGCGCCACCCTGCTGCTGGGCTTCCTGGAAGCCGCCTGGCACCCCAACCGCCAGGCCCTGCACGACAAGGTGTCCGGCACGGTGGTGCTGCGCGGCGAGCCGCCCGCCGCGGCCGAGGACGCCTCTTGAAGGACCAGCGCCGCGCCACGGCGTTCGGCCTGGGCGCCGTGGCCGCCTGGTCCACGGTGGCCACCGCCTTCAAGCTGGCGCTGCGGCATCTGGAGCCCACGCAGCTCCTCTTCACCGCCACCGCCGTCTCCCTGCTGACCCTCACGCTGGTGCTGGCCTGGCAGCGCCGCCTGGGCGCCCTGCGCGCCACGCCCCCCGCCGCCCGTACCCGCGCCCTGCTGCTGGGCCTGCTCAACCCGTTCCTGTACTACCTGGTTCTCTTCGCCGCCTACGACCGTCTGCCCGCCCAGGTGGCGCAGCCGGTGAACTACACGTGGGCGCTCACGCTTTCGTGGCTGTCGATTCCGCTGCTGGGGCAGAAGGCGCGCCTTCGCGACCTGCTGGCGGGGGTGGTGTGCTACGGCGGCGTGGCGCTCATCGCCACCGGCGGCGACGTGTCCGGGTTCCGCACGGCCGATCCGCTGGGCGTGGGGCTGGCGCT
>DAOTGJ010000063.1:5341-15723 GCA_035447065.1 Candidatus Krumholzibacteriia bacterium
GCGCTTACGGCATCATGGAGAGCAATTCGCTCACCTTTCCCCATGCCGAGGAGCGCCCCATGACCCGCCTCGCCACGCTGCTGCTCATCCTGGCCCTGGCCGCGCCGGCCCTGGCCGACACCATCATCGTGCCCCACATGCTGGAGCCCTCGGGCAGCCTCGCCGTGGAGCCGCGACCCGGGTCCGTGGACGTGCAGATCCGCGCCTACGACACGGGATCCCTGCGCGACGACTGGATGCCCGGAACCAACACCCTCCAGGTGACCCTCTTCGCGGCCGACGGCTCCTTGTTCGCCTCCACCGACGGCACCCCCGTGTGCGGCCCCTGCTCCTTCCCCATGGGCGACGACGCGCTGGCCGGCATGAGCCTGGTCGAGGTCATGGTGGCGGCGGGAATCTCCGTCATGCCCGCCCTGGGCGGCTACATGGAGCTGGAGGTGGTGGGCGGCGCCCCCGAGGACGTCCTGCTCTCCGCCCGCACCCTGATGTTCGAGCCGGCCGGCGGCAGCGGCGGCTCGCCCATCGACCTGCGCGTGCCCTGCGGCGGCGGCGGCGGCAGCAGCGGCCAGGCCACCGGCCGGCGCATCTGCGTCTCGCCGGATCTGACCGAGAACCCCGGCTCCGCATTGGAGCTGCCGCGCACCGGGGACGCCAGCCTGATGGTGGCCTGCGGCCGCGACACCACCTCCTCCACGGTCAACCTCTACATCTTCGACCAGGCCACCGGCGGCCTGGTGTCCAACGCCGTGGGCGAGGCCGTGTGCAACCCCTGCTCCTTCCCCATGGGCGGCGGCCGCGCGCCCCGCAAGCGCACGCTGAACCTGGAGGAGATCATCACGGCCGGCGGCGGCGCCATCCCCCAGGAGGGCCAGACCCTGCTGGCGGTCTGCGAGATCCTGGGCGATGCCGACGCCACCACCGTGCGCGCCGCCGTGCTCCGCTCCCGCGGCACCACCGACGACCTCGCCCTGGAGCTCATGGAACCCGACTACCTGGACGAACCGGCCACCACCGCCGTGGCCGACGTGGCCCGCCGCTACGGCATGCTCCGCAACCACCCCGACCCGTTCAACCCGCAGACCACGCTGTTCTTCGAGCTCGAGCGCGACGACACGGCGATGCTCACGGTCCTGGACCTCAAGGGCCGCGTGGTGCGCACGCTGGAGACGGGTCGGCTGGCCGCCGGCGCCCACCAGGTGAGCTGGGACGGCCGCGACGGCCGCGGCGAGGCTCTGCCCGCGGGCGTGTACCTGGCCCGGCTGCAGACCAGCACCTTCACCACCGTGGAGAAGCTGGCGCTGATCAAGTGACCCCACGTTCCTGAATGGGCCTCATGGCTCCGGAGGGTCCTCGTCGAGGGCCCTCCTTTTTGATATTGATCCTCATATTTGGCCTCTCGTTGGCTCAGGAGCGGGCCGAGTCCGCGGATTTCGCTTGCCGCGGGGGGCGGAATCGGGTTCTATGGTTTGGAACTTTTCAAACGAAGGAAATCCGAATGACCGACCCCGCCTCCCTCCGCAACGCCTTCATCGAGGACTACGGAGAGGCCTACAAGCATTTCGGACTCCCCCGCCTCATGGGCCATGTGGTGGCCCTGCTGCTCTACGAGGACGGGCCGCTCAGCCTCACCCGCATCACCGAGGAGCTCCGGGTCAGCAAGGGACCCGTGAGCCAGGTCATGCGCCGCCTGCGCGAGAACGGGCTGGTGCGCAAGGTGTGGGTGCCGGGCAGCCGCAGCGACCATTACACGGCGGAGGACGACATCTTCGGCCTCGCCTTCGGCAACATGGTGAAGCAGATGCACGGCAACCTGGACCTGGCCCAACGCCACGCCCAGGCGCTGGCCACGGCCGACGTGGAGCCACCCGAAACCTTCCGCCGGCGCATCGAGGAGATGCGCCGTTTCTACACCCTGATGGCCCGGCACCACGCCGCCTTCCTGGCGGAGTGGGCGGGCCAGCGCGAGGAGCGATCATGAGCCAGTTCCAGGACAAGGTGGTGGTGGTGACCGGCGGAGCCGCGGGGCTCGGCAAGGCCGCCGTGGAGAAGTTCGCCGCGGCGGGCGCCGTGGTGAGCGTGTGGGACATGGCCGACGCGGCCGGCGAGGCCCTGGCCGCCGCCCTGGGCGACCGCGTGGAGTACCGCCACGTGAACGTGGCCGACTCCGCCGCCGTGGACGCCGCCATGACCGCCGTGAAGGACGCCTTCGGCGCCGTGGACGTGCTCATCAACAACGCGGGCATCACCCGCGACGCCACCCTGCTGAAGATGGAGGACGCCCAGTTCGACCAGGTGCTGGACGTGAACCTCAAGGGCGTCTTCCACTGCGGGCGCGCCGCGGCGCGGATCATGGTGGAGCAGGGCGCGGGCGCCATCGTCAACACCAGCAGCGTGGTGGCGCTGTACGGCAATTTCGGGCAGAGCAACTACGTGGCCACCAAGAGCGGCGTGATCGGCATGACCAAGGTGTGGGCGCGGGAGCTGGGGCGGAAGGGCGTGCGCGTGAACGCGGTGGCCCCGGGCTTCATCGGCACGGACATGGTCATGGCCATGCCGGAGAAGGTGCGCGACATGATGGCCGGCAAGGCGCCCATGCAGCGCCTGGGCGAGCCCGGCGAGATCGCCGACGCGTACCTGTTTCTGGCCGGCGCGCAGGCGTCGTACATCAACGGCGCCGTGCTCAGCGTGGACGGCGGCCTGACCCTGTGAGCGGAGGAGACCCGATGACCCGCAACGCACGCATCGCGGCCACCAGCATGGCCGTGCCGGACAGGGTGGTACCCAACGCCTGGTTCAACGAGCGCCTGGGCGAGGACGTGGACACCTGGCTGACGGAGAACCTCACCATCCGCGAGCGCCGCTGGTGCGCGCCGGACGAGAGCACGGCGGACCTGGTGGAGCGCGCCGCGTCGGACATCCTGGACCGCGCGGAGATGGATCCGGCGGAGGTGGACCTGCTGATCGTGGCCACGGACACGCCGGAGTTCGTGTCGCCGTCCACCGCGTCGGTGGTGCAGGACCGGCTGGGGCTGACGGCCGCAGGGACCTTCGACCTGAACACGGCCTGCGCGGGCTTCGTGACGGCCCTGGACGCCGGCGCCAAGTACATCCGCGCCGACCACCGCTACGAGAACGTGCTGGTGCTGGGCGGCTACGCCATGAGCAAGCACCTGGACCTGGACGACAAGAAGACCGTGACCCTCTTCGCCGACGGGGCCGCCGGCGTGCTGCTGCGCGCCGACGATTCCGGCGAGGGCTGGCAGGCGGCGCGGCTGCACACCGAGGGCCAGTACCACGGCTGGATGGGCATCTACGGCGGCGGCGCGCGCCAGCCCGTGGACGCCGCCGCCCTGGCCGCGGGCGACCACAAGCTGCGGTTCGTGAAGAAGTTCCCCAAGGAGATCAACCCGGAGACCTGGTCGCGCATGATCCGCGAGACGTGCGGCGACGCCGGGTGGGCGGTGGAGGACGTGACGCGCTTCTTCTTCACCCAGATCAACATCAACAGTATCCGCGAGACGCTGGACGTGCTGGGCCTGGGCATGGAGCGCACGCACTGCGTGATGGACCGCTACGGCTATACCGGTTCCGCCTGCATCCCCATGGCGCTGGCGGAGAGCGACGCCGCGGGCGACCTGCGGCCCGGCGACAAGGTGGTCTTCATGGGGTCGGGCGGCGGGCTGATGTTCGCCTGCGCGGCCTTCACCTGGTAAGGAGGACGCGATGGGCGCCGACCGTCTCGCCACCGCCGGCTGGGTCCTGATCCTGGCCTACATGGCCGTGATCCTGACGTTCGTGGTGCGCGGCGCCCGCCGCAACCGCAGCCTGGCCGACTACGCCCTGGGCTCGGTGCACTTCTCGCCGGTGGCGGTGGGCCTGGCGCTGGCGGCGTCCATGACCAGCGCCGCCACGTTCATCATCAACCCCGGCTTCATCGCCCTGTACGGGGTGAGCGGGGTGATCTCCTACGCCTTCGCCCTGCCCGCGGCGGCCATCCTCTCGCTGGTGGTGCTGACCAAGGGCTTCCGGCGCCACGGCACCCAGGTCAAGGCGCTGACCATGGCCCAGTGGATGGGCTCGCGCTACGAGAGCCGGGGCATGGCGCTGATGTTCGCGCTGCTGTCGCTGCTGCTGGTGACCTTCGTGGTGCTGATCGTGGTGGGGCTGACCAAGGTGCTGGCCTCCACGCTGGACGTGGGCGAGCTGCCGGTGCTGATCGGCGTGACGGCCTTCGTCTTCGGCTACATGATGTTCGGCGGCGCCAACTCCATGGTCTACACCAACACGGTGCAGGCGGTGCTCATGCTGGTGGTGGCCGTGATCCTGCTCACCAGCGGGCTGGAGCATTTCCGCGACGGCGTGCACGGGTTCCTGGACCAGCTGCGGGCGGTGGATCCGGCGCTGGCGCGGCCCACCAACCCGGGCAGCTTCCTGTTCCGCGACTGGTTCGAGATCATCGTCACGCAGATGATCGTGGGCGTGGCCATCGTCTGCCAGCCGCACATCATCACCAAGAGCCTGCTGCTCAAGACGGACCGCGAGGTGAACCGCTACCTGTGGGTGGGCGGGACCACGGAGATGATCTTCTTCCTGGTGGTCATCGTGGGGCTGTACGCGCGGCTGGCCATGCCGGACCTGACGGTGGACGGCGCGGCGCTGAAGATGGACGGCATCGTGAGCGCCTACGTGGTGCGGGAGTTCCCCGTGGCCGTGGGGCTGCTGGTGGTGCTGGGCCTGCTGTCCGCGGGGCTGTCCACGCTGGAGGGCCTGATCCAGTCCCTGGCCACCACGGTGACCAAGGATCTGGTGGAACCCCTGGGCGGCGCGCTGCTGCCGGCCGATGGGGACGCGCGCGAGCGCAGGCTGCTGGCCGTGAACCGCGGCGCCATCGCGCTGCTGGCCGTGGTGGCGGCGTGGCTGAGCTGGGACCAGCTCCGCAACCCGCGCCTGAGCGTGGCGATCTTCGCCCAGAACGGCGTGTACGCCTACTTCTCGGCGGCCTTCGTGCCCATCCTGCTCGGCATGTTCCGCAAGGAGCGGGCGCTGGCGCCCGCGGCCGCGGCGGCCGTGACCGCCGTGATCGTGCATTTCAGCATGAGCTACGGCCGCGTGCAGCTGCCGGGCACCGCCGCCGCCGGGGACAACCCCGGCGTGGCGGCGGCCACGGCCATCATCGCCTCGGTGCTGGCGGCGCTGGCGGTCCATCTGCTGAGCGGAAGGGGGCGGCATGCGCGTGCCTGAGGTGGACTGGCTGGCCAAGTGGGCCGTGTACACGCCGCGGCAGCGGTTCCTGCGCGACCACGCCGGCGACCGGGAATGGGGCTTCGCCGCCATGGACGGCCGCGTGCGCGCGCTGGCGCTGGCGCTGGCCCGCGACCACGGCGTGCAGGCCGGCGACCGCGTGGCCGTGCTGGCGCGCAACCGCGTGGAGACCGTGGCCCTCTGGCTGGCCTGCGTGAAGCTGGGCGCCATCCTCACGCCCTTCAACTTCCGGCTCACCGCGCCCGAGCTGCAGGTGCTGGTGGACGACTGCGAGCCCGCGCTGCTGTGGAGCGAGTCCGCGTCGGACGCGGTGGCCGCCGGCCTGACGCTGCCCGCGGGCTGCGCGCGGCTGGACCTGGCCATGGTGGACTCCCTGCTGAACGCCGAGGCGCCCGCCGGCGCGGACGCGCGCTTCGACGCCCGCACGCCCGACGATCCGGTGATGATCCTCTACACCTCCGGCACCACGGGCACCCCCAAGGGCGCGCTCATCGACCACCGCATGCTGTTCTGGAACGCGGTGAACACGAACCTGCGCCTGGACCTGACCTCCGCCGACCACACCCAGAGCTACGCGCCCTTCTTCCACACCGGCGGCTGGAACGTGCTGTTCACGCCGTTCCTGCAGACGGGCGCCAGCCACACGGTGCTGGAGGGATTCGACGCGGACCTGCTCCTGGAGCTCATCGAGCGCGAGCGCAGCACGCTGCTCTTCGGCGTGCCCACCATGCTGCAGATGCTGGCCGACGCGCCGGGCTTCGCGGGCGCCGACCTGAGCTCCCTGCGCTACGCCATCGTGGGCGGGGCGGCCATGCCGCTGGATCTCATCGACGTGTGGCACGGGCGCGGCGTGCCCATCCGCCAGGGCTACGGCCTGACGGAGGTGGGCCCCAACTGCTTCTCGCTGCATCAGGACGACGCCGTGCGCAAGCGCGGCTCCATCGGCTTCCCCAACTTCCACGTGGCGGTGCGGGTGGTCGACGACGACGGCCGCGACTGCGGCGTGGACGAACCGGGCGAGCTGTGGCTCAAGGGGGACAACGTGACCCCGGGCTACTGGCGCCGCCCGCAGGAGACGGCCGCCGCCATGAGCGACGGCTGGTTCCGCACCGGCGACATGGTGCGCCGGGACGACGAGGGCTTCACCTTCGTCGTGGACCGCAAGAAGAACATGTACATCAGCGGCGGGGAGAACGTGTACCCCGCCGAGGTGGAGGCCGTGCTCGCCTCCCACCCCGACGTGCGCGAGGCCGCCGTGATCGGCGTGCCGGACGACCGCTGGGGCGAGGCCGGGCGCGCGTTCCTCGTCCCCGAACCGGGCCGCGAGCTCGACGTCGCCCAGGTGCGCGCGCACTGCGACGGACGGCTGGCCCGCTACAAGATCCCGCGCGACCTGGCGGTCCTGGACGAGCTGCCCAGGAACCAGGCCGGGAAGATCGACCGTCCCGCCCTCTCCCGCCTCAACCCCGAAAAGGAGAACCCCGCATGAAGACCGTGAAGTTCGCACTCCTCGCGGCCCTGATCCTGGGCCTCTTCGCCCTGACCGCCTGCGACGACGACGGCGACGGCGATGTCACCGGAACCCCCGACCCCAAGGCCTGGCACGGCACCTGGCTGAGCGCCGAGGAGAACGTGGCCCCCATCCTGGTCACCGTGTTCAACTACGACAGCGTGCGCGTGGTCATGCGCGACGACAACACCGTGTCGCTCTCCACCCACGTGGCCGGCGGCGCCTGGACCACCACCGAGGGCACCTACAGCGTGACCGAGACGGGCAAGACCGACGTGCTGGCCATCTCGCTGGTCTACGCCGCGTTCAGCCAGGAGGGCATCGTGCAGGTGACCGACGGCCTGCCCGACATCCTGAAGCTGGAAGTGGTGCAGACCGTGCCCGACATCGGCGCCGTGCCCCGCACCCCGACCACCGGCTTCGGTTCCGACAGCGCCCTGGGCACCGCCAACATCCAGTACTACGAGCGTGAGGACGAGACCGACCCCTGGCTGGGCGAGTGGCTGAGCGCCGGCGCCGACGTGGCCCCCATCCTGGTCAGCGTGTTCAACTACGACAGCGTGCGCGTGATCATGGACCCGGACATGACCGTCACCCTGATGACCCACGTGACCGACGGCGCCTGGAGCACCGTGGAGGGCGTGTACAGCATCACCCGCACCCCGGGCGACGACGTGCACTCCATCTCCCTGGTGTACTCGGCCTTCAGCCAGGAGGGCATCGTGCAGGTGGTGGCCGGCACGCCGGTGTCCATGAACCTGGAGGTGGTGCAGACGGTGCCGGACATCGGCGCCGTGCCGCGCACGCCGGAGACCGGCTTCGGCTCCGACAGCGCCCTGGGCACCGCCAACATCCAGGTCTACCGCCTCCAGTAAGTCCCGTCGCGGGGGCGTCCTCCGGGGCGCCCCCGCCTCCTTCCACCGCCAGGTCAGGGAGACCATCATGAGACGACTCGTCGCACTGCTCTCGCTCCTGCTGCTCGCGGGGACGGCCGCCGCCCAGAGCGGCGGCGACTTCGTGGAGAAGCGCGTGCCCACGGAGCGCAAGGAGCTGACGTTCATCGGCTACTACTTCGTGCGCACGGAGCTCAGCAACGTGGCGCCCACCAACGAATTCCTGAAGGGCCAGGTGGTGGGCCGCATCTTCGGCGGCAACACCACGCGCACCTCCAGCCAGAAGTCGCGCTTCAGCGAGCAGCGCTTCATGCCCATGTTCACCTACACGCCCCGCCTGTTCGACGGCTGGGCCAAGATGCGCGCGTCGCTGGAGATGGACTGGACCTGGGGCGACGCCAACTACGGCGCGGGCGGCAACTTCGGCGGCGCGTTCGGCGCCGACTTCGCCAACATCCAGACCCAGAACCTGTTCATGGAGTTCAACCCCAACCGGGCCAACTACGTGAACCTGGGCCTGCTGCGCCTCTACGACAGCATGATGGTGCCCTACTACACGCCCACGGACCACCTGGTCTACAAGGGCTACCGGCTGGCCATGTTCGGCTCCGACGCCTCCGGCGTGCAGTGGTTCCGCCACCTGGCCACCGACCGCCGCATCAAGCTGGGCGCGTATCAGCTCTACGAGAACAACGTGGAGCAGACCGACGACGTGACCCTCTACGAGGCCGGCTACGAGATGGACCTGGATCTGGAGACCAGCTTCGGCGTGTCGCTGCACCACCTGGTGGACCGCGGCAACGGCGAGGGCGGCGTGTCCATCCTGGGCCAGGGCCTCAACTCCGGCCTGAGCAACTACAACGGCGTGTTCAACTTCAACCTGGGCAACGAGGCGTACACCGCCGACGTGAACTGGCTGGGGACCTTCTTCCACCGCGACCCGCTGCTGCTGCAGGGGAACTGGGGCCTGGGCGGCTTCGCGTGGTGGAACACGGGCACCGTGGACACGGCCACCCGCTCCATCGACATCAACGGCCTGGCCGCCAACCTGCGCGTGGCCCACCGCTGGGGCGCGCAGGCCGAGGACCAGATCGCCCTGGACGGCCTGTTCACCACCGGCGACGCCGACAACGTGAGCGACGGCACCTACAACGGCGTGCTCACCGGCAACAACTGGGGCGCGCCGGGCGCCGTGTTCTTCAGCCACGGCCTCTACCTGCTGCTGCCCCACGGCAACGTGGTGAACCGCTTCAACGCGGCGGTCATCGACGTGCAGAACCTGGGCTACGGGTTCTCGGGCGGCTCGCTGACCATCGCCAAGGAGATCGTGCCCAACAAGTTCCGCGTGAAGGTGGGCGGCGGCGCCGGCTGGGCCACCAAGACCCCCACGGCCATGGGCAGCTTCATCGGCTCGGAGCTCAACATCAACCTGCGCTACCGCCCCAAGGTCTTCATGGACCTGGAGCTGCACGCGGCGCGGCTGTGGCTGGGCGACTTCTACGATTCGACCGTGGTCAACGGCGGTTCGGACACGCGTCCCATGGACCCGTGGACCATCTTCGCCACCCTCAAGTGGATCATGTTCTAGGAGGACGTCATGAAGACCGTAAACATCGTCCTGCTGGGGGGTCTGGTGATGGCGTTCTTGAGCGGCTGCTCCGTCTCCTCCATGCACAACCTGCCGGCGCTGGAGTTCGACCAGGTGGACTACTACCGCCCCGTGCAGACCGTCCAGGTGCGGAACATCACCGTGGGCTACGTGGAGCAGGGGCAGGGCCCGGCCATGCTGCTGATCCACGGCCTGGGCTCCAACGCCAAGGGCTGGGACCGGAACATCGACGCCTGGTCCCGCAGCCACCGCGTGATCGCCGTGGACCTGCCCGGATACGGCTACTCGTCCAAGGGGCCGTACGAGTACAGCATGAGCTTCTACGTGACCGTGCTGAGCGAGCTGCTGGACAAGCTGGGCGAGCCCGACGCCGTGTGGGTGGGCCACTCCATGGGCGGGCAGATCGCCATGACCGCCGCCCTGGAGCGTCCGGAGAAGGTGCGCAAGCTGGTGCTCTTCTCGCCCGCCGGCTTCGAGCGCTTCGACGAGGGCGAGGGCCACTGGATGACCCACGCGCTCACGCCGGAGTTCGTGCGCGACACCAGCACGCGCGGCGTGGCGGTGAACCTGCACCACAACTTCCACAAGATGCCGCCGGAGGCCGAGTTCATGATCGCGGACCGACTGCAGGTGCGCGGGGCCTCGGACTTCATGGACTACTGCTACGCCGTGTCGCGCAACGTGTCGGCCATGATCGACGGGCCGGTGTGGAGCCGCCTGGGCGAGATCGCCCAGCCCACGCTGATCCTCTTCGGCGAGAACGACGCGCTGATCCCCAACCCGTACCTGCACGGGGGCTGGACGCGCGACGTGGCCGCCATCGGCGAGCGTGAGATCCCCCGCAGCGAGCTGGTCATGGTGCCCGAGTGCGGGCACTTCGTGCAGTTCGAGCGGCCGGAGTACGTGAACGAGAGGGTGGCGGGGTTCGTCCGCTAGCGACGACGGGCCGACGCGGTGCGCAGCCGCACCGCGTCGGCCAGCAGCCCGTTCACCGGCACCGCCACGCCCCGCTCCTCCCCCAACCGCACCACCAGCCCGTTGAGCGCGTCGATCTCCGTGACGCGCCCCCGCGCCATGTCCTGCGCCATGGAGTTGAAGTTGGACGACC
>DAOTGJ010000064.1:0-15668 GCA_035447065.1 Candidatus Krumholzibacteriia bacterium
CGTGGGAGGTGGTGGATCCCGTGCTGGATCAGGACACGCCCGTGCATCTCTACAAACCCGGAACCTGGGGTCCGTCCATCGCCGACGACCTGGCCGCCGCGGTGGGCGGCTGGCACCGCCCCGGCAAGGCCAGCAAGCACGCCGAATCCTGAAGGAGACCGTCATGACGGAGCCCGACGCCCTCACCCAGTCCTCCACCTGGCAGGCCCTGGCCGCCCACCAGGAGAGCCTGGCCGCCACGCATCTGCGCACCCTCTTCGCCGACGATCCCGGCCGCGCCGAGCGCTACGCGGTGGAGGCCGCCGGCCTGGTGCTGGACTACAGCAAGAACCGCATCGACGACCTGGCCCTGGACCTGCTGCTGGACCTGGCCCGCGAACGCGGCGTGGAGGCGCGCCGCGACGCCATGCTGCGCGGCGAGCCCATCAACGCCACCGAGGGCCGCGCCGTGCTGCACACCGCCCTGCGCGCCCCGCGCGACCGCGAGATCCTGGTGGACGGCCGCAACGTGGTGCTCGACGTTCACGCGGTGCTGGACCGCATGGCCGCCTTCGCGGACGCCGTGCGCTCCGGAGCGTGGCAGGGCTTCACGGGCAAGCGGATCCGCAACGTGGTGAACATCGGCATCGGCGGCTCGGACCTGGGGCCGGTCATGGCCTACGAGGCGCTGCGCCACTACTCGGACCGCGCGCTGACCCTGCGCTTCGTCTCCAACGTGGACGGCACGGACTTCGCGGAGGCGGTCCACGGCCTGGATCCCGCCGAGACCCTCTTCCTGGTGGCGAGCAAGACCTTCACCACCCAGGAGACCATGGCCAACGCCCACACGGCGCGCGCGTGGCTGCTGAACGCCCTGGGCGACGAGGCCGCGGTGGCGCGCCACTTCACGGCCCTGAGCACCAACGCGGAGAAGGTGCGCGCCTTCGGCATCGACACGGACAACATGTTCGGCTTCTGGGACTGGGTGGGCGGCCGCTACTCCATGGACTCGGCCATCGGCCTGTCCACCATGATCGCCGTGGGGCCGGAGAACTTCCGCGAGCTGCTGGCGGGCTTCCACGCCATGGACGAGCACTTCCGCACCGCGCCGGCCCGCGCCAACATGCCGCTGCTGATGGGCCTGCTGTCGGTGTGGTACGCCGACTTCTTCGGCGCCGACACCGCCGCCGTGCTGCCCTACGACCAGTACCTCAAGCGCTTCCCCGCCTACCTGCAGCAGCTCTCCATGGAGAGCAACGGCAAGCGCGTGACCCTGGACGGGCGCGAGATCACGGACCACCGCACCGGCGCCATCGTCTGGGGCGAGCCCGGCACCAACGGGCAGCACTCCTTCTACCAGCTCCTGCACCAGGGCACGCACCTGGTGCCCTGCGACTTCATCGGCTTCGCCCGCTCGCTCAATCCGCTGGACGGCCATCACGACCTGCTGATGAGCAACGTGTTCGCCCAGGCGGAGGCGCTGGCCTTCGGCAAGACGGCGCAGGAGGTGGCGGCGGAGGGCACGGCGCCGGAGCTGGTGCCGCACCGCACCTTCCCGGGCAACCGGCCCAGCAACGTGATCCTGGCGGAGCAGCTCACGCCGCGCGTGCTGGGCGCGCTGGTGGCGCTCTACGAGCACAGCGTCTTCGTGCAGGGCGCGGTGTGGGGCATCAACTCCTACGACCAGTGGGGCGTGGAGCTGGGCAAGGTGCTGGCCAAGACCATCGTGCCGGAGCTCACGGCGGAGCAGGCGCCGGACCTGCGCCACGACGCCTCCACCAACGCGCTGATCCGCCGCTACCGCCGCTGGCGCGGGCGGACGGCGTAGGGAGGTCCATGGAACGGCTGACCGTCTATCCCGATGCCCACGCCCTGACCCGCGCCGCCGCCGCCTACGTGGCCGGGGCCGCCCTGCGCGCGGTGGCCCTGCGCGGCCGCTTCACCGTGGCCCTGGCGGGCGGAGGCACGCCGCGACCGGTGTACGAACGCCTGGCGCGCGATCCCCTGGCGGCGGCGGTGCCCTGGGACCGCGTGCACGTGGTCTTCGGCGACGAGCGCTGCGTGCCGCCCGACCACCCGGACAGCAACTACCGCATGGCCCGCGAGGCGCTGCTGGATCATGTGCCGCTGCCGTCGGATCAGATCCACCGCATGCGCGGCGAGGCGGATCCTCTGACCGCCGCCGCCGCCTACGAGTCGGAGCTGAACGCGTTGCTGAGCGGCGCGGGCCGGCCGGCGCTGGACATGGTCCTGCTGGGCCTGGGCGACGACGCCCACACGGCCTCGCTCTTCCCCGGCACGCCGGCGCTGAACGAACGCGAGCGCTGGGTGGCCGCCCAGCACGTGCCCAAGCTGGACGCCTGGCGTCTGACCCTCACGCCGCCCGCGCTCAACGCCGCGCGCGAGGCGGTCTTCCTGGTGTCGGGGGCGGGCAAGACCGCGGCGCTGCGGGCGGTGCGGCACGGACCGCAGGATCCCGAGCGGCTGCCGGCGCAGATCGTGCGGCCCGCGTCCGGCGTGCGCACCTGGCTGGTGGACGCCGACGCGGCGGGAGAGGAGACCTCATGACCGACACGCGACGCGTGCTCACCATCGACGTGGGCGGCAACAACATCAAGGTGCTGCGCCAGGGGGACGCCGAACGGCGCAAGACCCCCTCGGGTCCGGGACTCACGCCCAAGGACCTGGTGAAGGCGGTGCAGAGGATCACCGAGGATCTGGAGTACGACGTGATCGCCATGGGCTTCCCGGGGCCCGTGCGCGACGGCGAGATCCTGGCGGAGCCCCGCAACCTGGGCAACGGCTGGGTGGGCTTCGACTTCGCCGAGGCCTTCGGCCGCCCCGTGCGCATCATGAACGACGCCGCCATGCAGGCCCTGGGCAGCTACCGCGGCGGCACCATGCTGTTCCTGGGCCTGGGCACCGGCCTGGGCACGGCGCTGGTGGTGGACGGCAAGGTGAAGGCCATGGAGGCCGGGCACCTGCCGTACCGCAAGGGCCACAGCTTCGAGCACTACGTGGGCCGCGCCGGCCGCGATCATCTGGGCGAGAAGAAGTGGCGCAAGCACGTGGCGCGCGTGGTGGCCATCCTGCAGGAGGCCTTCGTGCCCGATGAGACCGTGCTCGGCGGCGGCGACGTGCGCAAGCTCGAGGCCCTGCCCCCCGGCTGCCGCCAGGGCGACAACGCCAACGCGTTCCTGGGCGGCTTCCGCCTTTGGGAGCGCGACTAGTCGCGGTCCCGCACCATCGCCACGCGCTCCAGGATGTTGGCCGCCAGCGCCGTCCAGCCCGTCTGGTGGCTGGCGCCCAGGCCGCGGCCGTCGTCGCCGTGGAAGTACTCGTGGAAGAGGAGCAGGCCGCGCGCGTGGGGGTCGCGGGCGTGGATGGGGCTGGAGGCCAGGGCCGGCCGGCGGCCGTCGGCATCGGGCAGGAAGAGCGACCCGATCCGCCGCTCCAGCTCCTCGGCCACCTGCAGCAGCGTGCGGCGTTCGCCCGAGCCCGCCGGACATTCCACCGTCAGGCCGTCGCCGTAGAAGTGGTGGTGGCGCTTGAGCGCCTCGATCAGCAGGTAGTTCAGCGGCACCCACACCGGCCCGCGCCAGTTGCTGTTGCCGCCGAACATGGCCCACTCGCTCTCGCCCGGCGCGTACCGGATCTCGTGCCGCTCCCCGTCCAGCTCCAGCACGAACGGCGCGTCGGCGTAGGCCCGCGACAGCGACCGCACGCCGTGCGGCGAGAGGAACTCCGCGGGATCCAGCACCCGCGCCAGGATCCGCTCCAGGCGCTCGCGCGTGGGGATGGAGAGCAGCAGGTGCTCGCCGCACGCGTCGGCGTCCAGGCAGGCCACGCTGGCGGCCAGCTCCGGCTCGTGCTCGCGGAACCAGCGCAGCCGATCCCGCAGCGCCGGCAGCGCCTCCAGGTCCGTCGGCGCGATGGCCTCCGCCGCGAACAGCGGGATCAGCCCCACCAGCGACCGCACGCGCAGGGGCGTGGCGTGGTCGCCCTGCCACATCTTGTCGTAGTAGAAGCCGTCCGCGTCGTCCCAGAGGCCGGTGCCGCCCAGCGAGTTCATGGCGCGGGCGATGCCCAGGAAATGGGCCAGGAACTTGGCGGCGATGTCCTGGTACGCCGCGTCTCCGCGCGCCAGCTCCACGGCCATGGCCAGCATGGTGGAGCTGAAGAAGGCCATCCAGGCGGTGGCGTCGGCCTGCTCCACGTGGCCGCCGCCGGGCAGCGGCTTGGAGCGGTCGAAGACGCCGATGTTGTCCAGCCCCAGGAAGCCGCCGGAGAACAGGTTGTTGCCGTCGGAGTCCTCGCGGTTCACCCACCACGTGAAGTTGAGCAGGCTCTTGTGGAAGGCGCGCTGCAGGAAATCGCGGTCCGCCTCGCCGTCGTCGGCGCTGAGCTGGTACACGCGCCATGCGGCCCAGGCGTGCAGCGGCGGGTTGGCGTCGCCGAAGGCGAACTCGTAGGCGGGCAGCGCGCCGCTGGGATGCATGTAGCGCTCGTCGCCCAGCAGCAGGAGCTGGCGCTTGGCGTTGGCGGGATCCAGGCGCGCCAGGGCCACGCACTGGAAGGCCAGATCCCAGGCCGCGAACCACGGGTACTCCCAGGGATCGGGCATGAGGATCACGTCGCGGGCGTGCAGGTGCTCCCAGCCGCGCATGGGGCCCTGCCGGCGCTCGGGCGGCGGCGCGGGCTGGCCGGGGTCGCCGTCCAGCCAGTCGCGCACCACCAGGTGGTAGAACTGCTGCGACCAGATCAGGCCGGCGTCGGCCTGCCGCACCACGAGGCGCTCCTGGTCCGTGAGCGGCGCGGGGCGGCGGGCGGCGTGGTAGGCGTCGGCCTCGGCCATGCGCGCGGCGAACACGTCGTCGAAATCCGCGAAGGGATCCGCCGCCGCCTGGTCCGCCGCCGTCAGGCGCAGCGTCAGCACGGCGCGTCCGCCGCCCGGCACGCTCACGCGGTACCAGGCCGCGGCCTTGGTGCCTTGCTCGGCGGGGTTCACGGCGCCCGCGTCGTCGTCGATCACGCGGTGGTGGAAGGCGTCCTTCACATACGGCGTGGCGTCGGCCGAGCTGAAGAGGTCGCGGGCGTCGGTCTCGTTGTCGGTGAAGAGGAGATCGGGCGCGGCGCCATCATGCGCGGCGCAGGCCAGACGGTAGCGGCCCAGGGAAGGATGGTCGGCCAGCAGGCCGCCGTCCTCCGCGCGCGTGATCGCGCCGCGGGGCCAGAACCCGTCGCCCTCGCGGCCCCAGCTCCAGGTGTTGCGCAGCCAGAGCTGGGGCAGCACGTGCAGCGCGGCGGCGTCGGGGCCGCGGTTGTCCAGGGTGAGGCGGATCAGCACGTCGTCCGGCGAGGCCTTGGCGTACTCCACGCCCACGTCCCACACGCGGCCGTCGTCCAGCACGCCGGTGTCCTCCAGCTCGAACTCCGGGTCCTCCAGCCCGCGCCGCGCGTTCTCCTCCACCAGCCGCGCGTAGGGGAACTCGGCCTGGGGGTAGCGGTAGAGCGCGCGCAGGTAGGACGCGGTGGGCACGGCGTCCAGGTAGTAGTGGAGCTCCTTCACGTCCTCGCCGTGGTTGCCCTGCGGATTGCCCAGGCCGAAGAGCCGCTCCTTGAGGATGGGGTCGCGGCCGTTCCACAGCGCGGGCGCGAAGCAGAGCCGGCAGTCGCGGTCCGTCAGGCCCAGCAGCCCGTCCTCGCCCCAGCGGTAGGCGCGGCGATGGGCCTGTTCGAAGGGGAGGTAGGTCCAGGGATCGCCGTCGGCCGAGTAGTCCTCGCGCACGGTGCCCCACTGCCGCTCGGACAGGTAGGGGCCCCACCGCAGCCAGGGATGGTCGGCGTGGTCGGCCGCGGCGAGGCGGCGGGATTCGGGGTCTTGGCGTGGGCTCATGGCGACGACAGTCTAGCGTCGTCCGGCTTCACCGCACCAGTCGGGAATGCGGGCGGCCTCAGCGCGGCCCCTGCACGCCTTCCTTCCGCTTGGCCGTGAAGTAGGAGCGGTCGTCCTCGAAATGGCAGTGCTTGTACTTCTTGTCCGATCCGCACCAGCACGCCGCGTTGCGGCTCATGTCGCGGGCGGAGTCGGGGGGCGTGGGGGAGTTGCCGAACAGCTTCTTCCAGATGCTCATGACGATGGACCGCTTTCAATGACAGGAGCGCGTCGGGGCGGAAGTCCGGAAGGTAGGCGCCGGGCCGCGGCGATGCAAATCGGCCGTCCCGGGCGCGACGAGGGCCGCGCCTCGCCCGAACCGCGGCCCTCGCCCACGCCGACGCAGGGTGATGCGTCAACGCAGCAGCATGATCTTCACCGCCGACGAACGCCCGTCCACCCAAAGCCGCGCCACGTACGCGCCCGACGGCGCCTCGCCGCCGTCGCGGTCCAGGCCGCGCCACAGCCGCGCGTGAGGCCCCACCGCCAGGGCCTCATCCGCCAGCACCGCCACCAGCCGCCCGCTCAGGTCGTGCACCGTGAGCCGCGCCCGCGCCGGCTGGTCCAGCTCGAAGGCCAGGCGCACCGTCGGGTTGAACGGATTGGGCGACGCGCCCAGCAGCCGCGGCGCCGCGGGCAGCTCCGCGCGGTCGTCGTCCGGCGCGGGTTCGTTGCCCACGATGGTCCCGTCGGTCCAGCGCGCGATGTTGCAGCTGCTGCGGTCTCCCGCCGTCAGGAACGATCCCGCCAACCAGAGGTCGCCGTCCACCGCCTGCAGGTCGTACACGCGGGGCGTGGTCACGTCGGGCCGCGTCACGCCGCCCTCGAACTCGCTCCACGCCGCGCCGTCCCACACCGCCAGGCCCTTGGCCTCGGCGCCGTCCATGGTGGTGAAGTCGCCCCCCGCGAACAGCCCCGACGACGTGCCCAGCAGCGCGTTCACGCCGTAGATCACTCCCGCGCCGCCCAGGCCCGCGCCCAGCGGCCGCCATGCCGCGCCGTCCCACGCCGCCACGCCGCCCAGCGCCGTCGCGCCCGAGGCCGTGAACACGCCGCCGGCGATGAGCTCGCCGTCGTACGTGCCCAGCGCGTTGACCGACGCGTCCAGCCCGTCGCCCAGCGCGTGCCACGCCGCGCCGTCCCAGCGCGCCACGCGCAACGCATCCACGCCGTCCAAGGAAGTGAACCGCCCGCCCGCCACCAGCCCCGCTCCGGTGGAGTGGAGGGAGTACACGGAGTTGTCGGCGCCGCCGCCCAGCGCCCGCCAGCCCGTGCCGTCGTACGCCGCGATGCGGTTCACGGTCAGCCCGCCCGCCTCGGTGAAGGTGCCGCCCACGATCAGCTCGTCGCCGTGCACCGTCATGGCGTACACGCCGCCGTTGAGGCCACCCACCGCCTCCCAGGCATCGCCCGTCCAGCGCGCCAGCCGCTGCTGCGACTGCAGCCCCACGTACACGTCGCCCTGGAACACGGCCACGCACTCGGCCTGGCCCGACGGCAGGCCGCCGGCCATGCGGTGCCAGGCGTCGCCGTCCCAGAAGGCCACGTCCTCGCACGCGTACTGGCCGTCCATGATGGCCGGCAGGTCGAAGGTGCCGCACGCCACCACGCCGTCGTCCCAGGCCGCCAGCCCGCGGATGGTGTAGCTGCCTTGGTTGCGGTTGCCGATGCCGCCGCCCAGCAGCACCCACTCGTCGTCGTCCCAACGCGCCACGCCGGTGGGCATCTGGCCGCCCACGTAGAGGTCCGTGCCGTCGTCGCCGATGCAGAACAGGGGGTCGTCGAAGACGCCGCCGTGCCAGTCGTACCAGCCGTTGGAATAGGAGCGCACGCGGAAGTCCTGCGGGTACTGGCCCGTCATCTCGATCACGCGCAGCGTGCCGCCGAAATGGTCCATGTCGATGATCCGGCGCTCGCTGGTGGGGTCCTGCACCTGCACCCAGCCGCCGCCGGTCCCCAGCCACGCCAGCCCGTTGGACGGCTGTCCGTCGGCCTGGGTGAAATCGCCGCCCACCCACACGCCCAGATCGCCCTGCTCCAGGCAGGTGGCGGCGCCGCGCACGCCCTGCCCGTACCATTCGTGGTCGCCGGTGTCGGTCACGTGCCCGAAGACGCCGCGGCTCGTGTCCGGGAACACGGCGAAGGCGTTCTCGAACTGTCCGCCCACGTAGATGCGGCCCCAGTAGTATTCGATGTCGTAGACGTGCTGATCGTCGATCTCCCACGTGGAGTCGTACACCGAGTGCCAGCCGCCGCCGGTCCACTGTTCCAGCGGCGTGACGGGCAGCGAGGGCACGTCGGTGAAGAAGTAGCCGCCCAGGTAGATGGTGCCGTCCGTGCCGATGGTGCAGCTCGACGGCATCCCGCCGAACCCGTCCATGGCGATCCAGCGGTTCTCCTGCCCGTCCCACTTGTCGATGCCGTCGTAGTGGTGGCCGCCCACCAGCACCGACGTGCCGTACGGCACCACGAAATGCGGCTCCGACGATGCCGTCAGCCCGCCGTCCCAGCTCACCCAGCGGTCGCCGGTCCAGTAGGCGATCCACTCGGCGGCCTCGCCGCCGGCCTCGTCGAACCAGCCCGTGACCACCAGGCCGCCGTTCCAGCCGCACATCTTGGACACCTCGCCGTCCACGCCGGGCGGGGCGAAGCTGCGGGACCAGGTGGCGGTGGCGGGCGCGGGAAGGAGCAGGGCGGCGAGGACGAGCAGCAGGCAGGCGCGACGGGTGGTCATGGCTTCCTCCGATCGGCGGGTCCGCGGGGGGCGGGCGACCGGTCGGATCATACCGAAAACACGATATCATTTCCAGGCCCCCGGCCCATCACGACGCCGACGCCGCCCTCCCGCCGCGCGCGTCGGCCCGCAGCCACGCCGGCGCCGACCACAGCAGCAGATGCAGCAGCCCGCCGAAGACCACCCACGTGGCCGCGTCTTCCAGGAGGTACCAGGCCAGCGCGGTCGGCCCGCTCACGCCGGCCGCGCGGGTCAGCACACCGGACCACAGGCAGAGGAACACGCACGCCAGGGTGGGCCGGGCCGCGGCGGGCCCGCGCTCCCGCGCCCACGCCAGGAGCTGGGGCACCGCGAGAAGCAGCACCATGAGGCGGTAGTCCCAGTTCACATCGAAGACGAACGAGCCCACGTACACGGCGGCGCCGGCGCGGAAGGCGTCCAGTTGCAGGGTCTCGGTGCGCGGCGATGCGTCGTCCGTGCGCAGCGCAGTCACCGCGGCCGAGGTTCCCACCACCGTCAACGCGAGGTAGGTCAGCGTGCTCGCCGCGCCTTCCCAGGCCGGCCGCAGCCCCGCGATCTTCCGCCAGAGCACGTCCAGGCCGTAGCTCATGTCCACGCTCTGCAGGGAGGCCTCGCGCATCAGCCGCAGGTCACGCGCCGTGATCAGAAGATAGACCGCGGCGCCGGCGCCCAGCACCAGCGCCGCGCGCCGGAACGTGCGCCGCCCCGTGCGCAGGAGCACCGCGCCGCCCAACAGGGGGAAGAGCTTGAGCAGGAACCCGACCGCCAGCAGCGAGCCCGCACCCCACGCGCTGCGCCGCACCGCCGCCGCCGCCGCCGCCAGCAGGAAGACCATGAGCAGGTCAGTGTTGCCGCGCTCCACGCCCAGCAGCACCGAGGGCGACAGAAGGCCGGCCAGCATGACCGCAAGCAAGGGGGGATCGGCGTCCGGCAGGATCAGGCAGATGCCGGCGAGGAAGGCCAGGATCATGAACGCGCCCAGGAGCACGGTATCGTCGGGACCCACTCCAAGGCGGTAGAGGCCCTGCCACAGGCGCGGATAGTCCAGGCGTCGGCCCCAGGGATCGGTGGGATTCACCAGCATGGGATCCAGGCCGAGCGCGTGGGCGTCGGCGCCGTGGGTGATGGTGCGCAGGTCGGCGAAGCAGGGCGACATGGGCGGGATGTTCCAGAGTCCCCAGGTGCGTTCCGGTCCCACCGCGCGCAGCAGGCCGCCCACCAGGAGCACGGCGGTGCAGCAGGTCAGGATGGCACGGGTTCGGGAACGCACAGGGGTCCTCCCGATCGAGCGGCGCCGCCCGTCTCCCCCTGCGGAAACCCCCGCGCGGAGTGTACCGCGCGGGGACCGCGGGAGCCAAGAATCCAGATCACGGTTGCCGAGCATCGGGATTTCCGGGCCTGACGCCGCGGATCCCGCCCTTCTTCCGGCAAGACTCAGACCTGCGTCATATGTCGTAATTTTGATGGAACAGGTGAATCCATGCTCTGTTCATCGAAAATCATGATAACATATGTCCCGATTCATCTCGATCCGACATCGTCCCATCAAGGAAAGGTCCCCCATGCACACCAGAGTCCTCCTGCTGACGTGCCTCCTCTCCGCCTCCACGGTCTTCGCCCAGGGCGTGGTCAACGGCAGCCTGACCGGCCCTGTCGGCGAAGCCGTGCTGCCCTCCTCCTGGTCCGGCTTCTCGTCCGACACCTGGCAGCCCGGCGGCGTGGTTTTCAGCTACGGCGTCTATGCCAGCGGCATTCCCGCCTCTCCCGACGGCGGCACCTTCGTCAGCTCGGTGGGCGTGGGCACCTATCAGGAGTGGTTCAGCCAGAACGTCAGCGGGCTGGTGCCGGGCGAGTCCTACGTGGTGACCTTCCACGCGGCCAACGCCGGCTTTCTGAACACCGGCGGTCCGTACGCCACCGAGACCGGCGCCGGCAGCATCCAGGTCACGCTGGGCGGCGAGACCCAGGAGACGCCCATCATCACGCACGACGGTTTCGGCAGCCAGACCTGGCACACGTACAGCATGACGTTCACGCCTTCCTTCTCCACGCTGGACCTCACCTTCACGGCCCGCGACCGCATCGCCGAGGGCGGCGGCGCGCACCGTGCCCGCATGGCGGTGGACGGCGTGCAGCTCACGGCTCAGACGGTGGGCAACGAGGCGCGGGCGTTCGGGGAGCTGAAGCGCCTCTTCCGTTGAGCGTGCTTGTATGGACGACGGCGAAGGGCGGGACCCGCGGGTCCCGCCCTCGTCTCTCGATACCGTGGCGCCAACGGAATCACATGCTCACCGCCGGCTTCACGCGTCCCCTCCCAGGCTCCGGGCCAGCTCCTCCAGCTGATCCGCCGCCGCGTTCCAGCCGGGGTGGAAGCCCATCTCCTCGTGCTGCTTGCGGTCCTCTTCATTCCAGTGGCGCACCACGGCGGTGTAGAGGGTGCCGCCGTCGGGGGCGTCGTCCAGGGTGATCTCCGCCACGATGAAGGCCTTGGCCGACGGCTTCCAGCCCGCCGTGAACGCATCGGTGAAGATCAGCCGACGACCGGGCTCCACCTCCAGGTACAGCCCGGTGTTCTCCACGCGCTCGCCCTCCGGCCCGTTCATCACCGTGGCCATCTCGCCGCCGGTGCGCAGGTCCAGCCGCGCGTCGGTCACGAACCAGGGCTTGGGGCAGAACCACCGCTCCAGAAGCGCGGGCTCGGACCAGCAGCGCCACACGGCGGCGCGCGGCGCGGCCAGGGTGCGCTCCAGGCGCAGCATGTGCTCGCCGCCGCTCATGATCCCTCCCCGCAATCCATGGCCTTGCCGCCCTCGAAGTTCAGCATCCACGGCGTGCCGAAGCGGTCGGTGAACATGCAGAAGCGCTCCGCCCAGAAGGTCTCCATGGGCGGCATGACCACCGCGCGGGCGTCGGCGGCCAGGGCCGCGAAGAGGCGGTCGAACTCCTCCACCGACGCCGGGGCCAGCGACACGCTGAACCCCTGAGGCGCCTGGTAGTACTCGGCGGGCGCGTCCGACGCCATGACCACGGCCGACCCCAGGCGCATGGCCATGTTCAGCACCTGGTCGTCGCCGCCGGGCATGCGGCTCTCGGCGTCCGGGGCATCGGCGTTGCGGAACACGCCCATGATCTCGCCGCCCAGGGTCTGGGCGTAGTGGGTCATGGCCTGCAGGCAGTCGCCGGCGAAGTTCAGGTAGATGACGGGTTCCATGGTTCTGTCCTTTCAGGAGCCGTCGCGCGGGAGCAGCAGCTCCACGTAGCGGCGGAGGTGGTCCACCATGTCCTGCGCCACGTCCGGACCGCCCGCCGCCTTGGCCAGGATGAACGCCCCCTGCAGCGCGGCCTGCGTGTACAGGGCCAGGCTGCGCGGCGTCCAGTCGGCGTGGGGGGCGTAGAGGTCCTTGGCGGCGGCGATGTCGGGTTCCAACGCTGCGGCATGGTCGAAGATGGCGTTGCCGGCCGCATCGCAGATGGCGCGGCCGGTCAGATGGGTCTCCTGGGCCAGGGTGCCCGCGGCGCACGTGAAGTCCGCCGTGCCGCCCTGCAGGATCGCCTTGCGGAAGTCGATGTAGCCCAGCACACGGTCCAGCGGGTCCGCAGGCTGGTGGTAGGGAGCGGTCTCGAACAGGGCCCCTGTGGTCTGCGACCAGTGCCGGGCCACCTCCTCCGCCCACGCCGCCTTGGTGGCGAAGTGATGGAAGAAGCCGCCCTTGGTCACGCCCGCCGCGGCGCAGATCTCGTCCACGCGCGTGGCGGCCAGGCCCTTCTCGCGGATGAGGCGCACGCCGGCATCCAGGAGCTTGCTCCGGGTGTCGTCGCGAGGGGCTGGGGTGGGGGGTGTGGGTCGTGTCATCATGGGAGTAATCATACCAACCAGTTGGTATGCTGGCAATCCAAAAAGTTGTGCCGCGGAAATTGTTCCTCCGTGTTTTCGGGACAGTTTCCATGCAATTCAGCAATGGAATCATTGAAGTTACGAGACCGCTGACCCCTGAATCCGGTGGAGGCACATTTTCCGAGGCACAACGGGAAGGTCTCACCGCGGCGTCAATCGGAGGGTGTAGGTGGTGGCTCCATCCCCGGACGCCGCCGGCAAGCTGGCAAAGGCCGCCCCCCCCGCGGAAGCATCGGCGCGGAACGTGTACCGGCCCGCCGACAGCACCCCGCTCTCCTGGCGCGACACCGAGGTGGGCGTGGTCGTGGACCCGTTGTAGAACGACGCGCCGGCATAGACCAGGATCACCCCGTCCTCGTAGAGCGTGGCGGAGCCGAGGGTGGTGGTGAACTCGCCGCTGGCCGACGCGCTGGCCGAGGCGGTGAACTCGTAGTCGTAGGACACGGTCTTGTCGTCCGCGTCGTCCAGTCGGAAGTCCAGGACCACCGAGGCGGACGCGTGTCCACTGGCTCCGTTGGATGTGTAGGGCCCGCTCACGTTCGCGCTGAACTGCGCCTGGGCGGTGGCCGTGATCACCACCACGCCGGAGACCGGATCCACGCTCACGTCGCAGGAGATGGCGGAGGTGCCGCCGGCCGCGCTGGTGGACGAGGGCTCGGCGTTGCAGCTCATGCTCACGCCGGCCCCGGCGTCCAGGGCGAAGGAGCCGGGTTCGGAGATCTCCTGCGACTGCACTTCGTCGTCGTACTCGAAGGTGTTGCACCCGCTCGCGCTGGCGTCGGCTTCGATGGCGCCGCCTTCGAACAGGAACACCGGCGCGCCGGAGGCGAGGTCGGCCTGCACCGTCCGCACCAGCTGCTGCCCGGTGCCGTCGGACACGGTCACCGTGATCAGGATCCGCTGCGACCCCGGCGAAAGGCTCGCCGTGGTGATGAAGTCCCCGTCGGCGTCGGTCACGCCTGCACTCCGTTCCAGCGTGCCCCCGTCCACGATCAGCGCAACGTCCAGCCCTGCCACGCCCTCGCGCGAGCCGTTCACGTCCACGTACCCGGCCTGCACGCCCAGCACGTTGAATCCGCTCTCGGCGATGACCGGCGCGAAGTCCACCTCCAGGTACAGGGTGGACGTCACCTGCACCGATACGGTCTCCGTGCTCCGTACGTTCTCGCCGAAGGCGCCGCCCGCATAGGTGAACCCCGGCAGCGGTTCGATCAGCACGGATTCCACGTCGGTCGCGGTCCGCGCGTAGATCCGCCCTTCGCCGATGCTCGGTCCGCTCGCCACCCAGTCCACCTCCGTGTCCAGCCCGGTGATGATGGCGGGCGTGAAGGTCTCCAGGTCCACCAGGCGCGGATCATGGATCACGGCGGCCCAGGTCCGCTGCGGCACCAGGGCGAAGGACACGTCCAGGTTCAGCTCCGGATGCGCGTTGGCGTACGACGCCACCCCGGCCTGGATGGTGCCCAGGAAGAAGTTGGCGGTGTTGAGCAGGATGTCGCGGAACGTCTCGGACGGCGTGTCGCCCAGCCCCAGCAGGTTCAGCGTCAGCCCCACGAAATCCTGGATGCCCACCGGCGGCGGCGCGTTGCGCGCCGTGAGGTCCAGCCGCGCCGTGGTGGTCTCGCCCAGCAGCAGGTCCGCGTCCTCCAGCGTGAGTGTGAACGACGTGACCTCCGACGGAAGCAGCCCCAGCAGGATCTTGTTCACCGCGAAATCGGCCACGGACACGATGGCGCTGATCACCGCTGAGCCCGGCACCCCCCGCACCAGTCCGATGGCCCCCGACGCCAGCCCCACCGTCAGCGCGTACTCCTCCGCCGTCTCGTTCACCACGGTCTGGCCGAAGAGCCCGGCCAGCACCTGGAACTGCAGCTTGCGGGCCAGCGCCACGTCGGAGATGGGGATGTCGCCGGCGTCCAGCGGCGCCGCGAGGGGCCCGCTCTTCTCCTGCTCCCACGTCACCTGCCCCAGCGCCGCGGCGAGCCGCCGCGTGGACTCCAGCATGCCGCTGGAGGCGATGAAGGCGTCGATGAGGTCCTTGGCCGCGGCATCGTCCGCCGCGAGCTGCGCCAGCGCCCCGCGCAGCGATCCCTCGCCCGCGCCGGCGAGCAGCGTGTCGCATGCCGCCAGCACGGCGTGGGCGTAGCCGGCGGTCTCGGACGGCTCGGGTTCGAACGCCGCCATGATCCCCCGCAGCGATCCGGTCAGGGCCCGGAGCGACGCCGCCAGCGAGTCGGCGGCCGCGGGCGCGGGCGTCACGGCCTGCACGGTGAAGGCGTCGGCCGCCACGGCGATCACCTCGCCGTCGCTCAGCAGCTCCACGGTCACCGGCGCGGCGGGGGGCGTGTCGCCGGCGGGCCCGGCGGCGGTCAGCGGCACCACGGTCACGGCGCCGCCGGATTCGGAGAGGCGCAGCGGCGCGTCCAGGCCGCCGATGCGCACGGCCAGCGCGCCCTCCGCCTTCCCGCTCAACGCGGGAGATGCCAGCGCCAGCAGGGCACCCGGCGCGCCGTCGGCCGGGGTCACGGTCAGGGCGGCAGGCAGGGAGGGATCGGGCTCCGACGTGCCGCCGCCGCAGGCGGCGAGGGTCACGAGCAGGGCCAGGGCGAGGAGGAGGAGGACGGATCTCATGGCGCGCTCCGGGAGGGGGGGCCGGGGCCGGAGCCGCCCGGACGCAGGCCAGGTGGATTCCGGCGTGATGCCCCCTTACGCGCAGTCCGGGCCGGAAACCCGACACCCGATGCGCTACCCCGTCGGCCGCACCGTCAGCGCTGCCAGAACCCGTGCTGAACGCCCTCGCGCAGCACGATGGCCCACATCCCGGTGTCCCCCTGCCGCGTGGGCGGGTAGGCCGTCATGGCGCCCGCGGCTTCGGCGGCCGCCACGGCCGCCTGGATGTCGTCCACCGTCATGTAGACGCGCACGATGGGCTCCTCATGGGCCGCCAGCGGCGCGCGCACGCCCACCAGCGTGCCGGCGGGGGTCTCGGCCACATGGGCGCCGCCCAGGTCGGCCACGGCGTCGCCGAACGTCAGGCCCTGTGCCGCGGCCAGCATGGCGCAGTGGCCGGAAACGTCGGGCGTCACGATCTCCACGTAGTGCAC
>DAOTGJ010000065.1:0-7537 GCA_035447065.1 Candidatus Krumholzibacteriia bacterium
CAGCGGCTGGGGTTGGTCAGCACGTTCTCCACGCGCACCTCGCTGCCGGGCACCAGGGCGGCGGCGGCCAGCAGGAAGGCGGCGCTGGAGGGATCGCCGGGCACGTCCAGATCGTACGGGCGCAGCGGCGCCGCGGGCCGGATGGTCCAGCGGTCCGCCGCGGCGTCCCCGTGCAGGTCGGCGCCCATGGCCCGCAGCAGGCGCTCGGTGTGGTCGCGGGAGCCGCCGCCCCCGGTCACCGAGGTGGGGCCCGCGGCCGTCAGCCCCGCCAGCAGCAGCGCCGACTTGACCTGGGCCGACGGCACCGCCAGCACGTGGTCGGCGCCGGTCAGCGCCGCGCCCGTGATCTCCAGGGGCAGGCGGCCCTCCTGCTCCAGGTAGCGGATGCGGGCGCCCATGGCGCGTAGAGGCTCCACCACCCGCGCCATGGGACGTGAGCGCAGGCTGGCGTCGCCGTCCAGGCGCGCGCGCACACGGCGGCCGGCGAGCAGGCCCAGCAGCAGGCGCGTGGTGGTGCCGCTGTTGCCGCAGTCCAGGTCCAGGACGGGGGCGTTGTCCGGTGCGGCCCCCGGCGCGGGGACGGCGGCGGGCGTGAGCAGGAGGTCGTCGTCGGGGCCGTCCACCCGCACGCCCAGGGCGCGCACGGCGGCCAGGGAGCGGTCCGTGTCCTCGGCGCGCAGGCGGGAGCGCACGCGGCAGGTGGCGTCGGCCAGGACGGAGAACAGCAGGGCGCGGTGGGTCACCGACTTGTCGCCGGGAACGCGCAGGCGGCCCTGGAGCGGGCCGCGGGCGGGTGGTACGAAGTGCATGGGCGATCCCCGTCGTCTCAGGACGCGACCCGCCCCGCGCGGACCGCCGCCGCCAGGGTATCGCCGCGCCGGGCCGCGGTCAACCGACGGGCCTTGCCCGCGCCCGGTCCGCACCCTAGGATTCCGCGATGAACGCCTCGACGCACCGCCGCCGCCTCCCCCCGCTCCTGACCGTGCACCACGGGCGGGAGATCCTGGCGCTGGCCTCCCCCATCGTGCTGACCATGCTCAGCCAGACGCTCATGTGGACGGTGGACACCGTCTTCCTGGGCCATCATTCCAGCCTGGCCCTGGGCGCGGCCGGCCTGGGAGGCATCCTGCTCTGGACGTCGTACTGCCTGGTCAACAACCTCAGCCGCATCACCGGCACCTTCGTCTCGCAGGCCCACGGCCGCGGCGACGACGAGGCCGTGGGCGACTACGCCTGGCAGGGCCTCTTCCTGGCCACCCTGAGCGGCGGCGCGCTCACCCTGCTGGCCTGGAACGCGCGGCCGCTGCTGGACTGGACCGGCGTGGCGCCGGGCATCCTGGACGCCACCGCGGAGTACATCCGCTGGCGCGGCCTCAGCGCCGTGTTCACCCAGTGGGGCTTCACGCTCATGGGCTACTTCCAGGGCCGGCGCAAGGTGGCCGTGCCCATGTGGGCGGGCATCGTCTCCAACGTGGTCAACGCTCTGCTGGACTGGTGGTTCATCTTCGGGTTCGCGGGCGTGGCGCTGGGCGGCCGCACCTGGCTGGAGATCCCGGCCATGGGCCTGCGCGGCGCCGCCCTGGCCACCAGCCTGGGCGTGGCGGTCAACACGCTGATGCTGGCGGCGGCGGCGGTGCTGAGCCTGGAGGACCGTCGGCGCTTCCGCATCCACGCGCCGCGGCGGCCCGATGCGCGCAAGCTGCGCGACATCGTGCGCGTGGGCCTGCCGTCGGCCCTGGAGAACTTCGTGGACATGAGCACCTTCGCCCTGTTCAGCACCTTCGTGGGCCGGGCCGGCGAGGTGGCGCTGGCGGCCAACCAGATCCAGGTGCAGCTGCTGAGCTTCTCCTTCATGCCCATGTGGGGGCTGACCACGGCGGGCTCCGTGCTGGTGGGCAACCATCTGGGCGCGGGAGCGCCCGACGCGGCGTCGCACTACGGGCGGCAGGTCTACAAGCTGGGCCTGATGTACTGCCTGGGCCTGGGACTGCTGTTCGTGCTGCTGCGGGAGCGGATCTTCTCCGTGTTCACGCCCGACCCGGCGGTGCTGGCCTTCGGCGCCTCGCTGGCGGTGACGGCGGCGGTGTTCCAGACGGGGGACGGCCTGCGCATGCTGGGCAGCGGCATGCTCACCGGCGCCGGCGATACGCGACCGGTCATGATGGTCACCCTGCTGGTGATGTGGGGCGTGCTGCTGCCTGCCGCCTGGTTCGTGGTGGTGGCGCGGGGCGGCGACCTGGTCCAGGCCTGGGCGGTGGCGTCGGCCTGTTACCTGCTGCAGGGGTGGCTGCTCTGGGAGCGGTTCCGTTCGGGGCGCTGGCGCGACGTGACCATCTTCACCGCCGCCTGAGCGCCGCCGCCTGACAGAAGAAGGCCCCGGGTTTCCCCGGGGCCTCCTCTTTGCAAGACGAACCGTAGGAACAGTCGGTCTAGCGGAACAGAGCCTTCACGGAGCCCATGCTCATGTTCTCGTTGGCCACGGCGCCGCCGGTGCTGTCGAAGACCATGTCATAGGTGCCGCAGGAGCTGCTGTACGAGTCGACGACCAGGTAGACCGTCAGCGCCGAGCCGCTGGTGTTGGTGTAGCTCACGACCTCGGGATCGCCGGTGAAGGTGTCATCGGCATAGCCCAGGCAGGTGAAGGCGCCGCCCACGGCCTCGCACTCGCCCACGACCCACAGCGCGCCGTCGGCGGTGTTGGTCACGGTGGCGGTGAAGCTGGAGCCGGCGGGCATCTCGATCTCGTAGTAGTCCTCGAGACCGTTCTCGGTGTAGGCCTCGCAGCCCAGGGCGCTGATCAGGTTGACGCCGTCGCAGGTGTCGCCGCTGAAGTTGCCGGTGCCGTCGGCCTCGATCAGGTCACCACAGAAGCTGACCGGGGGCGGGGGCGGAGGACCGGAGCCGTCGTTCACCAGCACGTTGTCCAGCTGGTAGTAGTCGCCGTCGAAGCCGGCGTAACGGAAGGTGATGGTCACGGTCTGGCCGTCGTAGGCGCTCAGGTCGACCGCGAACTCCTCGTACACCTGGTACTGGGTGGCGGAGCTGTCGAAGTCCCACACGACGAGGCCGTCGACCTCGACGGTCTGGGTGTCGTTCAGGTCCCAGCTCTGGCCCACCGAACCGGCGGCGAAGAAGGACAGCACGTACTCGCCGCCAGCCACGTCGACCAGCTGATCGAAGCTGAGGGTCTCGTCCTGCTGCACGGAGGCCTGCCACTGGCAGCCGGCGTTGTAGGAGCCCTCATAGGGGCTGGTGCTCTGGAACCAGGTGGTCGCGGGATCGGTGATGCCCTGGGACCAGCCGGCGGGAGGGAACGCACCCTCGAAGCCCTCGGAGTAGCTGGAGATGGCGCTGCCCTGGTACAGAGCGGCGTGCAGATCCGTGCGGTCCACACCCAGACGGTTCTGACCAGGCACGTTGGTCTTGGCCACCGCGAAGCTCGCGGTCAGGGCCAAGGCGGCGACGACCAGCATCATTTTCTTGAAGCTCATGATCCCCCCTTGCAGGTTGGATAAAGGTGATCTCCAGGCGGGCGGAGATGCGACGATCCTCGAAAGGCGACGGACTCTGGGCAGGAGCCGTGCCCTTCGGATTTCTGATCTTATCAGACCTGATGGCGGATTGCAATGGGCTCTCAGAGAAATCTTTGATGCTTTCTCAGCATCCGGACCATGATTGTCAAATTCCCCGCAAATCACCTCATCTCAAGCATTTGCGCGATTTCAATATCGGACGGAGACGGTCGTGGTGAGCATCCGGCCGGGCATGGGGATGCCGGGAATCTCCTCGTAGGCGGCATCCTGCACGTTGGTGAGATCGATTCTCAGGGTCAGATCGTCCCGCTCCCAGCTCGCCCGCAGATCGGCCACGGTGAACTCGCGGCCGTCGGCACGGTCCCGGAAGCGCAGCGCGGGGGTCAGACGCACGCCCGCCGGCAGGGCCAGGGAAAGGGCCACCACCGCCTGCCGGCGCGGCGTGAGCGCCACGTACTTGCCCTCCCAGCCCTGGGGCAGATCCACGCGTTTGCGCAGGCCGGTGAGGTGGGCGTGCAGCTCATGGCCGCGGGCGGTGCGGGCCGAGGCGGCCATGGTCCAGCCGCGGGTCTCGCCGTCGGCCAGGTTGGCGGTGCGCCACACGGGGTCGGAGCCGTCGGCGGGGCGCACCCAGTCGATGAGGTCGTCCTCGTAGCGTGCGAAGACGCCGCCGCTGAAGCGCCACGGCCCCTGGGCCGCCTCCAGACCCAGGTCCCAGGTCCAGCCGGTCTCGGGCCGCAGGTCCGGGTCGCCCAGATTCACGGGATCCTCGTAGTAGAGCTCCGTGAAGGTGGGCAGACGGTACACGGTGCCGGCCATGCCCCTCAGGGTGACCACCGGCGAGGCCCGCCAGGCAGCCGCCGCGCCCGCGGCGCCGTGGGTGCCGAGCGCGTCCCAATCGTCCACGCGGCCGCCCAGCGACCAGCGCAGCGCCCCGTGGCGGCCGTTCATCTCGCCGGCGGCGGAACGGCGCTCGCGTTCGCGGTCGCCCAGAGCCGGGCCGGACACGCCGCCGCGCACGCCCCGGCTGTCCAGGGTCTCGCGGGCATTCTCCAGGGCGCCGGTGAAGGCCAGACCGTAGCCCGCGTCCACCGACGCGCGCAGCGCCGCGGTCCAGCGGTCGCCCACGTGCTCGTTGCGGTAGCGCTCCGGGTCGTCGCGCACCAGGGTGAAGACGTCCTCGTGACGACGGTAGGACACGCGCGGCTCCAGGAGCACGCGCTCAGAGAGCGGGTGCACCAGCCGCAAGCCCAGGAACAGGGCGTCGGTGCGCTCGTGCGACGGGAAGGGCGCGTAGAAGTCCAGGGCGCCGAAGTCGCGGCGCGAGGCCCCCGCCAGCAGATCGAACCGGCCGGCGCGACCCTCGCTGGTGCCGCGCAGGGAGACCGCGCCCACCTCGGCGTCGGTGCCGGGGTGCTGGCCGTCGGTGCGGAAGGTCTCCGCGCCCAGGCGCAGGCGCGTGCGGCCCAGCAGGCCCAGCTCGCCGCTCTCCAGCGCCGCGCGTCCGCCGGCGGTGCCGAACTCGCCCCAGGTGCCCTCGGCCTCCAGGGCCGCCTGCGCCGCCGGCTCCCGCGTGACCACGTTGACCACGCCGCCGAAGGCGTTGGGGCCGTACAGGGCCGAGCCGCGGCCGGGCAGCACCTCCAGCCGCCCCACCTCTCCCAGGCCCACCGGCAGGTCCAGGTTGTGGTGACCGGTCTGGGCGTCGCCCACCTCGAAGCCGTCCAGCAGCACCGCCACCTGCTCGAAGGTGCTGCCGCGCACCGCCAGGTCCGCCTGGGCCCCGTACTGCTGGCGCTGGCTGACCTCCACCTGGGGCAGCAGGGCCAGCTCCTCGGCCACCGAGCGCGCGGGCGTGCGCGCCAGATCGGCCGCGTCGCGCCACGTGACCGGCCGCAGCAGGCCGGGCATGGCCGCGGGCACCCGCGTGCCGCGCACCTCCACCGGCGGCGTGAGCCAGAGGGTGTCGCCGTCGCTGACGATGAAGCGGGGGGTCTCCGCGGCGGTGACCGTCGCGGCGAGCAGCAGGGTGGTCAGCAGAACGGACGGGCGCATGGGCTCTCCTCGGGGAGGGGAATGATCTGGAGGCAGGATCGGGCGAGGCGGGTACGGACGCAAGGCGGCGCGGCCCGCCGGGGCCGCGCCGCCGCGCCGTCGTCAGTGGCCGCCGCCCTTGCCCTTGGGCTTGGCGTTCCACACGCGCGTGGCCAGGGCCAGGCCCAGGATCGCCACGGGGATCATGGCCAGAGGCCAGGGCCGCCAGTTGGCAGGATCGGTGGCCGGGCCGGTGATGTGGCCCGCCGCGTCCAGCTCCGTGCGCGGCAGCACCACGGCGTACACGGCCGACATGACCGCCGTGCCCAGGTACACGAACCCGTCGATGATGCCCACGGCGATGCCCACGTTCTTCGTGCCGCCGAAGTCCATGCTCGCCGTGCCGGAGAGCATGCCGTGCACGCCGATCACGGCCATGGACATGACCACCACCAGCCACCCCACGATGGGCGTGGTATAGGTGAAGGTGAGCAGCACGGCGCCGATCAGCATCACGCCGTACAGGAAGCCGGCCACCGGGCCGCGCCGCGACTGGAAGAGATGGTCGCTGATGGTGCCGGCGATCACGCCGCCGGTGATGCCCGCCACGCAGAGCAGCATGCCCCAGTTCTCGTTCACGAAGCTCGACTTCAGGCCCAGCACCACGTCGGTCTGCTTGGCGAAGGATCCGTACCACTGCATGATCGCCTGCCGCAGGAACCCGCTGCAGAACTCGATGCCCGCGATGGTCAGGATGACCGGGTTGCGCAGCATCAGCTTGAAGACCTGCCCGGCGCCCAGCTGCGGGCCGTCGTCGCCGGAGGACGCGTCGCCGGTGTCGAAGTCCTGCAGCCCCGCCTGCCCCGGGCTGTTGCGCACGATGAACACGTCCAGCACCCAGAACACGCCCAGCAGCAGCGCCGGCATGAAGAACACCCAGGTCAGGCCCATGCCCTTGAGGATCATGCCGCCCAGGTCGAAGGCGAAGTAGATGCCCAACGAGATCAGGATGCCGAAGATGGCCCCGAACACGCCGCGCTCGCGCACGTGGAACCACGGCGCGTTGATCTTCACGATGGCCACGGCGCCGAAGCTCTGGAAGTACATGTTGGCGGCGTAAAGCACCGAGTACACGGGCACGAAGTGGTCGGCCAGGAAGGCGGACATGGGCCCGTGGTTCATCAGGCTCCACGCGCCCAGCCCCATGAGCAGGTTCATCAGCAGCGCGCCCATGGCGCCCACCAGGATGCTGAAGCGGCCGCCCTTGCGGTCGGTCAGCGGCCCGTTGATCAGGAACGAGAAGCCGTAGACGATGGTGCCCCACATGAAGATGAGGCTGAAGTCGGCGTTGCCCATGAGCGGGGAGCCGTCCGCGCGGGCCATCTCGCCGAAGGCGTACTGGCTCACCTTCAGGTTGTAGCGGCCCATGTAGAGCAGGGCGTAGGTCAGGCCCAGGGGCAGCCAGTTCAGCACGCGGCGGCGGAGGTAGGCACGGTCGTGGCCCACGTCGATCTTGGGCAGGCGCGCGATCACGAAGGCCACCACGGCCAGCAGGATCAGGATCGGCGACGTCTCCTTGAGCATTTCCATGGCTCGGCTCCCGTCAGGATGAACGCGGCCCGCCGTCCGACGCGACGGGATCCCAGGATGCTAGTCAGGCGGATCGACTCGCGCCATGAAAAACCGGCGAAACGAGGTCAGCGGATGCCGTGGGCGGCCTTGTAGGCGGCCCAGTTCTCCTTGAGGTCCAGGAACGCGGCGTAGTCGCCGGCCAGGAACGGGTTGTGGCCGCGCTCGTGGCCCACGGCGCTGACGGGCATGGCGCCGTCGCCGCCGTAGTAGTCGTGGCCGGGCAGGACCACGGTGGCGTCGGGCAGCGCCAGCACGCGCTGCAGCGAGGCCCACTCCTGCTCCGCCGACGAACCCGCGAAATACGGTCCCGTGCCGCCCACCTTGCCGCAGAAGAGCAG
>DAOTGJ010000065.1:7637-13548 GCA_035447065.1 Candidatus Krumholzibacteriia bacterium
CCCAGGTGGATCTGCAGGACGACGAGGTCGGGCGTGGAGTGGTCGAGGAGGATCATGCCGGCTCCCGGTCAGAGGGCGAAGGTGAATCCGATCGAGGCCGTCAGCCAACGGTCGTGGTCCGGCGCGCGGATCTCGATGTCCGACACCGGGTCGTAGAGCAGCGAGGGATCCGCGCCGTAGGCCTCCACGCGCACCCCCGCCTGCAGGAAGACCGGCGGTCCCACGCGGTCCCCCAGGCGCCGGCGCAGGCCCACGCCGGCGCTGCCGCCCCAGTCGCTGAGCTCGCGCACCAGGGCCGCGCCGTAGTCGTAGGTGCCGTAGAGGGTGAGGAAGTCGTCGCCGCCCCAGCGCAGGGAGCGCATGTAGTAGCCGCCGGCGCCGGACAGGGTCACGCTGGTGCGGTCGGACAGGGGCAGGTCCAGCAGCAGCCCCAGCTCGAAGGCGTAGACCGCCGACTTGCCGTTGCCGGTGATCGCCTCCAGCTCCGAGGTCAGGTCGCCGAAGCCGGTCTGGAAGCCGAAGAAGGGCAGCACGCGGTCGCTCACCGCGTAGCCGATGTCCATCTGCACCATGGCCATGTCCGTGAAGAACTCGGAGAACCCGGTCTGGCAGTGCTTCCAGCCGGCGTTGAGGCGCATGACCCAGTCGCCGGCATGGCCTGTGCGCAGGTCGCCGGGGGCGGGCGGGGGCGGCGGCGGCGCCACGGCGTCGGGGTCCAGGGGGCGTTCCGGCCAGACGGCGCCCGGCGGCGGCGGCGCGAAGGGCTCCGGCCGGCGGCCGGCGGCCAGGGCGTCGGTCCAGGCGCGGAAGGTGGCGGCGTCGATGGAGCGCTCGCGCACCAGCGGTCCGCCCAGGCCGGGCTCGGCGATGCGCGCCACGATGCCGCCGGCCTCGGTGCGCAGGAACACCGCGCTCACGGCGCGGGGCAGGTCCGGGAAGAGCCCCCAGCGGCGCAGCTCCTCGGCGCGCAGGGTGTCGCCCGCGGCGGGGGTCAGGCGCAGCACGGTGGGCGCGGCCCGCACCGCCGAAGCGGCGGCCGTCAGCAGCACGAGGATCAGGAGCGTCCGCACGCGGTTCATGCCGCCTCCGCGCCCCGGGGGCGAACCTTGCCCGTGCCGGGGGAATGACGTAGTGTTGCGCATCGCCCGCGCGGACGCCGCGCCCGACTCCGGCCGACGAGGATGACCATGACCCAGCACGACCGCGCCGCCGCCCGCGCCGACCTCCCCCACGCCTCCGCCCTGCTGCCCCTGCTCTGGCGGGTCATCGACCGCTGGCACGCGCGCGAGGCGACCATCGGCTCCTGGGAGGACGCCCTGGCGCAGGTGCGGCCGGAGAACCGCGATTGGGCCGGCTTCTCCGAGCTCCTGCAGCTCATCAACACCTTCCAGTGGCACGAGGAGGACAAGAGCCGCGTCCACGACGCCGGCGACGAGGTCCTGGCCTCCGTGAAGCGCATCATCGACGCCTCCAACGCGCGCCGCGTGAAGACCATCGAGGTGCTGGACGCGGTGATCTGGAAGATCCTCCAGGCGGGCGGCCTGCCCGTGGCGGACGCGCCGCTGAATTCGGAGTCGCCCGGCAGCATCATCGACCGCATCACCATCCTGGCGCTGAAGCTCTACCACATCCGCGAGGAGCTTTCCACCGCGGGCGGCACCAGCGCCGAGGAGGACCTCCACGCGCGCATGGAGAGCATCAGCGAGCAGATGGACGATCTGGCCCTCTGCCTGGACCAGCTCCTGACCGACATCGTGGCCGGCCGGCGCCGCATCAAGCTGTATCGGCAGGTGAAGGTGTACAAGGATCCCGCCACCGGGCGCTACCGCTCCGGGCTGGCCGGCCTGGACGTGGGCCTCAGCGATAGGTCCGCTTGACCGCGCTCCAGGTGTCCGACTCCGCCGGCGTCACGTTCAGCGGCACCACCTCCAGGGGCAGCCCCGTGGTGATCCAGCCGCTCCCCTCGCAGTCGTAGGCCACGTTCAGGCACTGGGCCCCCAGGTTGAAGGGGCCCTCCACCGGCTCGTACAGCCAGTTGAAGTCCACGCGCGCCAGCACCACGAAGTCCTGGTCCAGGCAGCTCACCGCATCGCTGACCACCGAGAAGGCCGGGTCGCCCTCGTGGGTCAGCTCCTGGTTGTACTCCACGTCCACGTACAGGGCCGGCGAGCCGCCGCAGCAGGTGGTCAGCAGGGCCCACTGCACGGAGTTCAGGGCGAAGGGCAGGGGATCGCCGTCGTCGCCGGTGAGGCAGACGTAGAGGGAGAAGGTGTCGCCGAAGTCCACCTCGATGCGGCCCACGTACTCGTCCGGCGAGGCCGAGAGGCAGAGGGCCGGGAACGACGTGGTCTGGGCGGCGGCGGGCGCGGCGAGGGCGAGCGCCGTCAACAGGGCGAGCAGGCGGCTGGTCATGGGTCCTCCCATCGGGTCGGCGCGGGGGTCGCTCGTCGGCGCGGGTGGTGTCCGGATAATCTAGGTCCGGAGCCTCCGGTTTCGCCAGTCAGATCCGCCGCAGGAAGAAGGCGGCCTGGTCGCCGCGGCCGGCGGCGTTGAGCCGGGCGGTCTCCTCCACCCAGCCGCGCAGCTCCGCGGCCGTGAAGAGCCCCCCCGCGGCCACGGCGTGGGAACGCGGATCGCGCAGGGGGATGCCGCGGCGGTACTGCTCGCTGCCCCAGAACTGGAAGGGGGTGGCGTCATCCTCCACGTGCTCCAGGCGGAAGCCGTGGGCGGCGCCCAGGCGGCGCACGGCGTCGCGGGTGAACAGGTGCAGGTGGCGGGGGGCGTCGAGTTGGACCCAATCCGCGCCGTACCGGGCGCAGGCCTCGCTGTCGGCCAGCGGGATGCGCAGCAGCAGCCAGCCGCCGGGGCGCACCAGGGCGGCCAGGCGCGCCAGGACGGCCTGCGGCTCGGGCATGTGCTCCAGGGCGTGGTGGAGCATGACCAGGTCGTGGGCGCCGGACAGCTCGTCCAGGCCGGCCTTGCGCAGGACCAGGCCGCCGCCGTGGTCCACGTCGGCGTCCAGATAGGGATCGGCGCCGGCCAGGTTTCGGAAGCCGTCGGCCTGGAGCTCGCGCAGGATCTCGCCGGCGCCGCAGCCCACGTCCAGCACCGACGCGCTCCGGTCCAGGCCCATGCGGCGGAACCAGCGCAGGCGCGGCGTGGGGCCGCGGCGGGCCAGCAGCAGGCGGCCCAGGGGGCAGGGCGCCCCGAACCAGGCGGCGGCGCGGCGGCGGCGCAGGAAGCGGTCCCACCAGGGGTAGGGCCGCACGCCGGCGCCGAAGGAGTAGTAGTCCTGCGGGTAATGGGCCGACAGGTCCGCCGGCACGTCCAGCAGCGACCAGGTGCCGCAGTCCGGGCAGGCGCGATAGCGGTAGGAGCCGCCGCGGCCGAACATCATCTCGCGGGCGGTCATCACCGGGGCGTCCCCGGCGTGGCCGCAGACCGGGCAGGCGGCGGCGTTCACGCGTCCTCCGGGGCCGCGCGCAGGGCGTCCAGGTCCGCGGCGGTGGTGATCTTGGCGTTGCGCGCGTCGCCGTCCACCAGCACGGGCGGGCGGCCGGCGGCGGCCATGAGGCCGCCGTCGTCGGTGAAGCTCTCGCCGCGGGCGGCGGCGGCGCGGTGGGCGGCCAGGAACTCCTCCCAGCGGAACACCTGGGGGGTCTGCACGCCGCGCAGCTCGGCGCGGGGCAGGTAGGCCAGGCGGCCGTCGGCGCCCACGCGCACGGTGGTGTCGGTGACCGGCACGCAGGGCACGGCGCCGCCGTGGGCCGCGGCGGCGGCGAGCAGGCGGTCCAGCAGGGCGTGGTCGGCCAGAGGACGGGCGGCGTCGTGGACGGCGACCAGATCGTCGGGCGCCGGCGCGGCGGCGGCGGCCAGGGCCTCCAGGGCCGAGAGGGTGCTGGCGGTGCGGGTGGGTCCGGGATCGGCCAGGACGGGCGCGTGGCCGCCCACGCGGGCCGGGAGGTCGGCGCGCAGCTCGTCGCGCCAGGCGGCGCCGCAGGTCAGCGTGAGCGACGCCACGGCCGGATGGCCGGCCAGCGCGTCCACGCTCCAGCGCCACAGCGGGCGGCCGCCCACGTTCTGGAACTGCTTGGGGGCGTCGGCGCCGTCGCGCCGGGCGCGGTGGCCGTCGCCGCCGGCCAGGATGATCAGGTGCAGCACGGGCGTCACGGTCTCACCCCCGCGCCGGCCGCGCGCGCGACAGGGCCAGAGCCACGGCCTCATCCAGGGACGTGACCGCCTGGAGCTGCAGCCCCTGCTCGCGGGCCTTGGGCTTGGCGCCCGCCGCGGCCACGGCGCGCTTGAAGCCCAGACGCGAGGCCTCCTTCAGGCGCGCGGCGCGCTCGGCCACGTCGCGCACGTCGCCGGTGAGGCCCACCTCGCCCACCACCAGGGTGTCCGGCGGCACCGGCACCTCGCGCAGGCTGCTGGCCAGGGCGGTGCACACGGCCAGGTCCGCGGCGGGATCGTCCAGGCGCGCGCCGCCGGCCACCTTCACGAAGAGGTCGCAGCCCGCCAGGTCCAGCCCCGCGCGCTTCTCCAGGATGGCCGCCAGCAGCGCCACGCGCTTGCTGTCCACTCCCTGCACCACCCGCTGGGGCGTGCCGTAGTGGCTGGGCGACACCAGGGCCTGCACCTCTACCAGGAAGGTGCGCGAGCCGCTGCGCACGGCGGTGACCGAGGTGCCCGGCTCGTCGCCGCGGTTGCCGCGCAGGAACAGCGCCGCGGCCTCGTCCACCGGCCGCAGGCCGTCGCCGGCCATCTCCATCACCGCCAGCTCGCCGGTGGCGCCGAAGCGGTTCTTCACCGCGCGCACCATGCGGATGGCGCCGCCGCCGGTCCCCTCGAAGCTCAGCACCGTGTCCACCATGTGCTCCAGCACCTTGGGCCCGGCCAGGTCGCCGGACTTGGTCACGTGCCCCACCAGGAACACGGGCCGACCGCTGCGGCGCGCGTGGTCCGCCAGCACGCCGCCGCAGTAGCGCACCTGGCTCACGCTGCCGGGGAAGGCGTCGATCTCGCGGCTGTGCAGGGTCTGGACGGAGTCGGCCAGGATCACGCAGGGGCCGGGATGGGCCGCGCGGTCCGCGTCCAGCGCGTCGATCACGCGCTCCAGCTCCACCTCGTCCAGGATGGCGAAGCCTTCCTCGGTCTTCGGGTCGAACCCCAACCGCTCTCCGCGCATGCGGATCTGCGCCGGCGACTCCTCCCCCGCCACGTAGAGCACGCGGATGCCGCGGCGCACCCAGTCCAGGGCCAGGCCGGTCAGCAGGGTGGACTTGCCCACGCCGGGATCGCCGCCCAGCAGCGTGACCGAACCGGCCACCAGGCCGCCGCCCAGCACGCGGGCCACCTCCTCCGGATGCACGGGCAGCCGTTCCTCGCGGGCCGACGCCACCTCGCGCAGGGGCACCGGACGCGGCGCGGCGCGGTCGGCGCCGGGCTGGGCCGCGCCGCGGAAGCCGGCGCCGCGGCCGCGGCCCTCGGTCTTGCCCACCTTGAACTCCTGGAGCGTGTTCCAGGCGTGGCAGGCCGGGCACTGGCCCTGCCAGCGCAGGACGTCGTGCCCGCAATCGCTGCAGACGAACCGGGTCACGGGCTTGGCCATGGACGCGGAACCTTTCGGGGAGGCGCGGCGCGCCTCAGCGCGCCAGGGTGATCTTGCGGTGGTCGACGACGCCGGCGGCGCGCAGCCGCACCAGGTAGACCCCGGCGGGGGCGGCGCGGCCGCGGCCGTCGCGGCCGTCCCAGACGACCGCGTGCCGGCCGGGCGCCAGCTCCCGTCCGTCGAGCAGTTCGCGGACCATCCTGCCGCGCAGGTCCACCACCGTCAAGCGCGGGGCCGCCGCGGCGGCCAGGGAGAAGGCCACCGTGGTGCGCGGGTTGAAGGGATTGGGCGACACGTCGGCCA
>DAOTGJ010000065.1:13648-14865 GCA_035447065.1 Candidatus Krumholzibacteriia bacterium
AGGCTCCAGCTCACCGCCACGCCGTCCAGGCCCAGGTTGTCCGTGGCCGTGGCCCGCACCAGCGGCGGCCAGGCGCCCACGGGAAGATCGGGCAGAGGCGAGTGCGTGACGACGGGCGCCGCGAGGTCCGGCCCCACCGCGAAGACGTGGGGCGCCGCGGCCCCGCGGCCCGGAGCGTAGCCCTGGAAGCCCAGCACGTCGGCGGCCTCCAGGTAGTACTCCACCTGGCCGCCGCCGGGCTGCGCCGGGATGGCGCCCTGGTACAGGTTGCCCGACACGAGGGTCAGGGGCGTCGACTGCCACGCGCCCCCGTCCACGCGCCAGCGCACCGCCGGGGTCCCGGCGGCCACCGCCTCGCGGCCCAGGATGCGGCCGCTCACTAGGATGGGCGCGGCCGTGTCCTCGGTGTCGGCCAGGGGCTCGTGCAGCAGGGTGGGGCCCCAGTAGTGGACCGCGGCGTGGGCGTCGATCAGGCCCCAGCCGATGTCGTTGTTCGGCAGCAGCGCGTGGTCGGCGGTGGCGCGCAGGGCCTCGCGCACCTGCAAGGGCGTCAGCCCGGGCTGGCGCTCCAGGATCAGCGCGGCCACGCCGGTGACGAGCGGCGCCGCGAGGGAGGTGCCGCTGGCGGAGGAGTAGGCATCATCGGACCCGGCGCCGGCGGTGGAGTTCTGCAGGCCGCGTGCGGACACGTCGGGTTTGATGCGGCCGTCGGCGGTGGGGCCGGGGCTGGAGAAGTAGGTGACCACGCCGTCGGCGTCCACGGCGCCCACGGCGATCACGCTGTCGCCGTCGGACGGTACGATGATGTGCCCCCAGCTGTTCGCGCGGGCGTTGCCCGCGGAGTTCACCACCACCACGCCCAGGGCGGCCGCGTGGTCCGCGGCCCGCGTGGTCACCGCGGTGTTCCCATCCAGGTCCGCAAAGACGTACCAGTTGGAGTAGCCCAAGGAGCTGTTCACCACGTCCACGCCCAGGCCTTCCAGCCATTCCAGGCCGGCCACCCAGAAATCCTCCTCCTGGGGATACTCCCCGGCCACGTCCTCGGTCTTGGCCAGGGCGAAGTCGGCGCCGTAGGCGGGCCCCACCAGCACGCCCGGTCGATGGGCGCCCACGTTGCTCCAGGTGGCCGTGCCGTGGTTGTGGGCGGTGGCGGGATCGTCGGGCTCGTTGTCCACCACGGCGTCGTCGTTCAGGAAATCGTAGGCGTCCACCACGGT
>DAOTGJ010000066.1:0-14544 GCA_035447065.1 Candidatus Krumholzibacteriia bacterium
GCCTCCGCATCCAGCACCGCATGATGCAGCGCCACCTCCAGCGCCCCCACACGCCGCGACGCCGCCACCTCCAAACCCTTGGTCCGGATCGCCGACTGGTTCACCCGCTGGAACAGCCCGCTCTCCAGCCGCACCCGCTCGACCCCGTCGCTCAGCTCCGCCGCGAACCCGGTCAGCGCCAGGTCCCAGCCGCGCACGCGCCCCTGCCAGCCGGCCTCGACGAGATCCTGCCGCTCGGCTCCCAGATCCGGGTTGGGCTCGAACCGACCCAGCGCCCCCGAGTACTGCTCCCGCAGCCCCGGGAACCGGCCCCGCCGGGACACGGCCACGTAGACCTCGCCGCCGCCGGTCATGCGTTCCACCCGCGCCAGCAGCGCCGGCTCCACCTGCGCGTCCTCCACCGGGAACTCGCCGGTCTCCGGCGCCTTGGCCGCGTCCATGCCCGCTCCCAGGCGCAGCCGCCACGGACCACGGCCCGCCACGTCCGCCTCCAGCGCCACCGACGCCAACCGCTGCGCATACGCCAGCTCCGGCCCCTGGTACTCCTCGCTCACCGTGTGCCGCGTCCAGCGCATGCGTGCGCCCAGGGCCACGCTGGACCGCTCGCCCACGAACCTCCGCAGCTTGCCGTGGAGATGCACGGTGCGGTCGCGGCCGGTTTCATACTCGTCGCCGGGCTGCAGTGGTGTGTTCGCGAACGTGTCGTCCGCATAGGCGCGGATGTCCTGGGCGGCCAGATCCAGGGCGGCGCCCGCTTCCAGGTCCCAGGCCGTCCCCAAGGGCTTCTGCAGCGACGCCCCCGCGATGCCGCGCCGCACCAGGGGCAGGCGCCACAGCCGGGCGTCGGCGTCCTCGTGGCCCTCGGGCGCCACGCCGCGCTCCGCGTCGTAGCCCGTGAGCAGCAGCGCCACCTTGCCGCCGCCGTCCAGCCCACGCTCGGCGCGCAGCAGGGCCGACGTCTGCTCCAGGTCCGTGTTGGTGCGCAGGTCGTCCACATCCTGGTGGTAGGGGAGGTCCGCGCCGTCGGGCAGGGGCACGCCGTCGCGGGTGCGGCGGCTGACCGTGGCGGTCACGTCCCAGAGGCCGCGGCGGCCGCGGTGCAGGGCGCGCACCGCCTGGTCGCCGCCGCTGCCGGCGCGCAGCTCCAGCTCGGTGCGGGGGCCGCGGCGCGGGGCGTCGGTCTCCAGGGTCACCGTGCCGGCCACCGCGTTGGGGGGCGAGAACAGGGTGCGCACGCCGCGCTCGGCCCGCAGCGTCGCCACGCCGTCCAGGGGGATGAGGCTCAGGTCCGCGCGCTCGTCCCAGGGCAGGGCCAGGGGGATGCCGTCCAGGGTGATGCCCACGTGGCGCTCGCTGGCGCCGCGGATCATCAGCACGCTCTCGCCGCGGCTGTTGACCGTGATGGTGCTGGCGGGGATGAGGGCCTCCAGGTCGCCGGCGTTCCAGGGGGTGACCGCGGCCAGGGCGTCGGGCTGGAAGACCACCGTGGCGGGGGTGGCGTCGGGGGCCTGGTCGCCCACCACCACCAGGTCCTGGACGCGGGTGGTGTCCGGCGCGGCGGCGTGGGAGGGGGCGGTGGACAGGGGGAGGGCGGTCAGCAGGGCGGCGGCGATGAGGGTGGGGCGGAGCACGGCGACCTCGCGGCGTTGGGGACTCGAACCACTGAAATATCAGGAACGCGGAGCATCCGTCCACATTCGGCGGAACGGGCCCGGGGCGCAACCCGTCTTGAATACCTGTTGTTGGTGCCTATTTTCAATTGAAGATAAGACAAGGACTTTCGTGATTTTGAGGATCGTCCGTCAGCTTGCGGAGCCTGCAGATTTTCTTGACACGCCCCCCCTCGGCTCCGACTCTTGCCCTTGATCGAGGAGTACGGAATTCCGGGCCGAGAACGCCCGTTTTTCACGTCCCGCGCCCCCGTCGAGGGGCCTCGGATCCCTGCCAGAGGCTGGTACCGCATGGAATCCACTTCCTTCCTCGCCGCGGTGAGCACCGGGCTCTCTGCCAACTACACCACGGTTCTCCTATTCCTCCTGTTCGGCATCTTCTTCGGCAACCTGGCGCTGGTGATCGCCAAGCTGGTGCGGCCGTCCAAGCCGGGCGGGGAGAAGGGCGTGGCCTACGAGTGCGGCGAGCTGCCCGTGGGCTCGTCGTGGGTGCGGTTCAACATCCGCTTCTACCTGGTGGCCTTGTTCTTCATCGTCTTCGACGTGGAAGTGCTCTTCCTCTACCCCTGGGCCACGGTCTTCAAGGACCTGTTCCCGGTGGCGGGCAGCCTGGTCTTCGTGGAGATGGCCGTCTTCATCGCCATCCTGGTCATCGGCCTGGCCTACGTGTGGGCCAAGGGGGACCTGGACTGGGTGAAGACCCTGGCCTCCCGCAACGGAACGGAGGTGAGCGGGGAATGAGCGACAAGTACGTGGAGTCCACCACCCCGCCCGCGGGGTACGATCCCCAGCGCGAGCAGTGGCTGGACTTCCAGCAGGACGCCGACCTGGCCGAGCTGACCCAGGCCGACAGCAAGAACTTCATCCTGACCACCGTGGACGAGCTCTTCAACTGGGCGCGCCTCTCGAGCATCTGGCCGGTGACCTTCGGCCTGGCGTGCTGCGCCATCGAGATGATGGCCGCCTCGGCCACGCGCTACGACATCGACCGCTTCGGCGCCGGCGCCTTCCGCGCCACGCCGCGCCAGGCGGACCTGATGATCGTGTCGGGCACCGTCACGGCCAAGATGGCCACCCGCCTCAAGCGCATCTACGACCAGATGCCGGAGCCCAAGTGGGTGGTGGCCATGGGCAGCTGCGCCATCGGCGGCGGGCCGTACTTCAAGTACGGCTACCACGTGGTCAAGGGCGTGGACTTCATGGTCCCGGTGGACGTGTACATCCCCGGCTGCCCGCCGCGCCCCGAGGTGCTGCTGGACGGCCTCATGCGCCTGCAGGACAAGATCCGCGGCCGCAAGGGCAAGCTGGTCACCCCCAAGTGGGTGCAGGACTACGCCAGCAAGATCCCCGACGTGAAGCCGGAAGGGGGGCGCTAGATCATGGAAGCCGCCGCCATCCACGCGCTGCTGACCGAGAAGCTGGGCGACGCCGTGCTGGACGTCATCGACTCCTTCGAGAAGGGGTCCGTGATCGCCGCCGGGAGCATCGCCGAGGCCTGCCGTCTGCTGCGCGACGAGCCCGCCCTCCACTTCGACCAGCTCATGTGCCTGACCGGCGTGGACTGGGACGGCTACGACGAGTCCGGCAAGGGCAAGAGCGTGGACATCCTGGGCTACGACGAGCTGGGCCGTCCCGAGAAGTCCGACCGCGTGGGCGAGGGCGACCTGGGCGTGTACTACGCCTGCTACAGCTCCCGCCACGGCCACAAGTACACCCTGGCCGTGCGCGTGCCGCGCGACGCCGCGCAGATCCCCACCGTGAGCGGCGTGTGGGCCACCGCGGCCTGGCACGAGCGCGAGGCCTACGACCTGGTGGGCATGACGTTCAGCGGCCACCCGGACCTGCGCCGCATCCTGCTGGAGGACGGCTGGGTGGGCCATCCGCTGCGCAAGGACTACGTGATGCCGGACCAGTGGCAGGGCGTGCCCCTGCAGGGCCAGGACTACGCCAAGAACCCGTTCAGCGAGGACGACGTGGTGCTGCCCGCGCGTCCCGGACAGGAAGGGTAGGCGGATGAGCGAGACCAAGGTCACCCGCGGCTGGGCGGATCAGGACAAGCCCCGCACCATGCATTCGGAGCTGCTGGAGATCAACATGGGTCCCCAGCACCCGGCCACCCACGGCGTGCTGCGCCTGCTGGTGAAGACCGACGGCGAGATCGTGCACAGCGTGACGCCGTACCTGGGCTACCTGCACCGCTGCGCGGAGAAGATCGCCGAGGGCTGCGACTGGCGGCAGTGGATGGTCTACACGGACCGCTTCGACTACCTGGCGCCCATGAACATGAACTTCGGCTACGCCGTGGCCGTGGAGAACATGCTGGGCGTGGAGGTGCCGGAGCGCGCGGAGCACATCCGCGTGATCTGCGCCGAGCTGCAGCGCATCGCCAGCCACCTCATCGCCGTGGGCACCTTCGGCCTGGACATGGGGGCCTGGACGCCGCTGCTCTACTGCTTCCGCGAGCGCGAGGAGATCCTCAACATCTTCGAGCGGCTCTCGGGCGGGCGCATGCTCTACAACTACTTCGACGTGGGCGGCGTGCGTTTCGACGCCTACGACGGCTTCGAGGCCGACGTGCTGCGCATGGTCAACGTGATGGAGCAGAAGCTCGTGGAGTACAACACGCTCCTGAGCTACAACAAGATCTTCATCGAGCGCACCGCCGACGTGGGCGTCATCGACGTGGACACCTGCCACCAGTACGGCTGCACCGGCCCGGTGCTGCGCGGCGCGGGCACCCCGTTCGACTGCCGCAAGGACGACCCGTACTCCATCTACGACCGCTTCGAGTTCGACGTGCCCTACGGCACCGGCGAGCAGGGCACCGTGGGCGACTGCTGGGACCGCTACATGGTCCGCGTGCGCGAGTGCTTCGAGTCCTGCCGCATCATCCGCCAGGCCGTGGCCGCCATGCCCGGCGGCGACGTGATGTCGCCGGACCTGAAGAAGCTGGTCAAGGTGCCCGCCGGCTCGCTCTACACGCGCACGGAGAGCAGCAAGGGCGAGATCGGCTTCCACATCTTCGCCGACGGCGGCAGCAAGCCCTTCCGCAACAAGGTGCGTTCGCCCAGCTACTCGAACCTCCACGTCATCGAGAAGGTCGGCCCGGGCATGATGGTGTCCGACCTGGTGGCCACGGTGGGTTCGCTGGACATCGTTCTCGGGGAGATTGATCGCTGATGCAAGTCATGACGGATCTCTTCGCCTCCATCTTCGGCGATTCCATGTCGCCCACGGCGCTGCTGATCACCGGCGGGCTGACCATGGCGCTGATCATGTCCCTGGTGATGGCCCTCTGCGCCATCGTCTTCACCTGGCTGGAGCGCAAGGTGGCCGGCTTCCTGCAGAGCCGCTACGGCCCCATGCGCGTGGGCGGCTTCCACGGCGTGCTGCAGCCCGTGGCGGACATGGTGAAGATCCTGGGCAAGGAGGACATCATCCCCCAGGACGCGGACAAGGCGCTGTTCATGCTGTCGCCGTTCGTGATCTTCGTGGGCTCGCTCATGGCGTGGGCGGCCATCCCCTTCGCGCCGGGCTTCATCGCCAGCGACCTGGACCTGGGCCTCTTCTACATCTTCGCGGTGAGCAGCGCCGCGCCCGCCGGCATCCTCATGGCCGGCTGGGCCTCCAACAACAAGTGGGCCCTGTACGGCGCGGCCCGCGGCGCGGCCCAGATGGTGAGCTACGAGATCCCCCTGGCGCTGGCCGTGATCCCGGTGGTCATGGTCACCGGCTCGCTGAACATGAACGCCATCGTGGAGGCCCAGGGCGGCGGGATCTGGAACTGGTTCATCTTCCACAACCCGTTCCTGTTCATCGGCTTCTTCCTGTACTTCATCGCCTCCATCGCGGAGGTGAACCGCGGCCCCTTCGACATGCCGGAGACGGAGTCGGAGCTGGTGGCCGGCTACCACACCGAGTACACGGGCATGCGCTTCGCCTTCTTCTTCCTGGCGGAGTACGCCAACCTGTTCCTGGTGAGCTGCATCGCCACCGCCGTGTTCCTGGGCGGCTGGCAGCCGGTGGCCGGGCCCGTGTTCGCGCCCGGGCTGGTCTTCGTGATCAAGGCCTGCCTGCTGGTGCTGCTGCAGATGCTGGTGCGCTGGACGCTGCCGCGTCTCCGCGTTGACCAGCTCATGCACACGTGTTGGAAAGTGATGGTGCCCCTGGCGCTGCTGTGCGTCCTGGGATCGGGCATCTGGATGATGGTCTCGGGCGAGCTGCTGTAGCCCGATGCCGCCATGGGGTGGAACCCCGGAGGCGTCATGACCCAATACCTGCGAGACGTCTACGACGCGGTGGTCTCGGCCTTCAAGGGCATGCGGATCACCAGCAAGCACCTGGCCAAGAAGCCGGTGACGCTGCAGTACCCGGATGAGCGCTGGGTGCTGCCGGAGCGCTTCAAGGGCTTCATCGTCAACGACACCTGGCGCTGCGACGCGTGCCTGCGCTGCGCCAAGGTGTGCCCGGTGGACTGCATCTACATCGAGACGGTGGGCAAGGCCAAGGACCGGTTCATGTACCGGTACGCCATCGACTACAACAAGTGCATCTGGTGCGGCCTCTGCACGGTGGAGTGCCCCACCGAGGCCTGCCAGCACTCCCTGGACTACGACCACTCCCTCTACAAGCGCCAGCGCCTGGTGCACGAGTTCGTGACGCCCGAGAAGCCGATCCCGTGCCACAAGGAGACCCGCCTGGAGATGGGCTACTACGTGCCCAACGCGGAGGAGGAGATGGCCAAGCTGAAGGCCAAGAAGGAGGCGGACGCCAAGAAGGCGGCCGAGGACGCCGCCGCCCCGCCCCCGGCCGACGCCCCCGACGAAGGGAAGGGTGACTGATGTCCGGCGATCTCGTCTTCTACGGCTTCGCGGCCCTGACGGTGCTGAGCGGCTTCGTGGTGGTGTTCGCGCGCAACATCGTGCACGCGGGCTTCGCCCTGCTGTTCACGCTGCTGGGCGTGGCGGGCCTCTACGCCCTGCTGGGCGCCGACTTCCTGGCCGTCACCCAGACGGTGGTCTACATCGGCGGCATCCTGGTGCTGGTGCTCTTCGCGGTCATGATGACCCGCATCCCGCGCAAGGAGCAGCGCCGCCGCGGCCTGGACCACATGGTGCCCGCGGGCATCTTCTCCCTGGGCCTCTTCGCGCTGCTCTACAAGGTCTCCGCCGGCAGCTTCCCCGTGCGCGAGCCGGGCGAGGCCGTGCCCACGGTGAAGGCCATCGGCGTGGAGATCATGACGGACTGGATCTTCCCCTTCGAGTTCGCGTCGCTGGTGCTGCTGGTGGCCATGGTGGGCGCGGCCATCCTGATCCGCGAGCGCCGTCCGGCGCGGGCCCCCGAGGCGCTTCCCGAGAACGCTCCCGGCGAGACCGCCGAGGCCCCCGAGGAGGTGCACGCATGACCGTGGGACTCCCGCATTTCCTGACCGTGGGCGCGCTGCTGTTCAGCCTGGGCATCTTCGCCATGATGACCCGCCGCAACGCCGTGGCGCTGCTGATGGGCGTGGAGCTGATCCTCAACGGCGCCAACGTGAACTTCGTGGCGGTGGCCCGCTACGTGGACGGCGGCGTGGACGGCCACCTCATGGCCGCGTTCGTGATCGTGCTGGCCGCGGCCGAGGCCGCGGTGGGCCTGGCCATCGTGCTGGCCATGTTCCGCAACTTCGGGACGGCGGACGTGAACGCCGTCGACAGCCTGAAGCGATAGGAGAGGGACCTTGCTGAGCGAGAACTCCATCCTCTGGACGGCGCTGTCGATCCTCCTGCTGCCGCTGCTGTCCTACGCGATCATCTTCTTCTTCGGGAAGAAGCTGCCGCGCAAGGGCGACTGGGTGGGCGTGAGCCTGCTGTTCGTCTCCTGGGTGCAGGCCCTGCGGATCTTCTTCGCCTTCTGGCAGAAGGGCGATCCCCAGTGGCGCGTGGAGGGGTCGGTCCCCTGGCTCAAGGTGGGCGACTTCGTGGCCGACGCCGGCATCCTGGTGGACGGCACCACCGCGGTGATGCTGGTGGTGGTGACCACCGTGTCCATGCTGGTGCACCTCTTCTCCACCGGCTACATGCACGGCGACCGCCGCTACGAGCGCTTCTTCGCGTTCCTGGGCTTCTTCACGTTCAGCATGATGGGCATCGTGCTGAGCAACAGCCTGCTCTTCCTCTACATCTTCTGGGAGCTCGTGGGCCTGGCCAGCTACCTGCTGATCGGCTTCTTCTTCCACAAGCACAGCGCCGCCAACGCCAACAAGAAGGCCTTCCTCACCAACCGCGTGGGCGACTTCGGCTTCTTCATGGGCATCATGATCTTCTTCACGGCGTACGGCACGTTCAACTACATGGAGCTCTTCGCCCAGATGCAGACGGCGCCGCTGACCGGCGCCCTGCTGACCTGGGCGGGCGTGGGCCTGTTCATGGGCTGCGTGGGCAAGTCGGCCCAGGCGCCGCTGCACATCTGGCTGCCCGACGCCATGGAGGGCCCCACCCCGGTGTCGGCCCTGATCCACGCCGCCACCATGGTGGCCGCGGGCGTGTACATGGTGGCGCGCCTGCAGCCCCTGTTCGACCCCCAGGCCCTGCTGGTGGTTGCCTACGTGGGCTCCATCACGGCCTTCATGGCGGCCACCATCGCCGTGGTGAAGACGGACATCAAGAAGTCGCTGGCCTACTCCACCATCAGCCAGCTGGGCTACATGGTCATGGCCATCGGCGTGGGCGCGGCGGGCGCCGGCATGTTCCACCTGTGGACGCACGCCTTCTTCAAGGCCCTGCTCTTCCTGGGCTCCGGCTCGGTGATCCACGCGGTGCACACGCAGGAGATGCCCCTGATGGGCGGCCTGCGCAAGAAGATGCCGATCACCTACGCCACGTTCCTGATCGCCACCATCGCCATCGCGGGCGTGCCCTTCTTCTCGGGCTTCTACTCCAAGGACGCCATCCTGGCGGGCGCCCTGGCCTTCGGCTGGACCGAGGGCCACATGCTGCCCTTCATCCTGGGCATGGCCGCCGCGGCGTTCACCGCCTTCTACATGTTCCGCATGCTGTTCCTCACCTTCCACGGCAAGCCGCGGGACGAGGAGCGCTTCCACCACGCCCACGAATCGCCCTTCAGCATGGCCTTCCCGCTGGTGTTCCTGAGCGTGCTGGCCATCGGCTCGGCCGGCTGGCAGGGGCCCACGGACGGCTGGTTCGGCAAGTTCGTGGCGCCCTACGACCTGACCGCCATCGCGGCGGAGCACGGCGGCGCCCACGCGGCGGCGGACGCGCACCACGCCGAGGCCGACCACGCGGCCGTGGAGAGCCACGGCGGCGGCGAGGGCGAGGCCCACGGCGACGCGCACGCCGCGGACGCCCACGCGGCCCCGGCCCACGGCGACGCGCACGGCGAGACCCACGCCGATGCCGCCCACGGCGGCCACGACGACCACCACGACGTGCACCACAAGGCCCACGTCACGGCCATGTTCATGAGCATCGCCGTGGCCGGCCTGGCCATCCTGATGTCCTGGCTGGTCTACATGCGCGGCCTGATCGACACGGAGCGCTTCAAGGCCCGCCTGGCGCCGGTGCACACCGTGCTGCAGAACATGTACTTCTTCGACGAGCTGTACGCCGCCACCGTCTACCGGTTCACGCTGTGGTTCAGCTGGCTGAACGCGGCCTTCGACCGCACGGTGATCGACGGCATCGTCAACGGATTCGGATACCTCACCCGCGTCGTGAGCTGGTTCGCCGGTCAGGTGGACAGGTTCGGCGTGGACGGGCTGGTCAACGGCGTGGGCGCCGTGGTCCAGTTCGCGGGCGAAGGCGTCCGGCGCGTCCACACCGGGCGGATTCAGACGTACCTGGCGTACGTCTCGTTCTCCGTGCTTGTGCTGGTCCTGGTCTTCCGGGCCCTGTAGGCCGGGAATCTGAAGAGAACCAAGAGAGGAGCCCTCGATGGCTGACCACATCCTGTCGTGGATGACCTTCTTCCCCGTGATCGGCGCGCTGGTCATCGCGTTCGTTCCGCGGGAACGCTCGGAGATCATCAAGACGGTGGCCGCGGCCGCGGCGTTCGTGCCGCTCGTGCTGGCGGTGCAGCTTTTCATCCAGTTCGACCGCGCCACCACGGACTTCCAGTTCGTGGAGCACTACACCTGGATCCAGAGCTTCAACATCGAGTACTTCCTGGGCGTGGACGGCCTGAGCGTGCCCATGGTGCTGCTCACGGCGCTGCTCTCGTTCATCTGCGTGCTCGCGTCGTGGAACATCACCAAGGCGGTGAAGGGCTACTTCGCCCTGTTCCTGATGCTCGAGGCGGGGATGATGGGCGTGTTCTGCGCGCTGGACTTCTTCCTCTTCTACGTGTTCTGGGAAGTGATGCTGCTGCCGATGTACTTCCTCATCGGCATCTGGGGCGGGCCCCGCAAGGAGTACGCCGCCATCAAGTTCTTCCTCTACACGCTGGCGGGCTCGGTGCTCATGCTCCTGGCCATGATCGCCTTCTACTACAACGTGACGGACCCGGTCACCGGCGGCCACACCTTCAACATGGTCCACATGATGGACCAGGCCAACCACGGCGGGATCCTCAACGTGAACAGCGTGAGGTTCCTGATCTGGCTGGGCCTGTTCATCGGCTTCGCCATCAAGGTGCCCGTGTTCCCGTTCCACACCTGGCTGCCCGACGCCCACGTGGAGGCGCCCACCGCCGTGTCCGTGATCCTGGCCGGCGTGCTGCTGAAGATGGGCACCTACGGCATCCTGCGCATCAGCTACCCGATCCTGCCGGACCAGGCCACGGCCTTCATGGTGCCCATGGCGGTGCTCGGCGTGATCAACATCCTCTACGGCGCCTTCTGCGCCATGGCCCAGACGGACATGAAGAAGCTGGTGGCCTACAGCTCCGTGAGCCACATGGGGTACGTGCTGCTGGGCATGGCCGCCATGAACGACGCCGGCATGAACGGCGCCGTGTTCCAGATGTTCAACCACGGCACCATCACGGCCATGATGTTCCTCTGCGTGGGCGTGATCTACGACCGGGCCCACCACCGCGAGATCAACGGCTTCGGCGGCCTGGGCCTGCAGATGCCCACCTACACCTCGGTGACCAGCTTCGCGCTGTTCGCGGCCATCGGCCTGCCGGGCCTGAGCGGGTTCGTGAGCGAGGCCATGGTGTTCCTGGGCGCCTTCCAGACCCACCGCACCTACACCATCATCGCGGCCCTGGGCATCGTGATCGGCGCCGCCTACGTGCTGTGGATGCTGCAGCGCGTGTTCCTGGGCCCCAAGAACGACAAGTACGACTCGCTGCCGGACATCACCGCCCGCGAGCTGGTCACGCTGGTGCCCATCGGCATCATCGTGCTGATCTGCGGCGTGAAGCCCATGGTCGTGCTGGACCTCATGCAGTCGTCGCTGAACCACCTGGTCAAGGTCGTGGCGGGCTAGTCCGCCGAGGCAAGGGAGTGGCCCTTTGAACGTCGAGACCCTGAACATCCCGGAGTGGTCGGATTTCCGGGCCTTCATCCCCGAGGCCGTCATGTTCGGCGCCTTCCTGCTGGCGCTGATCGGCGACATCGCGGCCAAGCGGCGGCCGGTGGTGCCCTTCGTCATCGTGCTCTTCGCGGGCGTGACGGCGCTGGCGTACGCGGTGGCGGGCCTGGATCCCCAGGGCGCCTCGTCCATCCTGGGCCCCATGGTGGTGGTGGACGGCCTGTCGTCCTTCTTCCGCGTCCTCTTCGCGCTGACCGCCGTGATCACCGTGCTCTTCTCCTGGGCGAGCGAGGAGATCATGGGCGCCCAGCGCGAGCACAAGGGCGAGTTCTACGCCCTGCTCGCGCTGATGACCGGCGGCATGATGGTCATGGCCGAGTCCCGCGACATGGTGATGCTCTACCTGTCGCTGGAGCTCGTGTCGCTGACCAGCTACGTCATGGCCGGCTACATGCGCGGCAGCCTGCGCGCCACCGAGGCCTCGCTGAAGTACATGATCTTCGGCGCCATGAGCAGCGGCATCATGCTCTTCGGGCTCTCGCTGCTGTACGCGCTGACCGGGTCGCTGACCTTCGAGGGCGTGCGCGAGGCCCTGGCCGCCGGCCAGGCCGATCCGCTGGCCCTGCTCACCGTGTGCGTGCTGATCCTGGCGGGCCTGGGCTACAAGGTGGCCATGGTGCCCTTCCACTTCTGGGCGCCGGACGTGTACGAGGGCGCGCCCACCCCGGTGGCGGCCTTCTTCAGCGTGGGCCCCAAGGCGGCGGGCTTCGCCCTGCTGATCCGCTTCTTCTACACGGCCTTCCAGCCGGTTGTGGACCGCATGGACTGGCCCATGCTCATCGCGGTGCTGTCCGTGGCCACCATGACCTGGGGCAACCTGGCGGCGGTCAAGCAGACCAACGTGAAGCGCCTGCTGGCCTACTCCAGCGTGGCCCACGTGGGCTACCTGCTCATGGCCTTCCTCATGCTCACGGACCAGGGCCTGCAGGCCATCCTGTTCTACCTGCTGGTCTACACGCTGATGAACCTGGGGGCCTTCCTCTTCGTGGTCACCGTGAACAACTCGCTCAAGAGCGAGGACCTGGCCGACTACGCCGGGCTGGGCTTCCGCGCTCCCTGGGCCGCGGCGGCCATGGTGGTCTTCCTCTTCGCGCTGACCGGGCTGCCGCCCACCGCGGGCTTCATCGGCAAGTTCTACATCTTCGCGGAGGTCATGCGGCGGGAGTGGTACTGGCTGGCCATCGTGGGCGTGCTGAACAGCGTGGTGAGCCTGTACTACTACATGAAGATCGCGCGGGCCATGTACTTCGACAAGGCGCCCGACGACGCCCCCGCCGTGCGCGTGCCGGCCCTGCACCTGGTGTGCCTGGCCCTGCTGGCCCTGCCCACGCTGCTGCTGGGCGTGCGCTGGGACTGGGCCAAGGACCTGGCCGACCGGGCCGTGACGGTCATCGCCGGCCTCTAGAGACTCGTCCAGCCGGACGTGCGAAGCCCCCGACCGCCCAGGCGGCCGGGGGCTTCGTCGTTGCGAAGGGAGGGAGGATCAGCGCACCAGGCTGAGCCCGTGCACGGTGCGCAGATCGCCGCGGCGGACCTCGGCGAAATAGGCGCCCGAGGGCAGGGCGCGGCCGTCGTCGCCGCGGCCGTCCCACGTCACGCTCTGGGCGCCGGCGGAGAGCACGCCGTCCAGCAGGACCCGGACGGTGCGGCCGCGGGCGTCGTGGATGAGCACGGCGGTCGGGCCGGCGTCGGCCAGCTCGAAACGCAGCGTGGTGCTGGGGTTGAACGGGTTCGGCGCGGCGCGCAGGTCGCCCACCACGGCCGGCGCGGGCTCCACGGCCACGGGGCGGCTGGACTCGTTGAACCGGATCTCGGTGGGGGCCTCGTCGTGGTTGCGGATGTCCACGATGTCCAGGTCGCCGTCGCCGTCCACGTCACCCACCTCGGCGCTGTAGGAGCCCAGGTTCTGGATCGGGTCGGCGGACCAGGTGGCGCCGCCGTCGCCCAGGTAGAGGGTCAGGCCGCGGTCGTCGGAGTCGGCCATGGCGCCCGCCAGCACGTCGATGTGGCCGTCGCCGTCGAAGTCGGCGGCCTGCAGGGTGTGGCAGAGGTCGTAGCTGGGCGTGACCACGTGCTCGGTCCAGGCGCCGCCGGCCGGGTCCGTGGACGAGTACCAGCTCACCGGGTAGCCGGGCAGCTCGGAGTGGGAGAGCAGCACGTCCAGGCGGCCGTCGCCGTCCACGTCGGCCACCTGCACCTTGGAGCTGTTGATCTGCCAGGTGCCCGTCTGGCCGCTGTACCAGCGGTCGTCGATCTCGTGCTCCGTGAAGGTGCCGGTGCGCGGATCGGACGGGGTCGCCAGCCAGAAGCCGTTGAGGACCAGGTCCGGGTCGCCGTCGGCGTCCAGGTCGCCCACCGCGGCGCCTTCGTTGCTGTGGTGGGAGAGGGTGCGCGCGGTCCACGCGTCGGCGCCGTCCTGCAGCCACACGTGGCTGACGGTGTGCTCGCGGGCGGCCACGTCCGGCTTGCCGTCGCCGTCGAAATCGGCGATGACGATGTCCTTCACGTACTCGGCGTCGCCGACGGTGTGCAGGGTCCAGGTGCCGTGCACGTCGGAGGAGGGCCGCGGGTTCTCCAGCCACACCACCTCGCCGTTCACGTTGCCGGAATCGCCGATGCGGGTCACGGCGTCCAGATCGCCGTCGCCGTCCACGTCCACCAGCTGCAGGTCGTCCGCCCGGAAGAGCGGATAGCCGTGCACGGACCCGGACAGGGTGAGCAGCGTGCCCAGCGTGAAGCCGGGGGCCGCGTACCAGTGGAGGGTGGTGTCGTCGATGCCCACCACGTCGCCCAGGCCGTCGCCGTCCAGATCGCCCACCTGGCGCTGGTAGCTGATGACCTGCGTGGAGAGGATCTCCTGCTCGAACGTGGGCTGGCCGAAGGCGGTGGCGGAAAGGGTCAGGGCGGCCAGCAGGGTCGTGAGAGTCAACGCGAAGCGTTGCATGATGTCCTTCCTCGTTGGTGGGCCGGGCCCCGCGCCCAGGGATTCCGACCCGCTCCGGAATGCACGGTAGTTTGAAATCCTGTTGTCCGCCAACGAGTTAAATGCATGGAAATCGGCTAGGTGGTTGACGCCATTGGATTTGAACGAATGTGAAAAATGACGGAGCGGGGGCCGCGGCCGCCTGCGCGGGGAGGGGATTGATGATGTCGATCCATTTACTTGCAGACCGGGAATCCGTACGTTCCCTCCATATCATCTGAACGCCCACGGGAAGGGGAGGGCCATGAAACACAAGATCTTAATCCTCTGCGGACTCGTCATCCTCGCCGCGCCGGCTCTGGCGCTGGAGGTGGTGGTCCCGTCGGCGGAGGCGCCGACCATTGCGGATGCGCTGGCG
>DAOTGJ010000067.1:0-8912 GCA_035447065.1 Candidatus Krumholzibacteriia bacterium
GAGCCGCGCCGCGAGCATGGGCACCAGCGTGAAGCTCACCACCAGCGAGAACAGCGTGGCGAAGACCACCGTCAGTCCGAACTGCATGAAGAACTTGCCGATGATGCCGCTCATGAACGCGATGGGCGTGAACACCACCACGTTGGTCAGCGTGGAGGCCAGGATCGCCACGCCCACCTCCGCGGTTCCGCGCACGGCGGCCTCGCGGGGCGCCACGCCGTCCCGCACGAGCCGCGACACGTTCTCCAGCACCACGATCGAGTTGGTCACCAGCGTGCCGATGGAGATGCCCAGCGCCATCAGCGACATCACGTTCAGGGTGAAGCCCCCCGCCTCCATCAGCATGAAGGCCGCCACCACGGACACGGGCATGGCCACCGCCGCGATGAGCGTCTGCCGCCAGTCGTGCAGGAAGAGGAAGAGCAGCAGGCCCGTGAGCAGGATGCCCACGGCGATGTTGCTCAGCACGTCGGCCCGCGACTCGCGGACGAACGAGGCCGTCTCCTGCACCACGTCCAGGGCCACGTCCTCGCCCAGGTCGGCCCGGATGCCGTCCAGCGCGGCGAAGACGCCGTCGGCCACGGTCACCGTGTTGCCGTCGGAGCGCTTCTTCACGGCCACGGTCACCGCGGGCCGTCCGTTCCACAGGGACGCCTCGCGGACCTCCTCCGTGGTGTCGTGCACGTCGGCCACCTCGGACAGGGGGATGGTCCCTCCGCCCGGCAGCATCAGGCGCTGCAGGGACAGCTCGCGGGGATCGGCCACCTCCCCCACCATGCGCACGTTGGTCTCGCCGGCGCCGCGGGTGATGTGCCCCACCGGCACGTTGCGGTTGGCCGCGGCCAGCACGCCCAGCACGTCGTTGAGGGTCAGGCCGTAGGCCCGCAGCCGCTCCGGCCGCACGGCCACGTGGATCTCCCGCTCCTGGGAGCCGATGATCTCCACGTCCGCCACGCCCGCGATCCGGCTGAGGGGCTCGCGGATCCGCTGATCGGCGAGCTGGTAGAGCTCCCGCAGCGGCCGCTCGCCGCTCAGGGCCAGCTCCACCACCGCCTCGCCGCCGATGTCGTACTTGGTGATGACGGGGTCCTCGGCGTCCTCCGGCAGCTCGCCGGCGATGAGGTCCACCTTGTCCTTCACGTCGATGGCGTCCTGGTCGTCGTCCGTCTCCAGGTCGAACTGCACGATGACCTGGGACATGCTCTCCATGGACGTTGACGTGAGCTCGTCGATGTCGGCCAGCGTGGCCACCTCGTCCTCGATGCGCTTGGTGATCTGCGACTCCACCTCGCCCGGCGCGGCGCCGGGATAGACGGTGGTCACCACGATCACCGGGAAGTTGATGCGCGGGATCAGCTCGGTGTTCAGATGGCCGTAGGAGTAGAACCCCATCACCACCATGATCACCACCACCATGGTGGTGGTCACCGGCCGGTCCACGAAGGTCTTGAGCAGGCCCATGGGACTACGCCTCCCCCGCGCCGACCGTCAGCGTGGCCGCGCCGTCCGTGAGCAGGGTCTGCCCGTGCCGGACCACCGTCTCCCCGGCCGCGACGCCCGCGAGCAGCTGAACCTCGTCGGCCTCGGCGAGCCCGACGGCCACCGGGCGCAGGCGCGCGCGGCCCTCGCCGTCGAGCACCCAGACCGCGCGGCCGTCGCCGTGCTCCACCAGGCACTCGCGCGGCACGGTCACCGCGTCGGCGGCGGTCTCCACGCGGACCTCCAGCGTCACCAGCAGCCCCGGCACGAGCCGGCCCGCCGGATTGGCGAACGCGGCCTCGCCTCCCAGCAGATGGGTCCTGGGGTCGGCCATGCCGTCCAGTCGGCTGAGCTCGCCCAGCGCCACCGTGCCGCCGGCCTCGTCCCGCAGCCGCACGGCCTGTCCGACGGCCAGCGACGGGGCCTGCCGTCCGCCGGCCTCGAAGCGCACCCGCACGTTCGCGGCGTCGGTGATCCACACCAGCGCCTCGCCGGCCTGGGCGGTCTCGCCCGCCTCGGCTTCGATGCGCGACACCACGCCCGCGCCCGACGCCCGCAGCACCGAAGCATCCTGCGCGTTGGCCAGCTCCACCTCTGCCAGCGCCAGCGCCGTCTCGGCGGCGTCCAGGTCGGCCTGGGCCACGGCTCCCGCCGCGAACAGCTTCCGCATCCGCTCGGCCGTGCGCGTCGCATCGGCCAGGGCCGTCCGGGCCCGGTCGGGCGAGCGGTACATGGAGGTGGGAGCGTCGCCGGCGAGGTGCAGCAGCACCTGTCCCGGCTCCACCCGATCCCCCTCGCGCACCAGGATCCGCTCCACGCGCAGCGCCACCGCGGCCTCCACGGCGTACTGCACGGAGCCTTCCACGGTCCCCGCCACCGTCGTCCAGCGGGCCAGGTCGCGCGTTCGGGCCGTGACGGTCTCCACCGGGAACCCGTCGCGCAGCTGCGTCTCCCGCACGCCCGGCGTGGCCTCCTCGGCCCGCAGCGCCCGGAAGCGCGCGCCGAAGGCCAGCACCGTCACCATCACGAGGGCCGCCAGGAGCCAGGGACCCCGCGACCGCTTGCGTCCGTCGTTCATCGTCCGTCCTCCTCCACCGCGGCAAGGTCCGCGGTCGTTCCGACGGCCAGCGCCAGGGCGGCGCGGGCCACGAGGCAATCGTGCAGGGCCGACGCGCGCTGGGCGCGGGCCTGCGTGAGGGCCAGCTCGGCGTCCAGACGCTCCTGGACCGTGGCGAGTCCGTTCTCCAGCCGCACCAGGGCCAGCCGGTGCGCCTCCTCCGCCAGATCCACCGCGTCGTCGCGGCCCGCCACGGCGGCGAGGGCCGACTCCAGGTCCAGACGGGCCGTGCGCACGGCGAGGCGGCGGGAGGCCAGGGCGTCGTCCCGCCGGACCTCAGCGATCCTCAGCGCGGCGGCGGCGCGGTCCACGTCGGCGCTGACGGCGAAGCCGTCGAAGATGGGCACGCTCACGGCCACGCCCACGCCCGCCGAGGTGGAGCGCTCGTCGTCGCCGGGCAGCAGCCCGTCGTCCCACTCGCCCTGCAGGGCGTAGCTTCCCTGGAGCTGCACCACGGGCCCTCGGCCCGCCGCCGCCAACCTCGCCTGCTGCCTGCGCAGGGCCACCGTGTGCTCCAGGCTCCGGAGCTCGGCGCTGTGCGACTCCATCGCCGACAGCAGCGCCGCTTCCGACGGAGGCGGTGCTCCGGCCGCCGACGTCTCCGTCAGCACGATGTCCGCGTCCGCCGGCGCTCCGCAGATCCGCTTCAAGGACAGCATCGCCGCCGCCTGCTCGTTGCGCGCCTGCAGCAGCGGCGCCTCGCGGTTGGCCAGCTCCGTGGCGGACCGCATGTGCTCGAAGCGGCTCGCGCGGCCGGCGGCGAAGGCCTCGGCCACCACCCGCTCCGCCTCGGCGGCCGCGGCGTGGGCGTCCCGGGCGATCTCCGCTCGGCTCGCGGCCAGAAGAGCGTCGGCATAGGCGCGGACCACGGCGAAGCGCACCGCGTCGGCCGCGAGCTCCCGCTGCCAGCGGGCCGCGTCCTCGCCTTCACGCGCGGCGGCGGCGGCGGCGGAGAGGCGTCCGCTGGTCCACAGGTTCCAGGCCAGGTTCAGCCCCGCCTGCAGGCTCCGGTCCCTGCCCAGCTCGATGCGCGAGGAGCCTCCCAGGCCCGCCGCCATCTCCGGCGGCAGGAAGAGCACGGATTTCTTGAGGTTCGCGGTCCAGGCCGCCCCGAGATCCAAGGTGGGCCAGCGGCCCGAAGCGGCGGCACGACCCTCCGCCGCCGCGGCGTCCACGGCGGCGTCGGCGGCCGCCAAGGTGGCGTCCGTGGCCAGGGCCAGGACGACCGCCTGGTCCAGTTCCAGGATCTCGGCCCGCGTGCCGATCGCCGCGCCCGAGATGAGCAGGCCGACGAGCAGCGCTGCGCTTCGTCGCATCATGATCTTCCGTCCTCCTCGTAGTGCTGCATGCCGGTCCCGGCGACCAGCGGCGTGATGACGATGGCGTCGAGCAGGGAGCCGAGCTCGCCCAGCTTCTCGGGCGCCTCCTTGGCCAGCAGCGCAGCCAGGGCCCGGATCATCCCCTCCATGGCCGCGAGCAGCAGCCGGGGATCCAGGGCGGGCAGTTCGCCCGCCTCCATCGCGGCCCCCAGGAGCGCCTGATCGCGCTCGCGCATGAGGGCCACGTGGCGACGGGCCAGGGAGCGCAGCATCGCCTCCTCCCCCAGCACCACGGCCACGAGCCGGTGGTCCCTGCCCAGCTCGCGGGCCAGGGCCTGCAGGCGCATGCGGTAGCGGGAGAGCGGTGACCGCATGGGCGCGGCCTCCACGGCGTCCAGCGCTTGATTGAGGCGCCGGAAGAAGCGCGTCGTCAGCTCCTCGAGCAGGCTCTGCTTGCTGCTGAAGTGGCTGTAGAGATGACCCACGGAGCATCCCGCCGAGACGGCGATGCGCCCCATGGTGGCGCCCGCGTACCCGCTGTCGGCGAACAGGGTCACCGCCGCGTCCAGGATCCTCTGACGCTCGGCTTCGTTGCATTGCATCGATTTCGCGGCCATGCCTCCTCCGTGAATTAAGATTCATGAACAGGCATTCACGATAATAATCTGCGATTCTGAGCGCAAGTTCATATTATGAATATTTATTCACGCACAGCAAAACAACGCCATCGCGTTGTGCGGCAACACGTTCAAGCCCGGAGGGGGTCGATCATGAGGCGGAAGATGAAGCTCGGCAGGAGGTCGAAGGACGCATCGTCGCCCCGGCGGCCCGCGACCCGGAAGAGCTCCGCGATGGCTCCGTGCACGGCGGCGGCCAGCAGCTCGGTGTCCACCGGCTGGATCTCGCCCGCGGCCTTGGCCCGCTCCAGCTGTCGCCGCAGCTCCTCCACGTGGACCACGCTCCGCGCGCGCGTGGAGGCGGGCGCCACCTCCTGGACCAGATCGGACATGCGCAGGAAGTCACGGTGGCGGGAGAAGTGGTCGCAGACGGCTTCCAGGGTGTGGCGGATGGCCTCCAGGGGCGGCAGGTCCTTGAGCCGGCAGCTCTCGAGCACCCGGTCCATGCGCTGGAACTGGAGTTCGAGCAGGGCCTGGAAGAGCTCCTCCTTGCCCTTGAAGTGCTTGTAGAAGAAGCCCACCGAGAACTCGGCGCGGTCCGCGATCATCTGCATGGTGGTCTGGTGGTAGCCGTGCACCGCGAAGAGCGCCACGGCGGCGTCCAGGATGGCGCGGCGGTGGCGGAGCTGCTCGCGCTCCTTGCGGCCGGCGGGTTGGGGGGACGTCTCGGTCACGGTCACTCCCCGGAGGGTGGCGCGGGTTGGCGGCCCCGGGGCGCGGCGCGCCCCGGGGCCGGTCGGGCCTAGCCCAGCTCGTGCATCTTCTTCAGCAGGTCCACCACGCGGTTGGAGTAGCCCCACTCGTTGTCGTACCAGCTCAGGGTCTTGAGCATGTTGCCCCCGATCACCGAGCAGTACTCGCTGTCGAAGATGGACGAGTGCGGATCCCCCACGATGTCGCTGGAGACCAGGTGGTCCTCGGAGTAGCGCAGGATCTTGCGCAGACGGTCGCTGTTGGCGTGGTCGCGCACGGCGTCCCGCACCTGCTTCACCGTCACGTCCTTCTTCATGATGGTCACCAGGTCCACCACCGAGCCGTCGGGCACGGGCACGCGCATGGCCATGCCGTCCAGCTTGCCGGCGAGCTGCGGCAGCACCTTGCCCACCGCGCGGGCCGCGCCCGTGGTGGTGGGGATGGTGTTCTCCGCCGCGGCGCGCGAACGCCGCCAGTCGCTGTGGGGCACGTCGGCCAGGCGCTGGTCGTTGGTGTAGGCGTGCACCGTGGTCATCAGACCGCTCTCGATGCCGAACTCCTTGTCCAGCACGTAGGCCAGCGGCGCCAGGCAGTTGGTGGTGCAGGACGCGTTGGACACGATCCGGTGCTCGGGCTTGAGCTCCTCGTCGTTCACGCCCAGCACGATGGTGGCGTCGATCTCGTCCTTGGCCGGCACCGTGAGCAGCACCTTGCGGGCGCCCGCCTCGATGTGGGCCATGATCTGCTCGCGCTTGCGGAAGCGGCCGGTGGCCTCCACCACGACGTCGATGCCCAGCTCCTTCCAGGGCAGCTCCTGGGGCACCGGGTTCTCCAGCATCTTCACGCGCTGGTGCTTGGTCACCATCACGTCCCCCTCCATCTGGGCCACGCCCTGGAAGGGTCCCATGACGGTGTCGTGGCGCAGCAGGTAGGCCAGGGCCTCGGAGTCGGCCAGGTCGTTGATGGCCGTGACCTCCACGCCCTCCATGCTGTTCAGCAGTCGGAACACGGCCCGGCCGATGCGGCCGAACCCGTTGATGGCGATCCTCATGACAGCACCTCCCCGCTGCGGATGAGGCCGGCGAGCCGGCGCGCGGTCTCCAGCATGCGGTACGCGTAGGCCCAGCCGTTGTCGTACCAGAGCACGCTCTTCACCAGGCCGTTGCCCAGGGACATGGTGGCCTGGGCGTCCACCACGGCGGAGCAGGAGTTACCGATCACGTCGCTGGAGACGATGGGCTCGTCCGTGTAGCAGATCAGGCCGTTGTACCGGCCCTGGGCCGCGTCGCGCATCAGCGCGTTGTAGTCCTCGGCGCTCAGGGGCTTCTCCAGCTCCACCACCAGGTCGATGTTGGAGCCGGCGGACACGGGCACGTTCAGCGCCATGCCGTCGATCTTGCCGGCCAGCTCGGGCATGAGCTCCATCACGGCGCCCGGGGCCCAGCTGGTGTTGGGGATGATGTTCTGGGCGGCGGAGCGGCTCCAGCGCAGGTCGCCGCGGGCGCTGTCGCTGAGCTGCTGGTCGCTGGTGTAGGCGTGCACGGTGGTCATGGTGGCGCGCTTCACGCCGACCTTCTCCTGCAGCACCTTCATGACCACGGCCAGCGCGTGGCAGCTGCTGCTGCCGCAGGAGATGATGCGGTCCTCCGCCTTCAGCTCGTGGTCGTTCACGCCGTTGATGATCATGCGGTCGATGGAGTCCTGCGGCGGCGTGGAGAGGATGACGGCCTTGGCGCCGGCGTCCAGGTGCTTCTGCAGCTCGCGCCGCTTGCGGAACACGCCGGTGGCCTCGATGACGATGTCCACGCCCAGCACGTCCCAGGGCACGTCGCCCGGACGCGAGCCGTGCACCACGCGGGTGCACTGGCGCTCCGTCATGAGGTAGTGGCCCTTCTGGCGCAGGTCCCCCTCGAACTCGCCCTCCACGGTGGAGGACTGCAGGAGGTACGCGAGCGTCTCCACGTCGGCGATGTCGCTGACGGCGGCGAACGTCACGTCGGGCTGGTTGTGCCCGATGCGGAACATGTTCCGCCCCAGGCGTCCGAAGCCCATGATTCCCAATTTCACGGACATGGGATTCCCTTCCATTGAATCTGTTGCCCACGGTACGAGCCGCATGATAATTCGATCACGTTCCATTCTCAACCGCGTCCGACCCCGGATCGGCGTGAAAATCATGAAAATGCAGGGGATCGGGGCCTTGCGCGGCCGCCGCCGCGGCCTCATCTTGTGCCGCCCGGAAAGCCCCCACCGTCCAGAGAGGAGGATGCCGTGCCCACCTACGAGTACGAGTGCACCAAGTGCGGCCTGGAGTTCGAGCTCGAGCAGGCCATGACCGACAAGCCCCGCCAGCGCTGCCCCGAGTGCCGCGGCAAGGTGAACCGCCTGATCTCCGGCGGCGCCGGCATCGCCTTCAAGGGCTCCGGCTACTACGTGACCGATTCCCGCCGGAGCGCCGCCAAGAGCGCCAAGAGCGCCGACGCCGCCAAGCCGGCTCCCCAGGAGACCCCCAAGGCCCCCGCCGCGGATAGCGCCGCCTCCGGCTCCTGACCCCCGTCGTCGTCGTGGACAGCGCCCTCCGCCGCCCCTACCATGGCGGCGGAGGTGCCCCATGCCCCAGGTTTCCGTCCGCATCGAGGGCCGCGCCCTCTCCATCGTCCCCGGCACGCCGCTGCTGGAGGTCCTGGCCGCCCACGACCTCACCGGCGACGCCGCCGACCCCGTGGTCCTGGCCGTCATCAACGGCCAGCGCTCGCCCCTCTCGCTGCCCCTCTGGGGCGACGAGCACGTGGGCCTCATGCGTCTGAGCCACCCCAAGACCCGCGCCGCCATCCTGCAGACCCTGAGCGCCGTGCTGGCGGTGGCCTGCGAGGAGCTCTTCCCCGAGCGCGAGCTGATCGTGGACTTCTCCCTGGACGACGGCCTGCACGGCACCCTGGGCGACGCGGTGACGGAGGCGGACCTGCTGGCCGTGGCGGAGCGCATGCGCGCCATCGTGGCCCAGGACCGGGAGATCCTGCCCCGCGTCTTCGGCCAGCGCACCCTGGTGCGCAAGCTGCGCGGCTCCCGCCTGCGCTACACCCGCGACGCCGCCCGCCACGTGGATCCCGACGCCACCCCCATGGCCCAGATCGAGGGCAGCGACCTGATCTTCCAGGGCCTGCAGCTCCCGTCGACCCGCGACGTGGGCGCCTTCGCCCTGCTTCCCGAGCCGCCCGGCTTCGTCCTGCTGCCCTCGCTCCCCGGGCGGCCCGACAGCACGGCGGAGGCCGTGCGCCGCCCCAAGCTCCTGGCCGCCCTGCGCGAATGGGGCGCCTGGGCCGACGGCCACGGCTTCGCCCACCTGGGCGGCCTGAACCGCTGGCTGGCCGAGGGCCGGGCCAAGGAGCTGGTGCGCCTGTGCGAGGCCCGGCAGGGCCGCGTCTTCGTGACCACGGCGGACCGCATCGCCGCCCTGCCCGCCGACGGCCGCCTGGTCCTGATCGCCGGCCCCAGCAGCAGCGGCAAGACCAGCACCGCCAAGCGCCTCTCCGTGCAGCTCAAGGTGCTGGGGCTCCAGCCCTTCGCCCTCTCCCTGGACGACTACTTCGTGGACCGCGACGCCACCCCCCGCGACGCCCACGGCCG
>DAOTGJ010000067.1:9012-12391 GCA_035447065.1 Candidatus Krumholzibacteriia bacterium
TTCGTGTCGGCCCTCTGCCACACCAACCTGGACAACGTGAGCTTCCAGCCCACCACCATGCCGCGGGTGATCCGCCGCATCGTGCGCGACGCCCAGTTCCGCGGCTACACCGCCAGCCAGACCCTGGCCCGCTGGCCCCAGGTGCGCGAGGGCGAGGACCGCTGGATCACACCGCACCTGGAGAACGCCGACCTGATCTTCAACTCCGGCCTGGCCTACGAGATGAGCGTGCTCAAGCTGTGGGCCGAGCCGCGCCTGGCCGCCGTGGATCCGGACGACCCCTCCTACGGCCGCGCCCGCGCCCTGCTGCGGCTGCTGCGGGCGCACCTGCCCCTGGACGCGGGCCTGGTGCCGCCCACGTCGCTGCTGCGGGAGTTCATCGGGGGGAGCGGGTTCTCGTACTGAGGCGCGGCGCTACCAATGGCCGCTGTACATGATCATGGGGAAGGCGATGAAGCCGCTGTCGTCGTCCAGCAGGGGCCGGAAGCCGCTGATGCTGAACGAGTGCTCGGTGCCGAACAGGCGCAGGCCGAGGTTGAGGAAGCCGTCCAGATCGTCGGCGTCGTCGGCGAAGAGGGCCGAGCTGGACATCCACTCCGCGAAGAACTTGATGCGGCTGCGGCCCTGGATGTCGGCCCCCACCAGGATCACCGTCTCCGCGTCCCCGTCGTCCTGGAAATTGCGGCTCAGCGCCACGTTGAAGCTGCTGCGCGGGTCGCCCACGCCGGCCACCACGCCCACCGACCCGAACCTGGTCTCCTCCAGGGTGGTGTAGCTGCCCGTGAGCGCCAGCCCCAGCGGGCCGGTGGCGCGGTCCAGCATCCGGACCTTGGCGCCCACCGAGAGCATGAGCACGTCGCCGGTGACCGGAAAGAGGGTCGCCACGCTCAGGTTCACGTCGTCGGCCGGAGCGTAGCCGAAGTTCAGGAAGAACAGCTCGAAGCTCCGGAAGTAGCCGCTGCCCGACGGCAGGGTGGCGGGCGTGGGACAGAACATCAGGGAGTTGACGTCGGGATCCTGCCGCACGCTCTGCCCCCGGTCCGCGTGGGCCAGGCGGGCGATGCGGTCGCGGGAGATCTCCAGCCGCCCCAGGGCATCGGTCTGGAACACCACCAGATCCTCGCGCTCCTCCAGGATCTCGCCCCGCAGCAGGGTGCCGTCCTTGAGCAGGAGCTCATCGTGCTTCGGAGGCAGGGGCACGCCGGAGAACTCGTCGGGGTCGCCGGCGGACGCGGCGGTCGCCAGCAGGATCAGGCAGAGCAGCGTGAGGATCGCGCGGGCCATGACGGCCTCCGTCGTAGGGGATCAGGGCACCAGGAACGTGCGGCCGATCTCCTCGCGCGCGCCCGGCAGGTCCTTCTCCTCCACGATGCAGGAGACGGTGGACACGCTGGTGCTCACGGCGTGGATGTCGATGCCGCCGGCGGCCAGCGCCTCGAACATCATGCCGGCGATGGCCGGCCGTTCGCTGAAATGGGGACCGTAGATGGAGACCAGGGCCACGTGCTTGCGGCAGTCGATGCTCTCGGCCTCGATGCGCTCGGCCAGGTCCTGCAGCAGGCCCAGGGCCTGGTCCAGATCCTTGTGCTCCACGGCCACCGAGAGGTTCTCGCGGCCGCGGCTGTCCGGGCTGGACACGATGCAGAGCACGTTCACGCCGGCCCGCCCCAGGGTGGACAGGGTGAGCCCCGCCACGCCGGGCCCTCGCCGCACGCCCAGGATGTGCACCAGGACCAGATTCCTGGTTTCGATCATGCCGCCGATGGCCACCTTGGACATGGCTCCCTCCCCCGCTGGAAAACACCTGTCCGGAAGATAGGAAACGGCCGCCCCCGCCGAAAAATAATTTTCCCTGCCGACGGCCGGGGTTGGGGGGTTGACTTCGACGGCGGGCGGCTTAGAATCGTGGGCCTGGCCTCGACACAAGGGGGTGCTCCATGGCCAAGATCGCCGTCATCCTGAGCGGCTGCGGCGTCTATGACGGCGCGGAGATCCACGAGTCCGTGGCCACCCTCGCGGCCCTGGACCGCGCCGGCGCGCAGGTGACCGTCGCCGCCCCGGACATCCCCCAGATGCATGTGGTGGACCACCAGCGCGGCGAGCCGGCCGCGGACCAGACGCGCAACGTGCGCGTGGAGGCCGCCCGCATCGCCCGCGGTCCCGTGGCCGACGTGAAGGACCTGCGGGCCGCGGATTTCGACGCCGTGATCCTGCCCGGAGGGTTCGGCGCCGCCAAGAACCTCTGCACCTTCGCCGTGGACGGCGCCGACTGCAGCGTGAACCCCGACGTGGCCGCCTTCCTGCGCGCCATGAACGCCGGCGGCAAGGTCATCGGCGCCATGTGCATCGCGCCCGCCCTGGTGGCCCGCATCTTCGGGGCCGACGGCGGCGTGGACGTGACCATCGGCACGGACCCGGACACCGCGGCGGCCGTGGAGGCCATGGGCGCCCGGCACGTGGACTGCCCCCCCACCGGCGTGGTGGTGGACGCGGAGCGCCGCGTCGTCAGCACGCCCGCCTACATGAACGCCGGCCGCATCGGCGAGGTGTTCCAGGGCATCGACAAGCTCGTGGCCACGGTCCTGGACCTGGCCGATTGATCCCGTCCCCTATTTGAACCGCTGAAAGGAGACGCCCCTCCCATGCAGCCTGCGCACGACATCCGGCGGGAGGAAGGCCCCGCGGCGAACCCCTGGGGCCTGCCCCGGGCCCGCGTCCTGAGCCTCGTGAGCCAGAAAGGCGGGGTGGCCAAGACCACCTCCACCGTGAACCTGGGCGCCGCCCTGGCCCTGAGCGGCCACCGCGTCCTGATCATCGGCACCGACCCCCAGTGCGGCGTATCCCGCACCCTGGGCTACAGCCCCGACGGGCTCCACGGCGGCCTGACCGAGGTCCTGCTCTCGGACCTGCCCCTGAGCCAGGTGGCCCACGACACCGCCCTGGACGGCCTGTCCATGGTGGTGCCCGACGCCTGGTCTCTGGCCGAGGAGCAGCGCTACAAGCAGTCCCTGGTGGACGAGCAGGAGGTGTTCCTGGCGGCGGTGGACGAGGCCCGCGACGAGTGGGACACCATCCTCATCGACTGTCCCCCGGGCTTCGGACCGGAGACCCGCGCCGCCCTGGCCGCCAGCGACGCCCTGCTGGTGCCGGTGCAGGCGGAGGAGCTGTGCCGCGACTCCCTCAAGCGACTCATGGAATTCGTGCGCGCCCTGGACGCCGCGTCCGGCCGCGCCACGGAGCTGGAGGGCTTCTTCCTGACCATGGTGGACGCCCGCACGCGCCTCACCCGCCACGTCATCGACGCCATGGAGGCCGAGTACGGCGAGCGCCTGCTCCAGACCTCCATCCCGCGCACCACCCGCCTGGCGGAGATGGCCCT
>DAOTGJ010000067.1:12491-14103 GCA_035447065.1 Candidatus Krumholzibacteriia bacterium
CTGGTCTCCCTGGACGACCTCCTGGACGAGGAGGAGTCCCGCTCCTTCGACCCCCGGCGCGACTGGGGGCTCGGCGAGGACGATTACGACACGATCAACTGACCCGGGAGGGTTTCCGTGTCCGACACCATGCAGGCCCTGGTCTACGACAAGTCCGCGATGCCCTGGGACAAGACCCGCGGCCTGGTGCGCACCGAGGTCCCGCGCCCCGTCCTGAACGAGGCGGCCAATCCCTTCGACGCCGAGGACGTGATCGTCAAGATCCTCTTCGCCGGCTTCTGCGGCAGCGACCGCGGCATCTGGAACCGCACCGCCTTCAAGGGCATGATCTTCGACAGCCTGAAGAAGGAGGACGCCACCGTCCGCGTCATCGGCCACGAGCTGGTGGGCGAGGTGGTGGAGGTGGGCTCCCGCGCCGCGGCGCGCTTCGGCCTGCGGCCCAAGGACGTGGTCTCGGCGGAGTCGCACGTCATCTGCGGCACCTGCCACCAGTGCATGATCGGCCAGACGCACATCTGCGCCCGCGACACCATCATCGGCATCAGCCGTGACGGCTGCTTCGCCGAGTACGTCAAGCTGCCGGCGCGCGTGCTCTGGCCAACGGACAAGCGCAAGATCCACCTCAAGGTGGCCGCGGTGCAGGAGCCCTTCGGCAACGCGGTGCACTGCTGCCAGGCGGCGGACCTGCGGGGCAAGACGGTGGGCGTGTTCGGCTGCGGCACCATCGGGCTCTTCGTGATCATGATCGCCAAGGCCCTGGGCGCCACCCGCGTCATCGGCGTGGAGCCCAACCCCAAGAACCAGGAGATGGCGCGCCGCCTGGGCGCCGACGAGATCATCCCCGTGGACCTGACCCGCGCCCCCAAGCACGGCCACGCCGCGGACAAGAAGGTGGTCAAGGCGGTGCGCGAGGCCGCGCGTGGCATCGGCGTGGACGTGGCCCTGGAGATGGCCGGCTTCAACAGCAGCGTCAACAACGCCATCCAGAGCACGCGCCGCGGCGGCGAGGTGGTGCTGTTCGGCCTCAAGCAGGGCAGCTTCCAGATCCAGGCCTTCGACCGCGTCATCGTCAACGGCCTCAAGCTGCACACGGTGATCGGCCGCCGCATCTTCGACACGTGGTTCATCACCCGGAACCTGCTGGAGGACAAGTCCAACGGGATCCACGACCACATCCTGGAGACCATCCTCGCCGGGGGCGAGGACACCTGCGTGCACATCGACGACTTCACGCCTAAGATGTTCGAGCAGAAGCTGGCCGACTGGCCCAAGCTCGTCATCGAATTCTGAGGAGAACCGGCGTGGAGCTGAGCATCGAGTACTGCAAGGTCTGACGCTACGATCCCATCGCCGCCGGTCTGGCGGCGGAGCTCCGGGACGAGTTCGGCCTGGAGGCCGAGCTGATCCCCTCGGGCGGCGGCGTCTTCGAGGTGGTCCTGGACGGCGAACTCCTCTACTCCAAGAAGGCCACCCGGCGCCACGCCGAGCCCGGCGAGGTGGCGGCCCTGGTCCGCGGAAAGCTCGCATGACCCCGCACACGTTCCTCTTCGACATGGACGGCACCCTGCTGGACAGCAGCGCCGCGGTGGTGGACGCCGTGGCCGCCGGCCTG
>DAOTGJ010000068.1:0-13673 GCA_035447065.1 Candidatus Krumholzibacteriia bacterium
ATCGCCTTCGACAGCGGCCTCCACACCCTGACCGTGGACTGCCGCGACCTGGCCGGCAACCTCACCCGCGGCACCTGGGAGGTGGCCGTGGTGCCCGTGCCGGAGTGGAGCGACCGCCTGCCCCTGCTGCTGGTGGACGACGTGCAGGACCACGTGTCCAGCCTCTGGCCCGACGCTGGCGGCGGCATCGCCTACAACCAGGACACCTACCGCGACGCCTTCTGGAACGACGTGCTGGCCCCGGTGTCCGGCTGGAGCGGCGACGACGCCGTGGACATGGAGAACGTCCTGGAGCTGACCCTGCGCGATGCGGTGAACTACCAGGTGCTGCTGTGGACCACGTCCAAGCACGTGGAATCCGCCATCACCCGGCAGTTCTCCGGCCGCGACCGGTACGTGTGGCTCACGGACTACGTGGAGTCCGTCGGCAACGTGTTCCTGGCGGGCAGCGGCTCGCTCATGAACTTCTCGCCCTCTCAGGACGGCGCCACCGGCTTGACCTGGCTGATGCCGCTGATCTACGACTCGGTGGAGTCGCCCCGGTATTGTTCAGGCCAGTCCCCCCTGGCCATGAGCTTCGGCGCCGCCTACGACATGGACGGGAACCTCCAGGCCCTGGGGCCGCGCCAGTACGGCTACCGCGCCGCCGGCATGAGCCTGGTCAACCAGATCGTGCCGCAGAGCTTCTGGCTCAGCGCCACCGCCTGCGGCGACGGCGGCTACCACACCAAGGTCCGCTGCACCGGCACCAAGGCCGTGGTCCTGGACGACGCCTTCGCCGCGGCCCACGGCACGGCCGGCGCGCTGCAGGACACCGTGTACATCTGGGACGAGATCGACTGGGCCGACGCCGTGGACGGCATCCCGGATCTGCTCCAGGCCTATTCCTTCGGCTCATCCGACGAGATCTACGACTTCAACGCCACCAGCCGTCCCTCGCCCTGGTCGCCCCAGGAGCTGGACGACGGCACTCCGGTCCTGGAGCCCATGTGGCGCGTGCATGCCCGCTACGACTGGATCCGCGACAGCCACCACGCGGCCGGCGACGCGGACTGGCCGGGGGACATGGACCTGAACTCGGTCTGCGGCGTGTGGGGCGTGGATCCCGTCACCGGGACCACGCGCAACGAGGGCGCCCCCATCGGCGTGCTGTCGCACAAGCACGCGGCGGCCAAGCCCTCGCAGCGGGCCGACGTCTACTGGGGCTTCGACCCCTACCGCATGGACCACGACGCCATGCGCGGCGCCGTGCGCTGGGTGCTGGCCGACCACTTCGGCCTGAACCTGGACCGCTGACCTGGACGGTGAGCAACGAAACGCCCCTCCCGTCGGGCACGGGAGGGGCGTCGTGCGTCTTCATTCATCCAAGGTCCTTCCGTCGAGAGGCGGCGAAGCCCCGGTCCGGTCTCGGATCGCACCCGCGCCGATGCAAGCGCCGGACCCGGAACGGGCGGGAACGCGGAGGCACGATCCGCCCTCCCCGGGCATCCGGCATGTTGCATTCCACCCTGCCGGGCGTGCAGGATGACCACGGGAAACCCCGCGCCCCGACCTGCGTAGGAGCGCCCGTCCCCAACCCAGGAGAAGGCGATGCCCGGTTGGCTCAAAGGTTGCGCGATCGGCTGCGGCGTCATGGTGCTGCTGTTCGTGGTCACGTTCGTGGGCTGCGGCCTGACCGTCATGAAGCCCTTCAAGGACGCGGAACGGTCCCGCGAGGTCCTGGAGGCGGACTTCGGCACCCAGGAGGAGTACGTGCCCCCGGCGGACGGCCGCGTGGCCCCGGAGCGCCTGGAGGCCTTCCTGGCGGTGCAGCAGGAACTGCAGGATCTCTGCGGCGACCTGACGGGCGTCTTCGAGCATTTCGAGCGCATGGAGCACCTGGACGAGGGCGACGTGTCCGGCCCGGAGAAGACCCGCATGGTGCTGGGCACCATGACCCGCGCCCTGCGCATCCCCGGCCTGCTGGGCCGCTACCACGTGGCGCGCAACGAGGCGCTGGCCGACGCGGGCATGGGCCTGGGCGAGTACACCTACACCTACGTGGTGGGCTACTACGGCGTGCTGGGCAAGGCCGTGGCCGACGCCGACGCCTCCGGCGTGACCGTGGGCGAGGGCGAGCACTCCACCTTCCGCCTGCGCGAGGCCCTGCGCCGCATGCTGCGCGCGCAGCTCGAGGCCCTGGAGGCCGCGGGGAGCGATCCGGAGCTGGCCCAGGCCCTGCGCGACGAGGCGGCCCGCATGGACGAGGACCTGGACCGCCTGCCCTGGCAGGACGGCGTGCCGGCGTCCATCGCGGCCTCCTTCGCACCCTATCGGGATAGGCTGGAGGAACTCTGGTGTCCGGCGGCGGACGAGTTCGCGCTGAACGTGGCGCGCTCCGGCAACCGCGGATTCTCCATCACGGCGGACTGATCAGGCCTTCTGCGCCAGCGTGGCCAGGAAGGTGGGCAGGTAGGCGTTGAGCGGCTGGGGGGATGCGTCCTCCCAGCCGTCTTCGTACAGGTCGCGCAGCGTCAGACCCGCCGCGATCTGCCCCTGGATCAGGTCCGTCAGCGAGTGGCTGAACTCCATGGGATCGCCCGCGGCCACCTCGGCGCGGCGGCCGGGGGCCATGGTCTCCGGCGCGTCCTCGCGGTAGGGCAGGGGGTGGCGCACCACCAGGCGGCCCTCGCCGTCGGACAGATCCGGATCGAAGATGAAGAACACGGGGTTGATCACCCCGGCCAGGAGCCGTCCGCCCGGCCGCAGCACCCGCGCGCACTCCCGCCACACGGCCCGCACGTCGGGCACGAAACAGGTCGCCACCGGCTGCACGATCAGGTCGAAGGACGCGTCGTCCAGTCCGCTGAGGTCCCGCATGTCTCCCTGCCGCGTCTCCAGCGCCAGCCCCTCGCGCTCCGCCACGTGCCGGTCCAGGGCGAGCTGCTGGGGCGAGTTGTCCCAGGACGTCACCCGCGCTCCTGCCGCCGCCAGCAGCGGCGCCTGCTGCCCTCCGCCCGAAGCCAGGCACAGCACGTCGCGACCGCGCACGTCCCCCAGCCAGTCCGCCGGCACCCGCTTCACGGGCGTCAGCACGATGGCGAGGTCCCCAGCCCGCGCCCGCGCCACCTCGTCCGATGACACGGCCTTCGCCCAAGGCGACCCCTTCTCGCCCATGGCGTCCCAGGCCTTGCGATTGTGATCAGCGATCCTATCCATCCGCGAGCCTCCTCGACACCATCCTACCTGCACTCTCCGAGATATCTCCACCAAATGAACGAGGCCCCGGACCGTACGGTCCGGGGCCAACGTTCCAACCCCCCGTCGCGGCGGCCGTCATGCGGCGCGCGAGCGACGTGATTGGTCAAGTTCGGCGCTCGCGCGCCGCATGACGGACGCCTTACTTGACGAGCGTCATCTTCCGCACCGACGAGAACTCACCCGAGTTCATCCGCAGGTAGTACGTGCCCGAAGCCACGCGCTGACCGCGGTCGTTGGTGCCGTCCCACGTCACGTTGTGACGCGCGGCGGTCATGACCTCGTTCTTGAGCTCGCGGACCAGAGCGCCGCTCAGGTCGTACACGGCCAGCTTGGTCATGCCCGGCACCGGAAGCTCGAACTCGATGTTGGTCATCGGGTTGAACGGGTTCGGGTAGTTCGCGTGCAGGGCGTAGGTGGTGGGCTTGGACGCCGGGGTGTCGCCGTCCTCGTTCGCCACCTCGTCCGTCACGACCAGGACCACGGGCACCACGATCTCGGGGTGGTTCGGGTCGTTGGTCTCGATCAGCACGTTGCCGCTGTAGATGCCCACGGGCGTCTCGGTGGCGTCGAAGATGACCTCGAGCATGTAGGTGCCGCCCATGGGCACGACGCCGCCGGCCACGGGCAGGGACATCCAGGGCTGCTGGAAGTCGTACAGGATCGCCAGGCCGCTCTCGATGTAGGGAGCGTTGTAGACCACCTGCAGACCGTTGTCGCCGGCCTGGTTCTCCAGACCCAGGGTACCGCTGCTGCGGTCCAGAACGTCGAGCAGCTGCACCACGATGCTGCCGTCGCTGTTCAGGATGGCCTGGAAGGTCTGGTAGTCCGAGGTGCCGTAGTAGGGCACGCCGTCCCACTGCACGATGAAGCGGCCGGCCTCCTCGTAGGTGTAGATCTGGCCGGCGCTGGCCGGGTTCAGATCGTCCCACACCACGGCCACGAGCGTGTTGGGCTCGCTGGTCGAGGGGATGGCCGCGTTGCTGTACGAGGTGGAGGTGCTGGTGAAGGACAGCCAGCCGTTCGAGCACACGTTCACCGAGTTGTACACCTCGCCGTAGAACGGGAAGGAGAACGGCAGGGCGAACGAGTGGTTCGAGTCGTCCGTGAAGGACTGGGGCGTGCCGATGCCGCTGATGTCGAACCAGTCGAACGTCGGGCCGCCGGCGCTGTTGCTGTCGATCCAGTAGTAGCCGAAGTCGTCCGGACCGCCGGCGTCGGCGATCGGGGACATGCCGTGGCGGGGATCGATGTCGTCCTTGCCCAGCTCCATGTCCTCGAAGGTCTGGAGGCTCGGCAGGTCGGCCACGCCGCGGGCGGTGAACGTCAGCTCCATCTCGCCGGTGTTGCCCAGCGTGATGTACTGGCTGGAGGTCTGGCCCACGGCCAGGGTCTCGGCCAGGCCGTCGGGGCTCCAGGTCACGGACGGGTACAGGGGCTCGCCGATGAAGTCCACGTACACGGCGTCATCGTTGCTGGAGACCGAGCCGTCCTTGGAGTAGGTCCAGGTCAGCGTGTGCGGACCGGCGGCCACGGGGTACTCGGCCCGGGTCCAGGGCACCACGCCCGACCACTCGTTCATCAGGACGCCGTCCATGTAGAACTCGAGGAAGTCGTACCCGGACTCGGAGCTGACCTTGTACCAGAACGAGAACACGCCGTCGTTCAGGTCCAGGTCCACGCTCATGGTCGAGGTCTCGTTGTGCGTGATCACGCCGGAACGCGCGCAGTAGTCGCCCTCGAAGGGATCCACGTCCGTGATGGTCCAGGGGGCGGTGCCCGAGAACTCCCACGGGTAGACGGTGAAGTCGCCGGACTCGAAGTCCTCGTGGCGCAGCTCGTCCAGGAAGAAGTCGATGGTCATGTCGCCGGTGACCTCGGCGGTCACGCGGGCGCCGGCGTAGCCGTTCTGGCGGGCCAGGAAGGTGTAGGTCCCGCCCAGGGGCACGCTGATGCTGTAGTCGCCGGCCGCGTCGGAGGACACGGGAGCCAGCGGGGTGCCCAGCGCCTGGACCACGGCCATGTCGGCGGTGGCGCCGTCCCACAGGGTGATGTGGCCGGAGACCACGGCCTGGGGAGCCAGGCTCAGGGTGAAGTCGCCGTTGGTGGTGCCGTCCTCGACCACGGCCAGGCTCTGGCTGCCGGGCAGGTAGCCGAAGGCGCTGTAGTCGAAGTTCCAGGTGCCCTGGGGCAGCATGAAGCGGTAGTAGCCGCTGCCGTCGGTGGTGGCGGCGCGGTTGAACTCGCCCGCGGCGGTGGCCAGGACGGCGGCGCCCACGATGGGATCGCCCGTCGAGGCGTCGGTCACGTAGCCCTCCACGGCGCCGAAGCCGCTCATGACGGCCAGCACGGCGTCATAGGCGTTCACGAAGCCGTTGCCGTAGGTGTTCTCCTCGCCGGGATCGCCCAGATCCACGGCGGTCTGCATCAGGATCTCCTTGACCGTGATCACGTCCAGGTCCGGAGCCGCGGCGCGCATCAGCGCGACCACGCCGGCCACGTGCGGGCCGGCCATCGACGTGCCGCTCAGCAGCTGGTAGCCGCCGCCGGGCTGGGCGCTGTAGATGTCGGAGCCGGGGGCCACGATCTCGGGCTTGGTGGCGTAGGCGCCGCCGCAGCCGGAAGGACCGCGGCTGGAGAAGCTGCTGATGGTGTAGGGAGCGGTGGCGATGGTGGAGCCGACGCTGAACGCGTTGTACTGGTCGGTCGCACGATCGGCGGGGCTGCGCAGCGAGGTGCTGCCGGGGCCCTCGTTGCCGGCGGACCAGGTCAGGACCACGCCCGCGGCCTCGCAGTTGTCGATGGCGGTCCACCAGCGGCTGTCGCAGTCCACGTAGCCGCTGAAGTTCTCGTTCACGCCCCAGGAGTTCTGCACCACGTCGGGCACGTCGTCCGTGGTGGCGGGGTTGCCGTCGGGGTCGGTCATGAACTGCAGGGAGTTGATGACGTCGCCGTCGAACTCGCCGCTCGCACCCTGGTTGATCACGTTGCTGGCGATCCAGAGGGCGCCGGGGGCCACGCCGATGGAGTCATCGGGAGCCTGGCCGGTGATGGTGCCCATCACGTGCGTGCCGTGGTAGTGGGTGTCCGTCGGGGTGACGGAGCCGTCGCCGATGGCGTCGAACCAGCACTCGGAGGCCGGAGCGAAGTTGCCGCGCCAGCGGGAGCCCAGCGCGATGTGGTTGCCGTCCACGCCGGTGTCCAGGATGCCGACGAGGGCGCCGGTGCCGTCGATGCCCAGCTCGTCCCACACGCGGCGGGCGCCCACGGCGACCACGCCCGGGGTGATGCCGATGCCGGCGGCGGACTTGTCCAGAGCCTTCTCGGAGCGGATGGGCTCGATGAGCTCGGCCTGCAGATCGGCCTCGACGACCTCGACGTCGCCGCGGGCGGCCAGATCACGGGCGCCGGCCACGGTGGTGGCCACGCGCACGGCGTTGATCAGCCAGTACGCGCGGTAGGCGCGGACTTCGCCGTCCAGGCTCTTGCTGCTGAGGTAGTCCAGGATGGGGCCCTGGGTCTTGGACGCGTTGTCCATCAGGGCGGAGACGATCATCGTGTGCTGACGGTCGTTGTCGACCTTGGCGTCGTGCAGCTCCCAGGCCATGGCGTGAGCGTCCACCTGGTCCTGGAGCACGACGAGGACCGTGATCTGGTCCGAGTCGTTCATGTTGCGGATCTGATCCTGGAGCCCCGGCGACAAGGTGCCGGCCATGGCCCCGGTCGCCAGCAGCAGCGTGGCGAGAGCGAGCGCGAGCAGTTTCCTCATGGATGGTTCCCCTCGTTGCGAACGGTGAGAGTGGCGAGACGTCGGTGATCGATGACGACATGGACGCCGACTGAAACCAGGCCTCGGGCGACCGACGGCGCCTTTGGAGGCTTCGGTGGCGGGATCGCATGGTATCACAGAAAAGATATCCCTTGCAAGGGGTCTGCTTTTCGTCTTGTCGGGCGTATTGATCTATGAAGATCAGCAGATGGAGCGATTGCGGAAGATATTGAAAATCAGCGAGTTCCGCTGATGGAGGGGAGGGCTCCGAGCCCTGGCCCGGAGCCCGACACGGTCGGAAGGCGCCCCCGCGGCTATTGAAGCAGCGTCAGGGATTTCACCAGCCGTTCCTCTCCCGCTTGCAGGACCGCCCGGTAGGCCCCCGAGGCCTGGGGCTTGCCGTCATCGCCACGACCGTCCCAGACCGCCCGGTGCGGCCCCACGGGCAGCCGCTCCGCCACCAGGGTCCGCACCCGCCGTCCTTGGAGATCCACGATCTCCAGGCGGCATGGGCCCGGCTCGGTCAGCTCGAAGCACACCTCGGTGGCCGGATTGAACGGATTGGGCGCCACGCTCAGGCTCAGCTCCGGCACGGGCACCGGCTCCACCAGGGTGGCGGGGGAGACCAGGAGCTGGGCCGAGATCTCCGCGACCGGGCGCGTGGGATCGTTGGTGGTCAACCGGATCATGCCGAAGTAGAGGTCCGGCCCCAGGCCCGCCGCATCGAAGTCCACGACGAGCTCCAGGCTGCCCCCGGGCGGGATGTGCCCGAACGTGGGCGAGACGGTCAGCCACGCGGGACGCCGGTCCAGCCGGATGGCCAGGCCGTCGCGGAGGTAGGGTTCGTTGTAGGCCACCTCCTGTCCGGTGAGCCCGTCCCAGGACTCGATGCCCACGGAGCAGCTCGTCGGCTCGGACACGTCCAGGTAGCGCATGAGGATGGTGCCGTCCTGGTGCAGCACCACCTGGAAGGTCTCCAGGCCCGGCGTGAAGTAGTGCGCCATGTCCTGCCACTGGATCAGGAGGCGGCGGCCTTCCGGGTCGAACTGCATGAACATGCGGCTGTTCTCGCCGTCCACCAGGCTGTCCCAGAACGGGGCCACCAGGGCGTTGGGCAGGTTGGCCGACGGCAGTCGCTGGTTGTTGGTCGCGTTGTGGTTCGAGGCGAAGGAGATCCAACCCGAGGAGCTGATGTTCACCGCGGTGCAGTTCTCGCCGTAGAAGTCGAAGAACATGGGCATGGAGTAGGTGGCCACGAAGTTGGAGTACACCGGCAGCTCCGTGCCCGTGCCGCTGATGTCCTCCCACACGAACTCGGGCCCGTCCGGGTCGTCGCTGTCCGACCAGCGGTAGCCGGCGGCGTCGGGCCAGCCGGACTTGAGGTTCGGCGCCAGGTTGCGGGTGTCCACCGAGACGTCCAGGGTCAGCTCGCCGGGGTTGCTCAGCACGAGGCTGCGCCGCTCGGAGTGATCCTGCGGCAAGGCGGAGGCGATGGCGGTGGGCGCGAGAGCGGTCTCGGCGTGCCAGGGGTCGCCCACCACGTCCACCCAGACCTGGTCGGCGTAGGCGCTCAGCTGGGTGTTCTTGGCGTAGGTCCAGGACAGCTCGTGATGGCCGGCCTCCAGATCATGCACCACCAGGGTCCACGGCGTGAGGCCGCTCCAGGCGCCCGCCTCCTCGCCGTCCACCCGGAAGGTCAGGATGTCGCCGTCCGGCTCGGTGCTGGTCCGCACCCAGAATGCGAACGCTCCGGCCTCCAGATCCAGGGCCACGCTCATGGTGCTCTGCTGGGAGCTGAGGATGCTGCCGGAGCCGGCGCAGGCGGATCCCTGGAGCTGGTACTGGGTGTCGATGGTCCAGCCGGCGTCGCCGCTCATGACCCACGGCAGATCGTCGAACCCGCCGCTCTCGAAGCACTCCTGAAGCCGCGGCGTCAGCTCGAAGTCCTCGGTCGCGTCGCCGTCCAGGGACACCTCCGCGCGCGCGGCGAGCATGCCGTTGAGGCGGGCCTCCAGCACGTAGGTGGCGTCGCGCGGCAGGTCCAGCCCGTAGTCGCCCAGGGCGTCGACCACCGCGGGAGCCGCCGGCGTGTCGATCACGTGGATCGTGGCGCCGATCGGGAAGGCGCCGTCGCTCCGGGTCACCCGACCGCTCACGCGGGCCCGCGGCCGGGCCTCCAGGCTCAGGTCCGCGCCCGCGGCGCCGCCCGCGTCCACCGTCGTGGTGAGGTAGGTCGTGCCGTAACCAAAGGCCGATGCGTTGAGGATCCACTCGCCGGGATCCACCTCGAACGCATAGACCCCGTCGGCGTCCGTCACCGTCCTCAGCAGTTCGCCCCCGCCGAAGGCCAGCACGTCGGCCCGCGCCAGGGGCGCCTCCGTCCCCGAGTCCTTGACCGTACCGCCCAGCACGGCCGCCTCGACCGGCGTTCCCGCCCACAGCACGACGCACGCGATCAGCATTCCCGTCCGCAGCATGTCGCCCTCCCTGCAGAGATGGAAACGAAATCCCCCCTGAATCTACGGTATTCCCCCTCCCCGATGCCACCCCCCACATGAACGAGGCCCCGGACCAAAGGTCCGGGGCCGACGTTCCGTTCCCCCCGCCCGGGCAGCCGCCATGCGGCGCGCGAGCGACGTTTCCGGTCAAGTTCGGCGCTCGCGCGCCGCATGGCGGATGCCGTCTACTTGACGAGCACCATGGACCGCGTCTGCACGAAGTCCCCGGCCTGGAGCCGGTAGAAGTACGTGCCCGAGGCCACCCGGCGGCCGTCGCGGTCGTCGCCGCTCCAGACGGCCGCGTGGTTGCCGGCCTCCAGCTCGCCCGAGACCAGGCGCTTGATCAGGCGGCCCGAGACGTCGAAGACGTCCAGGGTCACGCGCTCGCCGCCGGCGGGCACGGCGAAGCTGATCTTGGTCTGGGGGTTGAAGGGGTTGGGGTACGCCGCGTCCAGGGCGAAGCGCACGGGCAGGTCGCCCACGGCGGACACGGTGGTCACCGTCAGGGTCACCGGCACGATGATCGAGGACTCGTCCGGATCGTTGCTGCCGATGGTCACGCTGCCGCTGTACACGCCCTCGGCCAGGTCCGTGGCGTCCAGGGTCACGATGATCTCGCCGGTCTGGCCGGCGGGGATCACGCCGGAGCTCGGGCTGAGGGTCAGCCAGGGCTCGGGCAGCGGCTCGGTGGCGTAGGCCACGGCCAGGCCGTTGACGGCGTAGGCGGTGTTGAAGGCCACCTCCAGGCCGTCGTCGCCGGCCGGGTTCTCGATGCCGAAGGTGCCCTCGCCGCGGTCCGCCACATCGGCGTACTGGCAGACGATGGAGCCGTCGGCGTTCAGGATCACCTGGAAGGTCAGGTACGTGGTGCTGCTGTAGTACGGCACGCCGTCCCACTGCACGATGAAGCGGCCGTTGGCGGCGTCGGCGTAGGTGTAGATGGTGCCGGCGCTGTTCGGGTTCAGGTCGTCCCACAGCACGGCGATCATGTCGTTGGGCACGCCAGAGGACGGGATGCCCGCGTTGCTGTAGGCGGTGCTCGTGGACGTGAACGACAGGAAGCCGTTGGAGCACACGTTCACCGTGGTGTGGTCCACGCCGTAGAAGTTGAACGTGAACGGCAGGGCGAACGTCTGGTTGCTGTCGTCGCCGAAGCTCTGGGGCGTGCCCAGGCCGGAGATGTCCACCCAGTCGTAGACCGGGCCGCCCACCTCGTTGCTGTCGATCCAGTTGTAGCCGTAGCCGTCGGGACCGCCGGCGCCCAGCAGGGGGCTGCGGCCGGGGCGGGTGTCCGCCTCGCCCTTGGGCAGCTCCACGGACTCGTACGCGGCGGCCGAAGGCAGCGGGTTGCCGGCGCCCACGGCGTTCCAGACCAGGTCGGCCTCGCCGGTGTTGGCCACGGTGAGGGTGAGCTGGGTGCTGGCGCCGGGATCCAGGGTGGCGGCCAGCTGCGACGGCGTCACCGCGATGTCCGGGTACGCCGGCGGCGCCACGGTGGGCAGGATCACGAAGTCGATCCAGGCCGCGTCGGAGCCGCTGTCCACGGACCCGTCCTTCTCGTAGGACCAGGTCAGGGTGTGGAGGCCGGAGCCCACGTTGGCGCTGAAGTGCGACCAGTCCACCACGCCGGACCACTCGCCCTGCTGCACTCCGTCCACGTAGAAACGCAGGTAGTCGTAGCCGGACTCGCTGGACACCTTGTACTCGAACTCCACCGGACTGGCGGCCAGCACGTCCAAGGTCAGGCTCAGCGTGGAGGTCTGGCTGTGGTCGATGGCGCCGCTGCGGGCGCTGGTGGCGCCCTCGAAGGACTCGGCGGTGTCGATCACCCAGGGCAGGGTGCCGCCCTGGGTCCAGTTGAACGTGTTGAAGCCGCCGCTCTCGAAGTTCTCGTAGATCAGCGCGGGCAGGGTGAAGTCCTGGGTGGTGGCGCCGTTGAAGGCCACGCTGGCCTGGTCGCTGCCGAAGCCGTAGGCCTGGGCCAGCACGTCGTAGGTGGTGCCGGTGGGCAGGGTCAGGCTGTAGGCGCCGGTGCCGTCGGTGGTGGCCGGGGCCACGGGGGTGCCCACGGCCGTCACCGTGGCGCCGCCCAGAGGCTGGCTCTGGTCGTCGTACACGATGCCGCTGAGCACGGCCGAGGGCGCCGCGGTCAGCATCTGGTCGGCGCTGGTGGTGGCGTCCTCCACCACGACCACGTTCTGCGAGGCGTCCACGTAGCCGAAGGCGCTGAAGTCCAGCGTCCAGGTGCCCTGCGGCAGGCTGAAGCCGAAGCTGCCGTCGCCGGCGGTCACGGCGGAGCGGCTGCTCTCGCCCGCGGCGGTGGCCAGCACGGCGGCGCCGGCGATGGGCAGGCCGCTGGTCGCGTCGGTCACCACGCCGTCCACGGCGCCGAAGCCGGTCATCACGGCCAGCACGGCCTCGTAGGCGTTGACCATGCCGTGGCCGTAGTCGTTCTCCTCACCCGCCGGACCCAGGTCCGTGGCGGTCTGCATGAGGATCTCCTTGATGGTGATCACGTCCAGGTCCGGGTTGGCGCCGCGCATGAGCGCCACCACGCCGGCCACGTGCGGACCGGCCATGGACGTGCCGCTCAGGTACTGGTAGCCGCCGCCGGGCTGGGCCGAGTAGATGTCGCTGCCGGGGGCCACGACCTCGGGCTTGGTGGCGTAGGCGCCGCCGCAGCCGGAGGGGCCGCGGCTGGAGAAGCTGCTGATGGTGTAGGGCGCCGTGTTGAGCGTGGAGCCCACGCTGAAGGCGTTGTAGGCGTCGGTGGCGCGGTCGGCGGGGCTGCGCAGGGTCTGGCTGCCCGAACCCTCGTTGCCGGCGGACCAGGTCAGGACCACGCCCGCGGCCTCGCAGGCGTCGATGGCGGCCCACCAGCGCGAGTCGCAGTCGATGTAGTCGCCGCCGAAGCTCTCGTTGATGCCCCAGGAGTTCTGCACCACGTCGGGCACGTCGTCGGTGGTGGCGGGGTTGCCGTCGGGGTCGGTCATGAACTGCAGGGAGTTCACCACGTCGGGATCGAACTCGCTGCTCACGCCCTGGTTGATCACGTTGCTGGCGATCCACAGCGCGCCGGGGGCCACGCCGATGGTGTCGTCGGCCGCCAGGCCGGTGATGGTGCCCATCACGTGCGTGCCGTGGTAGTGGCCGTCCGTGGGGGTGGTGGAGCCGTCGCCGATGGCGTCGAACCAGCACTCGGAGGCCGGAGCGAAGTTGCCGCGCCAGCGGGCGCTGAGGGCGGGGTGATCGCCGGCCACGCCGGTGTCCAGGATGCCCACCAGCACGCCGGTGCCGTCGATGCCCAGTTCGTCCCACACGCGGCGGGCGCCCACGGCCACCACGCCCGGGGTGATGCCGATGCCGGCCGCGGACTTGTCCACGACCTTCTCGCTGGCCAGGGGCTCGATGAGCTCGGGCTTCAGGTCCGCCTCGACGACCTCGACGTCGCCGCGGGCGGCCAGCTCACGGGCGCCGGCCACGGTGGTGGCCACGCGCACGCCGTTGATCAGCCAGTAGGGGCGGAAGGCCCGCACCTGGCCGCTGGCGGCCTTGGCGCTCAGGTCGGCCAGGAGGGCGCCCTGAGTGGTCTTGGCCACGGACTGCAGGGCGTCCACCACGGCGGCGTGGCGCTGGGCGCGCGTCGCCTTGGCGTCGTGGAGCTCCCAGTTCATGGCGCGGACGTCGGCCTGCTCCTTGAGCACGACCAGGACGACGAGCTGGTCGTCGTCGGCCATGGAGGCCATCTGGCGCTCCAGACCGGGACTCACGACGCCGGCGCTGGCCGACAGCGCGGTCAGCAGCAACGACAGCAGGACGAGGGCGTGGACCTTCTTCATGGGGACCCCTTCACTGGGTTCGGGCCGACAACGGAACCGGCCGACCACGGTCCCGTGCCTTCGGGCGGGCGCGGGAGGGGTCGGCCTGGGGACGATTCGGAGAACATTGTAGCACGCGGAGATACGAAACTGCAACAAGCAGGATGATCTGTCTGAGTGAACGCGGATTTTCGGCAGAATCGCTTCTTGTGGGATAAAAAACGTTGTGCCACCGAGATTGTTCCTGTGGTCTCCAAAGACGTCCACCTCCGGGTGGGCGCCTTCCTCAATAGGCGTACTTCAGGGTATGACGACGATTGCTACCAAGCCCCACCGTCGAAACGGATCGCT
>DAOTGJ010000069.1:0-13520 GCA_035447065.1 Candidatus Krumholzibacteriia bacterium
GGGAGAAGGGGCCGGCGGTGTCGTCGGGGATGCTGAAGGGGGTGACGGATCGGCTCTGGTCGGTGAGGGATGTGTTGGGGGAGCGGATCTTCCGGACACGGGTCGAGCTGCCGGAGGTATGGGCTCGTTACTACGAGCGATCCGTTGCGACGGTGGGGCTTGGTCGGAATCGTCGTCATACCCTGAAGTACGCCTATTGAAGAAGGCGCCCACCCGGAGGTGGACGCCTTTGAAGACCTCAGGAACATTTTCGATGGCACAACTTACCGCTAGTCGCGCCGCACCCAGATCCGCAGCGAGTCGTCGCGCGCGTACCGCGCCTCCAGCCGGGCCAGCCCCGCCGGCGTCAGCACCTCGTGCCCCGTGCGCGGCGGCTCCAGCAGCACGTCCACATGGGCCGCGATCCAGCGGTCCAGGGTGTCGGCGCGGGCCGCGGCGTAGGCGGCGTTGTTCACGCGCCCGTCCAGGTTCGTCACCGTGATGGGGCCCTGGAACGGCGCCAGGTAGCCCAGCACACCGGCGTTGAAGGCGCCCGCGGTCACGCCGTCGGGGCGGCGCCGGGCCAGCTCCTGGAAGCGCGTGATCCGATCCGCGGGACCGCCGGCGGGGCCGTGCCCCTCCAGCCGGGCCAGGCCGGTGCAGGCCACCGTCGCCAGGATCAGCACGCCGCCCGCCAGTCCAGTCGCCGTCCGACGCCCCACGCCGTCCAGCAGCGCGCCCACGGCCAGCGCGTGCAGGGCCAGCACCGGCAGTCCGTACCAGTTGATGTACGTCCCCCAGGCCCAGCACAGCAGGATCACGTGGACCGCGGCGTAGGTCCCGGCCACGGCCAGCAGGCGCCGGTGCCGCCGCAGCAGGGCGGGCCGCAGCGCCGCGGGCACGGCGAGCGCCAGCACCATCGCCGCGGTCACCGCCAGCGCCCAGCGCGCGGCGCGGAACTCCTCGCCGGCCGCGAAGCGCGCGGCGTGGAGCAGGGGCGCCAGGGTCCGGTCGGCCAGGCCGCGCAGGACCGCCCGCGGGCCGTCTCCGAGCGGGTCCAGGGTTCCGTAGATGGGGAAGTGGCGCTTCACCAGGCCGGACACCTGCACCACGGACCCGAACTCCAGCCGGCACCAGAGCAGCCAGGGCGCCAGGACCAGCATCGCCGCGCCGGCCGCCAGCCCCAGGTGGATCGCCCGCCGCCGGCTCAGGCCGCCGTCGGCGAAGGTCCAGGTCAGCGCGGCCAGGCCCAGGGCCGCCACGGCGTCGGTCCGCGCCAGGCCGGCCAGGCCCAGCAGCAGCCCCAGTCCCAGGGCGCCGCGGCGCGAGTCCAGGGCGCCGGCCAGCAGGCGTTCCGTCACCGCCAGCACCAGGCATGCCGCCAGCGACGCCTCCAGGCCCCGCAGCCCCACCAGCACCGTCACCGGCGAGAGGAACCACAGCGCCGCCGCCGCCGTCCGGCCCCGCGCCGACACGCCCGCGCGCGCCAGGATCCGCAGCAGCAGCAGCCCCGTGGCCACGTCCAGCAGGCCGCTCAGCCCCAGGGCCAGCCGCACCGGCGTCCACGGCGAAGCCGCGGGCACGGCGAAGACAGGCACGAGCAGGGCCAGCCAGAGCGGGTGGAAGCCGTTGGTGGGCGCCAGGCCGTCGAAGGTGGGGCCGAGCCCCGCGGCCAGGTTCGCGGCGATGCGGAAGTAGTAGTAGGCGTCGTCGGCGATGATCACGCCCTCGGGCAGGCCGCTCCAGGCCAGCCCCAGGCGCAGGGCGGCGCCGGCCAGGACGATGGCCGCCAGCAGGGTGGGGAAACGTCGCGCCGGACTCTTCATTGCGGGGGAGTATGGCATGGCGGTCGGCCCGCGACAAGCGGACCGGAGACGCTTGGTGATCGGGCCGGAGACGCTTGGCGATCGGGCCGGAGAAGCTTGGCGATCGGGCCGCCGGGGCCTAAACTGGCGGGACCGACGCGCCGCCCGGACCGCAACCCAGGGAGCCGCCCCATGCACCGTCCCGACCACCTCCGCCGGATGCCACGCCCATGACCTGGGCCGATGCGGTGGGCCTCATCGGTGTGGCCGGCATCCTCGCGGCCTACGCCCTGCTGCAGGCGGACCGCCTGCGCGCCGCCGATCCGCGCTACTCCCTGCTCAACGCCGCGGGCGCCGCCGGCGTGCTGGTCTCCCTGATCGCCGACTTCAACCTGTCCGCCTTCCTGGTGGAGTTCTTCTGGCTCCTGATCTCCCTGGCGGGCCTGGTGAAGGCGGCACGCAACTCCGGCGCGGCGGAACCGTAGGCAGGCCCGCGTTTTCCCTCTACCTTGTCCGGAACCCGAAAACCGATCGAAATCCTGAAGGGAACCCCGAAGCCATGCCCACCACGCCTCGACGCCGCGCCGCCGCGACGCTCCTGTCCGCTCTGCTGCTGCTGTCCGCCCTGGCCCTGAGCGGGTGCGGGGGCGACGAGGCCGCCCCCGCGGCCCAGGCCCAGCCGGGCGGCCGGCCCGGCGGCGGTCCCGGCCAGGGAGGCGGCGGCCGACCGGTGCCCGTGGCCGTGGCCGCGGCCGCCACCGGCACCATCGCCGCCTACTACGACGCCACCGCCACCCTGGAGGCCGAGAAGCAGGCCGAGGTGCTGGCCCGCGTGGACGGCGTGGTCCAGGAGCTGGCCGTGGAGGAGGGCGACCACGTGCGCACGGGCGACCTGCTCCTGCGCATCGCCAACGACGAGTACCGCTACCGCGTGGAGCAGGCCGCGGCGGCGTCGGCCAACCAGCGGGCCCGCTTCGAGCGCTTCGAGGCCATGGTGGCGGAGGCCCTGGTGTCGGACGAGGAGTTCCAGACCGCCAAGAGCGAGCTGGCGAGCGCCGAGGCCGAGGAGGGCCTGGCGCGCCTGACCCTGTCCTACACGCGCGTCGAGGCGCCCTTCGCCGGCCGCGTCACCTCGCGCCTGGTGGACGTGGGACAGAACGTGTCCGGCGGCACGCCCCTGTTCGTCCTGGCCGACTTCGACCCCCTGCTGGCCCGCGTCCACGTGCCCGGCCGCGAGTTCCGCGACCTCCAGCGCGACGAGCCCGTGCGCCTCACCCTGGACAGCACCGGCGAGCGCCTGGAGGGCCGCATCAAGCTGGTCAGCCCGGTCATCGATCCGGCCAGCGGCACTATCAAGCTCACCATCGAGATCCCGGATCATCCCGACGACGTGCGCCCCGGCGACTTCGCCCAGGTCCGCATCGTCACCGAGCGCCGCGACGGCGCGCTGCTCGTGCCCCGCGGCGCCGTGCTCACCGACAAGGGCGAGCAGGTGGTCTTCGTGCCGGTTCCGGGCGAGGGCGGCGTGACCGCCGAGCGCCGCGTGGTGGAGACCGGCTTCACCGACGAGGACCACGCCCAGATCCTGTCCGGCCTGAGCGACGGCGAGCAGGTGGTGGTCAAGGGCCAGCGCTCCCTGAAGCACGGGTCGCCCCTGAAGATCCTCGAGGACGCCGCCGGGGCGGCGGAGTGATGCGGGCTCTGGTCGACCTGGCGGTGCGCCGCCGCGTCAGCGTGGTCATGGCCTGCCTGGCCGTGGCGGCCTTCGGCGTGGTGGCCTACCAGCGCCTTCCCCTGGAGCTCTTTCCGGACATCACCTATCCCTCGCTCACCGTGCAGACCGAGTTCCCCGACACCGCGCCCCAGGAGGTGGAGAACCTGCTGACGCGCCCGGTGGAGGAGGCCGTGGGCGTGCTGCGCGGCCTGCAGACCATCCACTCCGTGTCGCGCGCGGGCATGAGCGAGGTCACCCTGGAGTTCGCCTGGGGCACGGACATGGACCTGCTGTCCATGGAGGTGCGCGAGAAGCTGGACCGCCTGGTGCTGCCGGAGGAGGCCCAGGATCCCGTGGTCCTGCGCTTCGACCCCAGCCTGGATCCCATCGTGCGCCTGGCCCTCTCCGGCGAGCAGGATCTGACCTTCCTGCGCCGCCTGGCCGACAAGCAGATCAAGCAGGACTTCGAGACCCTCAAGGGCGTGGCCTCGGCCCAGATCAAGGGCGGCCTGGAGGAGGAGATCCACGTGGACGTGGACCAGGACCGCCTGGCGGCCCTGGGGCTCACCCTGGACCAGGTGCGCCAGGTGGTGGGCGTGGGCAACGTGAACCTGCCGGGCGGCGCCCTGCGCGGGCGCGAGAGCCAGTTCCTGATCCGCACCGTGAACGAGTTCGACGACGTGGCCGAGATCGCCGACCTGATACTCCGCCGCGACGCCGGCGGCGTGGTGCGCGTGTCCGACGTGGCGGAGGTGCGCCGCGGCAGCAAGGAGCGCGAGGAGATCACCCGCGTCAACGGCCGGGAGTCCGTGGAGATCGCCCTCTACAAGGAGGGCGACGCCAACACCGTGACCGTGGCCAAGCTCCTGCGCGGCCGCATCGCCGAGTGGCAGGGCGGCAAGCTGCCCGCGGGCACGGAGCTCACGGTGCTCTTCGACCAGTCGGGCTTCATCCGCCAGGCCGTGGACGAGGTGCGCAACGCCGCGCTCATCGGCGGCCTCATGGCCGTGGCCGTGCTGTTCCTCTTCCTGCGCAACGTGCGCAGCACGGTGATCATCGCCACCAGCATCCCCATCTCCATCGTGGCGGCCTTCGTGGCCATGTACCGCGCCGACGTGTCGCTGAACATCATGTCGCTGGGCGGCCTGACCCTGGGCATCGGCATGCTGGTGGACAGCTCCATCGTGGTGCTGGAGTCCATCGACCGCCGCCGGCGCCGGGGCGCGTCGCTCTACCGCGCCGCGGTGGACGGCACCAGCGAGGTGGGCGCCGCCGTGGCCGCGTCCACGCTGACCACCGTGGCGGTGTTCCTGCCCATCGTCTTCGTGGAGGGCGTGGCGGGGCAGCTCTTCCGCGACCAGGCCCTGACGGTGACCTTCAGCCTTCTGGCCTCGCTGGTGGTGGCCGTCACGCTCATCCCCATGCTCAGCGCCGCGGGGGCGCCCCTGACCGGCCGTCATGAGAAGCCCCTGCCCATGGCCGACGACGGCGCCCACGAGATCGCGGACCTGGGCTGGGTCACGCGGGCCTACGACCGACTGCTGGGCGGCGCCCTGCGGCGCCCGTGGCTGGCGCTGGTCCTGGGCTTCGGGACCTTCGGCCTGGCCCTGCTCGGGGTCCGGGGGCTGGGCACCGAGCTCATCCCGTCCATGACCCAGGGCGAGTTCTTCTACGAGGTCACCCTGCCCGAGGGCGCCTCGCTGGCGGCCACGGACCGCACCGTGGCGGTCATGGAGCAGGCCGCCGCGGCGGATCCGGCCGTGGACCGAACCTATGCCACCATCGGCAGCCGCCAGGTCACCGGCGGCCTCGCGCTGAACTCCGAAGGCGAGAACCTGGGGCAGATGAACGTGGTGCTGAAGGACCGCGGCGACGAGGTCCTGGAGGAGGCCGTGGCCGAGCGCCTGCGCGCCCGCTTCGTGGAGCTGCCGGACCTGGAGGTGCGCGTGGGCCGCCCCAGCTACTTCAGCCTCAAGACGCCGGTGGAGGTGGTGCTCTTCGGGGAGGATCTGGACGACCTGCGCTCCTACTCCCTTGAGGTGGCGTCGCGCCTGCAGGCGGTGCCGGGGCTGGTGGACGTGCGCTCCAGCCTGGAGGCGGGCAACCCGGAGCTGCAGGTGGTCTTCGACCGCGAGCGCCTGGCGGCCCTGGGCCTGGACATGGGCGTGCTCTCGGAGACCCTGAAGAACCGCGTGCTGGGCGTGGTGCCCACGCGCTTCAAGGAGCAGGACCGCCAGATCGACATCCGCATCCGCAACCGCGAGGCGGACCGCGCCTCGGTGGCCGACGTGCGCAACCTGGTGCTGCCCGGCTCGCCGGACGGCCAGGGCGAGCTGCGCCTGATGTCCGTGGCGGACGTGACGGAGGCCCGCGGGCCCGCGGAGATCCACCGTCTGCAGCAGCAGCGCGCCGCCGTGGTCACGGCCAACCTGGAGGGCCGCAGCCTGGGCGCCGCGGTGGACGACGTGACCGCCGCCCTCGCGTCCATGACGCCGCCGCCGGGCGTGACGGCCGAGATCGGCGGCCAGAACCGGGAGATGGAGCAGAGCTTCGCCAGCCTGCAGTTCGCCATCGCCCTGGCCGTGTTCCTGGTCTACCTGGTGATGGCGGCCACCTTCGAGTCCTTCCTGCATCCCCTGCTGGTGCTGTTCACGGTGCCCCTGGCCCTGGTGGGCGTGGTGGGGGCCCTGCTGCTGACCGGCACCGAGGTGTCCGTCATCGTGCTGATCGGCACGGTCATGCTGGTGGGCATCGTGGTGAACAACGCCATCGTGCTGATCGACACGGTGAACCGCCTGCGCCGCGCCGGCGTGGGCAAGGAGGAGGCCCTGCTGCGCGCCGGCCACGTGCGCCTGCGGCCCATCCTCATGACCACCCTGACCACCATCCTGGGCCTGCTGCCCATGGCCATGAGCTGGGGCGAGGGCGCGGAGCTGCGCGCGCCCCTGGCCGTGACCGTGGCCGGCGGCCTGCTGCTGAGCACGCTGCTGACCCTGGTGGTCATCCCGGCGGCCTACAAGGTGGTGCCCTCGCGCATCGCCGCCGAGGAGGAGGATCCGGCGTGACCCTGCCCGAACTCGCCATCCGCCGTCCCGTGACCACGCTGATGATCATCCTCAGCGTGGTGGTGCTGGGCGCCGTGGCCATCACGCGCCTGCCCCTGGCCTTCATGCCCGACGTGGTGGAGCCGGAGCTCTTCGTGCAGCTCCCGTACGAGAACGCCTCGCCGGAGCAGGTGGAGCAGATGGTGGTGCGCCCTGTGGAGGACGCCCTGGGCGGACTCAAGGGCCTGCAGAGCATGTGGTCGCGCTGCGGCAGCGACGGCGGCCGCATCCGCATCGGGTTCGATTGGGACGTGGACATGCACCTGGCGCGCGTGGAGGTCTGGGAGCGCCTGGACCGCATCCGCGACGACCTGCCCGAGGACATGGGCGACATCCAGGTGAGCCCCAACTGGGACTCCCGCGACGCCGACTCGCCCATCCTGGAGGGACGCCTCAGCTCCCCGCGCGACCTCTCGGAGAGCTACGACCTGCTCGAGCGCAAGATCATCCGTCCCCTGGAGCGCGTGCCCGGCGTGGCGCAGGTGAGGCTGGACGGCGTGAATCCCCGCGAGGTGCGCATCAACCTGCGCAACGAGGACCTGGTGCGCCACGGCATCGACGTGCGCGACGTGAGCCGCGTGCTGCGCGCCGGCAACTTCGACATGTCCCTGGGCCGCATCGTCAGCGGCGACCACCGCTACACCCTGCGCACCGTCGGCACCCTGGACAGCGTGGAGCGCATCCGCTCCCTGCCCCTGCGCGAGGACGGCCTGCGCCTGGCCGACGTGGCCGACGTGGTCTACCGCGAGCCGCCCCTGGAGTACGGCCGCCACCTGGACGGGGACTTCGCCGTGGGGGTGACCGTTTCCCAGGAGTCCAAGGCCAACACGGTGGAGGTCTGCCGCGAGCTGGATGCGGCCGTCGCCGCCATGAACAGCGACCCGGAGCTGGAGGGCGTGAACTTCCTGGTCTGGTTCAGCCAGGGCCAGGAGATCGAGAAGACCCTGCGCGACCTGGCCTTCACCGGGGTCTTCGGCACCATCCTCGCCAGCGTCGTGCTCTTCGTCTTCCTGCGCCGGCTCTCCACCACCGTCGTGGCGGTGCTCTGCATCCCGTTCTCTCTCATCGTGACCTGCGGCATCATCTGGAGCCAGGGCAAGACCCTCAACACGCTGACGCTGCTGGGTCTGATCGTGGGCATCGGCATGCTGGTGGACAACGCCGTGGTGGTCATGGAGAACATCTTCCGTCACCGCGAGAACGGGGCGGACCGCAAGACCGCCGCCCGCCGCGGCGCGGGGGAGGTCTCGGTGGCCGTGACCGCCGCCACCCTCACCTCGGTCATCGTGTTCCTGCCGCTGATCTTCAACAAGCCCAGCGAGATGAACATCTACCTGAAGGAGCTGGGGCTCACCGTCTGCTTCACGCTGCTGGCGTCGCTGTTCATCAGCCAGACCCTCATCCCCCTGGCGACGTCGCGCTACATCCACGCCGCTCCGCGGCCCAAGGGGCGCGTCATGGAGGCGTTGGAGAACGCCTACGCCCGCGTGCTGGAGCTGGTGCTGCGGCGGCGCTGGCTGGCGCCGGTCATCGGCCTGGCCGTGGTGGCCTCGGCGGTGCAGCCGTTCCGCAGCCTGGACATGAACTTCGACACCAGCGAGTCCGAGCTCTTCGTGCAGGTGCGCTACGAGTACAGCGAGGAGCTGAGCCTGGAGCGCAAGCAGGAGATCATCACCCAGGTGGAGCACGCGCTGGAGCCCCACCGCGAGGAGCTGCTGGCCCGCTCCATCTACAGCTTCTGGAACGACAGCTTCTCCCTCACGCGCATCTACCTGGAGGAGGGTGAGGCCAACGAGGAGAACATCGCCCTGGTGCGCAGGCGGCTGCCGGATCTGCTGCCGGAGATCGCGGGCGTGCAGCTCAGCGTGCAGGAGACCGGGCAGGGCTGGCGCATGCACCGGGGCGGCAACCGCGTGGCCTTCCAGCTCGTGGGCGACGACACGGAGACGCTCTTCGGCCTGGCCGAGGAGGCCATCGCCCGCGTGAGCGCCATCCCGGGCCTGACCCAGGTGGAGACGCGGCAGCAGGAGGCCCAGCAGGAGCTCCACATCGAGCCCGACCGCGACCTCGCCGCCGCCTACGACGTGTCCCCCGACCAGCTCGCCCAGGTGGTGGGCCTGACCTATCGCGGCCGCCGCCTCCAGCGCTTCCGCACCCCGGACGGCGAGCGCGAGATGCGCCTCACGCTGGACGAGCAGGAGCAGGAGACGGTGGAGCAGCTGGGCAACCTGCCCCTGCACACCCCCGCGGGCGAGCGCGTACCGTTGGCCGCGGTGGCCGACCTGGTCCAGCGACCCGGGCGCGAGGTCATCCAGCGCGACAACCGCCTCACCAGCATCTGGGTCTCCGCCCGCTACGAGGAGGGGACCTCGGAGCACTACCTGCCCCAGGTGCGGGAGGCCCTGACCGGCATGACCTTCCCGTACGGCTACTCCTGGACCTTCGGCCAGTGGCAGGAGCGGCGTCAGGAGCAGTCCAAGGAGTTCCTCACCAACCTGCTGCTGGCGCTGCTGCTGATCTTCGCGGTCATGGCGGGGCTCTTCGAGTCGGTCCGGCAGGCCCTGGCCCTCATGGTGTCCCTGCCCTTCGCCCTGGCCGGCGCCGCCTGGACGCTGCACCTCACCGGCACCAGCTTCGACCAGCCGGCGGCCATCGGCCTGCTGCTGCTGATCGGCATCGTGGTGAACAACGGCATCGTCATGCTGGAGCACATCAACCAGTACCGACGCGCCGGCATGCCCCGGCACGAGGCCATGCTGCGCGGCGGCCGCGAGCGCCTGCGCCCCATCCTCATGACGGCCCTGACCACGCTGATCGGCCTGGTGCCCATCGTGGTGCAGAAGCCCTCCCTGGGCGGCGTCTACTACTATTCCATGGCCCTGGTGATCATGGGCGGGCTGTCGGTCAGCGCGTTCCTGACCTCGGTGCTGCTGCCCACCACGGCCACCCTGGCCGAGGACTTCTTCGGCGCCCTGGCCGCCCTGCCGCGCCGCCTGCTGCGGCGCGGCGGCCGGCCCGCGGAGGCCCGCTGAGCCCGAGATCGCCGATTGTCCCGCCGCCATCCCCGGCTTAGACTGTGCCTTCGCCGACCAGGACCCCTTGCCGGAGCGCACGACGCATGAAGATCGACCTGACCCGCGAAGACTACCTGGCCCTGCTCACCAGCCTCCAGATCGCCGACTGGATCCTCCACGCCGGCGGCGAGGACCCCGAGGCCGACACCGAGGATTTCCGCGCCCTCCAGCAGAAGGTGCTGGCCCTGGCCGAGGAGGCCGGCTGCGAGACCCTGGTGGAGGACGATCCCGTCCTGGAGATGCGCCGCTTCAGCCGCGAGTTCGAGCTCAAGAGCCTGGGCATGGCCTACGTGGACCGCTACGAGGACGAGGTCTTCTGGGATTGGCTGGTGCGCCGCCTCACCGAGCGCGACCTGATCCGCAAGCTGGGGGAGAAGGCCTACATGGACCTGGACCCCGTGGAGCTGGCCAAGCGCGAGGGCCCGTACCTGGCCATGTACGACAACGAGATCGAGAGCCACGGCCTGGAACGGCTGGAGATCGTGGAGAACCGGCGGGTCAACTGACGGCCGGGGTCCGCCGCCCCGACCGGCGAGCCGCCACCATCCCGGCGTACCTCTTGCTTCACGCCGGGGATGACCCTACGGACACTTCAGATCATCTGGACGGACGGCCCACCGTCCGCGCGACGCCTGCGTGCCGAAGGCTACCGCGTGCTGCGCCATGACCGGCTCCGGAAGCGGATCCTCCGCTGCCGGTCCACGGGCGCCCGGCGCTCCGGCCTGCGGAATCCCGCCGACGGCATCCTCGACGAGTTCCGCCGGCACCCTCGGGTCGCGGTCCTCGGGGTGCGGCTGGATCGGGACTCCGACATCCACCATCTCTACGCGTACATCGTGGAACCGGCCTTCCGGTTCGGGTGCACGCTGCTGATCGGCGCTGACATCGGCGAACAGCGGCTCGCCGCCGGCGTGGCTCCCGCGGAGCCGTTCTGGGGCTACGACTGGTCCGGGGAGCGGCTGCTGCACCTGCTGCGCCTGGGCCGGAGCCCGACGTCTGTGGAGGTCCCCGAATCCGTCCCCCGCTGGCGTCGCTGGTTGTCCCGCCTGTCGCGTTCCGGCGACGTCGGCGACGACCGTGAACGTCTGGACCGGCAGCAGATGGCCGCCGTCCGCGCCGGCGACGGGGTGGTGCAGATCATCGCTCCGGCCGGGAGCGGCAAGACCACGGTGCTGGTCCGCCGCGTGCTGGAGCTGCGGGACCGCGGCGCTCCGCCCGAGTCGATCCTCTGCATGTCGTTCAACCGCAACGCCAAGCTGGAGATGGCCGAGCGTCTGGAGAAGGCCGGGCTGTCCGGGGTCGTGGTGCGCAGCTTCCACGGCATGGGCCGGGAGATCCTGGCCCGGGAAGGGCGGTTGCGGAGCACCCTGGGCGAGCTTCCGGAGCCTGTCCTGCAGACGCTCCTGGACCGGATCACGCCGGCCGCGGACGCTCCCGCCGCGAGCTTGAGCTGCGCGCAGGCCCGCAACCTCATCAGCGGCTTCAAGCTTGCCGACATGGTCCCGCCCGAACAGGCGGGTCATCCCCTCTACACGGCCTACGAGGACGAGCTGCGCCGTCGGGATCAGCTGGACTTCGACGATCTCATCGCCCGCAGCGTGCGGCTGCTGCAGGACGACGCCAACGTGCGCCGCCGTTGGCAGGCCCGCTTCCAGCGGGTCCTGGTCGATGAGTATCAGGACATCGAGCCGGCCCAGGCCCTGCTGGTCGGCATCCTGGCGGCGCCCCAGGACTCGCTGTTCTGCGTGGGCGACGAGGATCAGTGCATCTACGCCTGGCGACGCGCCGCCGTCGAGCGGATCATCGAGCTGGATCAGGTCTATCCGGGCCTGGAGCGTCACGCTCTGCAGCGCAACTACAGGTGCGGCCGCCGGATCACCCAGGCTTCGCGCAGGCTGGTGCAGCACAACAGGGTCCGATTCAGGAAACCGCTGCTCGCGGGATCGGCGGACCGCGGCAGCATCACGGCGTTCAGCACGTGCGACCGGTCCGCAGGAGCACGTTGGACCGCCCGGGCCCTGAAGGGCTCCGAACCCGGAACCACCGCGGTGCTGGCCCGGACGGACCGCCTGCTGCAGGAGGTCCGCGCCGCCTGCGAGCGGGGAGGAGTTCCGCTGGAAGGCCTCGATCTGGCCACGATCCACGGCGCCAAGGGACGTGAGTGGCCGCGGGTGATCCTCTACGGCGTGGACGAGGGGCTGGCTCCGCATGCGGCATCGCTCAAGACGGGCGGACTGGAAGCCGAGCGGCGCCTGTTCTACGTGGCGTTGACGCGGGCGAGGGAGCGGTTGGAGATCGTCTGTACCAGGGGCAGGGAGAGCCGCTTCCTGGGGGAGGCCGGCATCCGGGTGCTCTCCGCTGGACCGGCGCGCTGACCCTGAACGAGGATCCACGCGGCGCCGGTGATCAGGGATGCCTCCGCTGCGTCGGCGGGGACGGCGACAGCGTGGAAAAAAAAGGCCCCGGCCATCTGGCCAGGGCCTTGTTCTTGGTAGCGGGGACCCGTTGTGAAGTCCAACAGAGAGACGGGGCGCGGGAGATCGAGGTGATTCCGTTGACGTTCGAGGGCCAGGGGACGGCCATGGTGCTGGCCGGGATCGGACCGAGCAGGGACTCGCTTGGCCACAGTTCCAACGGCTCCGAGGACTCCGTTTCCCGGGCGGGCCCGTTCTGATATCTGGAGTACTACGAGCACACTCCACTCGTCCAATGACTCATTCTGCCATGGCGCCGGATACAGGAAGCAGTCACCGGAATCGCCGTGCCCGGGACTCCCATCGATTGAGTCGTACCGATGGGGATCCTCAGATTTTCAACCTTGCCTTCCCTTTCCGCCAGCGGTACAACAAATGGATAATTTCGGTCAACTTGACAGGAGGACTACGTGGAGCAATTGCTGGACTCGATGAGAGGCGACAGCGTGTTCGTCTTGAGGATTCTGATCGCGATGATCTTCGGCGGTCTGGTAGGAATGGAACGGCAGTCGAGGGGACGACCGGCGGGTCTGCGGACCAACATCCTGGTCTGCGTCGGCTCGGCCGCCATCATCGTGGCCTTTCAGAAAGTGTCCGGTGAGTTCAACGTGGGCGCCGAGTCCGTCATACGCATGGATCCGGCCCGAGCGGCAGCGGGCGTGATCACAGGCATTGGCTTTCTGGGCGCAGGAACCATCGTCAAGAGCAGCGACTTCGTTCGTGGTTTGACGACCGCTGCTTCGATCTGGGTCGTGTCGGCGATCGGGATCACCGCGGGCCTGGGGGAGTACTTCATCTCCGGATTCTTGACGCTGATGGTGCTCTTTTCGCTGTACCTGCTTCACCGGATACATGTCAAGTCCGACAACTACTACCGGTTGCGGCTTGAATGGACAGGAAGTCTCGATCTATTGGGGGAAGTGACCTCGGTCCTGGAAGAAAGTCACGTTCAGATCAAAAGCCGGAGCATCACCCGAATGCCCAAGTCCGGCCGGTGCAAAGCGACTCTAATGCTAAAAGTACACCAGAGAAGAGAAGATCCCGCCGTCATCGCCAAGTTCCAGGATGACGAACGATTCGATGAGATCGCCTGGTTGTAGGGCGACTTTCCGTGTGGTGGATACGATGTTCCCGGAAGGACCGAGTACGAGGTCTTTATGAATGCGATTCAACGGGAAAAGCTCCAAGCGTTTTGGACCGATTTCGCCTGCGGGATCGTATTGGGCCACCGGCTGGGGAGGTGAGAGGGTGTCGGCGAAACTGTTTGTGCTGCTTGGGCTGATTCTCTTGATTGTGGGTTTATGGGGGCTGGTCGCCGGAAAGGTGATCGCTGGTTCGAGGGGACTGCATCCCAACTTCTACTCTCGAAA
>DAOTGJ010000070.1:0-12384 GCA_035447065.1 Candidatus Krumholzibacteriia bacterium
GATTCGAACCCGCGACCCTCAGCTTGGAAGGCTGATGCTCTAGCCAACTGAGCTACTCCCGCCCCGATTCACGATGTATGTGTGGTGGCGGGGGATGGATTCGAACCATCGAAGGCGTCCGCCGACAGATTTACAGTCTGTTCCCTTTGACCGCTCGGGAACCCCGCCACACAAACGAAACCGTCGGCCCGACTGGATTGGAGCTGGCGAGAGGAATCGAACCCCCAACCCCCTCATTACAAGTGAGGAGCTCTACCAGTTGAGCTACGCCAGCCCAGATCCAGACAAACGCCCACCTATCGGAGACGGATGCGCTCGGCCTCCGCGGGGGCGCCCCTGTTCGAGCGGGCCCAACAATCTATATGGCCTCCCCGCGGAGTGTCAAGGTCGAATTGGCGACCGGGAACCGGTTTCAGACCGGCCGGACGCGGGCTCCGTCCGGGCCGTCCTCCAGCACCCAGCCACGGGCCTGGATCTCGTCCCGCAGGGCGTCCGCGGCGGCCCAATCCCGGGCGGCGCGGGCCGCCTGGCGGCGGTCCACCAGGTCCTGGACCTCGGCCGGCACGGCGGCGGCGGGATCGGCCGCCAGGCCCTCCAGACCCTCCCGGTGCAGGCCCAGGATCCCCACGGCCTGACCCAGGAAGCCCCAGGCCTCGTCCAGCACGCCCCGGTCCAGGACCTCGGGGCCCACGGCCGCATCGTACTGGTTGATCTCCTTGACCACGGCGAAGAGGGCGCCCATGGCGCCGCCCGAGTTGAAGTCGTCGTCCATGGCGGCGTAGAACCGGCCCTTCTGGTCGCGCAGGGCCTTGGCCAGGGTCTCCCCCGCCTCGCTCACCAGGCCGTCCGGCACGGGCGCCACATCGCGCTCGCGCAGCTCGCGCAGGCGGCGCAGGCCGCGGCGCAGGCGCTCCAGGGCGGCCTGGGCCTCGGCCAGGCGCTCGTCGCTGTAGTCCAGCTGGCTGCGGAAATGGGCGTTGAGCAGGAAGAAGCGGATGACCTCCGGCGGAAACTTGGCCAGCACGTCGCCCATGGCGAAGAAGTTGCCGTCGCTCTTGGACATCTTGCGGTCGCCCAGATACAGCAACCCGTTGTGGATCCAGAAGTTGACGAACTTCTCGCCGGTGCGGCAGCAGCTCTGGGCCGACTCGTTCTCGTGGTGCGGGAAGACCAGGTCGCGCCCGCCGCCGTGGAAGTCGAAATGGTTGCCCAGGGCCTCGGTGGCCATGACCGAGCACTCGATGTGCCAGCCCGGACGGCCGCGGCCCCAGGGCGAGTCCCAGCCGGGCTCGTCGGCGGGCGAGGCCTTCCAGAGGGCGAAGTCCAGGGGGTCGGTCTTCTTGTCCCCCACCTCGATGCGCACGCCGGAGCGCATGTCGTCCACGTTGCGGCCGGAGATCTCGCCGTAGGCGTCGTAGGAGCGCACCTTGAAGTACACGTCCCCCTCCGACGCGTAGGCGTGGCCCTTGGCGATGAGCCCCTCCACGAAGCCGACGATCTGCGGGATGTGCTCCGTGACCAGGGGGTAGCTGGTGGCGGGCAGGATGTTCAGCTCGCGGGCGTACTCGTGGAAGAGGGCGATGTTGCGCCCCGCCACGGCCGCGGCCTCGATCCCCTCCTCCTTGGCCTTGGCGATGATCTTGTCGTCGATGTCCGTGAAGTTCTGGACGTGGGTCACCGCGTAGCCCAGGTGCTCCAGGTAGCGGCGCACCATGTCGCAGGCCACGTAGGCGAACATGTGGCCCACGTGGGGCTTGTCCTGCACGGTCATGCCGCACACGTACATGCCCACCTTGCCGGGCTGGATGGGCTCGAACTTGCGGCGGGTGCGCGAGATGTGGTCGTACACGTGCAGGGCCATGGGAACTCCTCGCAGCCGGGTCAGGCCCGGGCGCGGCCAAGGGCGTCGTGGCAGAGGTCGCTGAGCAGCTCGGCGAAACCGATGCCCACCGCGGCCGCCGCCTTGGGCACCAGGCTCGTGGCGGTCATGCCGGGGATGGTGTTGATCTCCAGGCACCCATAGGTATCCCCATCGAGCCGGAAGTCAACCCTGGCCACGCCGCGGCAGCCCACCAGGTCGTAGACGCGCTGGGCGTCGGCGGCGACGGCCTCGGCCAGCGGGGCGTCCAGGGGCGCCGGGCAGAGGTAGTCGCAGGCGCCCAGGGTGTACTTGTTGCCGAAGTCGTAGAAGCCCGCGCGCGGCACGATCTCGATCAGGGGCAGGCGCCGGCCCAGCAGGATGGTGGACGTGAGCTCGCGGCCGGGCAGGAAGCGCTCCAGCAGCACGGAATCGCCGCGGGCGCGGATGGCGTCGCAGGCCGCATCCAGGCCCTCGGGCCCGTCCAGGATGCTGACGCCCACGCTGGAGCCGTCGCGGTTGGGCTTGACCACCACGGGCCAGCCCAGCTCGCGGTCCACGCGCGCCGCCAGGTCCACGGGGCCGCCGGCGTCGGGGTCGCCGCTCAGGTGCAGCCAGTCCGGCGTGGGGATCCCCGCGCCGCGCATGAGGCGCTTGGTGAGGGCCTTGTCCATGGCCACGGCGCTCGCCATGGGTCCGCTCAGGGCGTAGGTCACGCCCAGGAGGTCCAGGGCCGACTGCAGGCGGCCGTCCTCCCCCGCGCCGCCGTGCAGGGCGGGGAAGACCACGTCGGCGTCCTTCAGGTCGCGCATGTCCAGCACGTCGCGCACGCGCTCCAGCACGCGCAGGTCCACCCGGTGGCCGGCCTGCCTCAGCCCCGCGGCCACCGCCTCGCCGGACTTGAGGCTCACCGATCGCTCCGGCGACTCGCCGCCGCACAGCACCACCACGCCCAGGGATCCGTCGCCGCTCATGATCCGGACTCCTCCCCGCTCAGCAGGACCACCGCCTGCACGGTGATGGCCTCGCCGCGGCCCTCGGGGCCCAGGCCCTCGCCGCGGGTGGCCTTGATGGATACGTCGTCCGCCGGGACGCCCAGCGCCGCGGCCAGGCGCGCGGCCATGGCCGCGGCGCGGGGCGCGATGCGCGGGGCCTCGCAGATGACCGTGAGGTCCGCGTTGACCAGGCGCCAGCCCGCCGCGCGCACCCGGGCCGCCACGTCCGCCAGCAGCGTCAGGCTGTCGGCGCCGGCGTAGGCCGGGTCCGTGTCCGGGAAGAGCCGGCCCAGGTCGCCCAGGGAGGCGGCGCCCAGCAGGGCGTCGGCCACGGCATGGGCGGCCACGTCGCCGTCGGAATGGGCCACCGGCCCGGCCGGAGCGTCCTCGAAGAGCACGCCGCCCAGGATGCAGGGAAGGCCGGGCTCCAGCCGATGCCGGTCCCAGCCCTGTCCGATGCGAAGGCGCATGGGGGTCACTCCAGCCTGATGTCGTCGATGAGGACGGCCACGCCGTCCTGGATCCCGCCGAGGTATAGCAGCAGGCTGTCGATGTCGTCCAGACGGAACGGGCGGTCGGCGCGCGACGCGAGCTCCGCCAGGTCCACGCGGAAGGTCCGCCACTCCGGAGCCAGGTCGTAGCCGCGCTGCACGCCGCGTCCGTCGCTGCGGGAGGTGAAGTCGTCCAGACGGACGGCGAGGCGGCAGGGCGCGCCTTCGACCTGGCGCGCGCGGAAGACCAGGGCGCGGTACGGGCTCCAGTCCCGGGGCAGGCCGCGCGCCAGGATGCCGGGGTACACGTGATGGGGCCGGGCGTCCAGGCGCACCACGTGATTCCCAGGCTGCCCGGGATCCGCGATGCGCGCGTAGCGGCCGTGGCCGCCGTCGTTGTGATCCCAGAGGAACATCCCCAGCCGCGACTCGAAGTCCGCCACCACGGGCATGCCGGACGCCGCGGCGCGCTCGGCCAGGAAGAACAGCGGCACCGGCGCCATCCTCACGGCCATGAAGCCGCAGGCGGCGACGCACAGCGCCAGGCCGTAGCCCGCGCGCCGGCCGTGCCACAGCAGCCAGCCGCAGGCCGCCAGCACGCCGGAGAGGTCGATGCCGGCGTCCTGCCAGCGGGGATGCCGCCCCACGAAGGCCTGGGGGATCTCCATGAACGCCGCCAGGGCGAAGGCCGCGGCCCCGGCCTTGAGCACCGAGCCGCGCAGCGGTCCGTGCCGGTGCAGCACCAGCGCCAGCGCCGCCGGCAGGCCGAAGTGCGCCAGCGACCCCAGCGAGCGCAGGGCCCGCATGCGTTCCAGCTCCTCCGGGATGGGCACCACGAAGGGCAGCAGCAGCAGGGCGGCGCCCAGGATCAGGCGGCGGCGGGTCACGGCCGGCCCGCCTCCCGCTTCACGTTGCAGATGGAGAAGCGGTACTTGCCGTTGGCCTCGCGCGGGATGCGCTCCAGCGCCACGAACCGCACGTCCAGCCCGCCGCCCAGGGCCTCCTGGAAGGTGGCCTCCATGCCGCGGCGCGTGTCCTCGCTCCACTCCGGACCGGGCACGTAGTTCAGCGTGAGCGCCTCCGGCACGTCCTGCACCACCTGGAGCTGGGCCACGCCCGGATAGCGCGTGAGCGTGTTCTCGATGAGCGAGATTCCCGCCACGCGGCTCCCGTCGCGGGCCACCAGGAAGTCGGCCACGCGGCCGGTCACGCCGCGCAGCAGCCGGTGCGGCCGGCCGCAGGGGCAGGGAGCGTCGTGCCACACGCCGCGGTCGCCCACCTCGTAGCGCAGCATGGGCATGCCCTCGTTGATGAACTCCGTGATGACCAGGCGGCCGTCCACGCCGGGCGCGCACTCGTTCCCGTCGTCGTCCAGCACCTCCACCCAGCAGTGCTCCGCGTTGACGTGCATGCCCGCGTGGCGCTCGCACTCGCTGGCGATGAGGCTCACCTCCTCGCAGCCGTAGCGGTTGGTCACCGGCACGCCGAACACGGCCTCGATCACCTCGCGTTCGGGCTGCAGCAGCATCATGCTGGTGGCCACGATGCCCTGGGGCCGCAGCGTCACGCCCATGTCGCGCACCATCTCGGCGGCCAGGAAGATGGAGTGGGCGTGGCCGTAGAGCAGCCCCGGACCCATGGCGCGCCACTGCTGCACGAAGCGGCGCACGGCGGCCTCGTCCAGCTTCATGGTGTCCAGGTAGATCCAGCGGTCCTTGAGGGCGGTGCGCACCTTGTTCTTGAAGGTGACCGCGCGCGGCGGATTGCCCCAGACCGCGGCCACGGGCTGGCCCAGGCGCCAGCCGCTCCAGGTGTCCGTGAGCAGGGCGGCGCCGTTGCGGCGCTGCACGCCGCGGGCGTCGCAGTACACGTGCAGGGCGGTGCCGGTGGAGCCGCCGGTCTTGGCCGGCACCAGGTCCGCCTTGGCGAAGCGGGTGGAGAGCAGGTCGTCCAGGCGTCCGCGCACGTCGGCCTTGGTCAGCAGCGGCAGGTCCCGCAGGTCTTCGATGGTGCGCACGCCGGCCGGGTCGATGCCCGCCGCGTGGAAGCGCTCCGCCCAGAACGAGGTGCTCGCCACGGCCTCGCGGCAGATGGCGTTCAGGCGCTGCCCGCGGCGGCGGGCCAGGGCCTCCGGAGCGTCGAACTGGCGGGCCGCCAGCTCCCGCATGGTGCGCAGGCGCTCGCTGCCCTCGTAGCGGTCCCACAGGGGTTCGAAGACGTGGCCCACCAGCCAGTCGGGCACCTTCATGACGGATCCTTCCGTGTCACGTGCGCGGGTTCCAGACCACCTGGCGCTCGCCGCGCAGGAACTTGATCAGCGCCAGGCCCGCGGCCGAGTTCAGCAGGCAGAGGTAGTAGGGGAAGACCACCAGGGGCGGCATGCCGCGCCCGCCGGTGGCCAGGCCCGCCAGGGCGGCCGCGTAGAAGACGCCCTGCAGCAGCATCAGCACGTCCCACACCGGCGCGCGCCCCACCAGAAGCGCGTTGGCGACCAGCGCCGCCACCTGGAAGACCGGCGCCAGGTAGCGCAGGGCCTTGTGCGAGGCGAGCTGCCAGGCGTAGAGGCCGAAGCGTGCGGGATTGAACAGGGCGGACATGTCGCGCAGGGCGTGCCAGGCGCGCAGGGTCACGCGCACGCGCATGCGGAACTCGTCGCCGGAATCGGCCAGGGCGTCCTCGTACAGCAGCGCGTCCGGAGCGTGGACCACGCGGAAGCCCTGCTCCACCACGGACAGCGGCAGCACGAAGTCCGGCTGCTGGTCGGGGCGCATGCTGACGTAGCACTCCCGGCGCACGGCGTCGATGCCCCCGTCCACCCCCACCACGGACCCCACCCCGGTCTCCCAGCGGCGCAGGGCGTTCTCGTAGCGCATGTAGGCGGAGCAGCCCTCGCCGCTCAACGAGCCGTCGGGAGCGCGGTACACCATGCGGCCCGTCACGTAGCCCACCTCGGGATCGGCGAAGGGCGCCACAAGGCGGCGCAGGGCTTCGGGGGCGTAGAGGGAGTTGGCGTCGGAGAAGACCAGCACCTCGCCCCTGGCCAGCGCGGAGGCCCGGTTCAGGGCGGCGGTCTTCCCCTCGCGCGGGTCCTGGCGCAGCCAGCGCACGCGCGGGTCGGCGGCGGCCAGGTCCGCGAGGATGGCGTCGGTGCCGTCGTCCGACGCGTCGCTGACCACGATGACCTCCAGCAGCTCCGGCGGGTAGTCGGCGGCCAGCTTGTTGCGCACGGTCTCAGCGATGCAGCCCGCCTCGTTCCGCGCCGCGGTCAGCACGGTCACGGACACGGGCCGGTCCTCGGCGCGCACGCGGCGGCGGCGCAGCGCCGCCAGCAGCATCACGGCCAGGGGATAGCCCAGGTACACGTAGACCAGCATGGCCAGGCTGAGCACCAGGAGCACGGCGGCTGCGATGATCACCACGCTCCTCCTCTCAGCACTTCACGCCGCGCCGGCGCAGGGCGTGCACGTAGTATTCCTGATGGGCGGCCACGCAGGCGCTCCAGTCGTAGCGCTCCTCCACCAGGGCGCGGGCGCGCGCCGCCAGCTTCAGCCGCGTGGTGCGCTCCTCCGCCAGGCGGCGGATGGCGCTGGCCAGGGCCACCTCGTTGCCGGGCGGCACCAGCAGCCCCGTGTCGCCGTCGCGGACCACCTCCAGGTTGCCCCCCACGGCGGTGGCCACCACGGCGCAGCCCCGCAGCATGTATTCCAGCAGGGCGTTGCTGAAGCCCTCCGAGTCCGAGCAGAGCACGCCCACGGCCAGCTTGTCCAGGTATCCGCGCACGTCCACGATGCGGCCGGGGAACACGCAGCGGTCACGGATGCCCAGGTCCTCGGCCAGGGCCTCGTACTCCGGCCGCAGGTCGCCGTCGCCCACCAGGTGCCAGGTGATGTCCGGATGGTCGCGCGCCACCCGCGCCGCGGCCTTCAGGAAGAGGTCGTGACGCTTCACGCGCCGGTTCAGGTTGCCCACCACGCCCACGTGGAGCGGGGTCTCCAGATGCTCCCGGTAGGCGTACTCCCCCACGGGCACCCCGTTGGGGATCACGGTGACGCGCGCCGGGTCCAGGCCGTCCAGCCGGCAGACCACGTCCTTGACCGCCTGGGCGTTGGCCAGGAACCCCGTGGCCAGCGGATAGGAGCGGCGCATGAGGAACTCCGTGGCCGGCGTGCGCCAGAAGCCCAGATCGCGGAACGAGATCAGCCGCACCGGCACCCCGGCCAGCCGCGCCGCGGCCACGCCCAGCACGGTGGCGTCCTGGAAGAAGGTCTGCACCAGCTCGATGCGCTGCTCGCGCATCCAGGCGGCCAGGCGCCGCACGCGGCGGTAGCCCGCCGGTCCCACCACGCGGCCGCCGCCGATCTCCACGTGGGGCGCGCCCGCCTCGCCCAGCAGCGTGCCCGACGGCTGCAGCGTGCAGATGTGGGGCAGGAACCGCTCCTTGTCCAGGCGGTTCACCAGCCCCACCAGCTGCGTCTCGGTGCCGCCGCGGTCGATGCTGTCGATGCAGTAGAGGATGCGGACGGGCATGGCGGCCTTTCAGGAGATGTACTCGCCGCTGCCCTGGCGGCCGATCACGCGCGCGGGCACGCCGGCCACCACGTCGTCGGGCTCGGTGCTGCGGGTGACCACGGCGTTGGCCCCCACCACGGTGCCGTCGGCCAGATGGATGGGTCCCACCACCTTGGCGCCGGGGGCAATGTACACACGATCGCCGCAGGTGGGCACGCCCCAGGCCTCGCCCTTGCGCCCCAGGCCCAGGGTCACGCCCTGGGAGAGGTTGCAGTCCCGGCCCATGACCACGTCGGTGTGCAGCACGATCCCGCCGAAATGCCCGATGTACAGCCCCGGCCCGATGGTGCAGTCCGGCGAGATGGAGATCCCGGTGCTCATCTCCACGCTCTTCCACCAGGCGTGGTAGAAGGCCATGACCAGGTGGCGCAGGCCCGGCGGCAGGCGGTGGGTGTTGAGCCACTTGCCCGCCCGGTAGCAGATCACCGCCCACAGGCCCTGGTTCTCCAGGACCAGCCGCAGGGTGGAGCCGTGCGAGCCGTACCGGCGCAGACGCCCGAGATCCGCCTTGATGTTCTCGAAGGCCATGTGTTACCTCGGGTCCGGACAACCGGCTCAACCGGATCCGGCCGCGGCCGATACCCTCCGGAAGAGCGATCCGTACGCCATCGGCCGTCCAGGCCGCGAGTTGAGCCCCGGAGGCCCGTCCCCATGCCCGTCAAGCCGCTGGTCAGCGTGATCACCGCCACCTATAACATGGCGGACTACGTCTGTGAAGCGATCGACTCGGTCCTGGCCCAGAGCGTGCCGGACGTGCAGTGCGTGGTCGTGGACGACGGCTCCACGGACCGCACCCGCGAGGTCCTGGCCCGCTACGCCGACGACCCCCGCGTGAAGGTCCTCCACCAGGAGAACGCCGGCCAGACCGTGAGCAAGAACCGGGGCCTGGCCGCCGCCGACGGCGAGTTCATCGGCTTCTGCGACGCCGACGACCGCTGGCGCCCCGAGAAGCTGGCCGTGCAGCTCCCGCTGCTGCGCGAGACCCCCGGCGTGGGCGTGGTCTACGCCGACTTCCAGTGCATCGGCCCCAAGGGCGAGGACCTGGAGACGCCGCGCTGGACCTGCCCCAGCGGCCGCATCACCGGCCCCCTGCTGGCCGACAACTTCGTGCACTTCCCCACGGTGCTGACGCGCAAGGCCGTGCTGGAGGAGTTCGGCGGCTTCGACGAGCGCCTGTCCATGGCCATCGACTACGACCTGTGGCTGCGCGTGTCCACCCGCTACGACTTCCTCCACGTGCCCCAGGTGCTGGTGGACTACCGCATCTGGGGCGGCCAGATGTCCCACCGCACCGGCGAGCGCCTGGACAACGCGTTCCGCATGATGGAGAGCTTCCTGGAGCGGTATCCGGACAGCGTGAGCAAGGCCGAGGCCGACCGCGCCTGGGCCCACACCTACGTCACCCGCGCCATCTGGCACGTCAAGGAAGGCCGCCCGGACGAGGCCCGGGCCGATTTCGGGCGCGCCCTGGGTCACCGCCCCCTGGACCGGCGCTGCTGGAAGTGCTTGGTCAAGTGGGCCTTACGCCGCCCGCTCTACTGATTTCATCCTCTCAGCATGACGTTTGGCTCGATTTGTGCTATAATCGTCATCTCTTTCGCCCGTCGACCCGGTTTCTGCGAACCTCGAGGATACGAGAGCCCATGCTCCGATTTGGATGGATCTGCCTGGGACTTCTGCTGGGGGCCGCGCCGGCCCTGGCGCAGACGGCCCCCGCGAGCCCCGTGGCCATCGCCTGCAATCCCGAACGGAACGTGTACGCCCAGGACCGCGTGGACCTGAGCTGGTCCGTGGCGGGCGCGCGTCCCGACTCCATCGTGGTGGACGCCGGCGACGGCGTGGCCGTGACCGTGGACGGAGCCGTGCGCGCCTACCGGCACGTGTACAAGACGCCCGGGGCCTACCGCCCGTCGGTGACCGCCTGGAGCGGCGGCCAGGCCGCAACCCTGGACGGACCGAACCTGATCGTGGCGCAGCGCGCCGTGCCCACCGGCAGCGTGATGTTCGTGCACCACAGCACCGGCCGCTACATGCTGCGCGACAGCGGCGTGCGCAGCCTCCTGGAATGGCACAACGCCACCGCCGGCACGGACATCCGCCTCTGGGACCACGACTACCACAGCGGCAACAGCTACACCGGCATCATCCTGCCGGACAGCACGGCCTACCCCAACTGGTCCTACGGCATCGAGGCCAACACCATCACGCCCGCGGGCTACCGCGACATCTACGACGGCAGCGCCTTCCGCGACTCGCTCTTCGCGCGCCACGAGGTCATCGTCTTCAAGAACGACCACTCCACCGGCGACATCGAGAGCGACGCCCAGCTGGAGCAGTACTACGCCGACTACCTGGCCATCCGCGACGTGCTGGACCAGTACCCGGACAAGCTCTTCGTGCTGATGAGCGGCCCGCCGCGCCGGCCCGAGGCCACCACCAACGCCATGGCGGACCGCGCCCGCGTCTTCTACGAGTGGCTGCAGTCGCCGGAGTTCATGAACGGGCATCCCAACATCCTGTTCTTCGACCTCTTCGACGCCCTGGCCAACCCGGACGACCCCGCGGACCCGGAGCGCAACATGCAGCGCGCCGAGTACCGCCTGCCCCCCGAGGGCAGCACGGACAGCCATCCCAACCTGCTGGCCAACCAGACCATCGGGCCGCGCATCGCCACGCTGATCATCAGCCTGTACGACCCCGATTTCGTCAGCGCCGCTCCGGCCGCCCCCGGCCCCCGCCCCCTGGCGGTGCTGGCGGGCAACAGCCCCAACCCGTTCAACCCGCGCACGCAGGTGCGCTGGGAGCTGGAGCGCGGCGCGTGGACCGGCGTCCGCGTTTTCGACTTGAGCGGACGCCTGGTTCGGACGATCCTCCCTGCGACGTGGCTGGACGCCGGCGCCCACACCGCGGTGTGGGACGGCGCGGACGACGGCGGGCGCCCCAGCCCGTCGGGCGTCTACCTGCTGCGATTGGACGCCGGCGGGGAACGCCACGCCCACCGCATGATGCTGGTGCGCTGAGCCGCCCCTCACGGAGGAGGGACACCGTGCTGCAGATCCTCAAGCTCTTCTGGTGGGCCATGCGCGACCGCACCGGCCGCATGCACCTGCGCTACGAGCTGGCGCGGAACCTGCCCGGCGACTACGGCTTCGCCCTGCGCGCCCGCATCCTGCGCCCGCACCTGGGCAGCGTGGGCAAGCACGTGCGCGTGCACGTGGGCGTGCGCATCCGCAACCACCACACGCTGATGCTGGGCGAGAACGTGACCCTGGGCGTGGACAACTTCATCCAGGCCGCCGGCGGCGTGACCATCGGCGACGCCAGCCTGCTGGGGCCCGGCGTGAAGGTGTGGAGCACGAACCACGTGTTCGAGGATCCGGACCGGCCCATCCGCGAGCAGGGCGCGGAGTACAAGCCCGTGGTCATCGGCGGCGACTGCTGGCTGGGCTCCAACGCCTTCATCATGCCCGGCACGGAGCTGGGCGACGGCTGCATCGTGTCGGCCGGGTCGGTGGTGGGCGCCAAGAAGTACCCGCCCTACAGCATCCTCATGGGCAACCCCGCCCGCGTGATCGGCAACCGGCGCAAGGCCGCCGGAGACGCCGATGCCTGAGAGACGCCGGCACGCCGCGCCGTCGCCCCCCGACCCCGCGCCCTTCCTGGCCGCCGGCGCCGCCCCCATCCTCTCGGACAAGCGGCTGGACGCGGTGACCTGGCTGCTGAGCGCCGGCCTGCGCGGCCCCTGCCTGGTGGTGGGCGCCGGTCCGCATCCCCTGGGCCTGGACCTGTTCTGGCCCGACCCGGTGGTGCTCCTCTCCCGCGCCGACGCCGATCCGCTGCCGTCGCCCGCCGGCGGCTTCGCCGCCCTGGTGCACCTGCCCTACGGCACCCATCCGCCCGCCGCCGCCCTGGAGGCGGTGCTGCGTCCCGACGCCGACATCGTCGTGGTGGGCGACCCCGGGAGCCTGGTGCGCCCCTGGGAGCGCTGGGCCGTGGTGGCCGACGTCATGCGCCGCGCCCGCCTGCTCCCCCTGGACGACGCCCGCGCCATGCGCGCCGGCGCCCCGGACATGTCCCGGGCCTGGCGCCTGCTGCCCGACTTCCTGCACCGCCGCCTGACCGAGGCCGACATCCTCACCTGGCGCGCCCCCGGCCGCGTCCCCCGCCTGAGCGCGGCCCTGGACCAGGTGCGCGACCACGGCCCCCGCGACCGCCGCCGCGGTTCCCTGGCCCTGCTCCAGGACAAGGGCAAGCTCACCGTGCGCATCCGCAGCGCCGGCGACGACACGTTCCTCAAGCTGGCCCGCACCCGCTTCGCCGTGGCCGACCTGGACAACGGCGCCGCGGTGCTGGACCGCCTCCACGAAGGCCTGCCCCCCGACCACCCGCTGCAGCCCCTGCTGCCCTGCATCCTGGAGCGCGTGGAGCAGGACGGCGCCCTGGCCTGGCTGGAGCGCGGCTGCCGCGGCGT
>DAOTGJ010000071.1:0-2712 GCA_035447065.1 Candidatus Krumholzibacteriia bacterium
GTTCTGAAGAATCGGCTCGACCGGCCGGCCGCGCGGAATTAGCTTCCAGCGCATGGAAACCCTCACCCTCCAACGCCGCCGCGACCGCTCCGTGCTGCGTCGCCATCCCTGGATCTTCTCCGGGGCCGTGCTGGACGTGTCCGGCGACCCCGCGCCCGGCGAGACCGTGCGCGTGCAGGCGGCCGACGGCACGCCCCTGGGCCTGGGCGCCTGGTCGCCCACCTCGCAGATCTGCTGCCGGCTGTGGACCACGGACCCGCACGAGGACGTGGACGACGCCTTCTTCGCCCGCGTGATCGACCGCGCGCTGTCCCTGCGCGAGGGCATCCTGGACCACGGCACCGACTCCGTGCGCCTGCTCCACGGCGAGGCCGACGGCCTGCCCGGCGTGATCGTGGACCGCTACGCCGGCGTGCTGGTGGGACAGTTCCTCAGCGCGGGCGGGGAGCGGCACAAGGCCCTGCTGGCGCGGCTGCTGCTGGAGCGCACCGGCGCGGCGTCGTTCTGGGAGCGTTCCGATACCGACGCCCGCCGCAAGGAAGGCCTGGAGCCCAGCGTGGGCGTGCTGCTGGGCGAAGAGCCGCCGGCGCGCGTGGAGATCCGCGAGGGCGGCCTGCGCTACCTGGTGGACGTTCGCGGCGGCCACAAGACCGGCTTCTACCTGGACCAGCGGCCCAACCGCGCCGACGTGGGCCTCCACGCCGCGGGCTGCGAGGTGCTCAACTGCTTCAGCTACACGGGCGGCTTCGCCCTGGCGGCCCTGCGCGGCGGCGCGGCGTCGGTCACGGACGTGGACACGTCCGCCGACGCCCTGGCCCTGGCCGCGGAGCACGTGGCCCTCAACGGGCTGGACGCCGAGCGCTACGAGCAGATCGAGGGCGACGTGTTCCGCGTGCTGCGCGAGATGCGCGACCGCGGCCGCAGCTACGACGCCATCGTGCTGGACCCGCCCAAGTTCGCCGACTCCGCCGCCGCCCTGGAGCGCGCCGCCCGCGGCTACAAGGACATCAACCTGCTGGCCCTGAAGCTGCTGCGCCCCGGCGGTCGCCTCTGGACCTACTCCTGCTCCGCCCACATGACCCCGGAGCTGTTTCGCAAGGTGGCCGCCGACGCCGCCGTGGACGCGGGCCGCCACGCCGTGCTGGAGCGCGAGCTGCGCCAGGGCGCGGACCACCCCGTGCTGCTCACGTTCCCGGAAAGCCTGTATCTCAAGGGACTTGTAATCAGGACCGCGTAAGTCCTTGGTAAACGGTTACATTTTGTCATCCGGGCGTAAGAAAACGGTTACATTTTCGCTTCTTCTTTGGTAATCTCTCCGACGCAACCGGGCCGCCTCCGGCGTCGCTCCGCCGGAGCACGCGACGATGATCGTCGCCGGCCGCTGGCACATCATCGGAGGCTCGGACATGAGATCCCATGCCAAAGTGTTCGTGATCCTGGGGGCCCTGCTGCTCCTGGGCACCGCCGTTCCCGCCACCGCGCAGTTCGTCAACGGCCAGCCGGCCGTGGGCGTGCTGGGCGCCAACGATCTCGTGACCCGGCCCGACGCAGCCATCACCGCCAGCAGCTTCGGCGGCCCCAACGGCGTGGACATCGATCCGCTGACCGGCAAGGTCTTCGTGGTGGACCGCAGCTACCACCGCGTGCTGCGCTGGACGTCCATGGACGCCCTGAACAACGGCTCCGCGGCCGAGGCCGTCATCGGCCAGGCCGACTTCACCAGCGGCGCCTCCGGCCTCGCCGCCGACCGCTTCAACAACCCCATCGGCGTGCACATCGACGCCGCGGGCCGCATGTGGGTGGGCGACTACAGCAACAACCGCGTGCTGCGCTTCGACGACGCCAGCAACCTGGCCACCGGTGCGGCGGCCGACGGCGTGCTGGGCCAGCCGGACTTCACCACCAGCTCCAGCGGCACCACGCAGACGGGCATGGGCGGGCCCGTGGGCCTGGCCACCGACGCGAACGGCGTGCTGTACGTGAGCAACTTCGGCAACCACCGCGTGCTGCGCTACGACGACGCGGCCAACAAGCCCAACGGTGCCCCGGCCGACGGCGTGCTGGGCCAGCCGGACTTCACCACCGGCACCAGCGCCACCACCCAGACCGGCATGTTCAACCCCAACGACGTGTGCGCCGACGCCGACGGCAACCTGTGGGTCAGCGACTACGCCAACCGCCGCGTCCTGCGCTTCGCCGACGCCGCCACGCTGCCCAACGGCGCGCCGGCCACGGCCGTGCTGGGCAAGCCGGACTTCACCACCGGCGGCTCCCAGACCACCCAGACCGGTTTCGGCACCACCCGCTACGTGGAGATGGGCGCCGACGGCACCCTGTACATGGTGGGCGAGGGCAACAACCGCCTGCTCGTCTTCAAGAACGCCGCCACCCTGGCGAACGGCGCCCCCGCCGACTACGTGCTGGGCCAGGCCGACTTCACCAGCGGCGGCTACCTGGATCCTCCCACCGCGTCGAGCTTCCGCACCCCGCGCGCCTGCGCCGTGGACGACGCCAACGGCTACCTCTGGGTGGCCGACTACAGCAACCGCCGCGTGGTGCGCTACGAGTTCGCCAACGGCGCCGAGCCCGTGCTGACCCTGATCTCCCCGGCCGCCGGCGCCACCCTGCTGGAGGGCTTCCCCTACGAGATCACCTGGGTGAGCAGCCTGGTGAACCTGGTGGACATCGACTACTCGCCGGACGGCGGCTTCA
>DAOTGJ010000071.1:2812-5654 GCA_035447065.1 Candidatus Krumholzibacteriia bacterium
GATCAGCGCCGACGGCGGCGCCACCTGGACCACCGTGGCCTCCGGCGTGGACGCCGGCACCGGCAGCTACCCCTGGACCGTGACCGGTCCCGCCGGCGACGCCTACCTGGTGCGCGTGTCCGACGCCGGCCTGAGCGGAGCCGCGGACACCGGCGACGCCGCCTTCAGCGTGATCCCCGAGATCACCGGCGACGAGTTCGACTACGTGTTCTTCGCCGACAGCCCCACGCCGGTCTACTACGACCCGAGCTGGAGCTTCGTCACCGCGCCGAGCGCCTTCGCCCAGAACGGCGTGAAGATCCCCGTGAGCACGGAGCGGTCGCTGGTGGGCAACTACGCCCTCTCGCTGGCCTGGACCAGCCAGACGGGCGGCGACTGGGGTGCGGCCGTGGCCAGCGTGGGCTGGACCGGCCACGACGTGACCCAGGCCGACAGCCTGGTCTTCCACGTGTACACCGACGTGGCCACGGCCGCGGCGGACCTGCCCTGCATCTACCTGGAGGACCTGTCCAACGTGCGCTCGCCCAAGCAGGCTCTCAGCGGTCTGACCGGCGACGTGCCCGCGGGCGTGTGGCACCGCATCGCGCTGCCCCTGCAGGTCTTCATCGACGACGCCGGCACCACGGACATGACCCGCATCAAGACCATCTTCTTCGGTCAGCAGGACGCCGACGGCGTGGCCCACCAGTGGTTCATGGACGACGTGCGCATGACCGGCGTGGAGGTCGTGACGGGCGAGGACGTGCCCCTGATCGTGGTGCTGGGCTCCAGCACCGCCGCGGGCACCGGCGCCAGCCACCCGGACAGCTCCTGGGTGGGCCGCTACCGCAACTTCGTGCAGGACCAGTACGCGGTCACCCAGGTGGTCAACCTGGCCGTGGGCGGCTACACCACCTACCACCTCATGCCCGACGGCTTCACGCCCCCGGCCGGCCGGCCGTCGCCCAGCGTGGAGCACAACATCACCCGCGCGCTGGCCTACCATCCCTGGGCCATCATCGTGAACCTGCCCAGCAACGACGTGACCTCCGGCTACTCGCTGGAGGAGCAGCTGGCCAACTACGACGTGATCACCGGCCTGGCCGACGCCGCGGGCGTGCCCATCTGGATCAGCACCACGCAGCCCCGCAACCTGACCGAGCCGTACCGCATCCTGCAGCACACCATGGCCGACACCACGCTGGCCCTCTACGGCGACCACGCCATCGACTTCTGGTACGGCGTGGCCCTGGCCGACGGCACCATCGATCCGGCCCTGGATTCCGGCGACGGCATCCACCTGAACGACGCCGGCCACGCCATCCTCTTCCAGCGCGTGGTGGACTCGGGCCTGTGGGAGGCCATCTCGGTGACGGCCACGGAGGACCCGGAGTTCGAGACGCCGGCCACCATGCTGCTGAGCCTGTCCCAGAACTACCCCAACCCGTTCAACCCCAGCACGGAGATCGCCTTCACGCTGGAGACCCCGGGCCGGGTGACCCTGGACGTGTTCGACATGCGCGGCCATCTGGTGCGCCGTCTGGTGAACGGCCGCCTGGATGCGTCCGCTCACACCGTGACCTGGGACGGCCGCGACGGCGAGGGCCGCGGCGTCTCCAGTGGCACGTACCTCTACCGCCTGCGGACCGACGCCGAGATCCTCTCGCGGTCCATGGTGCTCATGCGCTAGCGGCGACCAGCTCGGCGGCATGACGGCGACGGCCCGTCCCCTGGGGGGCGGGCCGTCGTCGTTGAACGCGGAACCTCGACGGCCCGCGCCGGGTAGCAGAAGCCCCCGTCGTACCCCTGACCCCTGACAGGAGGCCCCCATGATCCCCAGGTTCCTGCTCGCGGCGGCTGCGGCGCTGCTGTTCGCGCCGAACGTGCGCGCCGCCGACGCGCCCGCCCCCCTCAAGCCCATCGCCGACCACCTCTGGACCTACACCCACGCCAAGGAGCACAGCAAGAGCGTGGTGGCGGAGTTCGGCTCGTTCCTGGCGGTGATCGAGTCGCCCGGCGACGAGGCCGCCGCCCGCGCCATGCTGGACTCCCTGGCCGTGGCCTTTCCGGACAAGTCCGTGCGCTTCCTGCTGCACACCCATCATCACGGCCACTCCTTGGCGGCCATCGATCCGTGGCTGGCGCGGGACGTGACCCTGGTGACGGCGCCGGACAACATCGACGTGGTGCGCGGCCGTTCGGCCAACCCGGAGCGTTTCGAGCGCGCGGTGCTGCGGGCCACGGAGGGCCTGACCATCGGCGACGGGCTGAACTCCATGGTCCTGCACGTCATCGAGAAGGACGACTACCCGGTGCCCACGGACCAGTACACGGTCATCGAGTTCCCGCGGCAGAAGATGCTGGTCAGCGGCTGCCTCTACACCAAGCCGCTCACCTACCACGGCGTGGTCAACACGCGGAAGACCTCCCTGCGCGACTTCATGGCCGAGCACCTGTCCGGCGTGGAGTGGCTGGTCAACACCAGCAGCTGCGAGGCCCGCGGCGACGAGGACGTGAGCAGCCTGGCCACCTTCCGCGCGAGCCTGGAGCAAGGCCTCAGGCCGGAGGAGGTGGCGGCGCGGCTGCAGGGCATGAGCCTGGAGGAGATCGACGCCGCCCTGCCCACCCTCACCGCCGAGCTCGCCGCCCGCACCGACCGCTCCTACGACCTGCTGGTCTGCGCCAACCACCTGCGCCGCGAGGTCAAGGACCTGCCCCGGGCCGAGAAGCTCTTCGGCCTGACCGCCGCCGCATTCCCGGACGATGCCGACGCCGCCTTCTACCTGGGCATGGCCCGCCTGGAGATGGGGGAGGACGCCGCCTGCCAGACCGCCTGGGACCGCTGCCTGGAGCTCTGCGACGG
>DAOTGJ010000071.1:5754-10624 GCA_035447065.1 Candidatus Krumholzibacteriia bacterium
GACCAGCAGCCCCTGGTGATCAGCCGCCAGGCCGTGGGGTCGCTGTACGCCCGGTTCCTGACCGATCCCGACGTGCGGGACTGCCTGACCTACATCATCCGCTGGGATCAGGTGCTGGACCGGTACGCCGGCTTCTTCTACATCGCCTTCCACTCGCCCAACTCCAAGACCATGGGGTCCGTGGAATTCCGGTCCGGCGGCCAGATGACGGCCAACGGATCCAACCACGTCCTGGACGCCACCTACGCGCCGGGGACCGTGGTGAGCATCGAAGTGCGTCTGGACATCGCCGACGGTCTGATGGACGTGAGCGTGAACGGCGTGCCGGACCCGTCCGGCCAGGATTTGGGACCCGTGCAGGGCGGCGGGGACGGGCTCAAGGACATCAGCACCGGCTTCGGGCTGGTCGACACGTACACCGTGGCCCTGGACAACCTGGAGATCGTGGGCCTCAACTGCGGCGGCGTGGCCAATGAAGCGGTGAGCTGGGGCGAGCTGAAGGCCCGCTACCGGTAATCAGGCGGTTCTTTCCTGCGGTGGCCTGTTGCAGGGGGCTGGCCGCGAAGACTCATCATAGCAACACGTTACGGGGATCTCACGTGAGATCCCCGTCTGATATATCAGAATGGGTCGTCGCGGACAATCTGTCCCGCGGGAGCGGGGGGCGTCCTGGGCCAGCTTCTTTTCCTGCAAGAAGATAGAAAATCCGATGAATCTCCGGACCCGGCTTGCGCCGGGCCTTTGCAACTCATATATCTGACACCTGATTCCACCGGAACCCACGGGGAGGAGCCCTTCATGCCCACCGCCAGCGCCCTGCAGCCTATCCATCGGCCCAGCCTGCGGGAGCAGGTCTACGACGTCCTGCGCGAGGCCCTGGACCAGGCCGAGATGAAGCCCGGCGACACCATCGACCTCAACGCCGTGGCCGCCCGGCTGGGCGTGAGCCGCACCCCCCTGCGCGAGGCCGTGCTGCGCCTGGAGACCGAGGGCTTCCTGACCATCAAGCCCCGCAGCGGCGTGGTGGTGCGCACCCTGACGGAGACGGACATCCGCAACCTGTTCCAGATGATCGGCGCCCTGGAGTCCAGCATCCTGCTGACCGAGAGCGCCCGGATCACCGCGGACCGCACCGCCCCCATGCGCCGGCTGACCGACACCATGGACGCGTCCATCAAGAGCGGCGATTTCGAGCGCTTCCACGCCGCCAAGGTGGCCCTGCGCGACGCCTACCTGGACCTCACGGCCAACGCCGAGCTGCGCCACCTGCTCATGGTCATGAAGCAGCGCCTGTACGACTTCCCCAAGAAGAAGGACCTGCTGCTGGAGTGGGAGGCCGCCGCCACCAAGGAGCACGCCGACATCATCGGCCGCCTGGAGCAGGGCGACGCCGTGGGTGCGGCGGAAGTGCTGCGGGACGTGCACTGGAACTTCGAGGCCCAGGAGCGCTTCGTGCGGATCTACTACCGCGACGAGCTGGCGGCGAAGCAGGCGCAGGCCTGAGAGCCATCAGGTCGCGATGATGCGCCCCCGTCGGCAGAGACCGGCGGGGGCGTTCTCAATCCTCGTACGGCCCGTCCACCAACCGCTGCGAGATCCACCAAGTGTTGCCGTGCCGGTCGCGCACACCGCCCTGGCGGTCGCCGTAAGGACGGTCGTCCACCGGCAGGATCAGCTCGGCGCCGTGCGCCACGGCGAGGGCGACCGCGGCGTCGGCATCCTCCACGAAGAAGTAGATGTGTGCGAGCGTGGGCGGGAAGTCGGGTAGGGCCTCGGCCACCATCACGCTCGCTTCGCCGAAGCGAATGATCGCGTTGCGGATGATGCCGGCGTCGCCCACGGTGCGTTGGGTCTCCACACCGCCAAGGCCGGCCACGAGAAAGCGGATGAAATCCTCGGCGCCCTCCACCACGAGGTAGGGCGCGATGCGGGCGAATCCGTCGGGAATGAACACGAGGTCCTCCTGATCAAGGTTTGCTGGGCCCGTACACGTCCCGCAGGATCCCCGGCGCCACCGCCCGGTAGATGGTGGCGTGCTTCAGGTCCGTGCGCGGCGTGAAGCTCCAGCGCAGCCCCGGGGGCGCGGCGCGCTCCAGCACCTCGCCCAGCTCGGCGGTGTAGGGGGCGATGTCCGTCTCGTCGGCGGAGGTCAGCACCAGCCGCACGCCTTCAAACCCGCCCGCCGCGAACCGCTCCTCCGCCCGCCGCACCAGCTCGTGATCGTTCCACCACAAGGCGGGGCTGATGGCGATCACGCGATCGAAGAGCTGCGGCTCCAGGAAGAACGTCTCCATGATGAACAGGCCCGCCGCCGACTCGCCGATGATCCCCTCGTCGGCCGTCACGCGGTAGTCGGCGCGGATGCGCGGCATGAGCTCGCGCGCGATGAAGGCGCGGAACGCCGCCGACCCGCCCGTGACCGGCGCCACCTCCCTGTCCTTCTCCACCTGCGTGGGCCCGGTCATGTCCCGCCGCCGCTCCGTGTTCTCGATCCCCACCAGCACCAGCGGCGTGATCTCCCCGGCGCGGATCCCCGCGTCCAGGGTGTTGGCGATGTGCGGGAAGTCCTCGCCCACGCCCCCGTCCGGCATGTAGAGCACCGGATAGCGCGCGTCCGTGTCCTCGGCGTAGCCGGGCGGCGTGTACACGTTGATCACGCGCGTCTCGCCGATCTCCTGGGACTCCATGGTGAACGTGCCGTGCGGCGGCGGCGTCTCCGGCGCGGGGGCGGAGCGCTGGCAGGCGCAGAGCAGGGCGAGCAGCAAGGGGGCGGCGAGGCGGCGCATGGGGGTCCTGTCGATGGAGGGCTTGCGGCGGCGAGCGGGCATCCTAGCAGATCGCAGGGGAGGCGTCCAATAACACGAACCGGCCGGGAGCATTCCCGACCGGTTCGTTCGTCGCAGGTCCGCCCGGTCCTGCGTCGGGGACTGTGGGGGCGATCAGTCGTTGAGCTCGCCCAGGTTCAGGTTCATGCGGTAGACGCTGCCATTCATGGCCATGGTGGCCTCGCCGTCGCCCAGCACGATGGAGAACTCGCGCTCGATGTGCTGCTCGGTGTAGTCGTCGCCGCGGGTGATGGTGATGTCGGCCGTGAAGGTGCCCTCGAGCGTGCCGGACACGGCCGCGGAGAAGTTCTGGCGGGGGCCGCGGGGCATGACCACGTCGATGACGTCCATGTCCAGCACGCCGTCGAGGGTGCGGGCGAAGACCGGGGTCTCCAGGCTGTTGCCGGCCTCGCGGTGGTAGCTGCCGTTCACGGTCACCAGATCCTGGTTCAGGCCGGTCACGGTGAAGCCGCCGCTCAGCGCGTCCAGGTGCTGCTCCAGACGACGGGTGCGGTGCAGGCCGGCGCCGCTGACGATCACGAACTCCATGGAGCTGGCCGTGTCGCCGTCCACCACGCAGTACTGCATGGGCTCGCCCAGGTCGTTGAGGAACTGCATGGTGTAGGTGCGCTCGATGCTGGCGTAGGGCACGCCCTCGGGCAGGCCGCGCTCGCGGTCGATCACGATGGTCCAGACGCCGGTGAGCTCGTCGTAGGTGCGGGAGGCGAAGCCGTTGGCGGGCACCATGGCGTTCACGGCCTTGGCGGAGCCCAGCCCGTCGATGCTGATGGCCAGGTCCTCGAGCTGGTCGGTGAGGCCGCCGTCGTCGGCGCCCACGTCCGCGGCCACGGCCTCGGCGGCGTCCTTGTCGGCGGTCACGGTGTCGGTGGTGCCCTGGGGCGTCACGGTGTCGTCGCTGCAACCGACGAGCAGCGCGAAGAGCGCCAGGAGGATGAGCAGGATCGAGTGCTTGCGCTTCATGATATCGAACTCCGCGTTGGAGGTGGGTTGCTGTCCGAGCGGAGGAAATGCAAAGCGTGGACCGCGGCGCCGGGTCCGGGTCATCTCGTTGTGGGAGTGGGGGTTGGAGCGGAGATCCTAGTGCGCCGGTCGGTGCTGGAGGCGGGGTTCTGTCCCTCCAGGAACACTTGGGTGCGCCTGGAGGGACAGCGGGCCGGTGGGAATCAGCCCTGGCAGCGCGCGCCGCAGCCCTGACGCTGGCCACAACCCTGCTTCTGGCAGCCGGCCTGCTTGGCGCAGCCGTCCTGCATGCGGCCCTGACCCTTGCCGCGGCCCTTACCGCGACCCTGCCCCTGAGCGTTGGCCTGGGCGTTGCCGCCACGCTCGTGGGGCGAGGCCACGATCTGCGCCACCGCGTCGGCGGAGAGGTGCTTGGCCTCGTAGCCGGCGTCCAGGGCCTTCAGCCGACCCGCGAACGCGCGCAGGTGGTTGCGCGAGCCGCGCTGCAGGTTCTCGTAGACCATCACGATGTCGGCGTTGTCCACCGGACCGTCCAGGGCCAGCTGCAGGTCATGGATGTCCAGGTCCTCGATCTCGGCGCCCACCTGCAGGGCGGCCACGCGGGAGGTCTTGCCGCGGGCGGTCATCTCGTCGTAGAGGGCCTGCACGGCGGGGTCGGGGAACGCGCCCACCGCATCGTCCGTCACCGGATCCTCCAGGCCGTAGCGCTCCAGCAGCATGGCCACGCGGCTCATGTGGCGGCCCTCGGCGTTGGGGATGTTGGTGAACGCGGGCTCGTCCCAGGTCTGGCCCAGGGTCAGATATACGTCGCGGGCCAGCTTCTCCTCCAGACGCATGGCGCGCAGCGATGCGGCCTCGGCGTCGCTCAGGTCGCCGGCGGCGGGGAGGGTCAGGCAGGCGCCGTTGCGGCCCTTGCCCTGCTGGTCGCAGGCGCCGCGTCCGCGGGCCTGGAGGTCGTTGGCGAAGGTCAGGGCGAGGGCCAGGATCGTCAGGGTCAGGATCGTCTTCTTCATGATCGCATCCTCCGTGAGGTTGGGGGTCTGCGCGTCTCAACGTGCGGTGCG
>DAOTGJ010000072.1:0-10475 GCA_035447065.1 Candidatus Krumholzibacteriia bacterium
TGGGCGGCGCCGACGTGGACGTGATCGCCCTGGGCAGCTCCGTCAACAGCATCTCGCTGCTGCTCCGCGCCGCCGACGCCGTGCGCGCTCGCGAGGCCCTGCGCGCGCGATTCCACTGGCCGGAGTAGGGCCGCGCGCCTACCATGACCCTGGAGCGTCCGACGTCAGGCCCGCACCGGGAGGAACCCCCATGTTCGACAACCAGGTCGTCGTGAAGACCTTCGGCACCGAGGTGGAGGCGGAGATGGACCGCACGCGGCTGGAGGCGGCCGGGATCCCGGCCATCGTCACCAGCGACGACTGCGGCGGCATGCGCCCCCACCTGGCCTACACCCTGGGCGTGAAGCTGATCGTGCCGCGCGAGCAGGAGGCGCAGGCGCGCGAGGTGCTGGACGAGTCCTCCGCGCCGGACGGCGCCCTCTGGCTGTGCCCCGCGTGCCGCGAGGAGAACGAGGCGAGCTACGAAGTGTGCTGGAACTGCCAGGCCGAGCGGCCGGGGTCGCCGTCCCCGCAATCCTAGCGGCTGAGGATCACCTTGCGCACCGCCTGCTCCGCGCCGGCGCGCACCACCGCCAGGTACATGCCCGCGCCCGCGGCGCGTCCCGCGGCGTCGCGTCCGTCCCATTCCTCCGTGTAGGCTCCCGCCGCGCGGTCCTCCCGCACCAGCGTGCGCACGCGCGCCCCCCGCACATCGAAGATCTCCAGGCTGACCGGACCGTCCGCGAAGGTGCGGAAGCTCAGCCGCGCGCGGCCCGACGCGGACACCGCCGGCCCCTGCAGCAGCATGGCGCGGCGGACCGCCGGCTCCACCCCGGTGGCGAAGTCCAGCGCGGCGGTGTGCACGCGCAGAACGCCGCTCAGGTCCATGCTCATCCAGAGCGGATGGACGCGCCCGCCGCGGGCGTCGATTCCGATGTAGTCCCCGAAGAACACGTTGCCGTTGGGCGTGAAGGACGCGTCGCTGACCGTGACGTGGGAGAACGTGGCGCCGCCGTCGCGGCTGGTGGACGTGACCACGTCGGTGGCGTTGCCGGCGGTGGCGGCGCGGTCGTAGTAGACCACGTGCAGGTCGCCGGTGAGCGGGTCCAGGGCGGCGGCCGGGAAGAACTGGTGCGACGGCGCGCCCACGGCGTGCACGGGGCGCGGCGCGGTCCAGGACTGGCCGCCGTCGTCGCTGGTGCAGATCAGCACGTCGGTGTCGTCCGTTCCGGCGCGCTGGTCGGAGAAGACCAGGGACAGGCGTCCGCGGTGCGGCGAGCCGCTGCGGTCGCAGCTCAGGGTGCCGAAGCCGTTGGCGCGGTAGATGCCCGGCACGTCGAAGGCCCAGCCGCCGGGCTGATCGCAGATCACCGTGTCCGCGCCGAAGGTCAGGCCGCCGTCCAGCGAGCGGTCCATCACGATGGAGCCGTGGCTGCTCCACGCCACGTACACCTCGCCCTGGGGGCCCACGGCGATGCTGGCGCCCTCCACGGTGGCGTCGTCGTCCACGCAGTCGCCGCCCGCGTCGCCGATGGTCTGCACGGTCCAGGTGGCGCCGTGGTCGGAGCTCACGGCGAAGCGCAGGCGGGAGCTGTCCTGCGGTGCGCTGCTGCCGTAGACGTCGAACTCCGTCCAGGCCAGGTAGAGGTTGCCGCGCCAGGGGGAGTCCGTGTCGTCGGCCGTCAGGTCCTCCTTGTCCTGGTCGCGGGGCGGGTTCAGGCCCACGCCCACGCCGTCGTCCCAGGTGGCGCCGCCGTCCAGCGACGTCTGCACCACGATGCGGTCCAGCCACGAGCCGCCGGCCGGGTTGCTCAGATGCGCGAAGTGGCAGCGCCCGTCCGGCGAGAACGCCACCAGCGGATCGCCCCACACGCCCAGCGTGGAGCTCAGCGTGGCCTGGCTCCAGGTCAGTCCGCCGTCCGTGCTGCGGAAGCGGTAGGCGATGTTGCCGCCGGCCACCAGCACGTCGGGATCCGTGGGATCGATGGCGATGGAGAGCTCCTCCGCGTCGTAGGTGGACGGGTAGGAGACCTGGATGGCGGGGGGACGCGCGGCGGCGGCGCCGGCGAGCAGGAGGATGGCGGCGGCGATGGGAATTCGGAGCATGGATCGGCCTCCCCGGTCTGGTACACTCCTGCAACGATACCTCAGGATCTCGCCCCCGGACAAGGGGCCCCGGCGACGACCGTCCCCGGGGGCGTCGCCGTGAAAGGATCCGCGATGAAGCGAAGCCTCACCCTGCTCCTCCCGCTCGCCCTGCTGCTCTGGTCCGCCTGCGGCGACGACCCCGCCGCACCGGCGCCGTTCTCCGTGACGATCCGCGTGGTGGACGTGGACGGCCGGCCGGTGCCGGGGCTTGAGGTGGCCCTGGAGAACGCCATCGATCCGCTGCCGGAGGCGCTGCAGCCCGGGCCGGGGGCCAAGTCCGCCACGCGGATCGAGTTCGTGCTGCCCCTGGCCTGCGAGGTGGACCTGGAGGTGGTGGACGTGCGGGGCGACCACGTACGGAACCTCACGGTGGGGGAGACCCACGTCGCCGGCGAGCACATGCTGATCTGGGACGGCCACGGGGATCTGGGCGCGCCGGTCCCGCCCGGCTACTTCGAGGTCCGCATGACGGCCCGCCAGGACGGCGCGGTCATCTTCGCCGACACCACGGACATGTACGCCTTCCTCTACGACGTGGACCAGATCGGCGTGGGCGTCACCGGCGCCGACGGCACGCTGACCCTGGACGATCCCCGCCGCTTCCCGGGGCTGGCGGAGCTGGGGGAGCTCCCCATGGTCGACGACGACGGGGAGCTGCTCGGCGCCTTCACGGTGCTGAACGCCGTGGACGTGGTGATCGGCGACCGGGACGGCGGCCTGTGGATGCCGCGTGCGCGGCTGCCGTACGGCGACGGGGCCAACGTGCTGGAGCTGGTCTGGGATCCTCAGGCGCGGGCGGTCGAGGCCGCGGGGACGGGCGAGGCGGTCCGGGCTCCGATCCCGACGCCGCGTCTTCCGGGCGACCCGATGCCGGACTTCGCGCTCCGGCACCCGTACCCGAACCCGTTCAACTAGCAGATCCGCGGCAGCTGCTCGCCCACCGGCATGGGCAGGATGCGCTCGGCCCCCAGGGGCGTCACCACGCTCACGGTGCCGGGGTGGTCGGCCACGGCCTCGCCCAGGATCACGGCGTCCCGTCCGCGCGGATGCGCGCGGGCGGCGGCCAGGGCGGCGTCCGCCTGATCGGCCGGCACCGCGGCGATGAGCTTGCCCTCGTTGGCCACGTAGAGCGGATCGATGCCCAGCAGCTCGCAGGCGGCGCGCACATCCGTGCGCACGGGCACGGCGTCCTCGCGGATGCGGATGCCCACGCCCGCCGCTCGCGCGAACTCGTTCAGCGTGGTCGCCACGCCGCCGCGGGTGGGGTCGCGCAGGGCGCGCAGGCCGGGGGCGGCGTCCAGCAGATCGCCCACCAGGCCGTTCAGGGCGCAGGTGTCGCTGCGCACGCCCGCGTGGAAGCTCAGCCCCTCGCGCACGGTCATCACGGCCATGCCGTGGTCGGCCACGGTGCCGGACAGCAGCAGCGCGTCGCCCGGCCGGATGCGGTCCGCGCCCAGCGCCACGCCCGGGCGCACCATGCCCACGCCCGACGTGTTGATGAACATGCGGTCGCACGAACCCTTGTCCACCACCTTGGTGTCGCCGGTGACCAGCTTCACGCCGGCCTCGCGCGCGGCCTTGGCCATGGAGTCCAGGATGCGCTCCAGCACCGCGATCTCCAGGCCCTCCTCCAGCACCAGCCCCACGCTCAGGGCCATGGGCGCGGCGCCGGCCATGGCCACGTCGTTCACGGTGCCGTTCACGGCCAGGTCGCCGATGTCGCCGCCGGGGAACTCCAGGGGCGACACCACGAAGGTGTCCGTGCTGAACGACAGCCGTCCCGCCGGCACCTCCAGCACCGCCTGGTCCTCCTGCCGGTCCAGCTCCGGGTTGGCGAAGCGGGGGCGGATGAGGCGGTCGATGAGCTCGTCGCTCAGCCGGCCGCCGGCGCCGTGGGCGAGCTGCACGGTGGTGTGCAGGGTCAGCGGCAGCGGGCAGTTCATCTTCTCGAAGTCCGGACGGTCGCTCACGATCGGGCCCTCTGGTAACGGTGATAGGCGGCGCAGGCGCCCTCGCTGGACACCATGGTGGCGCCCAGGGGCGTCAGCGGCGTGCATTCGGTGCCGAAGGCCGGGCACTCGGGCGGCTTCTTCAGACCCTGCAGGATCTCGCCGGCGATGCAGACCTCGGGCTCCGTGGGGTTCAGGTCCGTGACCCGGAACTTTTTCTCCGCGTCATAGGCGGCCAGCTCCGGGCGGATGCGCAGGCCGCTGCCCGGGATCACGCCGATGCCGCGCCAGGGCTTGTCGCACACCTCGTACACGGAGTCCACCACGGCGCGCGCGGCCGGGTTGCCGCCGCGCTCCACGGCGCGCTGGTAGCGGTTGTCCACGCCCACGACGCCCTGCTCCAGCATCTCCACCGTGCGCAGGATCCCCTGCAGGATGTCCACGGGTTCGAACCCCGTGGGCACGATGGGCACCTTGTACTTCTCCGCGATTGGCTCGTACTCCTCCCACCCCATGATGGTGCACACGTGCCCCGCGGCCAGGAAGCCCTGCACGCGGTTGACCGGCGAGCCCAGGATGGCCTCCATGGCCGGCGGCACCAGCACGTGGCTGACGATCTGGCTGTAGTTGGTCAGCCCCAGGTCCACGGCCTGGCGCAGGGCCATGGCGTTGCCCGGCGCGGTGGTCTCGAAGCCCACGGCCAGGAACACCACCTCGCGGTCCGGGTGGGCCTGGGCCAGCTTCAGGCTCTCCAACGGGGAGTAGACCATGCGCACGTCGCCGCCGCGGCTCTTGACGCGGAAGAGGTCGTCGTCCGAGCCGGGCACGCGCAGCATGTCGCCGAAGCTGGTGAAGATCACGCCCTCGCGCGCGGCCACGGCCATGGCGCGGTCCAGGGTCTCCAGGGGCGTCACGCAGACCGGGCAGCCGGGCCCGTGCACCAGGGTGATCTCCGGGGGCAGGAGCTGGTCCAGGCCGTGGCGCATGATGCTGTGGGTCTGGCCGCCGCAGATCTCCATGATGGTCCACGGCCGCGTCACCGTGCGGGCGATGGCGTCCAGCAGGCCGCGGGCCAGGGCGGGGTCGCGGTATTCGTCCAGGAACTTCACGATCGGGGACCTCCTCGATCCGGGAACATAGCCCAGGCGGCGGATCAGGCCAAGGCCGCGCGCGCCACCACGGCCTGGCCCAGGGCCAGGGCGGAGTCGTTGGGCGACAGGCCTATCGGGCGCAGGGGGCGCAGGCCGCGGGCCGTCAGGCCGTCGACCACCAGCTCCAGCAGCACCTCGTTCTGGAAGGTGCCGCCGGCCAGGACCACGGTGGCCAGGCCGCGGCGGACGGCCGTGGCGGCGGCGGCGGCGGTCAGGGCGTCGGCCAGGGTGCGGTGGAAGCGGGCGCTGAAGTCCGCGATGGACACGCCGGCCAGCACGTCGGCCGCGGCGGCGCGGACCAGGGCGGCGGGGCGCAGGAGCAGGCGGCCGTCGCGGCTTGCGAGGGCCAGGGGCCAGGGGGCGGCGGCGCGGGCGGCGGCGGCCGTGGCGGCGTCGGTGAGCTCCACGGCGGCCTGGGCCTCGTAGCGGGCCTCGCCCCAGCGGCCGGTCAGGGCGGCCACGCCGTCGAAGAGGCGGCCGGCGCTGCTGGTGAGCGGACAGTTCACGTTGCGGGCGAGCTGCTCCAGGACCGGGGCCGCGGGGCGGTCCGCGAGCCAGGGCAGCGGCGGCAGGGCGTCGCCGAAGGCCAGGCGCAGCAGGCTCACGGCCGTACGCCAGGGAGCGCGGACCGCGGCGTCGCCGCCGGGGAGCGGGAAGGGCTCCAGGTGGCCGTCGCGGGTGAAGGCGCGGGCGTCGCCGCTGAGGATCTCGCCGCCCCAGATGGTGCCGTCGTCGCCGTAGCCGGTGCCGTCCAGGATCAGGCCCACGGCCGGGCCCGGCTCCGCGTGCTCCGCGAGGACGGCGGCCAGATGGGCGTGGTGGTGCTGCACCTCGATCAGGGGCAGGCCGCGGCGGGCGGCCTGGGCGCGGGCCCACTGGCTGGTGAGGTAGCCGGGGTGGCGGTCGCAGGCCAGGGCCTGCGGCTCCGCCTCGAACAGGGCGCTGAGGCCGGCGGCGGTCTCGCGGAAGAAGTCGTGGGTGGCCAGGTTCTCCACGTCGCCCACGTGGGGCGAGAGCACGCAGCGGCGGCGGTGGAGCAGGGCCACGGTGGTCTTGAGCTCGGCGCCGGCGGCCAGCACCGTCGGGCCGTCGTCCGCCACGGCCACCGGGCGGGGGGCGAAGCCGCGGCTGCGTCGCAGCAGGAGGGGGCCGTCGTCGCGGGCCAGGAGCACGGAGTCGTCCGCGCGGCGGCGGATGGGGCGGTCGTGCCCCAGCCAGGCGTCGGCGATGCCGGCCAGGCGGGCGCGGGCCTCGGCGTCGTCCAGGCAGATGGGCTCGTCGCTCACGTTGCCGCTGGTCATCACAAGGGCGGGCACGCGCAGTTCAGTCAGGCTGTCCAGCAGCAGCAGGTGCAGCGGCGTGTAGGCCAGCATCACGCCCAGGCGGCGGCGGTCCGGGGCCACGGAGGGGGCGATCGGGGCGTCGGGGCGGCGGACCAGCAGCACGATGGGGGCGGCGGGGGAGGTCAGGGCGGCGCGCTCGGCCGGGGTGATCTCCGCCAGGGCGCCGACGGCCTCCAGGTCCCGCGCCATGAGCGCCAGCGGCTTGGCCTCGCGGCCCTTGCGCTCGCGCAGGCGCCGGACGGCGGCCTCGTCGTCCGCGCGCACGGCCAGGTGGAAGCCGCCCAGGCCCTTGATCGCCGCGATGCGGCCGGCGGCCAGCAGGCGCGCGGTCTCCGCGAGCGGATCGGCGGCCGCGTCCAAGCCCTCGCCGTGCAGCGTCAGCCGCGGCCCGCAGTCCGGGCAGGCGTTGGGCTGGGCGTGGAAGCGGCGGTCGGCCGGGTCGTCGTACTCGGCGCGGCAGGCCGGGCACATGGGGAACCCGGCCATGGAGGTGAAGGGGCGGTCGTAGGGGATGCGGTCGATGATGGTCCAGCGTGGGCCGCAGTTGGTGCAGTTGGTGAAGGGGTAGCCGTGGCGGCGGTCCGCGGGGTCGCGGATCTCGCGGCGGCAGTCGGCGCACACGGCCACGTCGGGGGGCAGGGCAGTGTCGGTGCCGGGGGTGTCCTCGCTGAAGCGGATGACGAAGGCGGCGTCGCCGGCGGGCTCCTGCTCCGCGGCGGTCACGGCGGCGACCTCGGCCAGGGGCGGGGCGTCGTCGCGCAGACGGCGCTGGAGCTCGTCCAGCGCCGCCGCCGTTCCTTCCGCCTCGATGATCACGCCCGCGCTGGTGTTGCTCACCCAGCCGGTCAGGCCCAGGTCCCGGGCCAGCGTGAAGACGAAGGGCCGGAACCCCACGCCCTGCACCGTGCCCTCCACCCGCAGGCGGCGCCGCCGCGCCACGCGGCTACTCCGCGCCCACCGCGGCCCGGCGCGCGCGCAGCCAGTCGTACCAGCCGTCCAGGCCCTCGCCCGTGCGCGCGCTGACGCGCACGAACTCCAGGCGCGGGTTCACGCGGCGGGCGTGGGCCTCGCAGGCGTCCACGTCGAAATCCACGTAGGGCAGCAGGTCCGTCTTGTTGATGAGGCAGAGGTCCGCCGCGGCGAACATGGTGGGGTACTTCTCGGGCTTGTCGTGGCCTTCGGTCACCGAGATGATGACCACCTTGGCGGCCTCGCCCAGGTCGAAGAGGGCGGGACAGACCAGGTTGCCCACGTTCTCGATCATGAGCACCGAGCCGTCGGCCGGCTCCAGCTCCTTGGTCGCGCGGCGGATCATCTCCGCGTCCAGGTGGCAGCCGTGGCCCGTGTTCACCTGCAGCACCGGCGCGCCGGTGGCCGCGATGCGGTCGGCGTCGTTCAGGGTCTGCTGGTCGCCCTCCACCACGCTCATGGGGATCTCGCCGCGCAGGTCGGCGATGGTGCGCTCCAGCAGCGACGTCTTGCCCGATCCCGGCGACGACACGAGGTTCAGAGCCAGGATCCCCTTGGCCTCGAACCAGCCGCGGTTGCGCATGGCCAGCCCCTGGTTGCGGGCCAGCAGGTCCTGCTCCACCTGGACCACGCGGGAGCCGTGGTCGTGGCCGTGCTCATGATCATGATGATGGTCGTGATCATGGTCGTGGTGGTGGTGATGGCCGTGCCCGTGGTCGTGATGATGGTGGTGACCGTCGCCGTGGTGGTGATGATGGTGATGGCCGTCGTCGCCGGGCTTGCGGAAGGTCACCGCGTCGGCGGGCTGGCTGCAGCCGCAGGTGTCGCACATGGTCGGTCTCCTCAGTCCACGTTGAGGGAGCGCAGCCGCAGCTCGCGCCCCTGCAGGATCTCCAGCCCGCGACCGCAGTCGGGGCAGAACGCCACATGGAAGTCGGCGGCGCGTTCCTCTCCGCATTCGGAGCAGCGCCCGCGCCCTTCCAGGGCGATGATGTTCAGCTCGGCGACGTCGCACATGGTGCCGCGACGCGCCGCCTCATAGCAGAAGCTGAGCGCCTCGATCTCCACGCCCGCCAACGCTCCGATCTCCACATCCAGAGTATTGATCCGCGTGGCCCCGGCGGCCTTCGCCTGCTCCTCCGCCAGCTCGATCAACCCCACGGCAATCGTCATCTCGTGCACGTCATTCCTCCGCCGCCAAGATAACACCGGCCGAATCTGAAACAAAGCACGGCGTCGGAAGGGGCAGGAGGAGGAGCGGGGGGTGTTCCAGGGGCGTCGTCCAGGGGCCTCCTGCCCCTGGACGACTCGGCGCTCCGGGGCTCCGGGCATCCTTGCCCTCCGCCCCTGCGCGACGCCCTGGAACACCCCCCGCCCCTCCTCCTGCCCCTTGCGCACCGCGCCGCTTTGGTTCAGATTTGACCGGTGATATCAAAAACGGAGGTGGAAGATGCCGGGCCCGAAAATGAGTGCGTTGTTCCAGTCGCGAAAGCCGTCGGTGATCCGCATGGCGCAGATCCGGTTCGATGAGCGGAATGACGGGACCGAGGCGATCAACGTCGCGATCGGGAACATCAACTTGCCGATGTATCCGGCGATGATCGAGCGGCTGCACAACCTGGATGCGCCGGGGTCGCCGTTCAAGGACGGGGTGGTCAAGTACTCGGCCACGAGCGGGACCAAGGAGTGCAACGACGCCTTCCTGAACGTGATCGCGTCCAGCGGGTTCGACGTCTCCGGGCTCCAGGCCCACACCACCGACGGCGGCAGCCAGGCCATGGAGCTGCTCATCGCCGGGGTGTGCGGGGCGGCGGGCACGGACGAGGCGCCGCTGCTGCTCATCGACGCCGCCTACACCAACTACAAGACCCTCTGCCAGCGCCTGGGGCGGACCACCTGCTCCATCCGGCGCACGCTGGGGGACGACGGCGTGTTCAGCCTGCCGGACACGGCGGAGATCGAGCGCGTCATCGAGAAGCACCGGCCCGGCGCCATCGTGGTGATCCCCTTCGACAACCCCACGGGCCAGTACTACCGCCGCGAGGCCATGGCGGAGCTGGCGCGGCTGGCCGTGAAGCACGACCTCTGGCTGGTCAGCGACGAGGCCTACCGCGAGCTCTACTACGTGGACGCGCCGGTCACCAGCGTCTGGGCCCTGAGCGACGCCGAGGTGCCCGGCATCGAGGGGCGGCGCATCGGCATCGAGACCTCCAGCAAGGTGTGGAACGCCTGCGGGCTGCGCATCGGCGCCCTGGTCACGGACAACCCCGAGTTCCACCGCCGCGCCATCGCGGAGCACACCGTCAGCCTGTGCCCCAGCGTGATCGGGCAGTACATCTACGGCGCGCTGGCCCACGAGGACCATGCCGTGCTCCAGGCCTGGTACGCGAAGCAGCGCGAGTACTACCGGGGCATGCTCTTCAGCTTCACGTCGGCCATGCGCGCGGCGCTGCCGGGCGTGGTGGTGAGCAGTCCGGACGCCGCGCTCTACTCCGTGATCGACGTGAAGAACTGCGTGGGCGAGGGCTTCGACGCCCTGGAGTTCGTGATGTGGTGCGCGTCGGAGGGGAAGGTGCAGGTGGACGGCAGGGCGCTGACCGTGCTCACCGCCCCCATGGCCGGCTTCTACAGCGTGCCGGCGGGGACGCCCAACCCGGGCCGCACCCAGATGCGCCTGGCCTACGTGGAGACGCCGGAGCGCATGGCCATGATCCCGCCGCTGCTCGCGGACCTGCTCAAGCAGTACGAGACGCTGCGCGCCGGCGCCGCGGTCTGACCGCCGACGCAAGGACCTGAAACGGCGACGCCCTCTCCGCGCACGGAGGGGGCGTCGCCGCTTTGCGGATGGATCCGCGCTCAGTGACGGCCGGTGACCATGGCGGCCAGCTCGTCCACGATCTCGTTGATCTGGGCGGCCTGGCCGTGCAGGTCGTTGG
>DAOTGJ010000073.1:0-10074 GCA_035447065.1 Candidatus Krumholzibacteriia bacterium
CGGTGGGGCTTGGTCGGAATCGTCGTCATACCCTGAAGTACGCCTATTGAAGAAGACGCCCACCCGAGGGTGGACGCCTTTGGAGACTTCAGGAACAATTTCGGCGGCACAACTTACTTCATGCCCACCTGCTTCTTCACCCACTTGGTGGTCACGGACTTGGGCCGCTCGATCGGCGCCCCCAAAGCCCGGTTCACGATCAGCTGGGACAGCATGCCCATGGCGCGGCTCACCGAGAACAGCACCGTGTAGTAGCTGAACTCCTTCAGGCCGTAGTGGTAGAGCAGCGCGCCGGAGCCCGCGTCCACGTTGGGCCAGGGGTTCTTGGCCTTGCCCTGCTCCATCAGCACCTGGGGCACCACCTCGAAGACGTTGTTCACGGTCTTCATGATGGGGTCGTCCGGGAAGTGCTTCATGCCGAAGGCGCGGAACTCCGTGAAGCGGGGGTCGCTCACGCGCAGCACGGCGTGGCCGTAGCCGGGGATGACCTTGCCGGAGTTCAGGGTGTCCCAGGCCACCTTGCGGATGTCCTCCTGGGACGGCTTGCCCTTGAACCGCTTGTTGAGCTCGATGATCCAGTTCAGGCACTCCTGGTTGGCCAGGCCGTGCAGGGGGCCGGCCAGGCCGTTGAGGCCGGCGGAGACGCTGTAGTAGGCGTCGCTCAGGGCCGAGCCCACCAGGTGGCAGGTGTGCGCGGACACGTTGCCGCCCTCATGGTCGCAGTGCAGCACCAGGTAGAGGCGCATGCAGTCCGCGAACTCGCCGCTCTTGTCCTTGATGCCCAGCATGCGGGCGTAGTTCTGGGACCAGGTCAGGTCCTTCTTGGGGGCGATCCGCGGGCCCTTCTTGAAGCGCATGCGGTACACGCCGGCGGCCAGGGTGGGCATCATGGCCAGCAGGTCCAGCGAGTCCTCCAGCATGGGCTTCCAGTAGTCTTCCTTGGGCATGCCCTTGTCGTAGGCGGCGCGGAACTTGGACTCGCGCTCCATGGCCAGGATGGCCGTGTCCAGCATGGCCATGGGGTGGGAGTTGGAGGGCATGGCCTCCAGCACCTTCCACACGTAGGCGGGCACCTTGGCGCGGGCGGCGAGTTCCTCGCTCAGGGCCTTGCGGTCGCGGGCGTTGGGCAGCTCCCCGGTGCAGAGCAGGTAGAAGATGTCCTCGGGCGTCTTGTCGGCCAGCTCGCCGATGGGCGTGCCCCGGATCAGCAGGCCGACGTCGGGCGGAACCTCGGAGGTGTCGCAGATCATCGCCTTCACGCCGCGCATGCCGCCGTAGGCCTGCTGGACGTTCACCTCGCTGATCGTCTTGGCCCCGTGCTCGGTCACCAGGGCGCGGGTCTCCTCGCGCCACTCCGGGATGAGCGTGGCCAGTCGGTTCTGCAGCTTCGCCATGTCTCCTCCTTCGACACTCTCGCCTGCGTAAGTGCAAGGGAATATGAGAGTTCCCTTGTCGGGATCCGTGCCTGCTTCCGTGATCTCGGTCCGGTTGCGAAGATGTCAGACATCGCAGACTTTTTCAACCCCGATCGTTTGGCAATCCCCTGTCAAAGCATTACCATAGTTGGGATTCCCAAAGACTGGCCGATCCCCGGAGGACGAGCATGAGCAACGACGTGACCCGCTGCATCGAGATCCTGAACGATGCCATCGCCTTCGAGGAGGAGGGCATCCGCTTCTTCTCGGCCAAGGCCGAGACCACCACGTCGGACATGGAGCGGGCCATCTTCCTGTCGCTGGCCAAGGACGAGCAGGGCCACCGCGCCCACCTCATCGAGCTGCGCGACGACCTGATCCGCACCCACGACCTCACCCCCCTGGGCAACACCGAGGACGACCACCGCGCGCCCAAGGAGATCTTCGAGGTCGCCATGGCCGAGGTGCAGGACCCCTACGAGTACAAGCAGGAGGATCTGCAGATCCTCGAAGGCGCCATGGAGGTGGAGCGCAAGGGCTACCACATGTACGCCAACGCCGCGGCGGAGATGACGTCGGAGGAGGCCAAGAAGCTCTTCACCCATCTGGCCGCCGAGGAGCAGACCCACTACGACCTGCTCAAGAACACCTACGAGTACATCAAGGACCCCGCCGGCTGGCACGAGTACGAGGAAGGGGCCATGCTCGACGGTTGAGCGGGCGCGCCCTGGAGGATGATCACGCCCGGGACGTTCCGCGTCCCGGGCGTCGTGCATGAGGTGACGACGTGGAGGGACGAGGACGATGAGTCGCGAGCAGGCCCAGGCGATGTTCCGGAACGTGACGGCCATGGCCCCCATGGCCACCGGCGGCAACCTGCCTTACCGCCGCCTCTGCAAGGAGTACGGCGCGGACCTCACATGCAGCGAGATGATCCTGGCCCACAAGCTGATCAAGGGCAGCCGCCGCGAGCAGCCGCTGCTGCGGCGCCATGACACGGAGACGCCCTTCGGCATCCAGATCGCCGGCAGCAAGCCGGAGGTCATGGCCGAGGGCGCGCGCGTCGTGGAGCAGCTCGGGGCGGACTATCTGGACCTGAACTTCGGCTGCCCCATCGACCTGATGGTGCGCAAGGGCATCGGATCCGCCGCCCTGCAGCGTCCCAACAAGCTGGCCGCCATGGTGCGGGCGGCGCGCGCGGCCACGGAGCTGCCCCTGCTGGTGAAGCTGCGTCTGGGCTGGTCGGAGTCCAAGGTGAACATCCTGGAGACGGCGCGCATCGCGGCGGAGGAGGGGGCCGACGCCCTGTCCATCCACGGCCGCACCCGCGAGCAGCGCTACCGCCGCGACGCCGACTGGGAGCAGATCGACGCCGCCGCCCGCAGCGTGTCCATCCCGGTGCTGGGCAACGGCGACGTGCTGACCGTGTGGGACCACCGCCGCCGCCGCGCCGAGACCGCCGTGTCCGGCGTGGTGCTGGCCCGCGGCTGCCTCATCAAGCCCTGGCTCTTCCGCGAGATCAAGGACGACGCCCCCTGGCTCCCCACCGTGGCGGAGCGCTGGGGCGTGCTGCGCCGCTGGTTCGAGCTGGCCTGCGAGCACTTCGGCGACGACGAGAAGGGCCTGGAGCGCGTGGAGCGCTTCTTCCTCTGGCACCAGGGCCTCTGGTGCCGCTACCGGCCCTATGTCGAGGACGACTGGGCGCGCAGCGAGGGTTCGCTGATCCAGAGCCGCGACGCCTGGCCCGACGACGACCCCGAGGCGCTCCTGCTGGCCAGCGACGACGAGGCCGACCACCGCGTGCTCTGGGCCCGCCTCCTTGACAGGGACCACCCCGGGGCCTAGGGTGGCCGGACATGGGCCGACGCCCCCCGGCGCCCGCCCCCATAGCCCACGAGGACGAGGATCACCCGGAAGTCGGTGCGAATCCGACGCGGCCCCGCCACTGTGAGCGGCGACGAATCCCGCAATGAGCCACTGGCCTGAACGGCCGGGAAGGCGCGGGAGGAGGTTGACCCGCGAGCCAGGAGACCGATCCCGTCCCGCTGCCACCACCTTCGCGGGAGGGTCCCTGGCGTGTCCCCTGGACGCATCCGTCGTCATCCCGGGAAACGAACGCTCGTGTTCGTCGCGGTCCTCTGGACCGCCGCCGGCGCGCGAGCCGCGGTTCCGGCGGCGCCGGCGCCCGTGCTCATCGACACGCTCACCGTCACCGCCCCGCGCCCGGAGCGCCACCTGGGCGGCCCGGCCACCGTGACCGTGGTGGACCTGGACGACGACGGCGCCCGCACCGATCTGGCCGAGCTCCTGGAGGAGGTGGCCGGCCTGCAGATCCGCCGCTACGGCGGGCTGGGGGCGCCGGCCCTCCCGTCGGTGCGCGGCAGCACGGCCACGCAGGTCACGGTGCTGATCGACGGCGTGCCGGTGAGCGACGCCCTGACGGGCCAGTTGGACCTGTCCACCCTGCCCCTGGACCGCTTCACGCGGGCGGAGGTGTTCCGCGGCGCCGCGCCGGCGTCGTTGGGCGCGGGCGGCGGCCTGGGCGCCGTGAACCTGATCAGCCGCGAGCCCGGCCGCGGCGCCGGCGAGCTGCAGCTCAGCGCCGGCAGCTGGGGCGAGGCGGGCGCGCGGCTGGTGACCCAGGGCCGCGCCGCCGGCGTGGACGCCCTGCTCCTGCTCCACGGCCGCCGCGCCGACAACGCCTACCCGTTCCCCGACGACCGCTGGACCCCGTACAACCCCGCCGACGACACCGTCGGCGACCGCGTCAACGACTGGTTCCGCGAGGGCGGCGCCTCGCTGGTGCTGCGCCGCAACGCCTGGGACGGCCCCCGCGTGCGCCTGGCCGCCGGCCTCTACGACCGCGCCGCCGGCCGCCCCGGCCCCACCGGCGACCACGCCAGCCCACACGCCACCACCAGCACCGGCCGCGCCGACCTGCACCTGGAGCTCTCCGACGCCGCCCGCCGCTACGGCCTGGAGGCCGCCTGGCGCCACGACCGCGACCACCTGGACGATCCCCTGGCCGAGGTGGCCTGGCCCGCGGGCGAGACCGTGGGCGACAGCCGCCACGGCCTGCTGCGCGCCTTCGGCGCCCTGGACCACGCCCTGCCCGCCGGCCTGGGCACCGCCGCCTGGCTGGTGACCGCCGGCGCCCGCCGTCAGGTCTACGACCGCACCACCCGCGGCCTGGAGCAGCCCGCCCGCGAACGCACCGCCTGGGAGGCCGGCGCCGACCTGCGCTGGGACCTGCCCGGCGCCCGCCTGACCGTCTGGCCCGGCCTGCGCTGGCGTCGCCTGCGCGACGACTTCCCCGCCGAGACCGCCCTGCCCGGCCCCGTGGAGCCCGCGCCCGCGGACCCGCGGGTGCGCGAGGACTGGGCCCCCAGCGCGGCGCTGGTCTGGGAGGCGCGGCCCGGCGTGCTGTTCGTGGAGGCCCGCCGCTTCCGCGAGCACCGCGCGCCCACGTGGGCGGAGCTCTTCGGCATTCCCGGTGGCCTGGCCGGCAATCGTGGCCTCACCCCCGAGCGGCTCGACGGCCGCGAGCTGGCCCTGCGGCTGCACGGCCGCGGCCTGCGCGTGCGCTGGGCCTGGTTCCGCAACGACGTGCAGGACGCCATCGTGTGGTACCCCAACAGCCAGGCAACCTCGCGGGCCAGCAACATCGGCCGCACGCGCACCATCGGGCATGAGCTGGAGCTGGCGGCGGATCTGGGATCCCACGCCTCGGGCTGGCTGAGCCTCACCCAGCAGGAGGCCCGCGATGTGGGCATCGATCCCGTGTACGCCGGCAAGGACCTGCCCCACCAGCCGCGTTGGACCGTGGCCGTGGGCGGCGTGGTGCGCCGCGACGGCTGGGCGCTGCGCGGACGGCTCCTCGCCGAAGCCGGCCACTGGCGCGACCGCTACAACGGCCCCGGCGCCCGCGTCCTCGCCCGCACCCTGACCTCGCTGGCGCTCACCCGCGCCTGGGATCACGCCCGCCTCCTGCAGGACCGCGAGCTGCGCCTGACCCTGGAGATCCTGAACCTGACCGACACGGCCGCCCGCGATCTGGACGGCTACCCGTTGCCCGGCCGCTCCCTGCGCGCCACCGCCCTGATCCGCTAGAAGGAGACCGCACCATGATCCGCATCCTGCTCCCGCTCCTGCTCGCCCTCCCGCTCACGGCCTCCGCCTGGGACGAGCTGCTGGTCATCACCACCGACTTCAGCAGCACCGGCGGCGCCACCGTGCTGGACCGCGCCGCTCCCTGGACCGCGCAGCCCGACGCGGCGGTGACCCACAGCGACGCCGTGGCCCGCTGGCACGACGGCCTGTACTGGGTGGTCAACCGCGGCGCCTCCAACCTGCAGGTGCTGGATCCGGCCCAGGGGTGGAGCACGGTGTTCCAGACCTCGGTGGGGGCGGGGCGCAACCCGCAGGACATCGTGTTCGCGGCCGACGGCTCGGGGTGGGTGCCCTGCTACGACCAGCCCCTGCTGCTGGAGGTGGACCCGGCCGACGGCTCCGTGGTGCAGACCTACTCCACGGCCGCCTTCGCCGACGCCGACGGCCTGCCCGAGACCGGCTGGGCCGTGCGCCAGGGCGACGTGCTGGCCGTGCTCTGCCAGCGCCTGGACCGCAACGCCTGGTGGGGGCCGGCGGACTTCTCGCAGGTGCTGCTGTTCGATCTGGCCGCGCGCGCCTGGATCGACGCCGACGGCTCCCTGCCCGGCGTCCAGGGCGTGACGCTGGCCGCGGTGAACCCGTCGTCCATGCCGGAGCCCGTGGGCGACGGCCGCCGCGTGCGCGTGGGGTCGGCCGGACTCTACGGCGCGCTGGACGGCGGCATCGAGACGGTGGACCTGCTCACGCGCACCACCGGCGGCCTGCAGGTGACCGAGGCGCAGCTGGGCGGCGACCTCATCGACTTCGTGACGGTGGGCCCGGAGATCGGCTACGCCCTGGTCAGCGACGCCTCCTTCCGCACCAGCCTGGTGCGCTACGATCCGCGCGACGGGAGCGGCGCCCAGACCCTGCTCACCTCGCCCGGCTACGACCTGGTGGACGTGGCCTGGGACGGCGGCGCGCAGCTCTTCGTGGCGGACCGCGGCGTGACGGCGTCGGGGGTGCGCGTGTTCGATGCGCTGACCGGAGCGGAGCTTACCGCGGCGCCGGTGCCCACGGGCCGGCCGCCGTTCCTGATCGTGATGCCGTGGGACGACGCCGTGACCGCCGCGCCCGCCGCCGCGCCCGTGGCCGCCCTGCGCCTGGACGCGCCGTTCCCCAACCCGGCCAACCCCCGCGCCACGGTGGCCTTCACCGCCGCGCCGGGCGCGCGCGTGCGCCTGGAGGTGCTGGACGCGCGGGGCCGTCGCCTGCGCACCGCCGCGGCCACGGCCGACGCCGCCGGCCGCGGCGCCTGGAGCTTCGACGGCCGCGCCGACGACGGCCGCCGCCTCCCGTCGGGCCTCTACCGCGTGCGCGCCGTGGGCGCCGCGGCCGTGGCGGAGGCGCGCTTCACCCTGGCGCGCTGAGTCCGGGCGTGCATCGCGCGCCGCCTTGCCCTACTCTGGTCCCACGGAGGTGACCCATGGTCCGCATCTACACCCGCACCGGCGACGACGGCAACACCGGCCTGATCGGCGGCGCCCGCGTGCGCAAGTCCGACCGCCGCGTGGATCTCTATGGCACCGCCGACGAGCTCAACGCCCACCTGGGCCTGGCCGCCGGCGCCCTGGTCCAGAGCGACGGCGATGCCGCCGCCCAGGCCGGCGGCCGCCGCCTGCGCGATGACCTGCTGCTGCTGCAGAGCCGCCTCTTCGACCTGGGCGCCCTGCTGGCGGACCCGGACCGCTGCGAGGATCTGACCCGCGCCGGCGCCGCCGCGCCCGGCCTGGCGCCCGAGGTCCTGGAGGCGGCCATCGACAGCCTGGACGCGGACCTGGCGCCCCTGCGCACCTTCATCCTGCCCGGCGGCACCGCCGGCGCCGCCCACCTGCACGTGGCGCGCACCGTGTGCCGCCGCCTGGAGCGTGACCTGGTGCTGGCCGCGGAGACCATCGCCGTGCCTGCGTCGGTCCTGATCTGGATCAACCGCCTCAGTGACTGGCTCTTCACCGCCGCCCGCTGGGCCAACTTCACCGCGGGCGTGCCGGACGTGCCCTGGACCGCCGACCGCGGCGAGGGCGCGCGTTGAACGACGCCGCCCTGGCCCGCCACGAACGCGACGTGCTCGCGGTCACGGCCGCGGCCCACTTCCTGGTCCACTGCACCCTGCTGGTGTTCCCGGCGCTGGCCACGGCCCTGGGCCGCGAGTTCGGGCTGCCCTTCGACCGGACGGTGGCCCTGGGCTTCCCCATGTTCCTGCTCTTCGGCCTGGGCGCCCTGCCCTCGGGCCTGATCACCGACGCGGTGGGCAAGCCGCGCATCATGCTGCTGGTCTGCCTGGGCGGCATGGGCGCCAGCCTGCTGGCCGCCGCGCGCGCCGGCACGCCCGAGCAGCTGCGCTGGTCGTTGGCGGGGCTGGGCCTCTTCGCCTCCATCTACCACCCGGCGGGCATGGCCTGGATCAGCCGCGACATGCGGCGGCGGGGCTGGGCCCTGGGCATCAACGGCGTGTACGGCAGCCTGGGGGAGATCGCGGCGCCGGTGACCGCGGGCCTGCTGGCGGCCCTGCTGGGCTGGCGCGGCGTGTACGCGGTGCTGGCCGTGCCGGCGCTCGTGGCGCTGCTGCTGGCGTGGCGCGGCGGCGCGGGGGCGCGGCCGCCGGTGCAGGAGCCGGCGGCGGGCGGGGCGAGGCCTCCGCGTCCCCACGTGGTGCGCGCCTTCGCCGCCCTGGCCGGCGCCATGATGCTGGGCGGCATCGTGTACCGCGGGCAGACCGTGGTGCTGCCCACCTGGTTCGAGCTGCGTTTCACCGCCGCGGCCGACTGGGTGGCGGGCCTGGGCCTGGTATCGCCGGAGAACGCGGGCATGGTCACCGCCACGGCCCTGACGTCGCTGGCCTACCTGGCCGGCGCCGCGGGCCAGCTGGTGGGCGGCCGCCTGGCCGACCGCCACGACCTGCGCCGGGTCTACCTGGCCTTCCACCTGGCCACCATCCCCTGCCTGCTGCTCATGGGCGCGGCGAGCGGCGTCGGTCTGTTGGCCGCGGCGCTGGTGTACAGCTTCTTCGCCTTCGGCATGCAGCCGCCGGAGAACTCCCTGGTGGCCTCGCTCACGCCGCCGCGACTGCGCAGCACGGGCTACGGCCTCAAGTTCATCCTGACCTTCGGCGTGGGCGCGCTGGCGGTGAACATGGTGGGCGCGTGGAGCACGGACGACGGCGGGATGGCGGTGGTGTTCCCGCGGCTGGCGGTGGTGGCGGGGATGCTGTGCGCGATGGTGCTGGTGCTGATGGGGGTGAGTCGGGGGATGCGGTTGCGGAATTGAGGGATGGTACCGCTGACGTGGATGGTGTTCACGTGGGCGGTAGGATCTCTATAAAACGGTTGCGGCCCACCTTTCGGCGGGCCGCAGAGCCTGCGGATCTGAAGTCCTTGGTATGAACAGACAAACAGACCCTGATCGGTTACACTGAAGACATGGTAGGAGACAGCCGCGCCCGCTGTCAATATGCAAATTCGATGGATCCCCCTGGAGGCAACATGTCCGGATACGTGCTCGGGCTCGATCTCGGTCCCAACTCCATCGGCTGGGCGATGATCGCCGCTGATGCTTCAGGCGCACCCACCAATCGCTTCTTCGACACGGACTCCGCCGGCCATCCGCCTCTGGGTGTGAGGATCTTCGAAGCCGGCCTGCAGAATTTCGACACTTCGAAAGAGGAGTCGCTGAACCAGAAGCGGCGGGTGGCCCGCTCCATGAGGAGGAATCACGCCCGCCGCAATGCCCGCCGGCGGTCCATCCTCAGAGCACTTCATGAGGCCGGGCTGCTGCCTCCCGACCCCGGGCAGAGGGATCAGGTCTTTCAGCTGGATGCCTACGAGATGCGTACCAGGGCCCTGGATGAGGCTCTACCGCCCCATCACGTGGGGCGTGCCCTGTTCCATCTCGCCCAACGGCGTGGTTTCCAGTCCAACCGCAAGAGCGGTCAGGCCAAGGAGGATCAGGGCATTCTCAAGGAGATCGGGGACCTTGCCGCGGCGATGAAGGAATCGGGCAGCCGGACCTTGGGCGAGCATCTCCACCGTTTGAGGGATGAGGACAAGCATCACAGGATCCGCAACCGCCACACGAGGCGGGACATGTACCAGGCGGAGTTCGATGCCATCATCGCCGCGCAACGCAGGCACCTGCCGGACCTCCTGACCGATGACGTCGTCTCCCGCCTGAAGCACTTCCTCTTCTTCCAGCATCCCTTCGAGATCACGGAGGAGCGCCGCGCCAAGGCCCCGTCCCGGGCCAACCTGCACCGCGCCCCGTCGGTCAAGCCGTGCCCCCTGGAACCCGGCATGCTCTGCTGCGCCAAGGGAGAGTGGATCGCCCAGCGGTTCCGGCTGCTGAAGGAAGTGAACAACCTACGCATCGCGGAACGGTACTCCCGCGAGAGGGAACTGACGGCGGAGGAGCGCCAAGCCGTGCTGGAACTGCTCGGCTCCAGGGATCGGGTCAAGTTCGACGTGATGCGGAAGGAACTGGCGAAACTGGGGACCGACCCCGACGCGCTGTTCAA
>DAOTGJ010000074.1:0-9516 GCA_035447065.1 Candidatus Krumholzibacteriia bacterium
ATCATCAGGTCGGCCAGGTTCACTTCCCACAACGGGTTGTGCTTGTCGCGGTGGTCCTTGCTCGAGGTCACGTGGTGCCGAACGCGGCAACGGATCTCAGCGATCGCACGTTTGTAGGCACCCCCTCTAACAGCTTCATATGCAACACCATGCAGTGCCGGCCGAACCGCGCGATATGTCGGTCGATGGTCGACGGCGCCGCCCGCAGTGCCCGGGCGATCTGCCGGTTGGCCATACAGCCGACCGTCATCAGCAGGATCTTCGCATCCAACTCGGGCCGCTTCTGCCAGTAGGTGGTGGAGAAAGTCTGGCTACTGAAGTTGCGGCCGCAGCTCAGACATGTGAACCGCTGGATACGGTAGGGGCGGATGCGGCGCAGGAAGAAACCGCGTCTCTTATAGCGCCAGCCTACGGCCAAGCCGTTGTGGTGCTTGCAGGTCGGGTTGGGGCAGTGGGGTGGGTGCCAGCCGGGGCGTCGTGTTTCCATGCCTGGCCTGTTGCGAAGAACAGGCCGGGCACATTTTCAGAGGCACAACCAAAGTCTTGTCAACAGGTCAGGATTCTCCTAGACTAGCCCCGCTCGACGCGACGGCCCCCAAAGCCGCCGCGTTCGTTTGCCCGCCGGGCCTCGGCCCCGGGCCGTCTCGCCGAGGGGCGGGGGACGCCGTCGCAACCGCGTCCGTCGCCGCGCTAAACGCTCACGTCTCTTCCGGTCGCAAGGAGACACCCTCTCATGGACAGCATGATCTACCTGATCCCCGCCGCAGGGGTTCTGGCGCTGGTCTTCGCCCTGATCAAATCGAACTGGGTGAGCCGCCAGGACGCCGGCAACGAAACCATGACCATCATCGCCGGGCACATCCAGGAAGGCGCCATGGCCTTCCTGAACCGCGAGTACCGCGTGCTGGCGCTCTTCGTGGTCATCGTGGGCGCGTTGCTGGCCTTCGGCAACAGCAGCCTGGCCAACAGCCATGCCCTGATCGGCGTCTCGTTCGTCATCGGCGCCATCTGCTCCGGCCTGGCCGGCTTCTTCGGCATGAAGATCGCCACCAAGGCCAACGTGCGCACCACCAGCGCCGCCCGCGAGGGCCTCACCGGCGCGCTGGCCGTGGCCTTCAGCGGCGGCACCGTGATGGGCATGAGCGTGGTGGGCCTGGGCGTGACCGGACTGAGCGCCCTGTTCATCCTCTACTTCGGCATGTTCGACGGCCAGGCCGGCTGGGACATCGAGCGCATCCTGCAGGTGCTCTCGGGCTTCTCGCTGGGCGCCAGCTCCATCGCCCTGTTCGCCCGCGTGGGCGGCGGCATCTACACCAAGGCGGCCGACGTGGGCGCCGACCTGGTGGGCAAGGTGGAGGCCGGCATCCCCGAGGACGATCCGCGCAACCCCGCCGTGATCGCCGACAACGTGGGCGACAACGTGGGCGATGTGGCCGGCATGGGCGCGGACCTCTTCGAGAGCTACATCGGGTCCATCGTGGGCGCCATGATCCTGGGCGTGGCCTTCCTGCCCGGCAGCCTGAACGCCGTGCTGCTGCCGCTGGTGCTGGCGGCCGTGGGCATCGTGGTGAGCATCATCGGCACGTTCTTCGTGCGCACCAAGGAGGGCGGCAACCCGCAGGCGGCCCTCAACACGGGCACCTTCGGCGCGGGCATCCTCATGCTCATCGCCTCCTACTTCGTGATCCAGCAGTTCCTGCCCGCCGACAAGGCCATGGGCGTGTTCTGGGCCACCATCGCCGGCCTGGCCGGCGGCATCGCCATCGGCCTGATCACCGAGTACTACACCAGCGACGAGCGCAAGCCGGCGCAGAGCATCTCCAAGGCCTCGGAGACGGGGTCGGCCACCAACATCATCGCGGGCCTGGCCCTGGGCATGCTGTCCACGGCGCTGCCCATCGTGGTGCTGAGCGCCACCATCCTGGTGGCCTACTCGGTGGCGGGGCTGTACGGCATCGCCATCGCGGCTCTGGGCATGCTTTCGACGACGGGCATCCAGCTGGCCGTGGACGCCTACGGCCCCATCGCCGACAACGCCGGCGGCATCAGCGAGATGGCGGGCCTCGGGCCCGAGGTGCGCGGCCGCACCGACAAGCTGGACGCCGTGGGCAACACCACCGCGGCCATCGGCAAGGGCTTCGCCATCGGCTCGGCGGCCCTGACGGCCCTGGCCATGTTCGCCGCCTTCCAGCACATCGTGGGTCTGGAGGCCATCAACATCATGGACCCCAAGGTCCTGGTGGGCCTGCTGCTGGGCGCCATGCTGCCGTTCCTGTTCAGCAGCTTCGCCATGAACGCCGTGGGCCGCGCCGCCTTCTCCATGATCGAGGAGGTGCGCCGCCAGTTCCGCGACATCCCCGGCCTGATGGAGGGCAAGGCCACCGCCGACTTCCGCCGCTGCGTGGACATCAGCACCGCCGCCGCCATCAAGGAGATGGTGGTGCCGGGCCTGCTGGCCGTCATCGCGCCGGTGGCCGTGGGCTTCCTGGGCGGCGCCGCCATGCTGGGCGGCCTGCTGGCGGGCGTGACCGCCTCGGGCGTGCTGCTGGCCATCTTCATGAGCAACGCCGGCGGCGCCTGGGACAACGCCAAGAAGTACGTGGAGGGCGGCCACCACGGCGGCAAGGGCAGCGACGCCCACAAGGCCGCGGTGGTGGGCGACACCGTGGGCGATCCCTTCAAGGACACCGCGGGCCCCAGCCTGAACATCCTGATCAAGCTGATGTCGGTGATCAGCGTGGTGATCGCGCCGCTGCTGACCAAGATCTAGGCTCCGGATCCGCGAGGTCCGCCAAGGCCCGCTCCGTCAGGGGCGGGCCTTGGTGCGTTCTCCTTACAAACAGATATCGCAATTCATAATCATCGAGATGGCGAAGCAGTTGATAATTATTTGACAACTCCTGCGCTGCAGGCAACCGTTCAGGCATCGGCAGATCCGACGTCCGCAACGTGCCAAGGAGACGCAGGATGAACGCTTTCCGCCTCGACCGGAGCCGGGTGACGGAGTTCGTCGCCCATCTGGCCGCGCAACGGCCGGTCTACGCCCCGCACCGCAAGGGGGCCTGCTCCTTCGCCTTCGCCCGCGTGGAGGACCCCGCGGCCGTGGTCCTGGACTACGACCGCACGCTCCACTCCGTGAAGAAGTACTTCCTGCCCCCCCAGGAGAAGCTGCTGTCGTTCAACATGATGGACCGCAGCTTCCAGCCGGCGGCGCCCAAGCCCAGCGACGCGATCTTCCTGGGCGTGCACTCCTACGACATGGCCGCCGTCCAGCGCCTGGACCACAACTTCCGCGAGGGGCAGCCGGAGCTGAACTACCTCACGCGCCGGCAGAACGCGCTCTTCGTGGGGGTGTCCTTCGAGCCCGACCGCTGGCACTTCTCCGGCTCGGTGGGCATCGACAGCCGCGATCCCTCCGGCTGCGACGTGTTCCTGACCCGCAACTACGACGCCTACGTGGTGCGCGTGCTGACCGAGGCCGGCGCCGCCCTGCTGCGGGGCCTGGATCTGCCCCAGTGGCACGGAGCGGAGATTCCCTCGCCCGCCTTCCATCAGCACGTGTACGTGCCCCAGGACCGGCTGAGCAAGGTCTTCGACGACAGCTGGGACCACGAGGTGTGGGCCGAGACCGCCGACGCCTGCGTGGGCTGCGGCACCTGCAACCTGGTGTGCCCCACCTGCTACTGCTTCGACGTGGAGGACACGGTGGACGTGACCGTGACCCACGGCAGCCGCGAGCGCGCCTGGGACGGCTGCATGCTGCGTCGCTTCAGCGAGGTGGCCGGCGGCGAGGTGTTCCGCGAGGACACGGCCGCCCGCCAGCGCCACCGCGTGTACCGCAAGTTCAAGTACATCTCCGACCAGACCGGCCAGCCCTGGTGCGTGGGCTGCGGTCGCTGCATGCAGGCCTGCACCGCGGGCATCAGCATCGTGCAGATCGTCAACCGTCTGGTCAACGACCACAACCGGGACGCCGTGCCCGCCTAGCGGCCGCGAGGAGGACTCATGAGCGACATCAGGATCCTGCCCCAGGCCCGCGACCTCTACACCCCGGTCATGGCCGAGGTGCGCGACGTGAGGAGGCTCACGGACCAGGAGACCCTCTACGAGGTGGTGCTGCCCGGCGGCGCCGACCTGGGCCATCAGCCCGGCCAGTTCGTGGAGGTGTCCCTGTTCGGCTGCGGCGAGGCCCCGTTCTCCGTCTCCAGCTCGCCCACCCGGCGCGGCGCCTTCGAGCTGGGCATCCGCCGCGTGGGCATGCTGACCGAGATGCTGGAGCGGCTGCTGCCCGGCGAGACCATGGGCGTGCGCGGGCCCTTCGGGCGCGGCGTGCCCCTGGAGCGGTTCCGCGGCAAGGACGTGCTGATCGTGGCCGGCGGCATCGGCCTGGTGCCCATGCGCAGCATGATCCAGTACGTGCTGGACCGCCGCGAGGAGTTCGGCCGGCTGATCATCTGCTACGGCGCCCGCTCGGACCGGGAGCTGCTGTTCACCGACGAGCTGGAGGCCTGGGACGACGATCCCTCCGTGGAGCTCCGCGTGACCGTGGACCGCGGCTCCGCGGTCTGGACCGGCAACACCGGCGTCATCACCACCCTGATCCCCGGCCTGGACCTGGACCTGGCGGACACCCGCGTGCTGGTCTGCGGCCCGCCGGTCATGTACCGCTTCGCCCTGCTGGCGCTGCTCTCGCGCGGGCTGGAGGAGGAGCAGATCTGGATGTCGCTGGAGCGGCGCATGAAGTGCGGCGTGGGCAAGTGCGGCCACTGCCAGATCAACGGCTCGTACGTGTGCCAGGACGGGCCCGTGTACCACTACCCCGAACTGAAGCGCATGCAGGAGGCGTTGTGATGGCGAAACCCAAGGTGGGCATCTTCGACTTCACCGGCTGCGAGGGCTGCGAGCTCAACCACCTGAACTTCGAGGATCAGCTCCTGGACATCCTGGAGCACGTGGAGATCGTGGAGTGGCGCGAGGCCATGGACGGTCAGGCCGACGAGCTGGACATCGCCTTCGTGGAGGGCTCGCTCTCAACGCCGGACTGCATCCGCCGCATCCACGAGGTGCGACGCAAGGCCAAGGTGCTGGTGGCGGTGGGGGCCTGCGCCTGCTCCGGCGGCATCAACGGCATGAAGAACCTCCACGCCATCGAGTGGGTGCGCGAGGAGGTCTACGGGGAGGACAAGTACCTGTTCCCCACGCTGCCGGCCCTGCCCCTGGACGCCGTGGTGAAGGTGGACCACAAGATCCGCGGCTGCCCCATGACACAGAAGGAGTTCCTGAAGGTCTTCACGTCGCTGGTCATGGGCAAGGCGCCCATCGTGCCGGGCCACGCCGTCTGCGTGGAGTGCAAGCTGGCGGAGAACGAGTGCGTGGCGGCGCGCGGCCTGGTCTGCCTGGGCCCGGTCACGCGCTCGGGCTGCGGCGCCCACTGCCCGGGCGTGGGCCAGTCCTGCACCGGCTGCCGCGGCTTCGTGGACGATCCCAACCTGGCGGGCATGCGGGACATCCTGGTGGAGCACGGCCTGGCGGCCGTGGAGGCCCGCAAGCGCCTGCAGCTCTTCAACGCCAACCAGCTCGAGGGGGTGCGCGCATGAGCGTCGACCTGAACATCCGCGTCAAGCATCTCACGCGCGTGGAAGGCCACGGCGACATCGTGGTGGACATGAAGCGGGGGCGGCTGGAGTCGGCCCGGCTGGAGATCGTGGAGGCGCCGCGCTACTTCGAGGCCATGCTCAAGGGGCGCAGCTTCCACGAGGCGGCCATCATCACCTCGCGCATCTGCGGCATCTGCTCCCTGGGCCATCAGATCACCTCGCTCAAGGCCACCGAGCAGGCCCTGGGCCTGGAGGTGAGCGAGCAGACCGAGCTGCTGCGCAAGCTGTGCATCCACGGCGCCACGCTGCAGAGCAACGTGCTGCACGCCTACTTCCTGGCGGCGCCGGACCTGCTGAAGGTGGGCTCGGTGTTCCCGCTGATCGAAAGCCATCCCGACGTGGTCAAGCGCGCCCTGCGCATGAAGCGCCTCGCCAACGACATCGGCGACGTGGTCTCCGGGCGCGCCGTGCACCCCATCACGCCGGTGCCGGGCGGGTTCACCAGCATCCCCGCGGCCGCGGCCCTTGCGGACCTGCGCCGCCGCCTGGTGGAGGACATGGTGCCGGACTTCCTGGCCACCGTGGAGACCATGGGGGCCCTGGCCGCGCAGATCCCGGACTTCACCCGCGAGACCGAGTTCATCTCCCTGCGCAGCGACCACGACTACGCCCTCTACGACGGCGACATCTGCAGCACCGACACCGGCCGCGTGCCCGACACCGAGTACCGGCGCATGACCAACGAGTTCGTGGTGGAGCACAGCACCAGCAAGCACTGCCGCGCCGCGCGCAGCAGCTTCATGGTGGGCGCCCTGGCGCGCTGGAACAACAACCACGACCGCCTCTGCCCCGAGGCCCTGCAGGCCGCCGACGCCCTGGGCCTGAAGCCCGGCTGCTGCAACCCGTACATGAACACCATCGCCCAGGTGGTGGAGGCGGGGCACTGCGCCCTGGACGCCGTGGCGATCATCGACCGGCTGCTGGACCGGGGGCTGAAGGACGAGGCCCCCAACCAGGAGCCCACGCGCTTCGGCACCGGCGTGGGGGCCACCGAGGTGCCCCGCGGCATCCTCTACCACGAGTACAGCTACGACCGGAAGGGCTGCATCGAGAAGGCCAACTGCATCATCCCCACGGGGCAGAACCTGGCCAACATCGACGACGACATGGTCAAGCTGGTGCCCGAGGTGATGGACCGGTCCAAGGAGGAGATCACGCTGCTGCTGGAGATGCTCGTGCGGGCGTACGACCCGTGCATCTCCTGCTCGGTGCATCTGCTGGACGTGCATTTCAAGGAGTGACGGCATGACGGTGGTGATGGCGGTGGGGAACCCGGCCTACGGCGACGACGGCGTGGCCGCCGCGGTCCTGGCGCATCTGCGCGGCGACGGCCCCCCGCCCGGCCTGGAGCTGGTGGACGTGCACACCGACGCCCTGGCCCTGCTGGACCACTTCCGGCCCGGGGAGCGCCACGTGATCGTGGACGCCGCGGGCATGGGGCTGCCGCCGGGCAGCGTGGTGCGGTTCGGGCCCGAGGACGTGGAGCTGCGCATCGGCTGGGACCACCTGTCCATGCACGGGTTCGGGCTGGCGGAGGCCTTCTCCATGGCGCGGACCCTGGGCGTGATGCCGGACGACGTGACGATCATCGGCGTGGAACCCGAACGCGTGGAGCTGGGCGCGGGACTGTCCGACGCGGTGGCGGCGGCGGTGCCCCGGGCGGCGGCTCTCATCCGAGCGGAGGAAGGATAGACATGGCCAAGCAGACCGTCCTGGTGGTGGACGACGACATCGACCTGGTGGAGATCATCCGCGTGACGCTGGAGAAGGAGGGCTACGAGGTGCTGGACGCCCAGAGCGGCGAACGCGGGCTGGCCCTGGCGCGCGAGCACGCGCCGGACCTCATCCTGCTGGACGTGATGATGGGCCAGGTGGACGAGGGGTTCCAGGTGGCCTACGCCCTGCGTCAGTCCGACGCGACCAAGCGCATCCCCATCGTCATGCTGACCGCGGTGGGAGACCGCACGGGGTTCAGCTTCGATCCGGCCAAGGACGCCGACTTCCTGCCGGTGGACTCCTACCTGGAGAAGCCCATCGGGCCGCGGCAGCTCATCGACGAGGTGCGGCGGCACCTGCCGGCGAGGATCTAGCGTCATGGCGCCGCTCGCACGGGCGGGCGCGCCGATCCCGGAGGCGTCGGGCCACTTCGTCTCCGCGGCGAGCCTGCGCAAGCGCGCCGACTGGTTCATCCGCCTCCGCTGGGGTGCGGCGGGGGCGGTGGCCGCGTTCACCGCGGCGGCGGCCGCCGCGCGGCTGGAGCTGCCGCTGCGTCAGCTCGCGGCCGCGGGCCTGCTGCTCCTGCTGGCCAACCTGGGCTACCGCGCGCGCAACCGCGCCACGCCGCCCCGGGACATGGCCGACGAGCTGCTCTGGGTCAAGCTGCAGATGGCCGTGGATCTGGGCCTGCTCATGCTGGTGCTGCACGCCAGCGGCGGCGTGGAGAACCCCTTCCAGTTCATCGTGATCATCCACGTGTTCATCGCCAGCCTGCTGCTGCGCGGGGGCGAGGTGTACCGCATCGCCGCGCTGGCGGGCGGGCTCTACACCCTGCTGGCGCTGGGGGAGAACCGCGGCTGGCTCACGCACCATCACCTGGTGGGCGCCCACGCCATGACCCACGAGACCGTGTACGTGCTCATGTCGCTGGGAGCCATGTGGCTGGTGCTGCTGGCGGCGGCGCTCATCGGCTCGCAGATCATGGCGCACAACCGCGCCATCCGCGACGAGCTGCTGGAGCGCCAGCGCGGGCTGGAGAAGGCGGCGGAGGCGCAGGTGGACTTCTTCCGCTTCGTGACCCACGAGGTGAAGTCGCCCATCGTCACCGCCCAGAGCGCGGTGGAGGCGGGGCGCGAGCTGGGCGCCGGCGCGCTGCCGCCCGAGGCCGACGACCTGCTGGGGCGCGCGGTGGCGCGGCTGCAGCAGGCCCTGGCCATCGTCAAGGATCTGGCGGAGCTCACGCGGGGGCGCATGGGGGTGCCGGCGGCCTCGCTGCCGGTGGACCTGTGCCTCATCGCCAAGCGCGCGCTGGCGGACCAGGCGGAGACCATGGCGGCCCGCGGCCTGCGCGCGGAGACCGACGGGCTGGGGCCCGTGACGGTGCTGGGCGACGAGGCCATGCTGGAGCGCGTGGTGGGCAACCTGGTGGGCAACGCCGTGCGCTACAACCGCGACGGCGGCGCCGTGCGCGTGCGCACCCTGCGCGAGGGGCGGACCGTGAAGCTGCAGGTGGCCGACGACGGCATCGGCATCGCGCCGGAGGACCTGGAGCGGGTGTTCGAGGAGTTCTACCGCTCCGCGGCGGCGCGTCAGGCGAGCACCCTGGGCACGGGGCTGGGCCTGACCATCGCGCGGCGCTTCGCGGAGCGCATGGGCGGAACGCTGAGCGTGACCAGCCGGCCCGGCGCCGGCGCCACCTTCACCCTGGCGCTGCCGGCGGCGCCGGAGGAGCCGTGACGGACGGACGCATCCCCTGCGGCGGCCTGCTGCAGCGCGACGGCCTGATCGCCGTGGAGCTGCTGGGCGTGGCCTGGCGCGGCCGCGAGGCCTGCGGCGTGCTGGCGCGCTTCGCCGGCGCCGGCATCCCGCTGCTGTTCCTCCAGGTGGGCGCCGCCGCCGACGGCCGCAAGGCCCTGACCCTGGGCATGAACGACGGGGAGCGTGAGCGCTGCCTGGAGGTGCTGGCGTCCATCCGCAACGACCGGACGCCCCCGGAGATCGCCGTGGTGGAGCCGGCCGCGGTGCTGACCCTCTACGGGCCCCACTTCGGCGAGCGCACCGGCCTCTCGCTGGGGGTGGCCGAGGCGCTGGGCGGCGCCGACGTGGACGTGATCGCCCTGGGCAGCTCCGTCAACAGCATCTC
>DAOTGJ010000075.1:0-1555 GCA_035447065.1 Candidatus Krumholzibacteriia bacterium
CACCATGCCGTACGCCACGCTGACCAGCGGGCTGCGGGCGATGCCTCAGGTGCTGCCGTTGCAGGTCTGCCACCAGGACCACAGCCAGCCCAGGCCGCCGCCGGCGGCCACCGCGAGGATCCGGATCAAGGTTCTGCGCTGCACGGCATGCTCCTCGAGCGAGAGGGGAGGGATGGCTCGGGACAGGATACCCCAACTCCGGTCGACGCCCAGTCCGGGGTGGCCCCCGCGAGATGACCTATTCCCCGCTGGGCAATCATCTGCTAAAGTCCGCAGGTAACGCCGTCCCGTCCTTCTGCCCGCGGAGGAACCCATGCGCTACCGTGACGTCCACGAGCTCTCCGTCACCAACCCCCGCTTCTTCTGGCGTCAGAAGATGGATCTGATCCCCTGGTTCGAGAAACCCACCAAGGTCTTGGACCAGGACGCCGACGGCCTGGACCGCTGGTATCCCGACGGCATCCTCAACACCTGCCACCTCGCCCTGGACCACCACGTGGACCACGGTCGTGGCCGCCAGGTGGCCCTCTACTACGACTCCGCCGCCACCCACACCAAGCGCCGCTACACCTACCGCGAGCTGCGCGACGAGGTGGCGCAGTTCGCCGGCGTGCTGCGCGGCCTGGGCGTGGAGAAGGGCGACCGCGTGGTCATCTACATGCCCATGGTGCCGGAGGCGCTCATCAGCATGCTGGCCTGCGCGCGGCTGGGCGCGGTGCACTCGGTGGTCTTCGGCGGCTTCGCGCCTCACGAGCTGGCGGTGCGCGTGGACGACGCCAAGCCCAAGGTCCTGATCACCGCGAGCTGCGGCATCGAGTTCGACAAGATCATCGAGTACAAGCCCCTGGTGGACGCCGCCCTGGAGGAGGCCCAGTTCCCGCCGGAGAAGGTGGTGGTCTTCCCGCGGCCCCAGGCCAAGGCCGCCATGACCCCCGGCCGCGACGTGGACTGGCACGAGCTCATGCACACGGCCGAGCCCACCGAGTGCGTGCCCGTGCAGTCCACCGATCCCCTCTACATCCTCTACACCAGCGGCACCACCGGGAAACCCAAGGGCGTGGTGCGCGACAACGGCGGCCACGCCGTGGCGCTCAAGTACTCCATGAAGACCATCTACAACATCAACCCCGGCGAGGTCTTCTGGGCCGCGTCGGACGTGGGCTGGGTGGTGGGCCACTCGTACATCGTCTACGGGCCTCTGATCCACGGCTGCACCACGGTGCTGTACGAGGGCAAGCCCGTGCGCACCCCGGACGCGGGCGCCTTCTGGCGCGTGATCCAGGACTACGGCGTGAGCGCCTTCTTCACCGCGCCCACCGCCTTCCGCGCCATCAAGAAGGAGGATCCCGACGCCCACCTGCGCCGCAGGTACGACATCTCGTCGCTGCGCACCCTCTACCTGGCCGGCGAGCGCCTGGACCCGCCCACCTACGAGTGGCTGAGCCAGGTGCTGGACATCCCCATCGTGGACCACTGGTGGCAGACGGAGACGGGCTGGCCCATCGTGGCCAACCCCATGGGCCTGGAGCCGCACCGGGTGAAGACCGGCTCGGCC
>DAOTGJ010000075.1:1655-3746 GCA_035447065.1 Candidatus Krumholzibacteriia bacterium
ATGTCTCAAGCCCGCGCCTACTGGACCGCGAACATCCGGTTGGTGGCCCTCTGCCTCGTCATCTGGTTCGTCGTCTCCTTCGGATTCGGCGTGCTGCTGGTCGATCAGCTCAACGCGATCAGCCTCGGCGGCTACAAGCTGGGGTTCTGGTTCGCGCAGCAGGGGTCCATCTACACCTTCGTGATCCTGATCTTCTTCTACGCCAACAGGATGAACGTGCTGGACCGCAAGTTCGGCGTTCACGAGGGCTGACGCCCATCCAGTCCTCGGTCCGCTCCGGCGGCCGTCACTCCAGGAAGGAGATCCCATGGACCTCAAGACCCTGACCTTCATCGTGGTGGGCCTCACGTTCGCCCTCTACATCTACATCGCCATCCGCACCCGGGCCGGCAGCACCGCCGAGTTCTACGTGGCCGGCGGCGGCGTGCACCCCGTGCTCAACGGCATGGCCACGGGCGCCGACTGGATGTCGGCGGCCTCGTTCATCTCCATGGCCGGCATCATCGCCTTCAGCGGCTACGACGCCAGCGCCTACCTCATGGGCTGGACGGGAGGCTACGTGCTGCTGGCCATGCTGCTGGCGCCGTACCTCAGGAAGTACGGCAAGTTCACGGTGCCCGAGTTCATCGGTGACCGCTTCTACAGCAAGACGGCCCGCGCCGTGGCCATCATCTGCCTGATCGTGGCGTCGCTCACGTACGTGATCGGCCAGATGAAGGGCATCGGCGTGGCGTTCAGCCGTTTCCTGGAGGTGGACTACGCCGTGGGTCTGGTGGCCGGCATGGCCATCGTGTTCGTCTACGCCGTGTTCGGCGGCATGAAGGGCATCACCTACACGCAGATCGCCCAGTACTGCGTGCTGATCTTCGCCTACACCGTGCCGGCCGTGTTCATCTCGCTGCAGCTCACAGGCAACCCCATCCCGCAGCTCGGCCTGGGCGGCAACATGAGCGACGGCGTGGCCCTGCTGGACAAGCTGGACAAGATCTGCGTGGACCTGGGCTTCGCGGCCTAAACCGCGCAGAAGGGCAGCACCCTGAACATGTTCCTGCTGACCATGTCGCTGATGATCGGCACGGCGGGCCTCCCGCACGTGATCACGCGCTTCTTCACCGTGCCCAAGGTGCGCGACGCGCGCTCGTCGGCCGGCTGGGCGCTGGTCTTCATCGCCATCCTGTACACCACCGCGCCGGCGGTGGGCGCCATGGCCCGTCTGAACCTGATGAACACCATCCAGACCGGCGAGGTGGGCAGCCCCACGGGCAACGTGAAGATCGACGAGGTCCCGGACTGGTTCACCAACTGGGAGAAGACCGGCCTGCTGGCCCACGAGGACAAGAACGGCGACGGCCGCATCCAGTACTACGGCCCCGGCCTGGACGCCAAGGCCGCCTCGTACGGCTGGGCGGGCAACGAGATGACCAAGGTGGACCGCGACATCATGGTGCTGGCCAACCCGGAGATCGCCAAGCTGCCCAACTGGGTCATCGCCCTGGTGGCGGCGGGCGGCATCGCGGCGGCCCTGTCCACGGCAGCGGGCCTGCTGCTGGCCATCTCCTCGGCCATCAGCCACGACCTGCTCAAGGGCATCGTGATGCCCAAGATCACGGAGAAGTCGGAGCTCATGGCCAGCCGGTTCGCCATGGCGGGGGCCATCATCCTGGCGGGCATCCTGGGTCTGAATCCGCCGGGCTTCGCGGCCCAGGTGGTGGCGCTGGCCTTCGGTCTGGCGGCGTCGTCCATCTTCCCGGCCCTGATGATGGGCATCTTCAGCAAGCGCATGAACAGCACCGGCGCCATCGCCGGCATGCTGGCCGGCCTGCTGAGCACGCTCATCTACATCTTCTGGTTCAAGGGCTGGTTCTTCGTGCCCGGCACGAACATGGCTCCCGACGACGCGGCCCACTGGCTGTTCGGCATCAGCCCGGGCTCCTTCGGGGCCGTGGGCGCGCTGATCAACTTCGTGGTGGCCAACGTGGTGGCCCGGATGTCCGCGGAGCCGCCCGCGGAGATCCAGGAGATGGTGGAGCACATCCGCGTGCCCGCCGGCGCGGGGGCGCCCTCCAGCCACTAGCCGCGGCCTGACGACGA
>DAOTGJ010000075.1:3846-8749 GCA_035447065.1 Candidatus Krumholzibacteriia bacterium
CCGTCCTCGGTGCGGATGCGCTGGAAGAGGCCCAGCGGCGGCTTGAAGCGCAGGGACACGCGGGCCAGGTGCGCCAGGAAGAGGTCGTTCTCCGCGGCGGAGGCCACGCGGTCGGCCAGGGGCGTGGTGTCCAAGTCGCCGGCCACGGCGCGGAAGTCGAAGAAGATGGAGGAGACCATCAGGTTGTCCGGCGTGGGCTCGCGGATCCAGTCGGCGATGATCCCGTCCCACGCCGCCACGCTGCGGTTCCAGTTCACGGCCATGCAGCCGCCGGGGCAGGGGGGGAAGCCGGCGGTGACCAGGTCGTCGTTCACGCGGCGGGCGAAGTCCGCGAAGTACGACTCCGCCTCCGGCGACGCCTCGGCGTAGGCCAGCGCGTTGTCCTGATCCGTCAGCAGGGCCTGCTCCATGCGTCCCTCGGATCCGAAGACCAGCCAGGCGTAGGGGCACGGCGGCGGGCCCATGGCCTCCTCCGCCAGACGGCAGAGGCGGCGCACCAGGGCGTCGTTCAGGCTGGAGAGCACGCGGCCGATCTCGCCCACGCGCAGCCCGCCGTGGAACAGGCGCTCCACCATGGCCGCGGCGTCGGCGCTGTACGAGGCCAGCACCTGGGGGTCCTGCAGGTCCTCCAGGCGGCGCATGAGGTAGAGGGGGTTGCGGGTCTGCTGGCGCAGCAGGTCGCGGGCGCTCACGATGCCCAGGATGCCGTCGTCGCCGCTCACCGGCAGGTGATGCACCCGCTCCTCCAGCATGAACAGCAGGGCGCCGTGCACGGGCATGTCGCCGGGCAGGGTCTTGACGGGGGAGCTCATGACGCTGCGCACCGGCGTGTCCGGTCCCAGGTTCTCCGCCAGCACGCGGGTCTGGAAGTCGTGGTCGGTCACGATGCCCATGGGCTCCGACGCCACCAGCGCCGCATCCTCCCGCGCGTCGCGCATGGCGCGGGCGGCCTGGCCCACGGTGGCGTCGGCGGGGATGCGCACGGGTCCGCGCCGCACCAGGTCGCCCACGGCCGTGGTCAGCTCGCTGCCCGGGGCGCCGCTGGACTGGGTGAGGCGGCGCAGGCGCTGGCCCAGGCTCTGCAGGAAGAACTCGGCGAAGGCGGCGTTGGCCAGCAGCCCGCGGAACACGTCGGGCGGCACGCGGTGCACCACCACGTCGTCGCGGGCGATCACGTCCACGGACGGCGGCGCGTCGTTGATCAGCGACGGGTAGCCGAAGCAGTCGCCGGCCTCCAGGATCTGCAGGTCCTCGTCGTCGCGGCGCAGCAGCACCTCGCCGCCGGCCAGCAGGTAGAGGCCCTCGCTGCGGGCGCCGCCCTGCCGCAGGATGCGGTCGCCGGGATGGTAGCGCAGGGTCTCCGCCGCGGCCGCCGCGCGCTCGCGCTCCTGCGGCGCCAGCCGGTGGAAGGGATGCTGCTCGCGCAGGAAATCCAGGATGGGGTCCATGCGTCCTCCCGGTGGGGGCCATCGCCTCGACGTGCCGGAACCCTACCACCGTCGCCCGCGGCGCCGCAATCGCCGCTGGAGCCGGCCAGGCCCTTCGGGGTAGGATCCCCCGCATGGGGCGATCCCGCCCCCCAGCCCCGGAGGTCCCCCATGCGCGAACCCGCCTATCGCCTCATCCAGCTCTCGTTGGTGGGCGCCGGCGCGTGCGCGGCGGCGGGGGCCGGCCTCCTGCTGCCCGATCTGATCGCCCGCCGGCCGGTGGGCGTGTGGCCCATGATCCTGGCCGGGGTCACCTGGCTGGCGGCCATCCTGCTCTTCGTGCGGAGCTGGCGCGCCGCCGACCGCCTGGGCCGCGGCGTGCGGGCCATCCGCATGGCCGTGCTCAACCTCACCGCCGACCGCGACGCCTCCCTCCCCGACGCCCTGCCCGGCAGCCCGCCCCCCGAGGTTGAGGCCATGCTGGGCAGCCTGCGTCTCTATCAGGACGAGATCGTGCGCGAGCGTCTGGGCCCGGACCACCGTCTGGTGGCGGTGCTGGGCGCCCTGGCCAGCGGCGTGGTGGTCATGACCCAGCAGGGGCAGGTGAGCCTGCTCAACGGCACGGCCCGCGCGCTGCTGGGCACCGAGCGGGCCCGCGTGGGCACGTCGTTGTTCGCGGCCCTGGAACGCGGGTCCGTGCTCGCGGCCGTGGCCTCGGCCGCCGGCGCGGAGCGTCCCGTGGAGGTGGAGCTCAAGCGCCTGGACGACGTGGCCCTCCGCGCCCGCGTGGTGGCCCTGCCCCAGGACGAGGGCGCCATCCTCATCTTCCCGCCCGTGGAGCTGGAGCATCATCGGCCCGGGGTGGAGTTCGACCTGCAGCTCCACGACGTGCCGCCCGCCCGCACCGCCCTGGAGCTGAGCACGCCCCTGGACGAGCTGCCCTTCGTGGTCATGGACACGGAGACCACGGGCCTGGACACCGGCACCGCCCGCGTGGTGTCCGTGGGCGCCGTCTGCGGCCACGGCACGCGCCTCTACCGCAACCGCATGCTCGACGACCTGGTGGACCCCGGCGTGCCCATCCCGCCCGCCTCCGCCGCCGTCCACGGCATCACCGACGCCATGGTGGCCGACGCCCCCGCCTTCCCCGAGGTCTGGGCCGACTTCCAGCGCCTCACGCGCAACCGCGTGGTGGTGGGCCACAACGTGCCCTTCGACCTGACCGTGCTGAGGGAGGAGTGCCGCCGCCATGAGCAGCCCTGGACGGATCTCATCTTCCTGGACACCATGCGCCTGGCGTCGCTGCTGAACCCGCTGCTGCAGAAGTGGGATCTGGAGACGCTGGCGGCGCACTACCAGACCGACATCCACGGCCGCCACACGGCCCTGGGCGACGCCCTGGTCACCGCCGAGATCTTCACGCGCATGCTGCCGCGCCTGCGCCAGCAGGGCTGCGGGACCCTGGGCCAGCTCCTGCGCATGCACTGCCGCGACGCCGTGGACGTCATCGCCGGGCAGCGCGAGCGGGGCTGGATCGTGAACCAGCCCACGCGTCTGCGCGAGGGAGGCGTCAGTCCAGCTTCCGCTCCAGATAGTCCGAGTAGTCCTTGAGCACCGGCGAGTAGTCCTCGCCCAGCAGGGGGGAGGAGACCAGGTAGTCGGCGGTGGCGCGGTTGCAGGCGATGGGCACGTTGTACACCACCGCGATGCGCAGCAGCGCCTTCACGTCCACGTCGTGGGGCTGGGGCTGCATGGGATCCCAGAAGAACACGAAGACGTCGATGCGCCCCTCCGTGATCATGGCCCCCAGCTGCTGATCCCCGCCCAGGGGCCCCGAACGCAGCTTGGTCACCGGATGGCGCGGCGCCTCCAGGCCGCTGCGCTCCGCCTCCGCCTCCATCACCGCCTCGATGAGCCTGCCCGTGGTCCCCGTGCACACGATGCGGTGCGCGGAGAGCGTGCCGTAGTTGAAGGCGACCCACTCGGCCAGGTCCTGCTTGCGGTGGTCGTGGGCCACCAGGGCGATGGTCTTGGTGCGCGGCATGGCGGTGCTCCGGGTCAGGGTCGGTCCACGGCGGGACGGGGCAGCGGATCCTCCCGCTCGGCCAGCATCCACACCATGGCGGTCAGGGCGGCCACGTTGGCCTTCACGTGGTCGGGATCGATCTTGTCCACGGTGTCGTCGGGGCTGTGGTGGTAGAGGAAGTAGTCGTCGTTGTGCACGCGGTGGCCCACGCCCGGCACGCCCAGCTCGTTGAGCGCGCGCACGTCCACGCCGGCCCAGCCCTCGCTCACGGCCGATGCGCCCAGGGGCTCCAGGTGCGCGGCCAGCTCCGCCACGGCGGCCACCGTCAGCGAATCCCCGCGCACGCTCCAGCCCGCGGGCGCAAAGCAGCCCGAGTCGCTCTCGATGGCGGCCACGTGCTTCTCCAGCTCGTCGGCGTGGGCCTCCACGTAGGCCTTGGATCCGGTCTGGGTCATCTCCTCGTCGGCCCACAGGACCACGCGCACGGTGCGCCGCGGCCGCATGTCCAGCACGGCGAGCTGGCGCAGAACCTCCATGGCGATCACGCAGGCGGCGCCGTCGTCGTGGATGCCGCAGCCGGCGTCCCAGGAGTCGAAATGGCCGCTGACCAGCACGATCTCCTCGGGCAGCTCGCGCCCGCGCAGGTCCGCCACCACGTTCCCTTGCTCGATGTTAGGGAACATCTCCGCCTCCAGCTCCAGCCGCACGCGCACCGGCAGGCCGCGCGCCTGCTGGCGGGCCATGCGCGCGGCGTCGCGCACCGGGATGGCCGCGGCGGGGATGCGGGGGATGGTGTCGCCGCCGGCGTAGCGCATGATCCCGGTGTGGGGCGGGCTGCTCCACGACTGCGTGACCGAGCGGATCAGGCAGCCCACGGCGCCGTGGCGCGCCGCGGCGTCGGCGCCCTTGGTGCGGTACTGCACGGTCTTGCCGTAGCCCTCCCAGGGCATGTTGAAGAGCACGATGCGGCCCGCGGCCTCGGCCCTGCGCGCCTCCAGCTCCTCGAAGCTCTCCACCACGAGCACGTCGGCCTCCAGACCGCCCGGGGGCGTGCCCACGGTGCCGCCCAGCCCGATCACCGGCAGCGGCATGGACCACGGCGCCAGCACGCGGGCGCGCTCCGCGCCGCGCACCCAGTGGGGCACCAGCACGGGCTCGCGGCGGGCGTCGTCGGCGCCGTCGGCGCGCAGGTGCGCCACGGCCCAGTCGATGGCGCGGGCCATGGCCGGCGATCCGTTCAGCCGTGGGCCGATCTCGTCGCACAGCTCGATCATGCGCGCCATGGCGTGGTCGTCGGCCTGAGCCGCGGCGGTGATGCGCGCCACGTCGGCGGCCAGGTCGGGCGCGGGCGGCGCCGACGCGGCCAGGACGGGGACGGCGGCGAGCAGGAACGACACGGCGAGGATGCATCGGCGCATGGGGACCTCCGCTGGGTGATCGACGAGGGGAA
>DAOTGJ010000076.1:0-8703 GCA_035447065.1 Candidatus Krumholzibacteriia bacterium
TCCATGCGCAAACTCCTCACCCTGGTCGAGATCGCAGCGTCCACGCGTGAGCCCGTCCTCGTCACAGGAGAGACCGGCACGGGCAAGGAGCTCATCGCGCGCATGGTCCATGACCAGTCGGAGCGGTCGAGCCGGCCGTTCGTGCCGGTGAACTGCGCGGCCATTCCGGAGTCGTTGTTCGAGCGCGAGTTCTTCGGCCACGCCAAGGGCGCCTACACGGGGGCGGAGCAGGCGCGGGCCGGGCTCTGCGAGGAGGCGGACGGCGGCACGCTGTTCCTGGACGAGATCGGCGACATGCCTTCCTACCTGCAGGTGAAGCTGCTGCGGCTGCTGCAGGAGGGCACGTACCGGCGGCTGGGCGATCCGGAGGAGAGGCGGGTGGACCTGCGCATCGTGGCCGCCACCAACGCGCCGCTGCCCGACCTGATCGCCGCCGGGAGGTTCCGCCAGGATCTCTACTATCGGCTGCAGACCCTGGAGATGCCCATTCCGCCGCTGCGGGAGCGGCCCGAGGACCTGGACGACCTGATGAACCTCTTCGTCCGCCAGGCGCTGGACGACGACGTGTCCGCCGCCACGATCTTCGCCCGCGGCGTGCTCAACACCTTCCGCCGCTACCCCTGGCCCGGCAACGTGCGCGAGCTGGAGGCCATGACCCGCCGCATGGCGCTCATGGCGCGGCACAGCGGCCAGGCCACGGTGGACATGCTGCCCGAGCAGCTCGCCCGCTGGCGCGAGCGCCGCGTGAAGCAGTCCGGCAGCCTGAGCCTGACCGCGTACCTGGAGGAGGCCGAGCGCGGCCGCATCGACCAGGCGCTGATCCTCAAGGCCGGCAACCGCAGCGAGGCCGCCCGCGCCCTGGGCATCTCCCGCAACCAGCTCTACCGCAAGATGGAGAAGCTGGGCATCCGCGCCCCGCGCTAGGGAATGGCTCCCACGCCTCCGGTCTGCTAGAATCCTCTCTCGCCCGAACCGAACCCGCGCCGCAACCGCGGCGTGCCGCGTCTTGGGGGGCGATCATGCGTGTCCGGATCCTGCTCTGCTGCCTGTTGGTCCCGTCCTGGGCCTTCGCGGCCTCCGCGCCTCGTGAACGCTTCCTCGATCTCGACGGCGATCACCTGCCCTACCGCCTCGATGTCCGCTGGAAGGCGCCTGCCTACGATGTCGACTCGATCAACGCGAAGAAGATCACGCTGTCCGGCATCCTGATCGAGGACCTCGATGGCGACGGCGTGAGCGAGAAGGTCCAAGCCCGCTCCGGCGCCATCACGGCCATGACCAACGAGTCCCACGGCTTCGGTCGCAATCTGTGGTGGTCCGTCCTGCCCCCCGAGTACGAGCAGGGCTGGCCCTCCGCCTACCTCGCCGGCGTGGCCGACGCCGACGGCGACGGGACGCAGGAGGTGCTGGCCGTCTGCTCGGACGCGGACCACAGGCTCATGCGGCTGCGGGTTCTGCGGGGCGACACCGGCGACGTCGTCTTCGACGTTCCTCTGCTGCCGTCGCGCGAGCACCACGCGGACGGCATCTGGGACGGCTTCTACGGCCTGGCGGGAGCGTTGGAGGTGCCCACCGCCGAAGGTCCGCGCCCGGCCTACGCGCTCTTCGCCTCGGCGGGACACGATCGGCAGCCGCGGGGCGTGCTGGCCGTGGATGCGGTCAGCGGCGAGATCCTCTGGTTCCGCCCCATGGCGGGGAGGATCAACTCCCTGACCGTGGCGGTGGCGGATCTGGAAGGGGACGGCCGGAAGGAGGTCGTCGCCGTCACCGTGGCCGTGAACAACTACGGCGACGATGAGACGGTGGAAGGACTTCGCGACGACGCCGTGCGCGTGCGCGTGCTGGAGGCCGACGGCGCGGAGCGTTGGCGCCACGAGTACCCGCCTCATGCCGGCGGCGGGATCCTGGCGTTGGCGGACCTCGACGGCGACGGCCGCCAGGAGGTGCTCTGCGGCACCACCTGGTCCGAGGATGTCGGCAACCAGCTCACGGTCTTCGGGTCCGGGGACGGTGCGGTGCTCGACGCCATGGTCGTGGACTCGCTGCTCCAGGCGATCAAGGTGAGGTCGGCCACCGGGGAACGGCCCGCGCGCCTCTACCTGACCAGCTCGAAAGGCGGGTTGTCGGCCTACCGCTGGGGGGACGGGCGCTGGACTCTGGAGCGCCATCTGGCGTCGGACCTCATGCTTCAGCTCGCCTTGGTCCAGGATCTCCTGCCCGAGAAGGGGGAGGAGCTCGTGCTGGTGCTGAGCTCCACGCGGATCGCGGTCCTGGACGAGCGTTTCCGGACCCTGGCGCTCTCGGAAGAGGGCAAGCTGATCCTGGCCCGCCTTCAGGCCTCCCGCACCGCGGAAGGGCAGGTCATGATCCTCACCTCGCCCACCTCACGCACCGAGGGCATCCATTTCGCCTTGGCCACCGCACCGCGCGTCTTCGATCCGCGCTTCTACCTGCTGGGCGCCCTGCCCCTGGCGGCCCTGGGCGTGGCCGTTCAGCGACGTCGCCGTCGGCGCCATGCCGCGGTGGCGGTTCTGGATCAGCGCGATGCGCGGCTCCAGCTCCTCGGCCAGCTGGAGCTGGCCAACCACGGCGCCATCGGCCTGCTCAAGACCCTGCGGCGGGTGGTGTGGCTGGGCAAGGCGGCGCTGGGTGCGGTCGCACCGGTGCCCAGGGAGCGCATGCTGGAATTGGGCCGGGAGAGCCTGGAGCGTTCGCTGCCCGCGGTGGAGCGCATGCTGCAGCTCGCGGGTGCGGCGGGCCTGGAGGCCCGCACGGTCCTGCGGCCCAAGGAGTCGTTGGCCCTGGTCCAGCGGGAGCTGAAGGATCTGCAGGACGCCGGGTTCGATGCGCCGTCGCTGGCGGAACACCTGCCTGAGCTGGAGGCCGCGGCCCAGGACCTGGAGCGGGATCTGCAACGCCTGCGCGGGGAGACGGCGGCGCACTTCCGCAGCGATCTGGCCGTGGCCGTGGACCGCGTCCTGGCGTTGCTGCGCGAGGAGATCCAGGCGGCGGGAGTCCGGATCCACGTGGACGATCACGCTCCGGCGCGGCTGCGCTTCGATCCCGAGGAGCTGCTCTTCGTGCTCGACGACCTGGTCCAGAACGCCCTGCGCGCCATGGCGCCACGCGGCGGCGACCTGACCCTGGCCTGGCGCGAGGACGAGGGCTCCGTGGTCCTGGACGTGACCGACACCGGCGACGGCATCGTTCCCGACGACTGGGAGCGCATCTTCGACCCCGGCTACAGCACCCGCGCGGGCGGCGGTCTGGGTCTGGGGCGCAGCCGCGATCTCCTGCGCAAGTACGAGGGGACCATCGCCGTCCAGGCCAGCGAACCGGGTCGCGGCACCACCATGCGGCTGCGGCTGGCGGCGGCCCGCGAGCCGGGATGATCCCCGTGCCGCGGTGACGGCGCGTAAGCTATCGGGACGCCTCCAAACGTCCCGCCCGAGCCGACTGACGACACCTTCCGCTCGTCCGTGCTTGACTTGACACGCAGGGCCCGCTTCGGCGGGCCCTGTTCGTTCCTTGTGCATCGGGGCGGCCGGGGGTAGGTTGCCGGGCTGGAGGTGCCATGGTCCGAACGCTCGCTCTGCTGCTGCTGCTCGTCGCCGCGCCCGCCGCGTCCCAGGACTGGTGGGACGACGAGGTGACCGTGGTCACCAGCCGCCCCGACCCGGCCGACGATCCCGACGCGCCGGAGATCCAGGATCCCTTCTTCCAGCTCGTGGTGGCCCTGGTGGAGGGCGACTCGCTGGGCGTGTGGACGCGCGCCGACGTGGAGGCCTACGTGGCCGCCTCGGGCCGGCCCACAGCCCTGCCCATCGAGCGTCTGGTGCGCCTGGAGCGCCGCGCCGTGCCCGACTCCCTGCAGGCCGTGCGCCGCTACGCCCGCGCCGCCCGCACGCTGGAGCTCACCCTGGACGCGGACCTGGAGCTGCCGCTGCCGTTCTCCATCCTGGGCTACCACCCCGGCGACCTGCACGTGTCCCGCGTGGTGGGGATGACGGAGTGGGACCTGGGCGAGCACGGCCTGCGCCTGGACGAGGGCCGCGACGGCAAGCCCTACGGCCTGGGCGCCGCGGGCATGGCCGCGCTGGTGGTGGACCGGGGCTGGGTGGTGCTGGACGTGGACGGCTGGCTGGACAAGATGCTGGGCAAGAAGCTGGACGACACGTGGATCGAGCTCTTCATGCTGGGCCGCGTGATCCGCACGGAGTATCCCGAGGACCTGGGACTGCACGGCCTGGCCCTGGGCCGAGCCCGCAACGGCCGCGCCCTGGCCGGCTCCTTCGACTTCCGCCGCAACAAGGTGCTGCCCAACGGCCAGCCGGTGGCGCGCGCCTTCTCCAGCTTGGTGCGGCCCATGTTGGCGCCCTACGAGGAGCCGGACGACTCGCGGGCCTGGCGCTGGCCGGGCGGCCGCTGACCGCTTCCATCGCCCACGTTCGGAGGGCCCGCCGCGCGTCCGCGACGGGCCCCCACCCGGGCGAGGGTCTCCGGGCGACTACCGATACAGCTGCTTGACCTGGCTCCAGGTGGCCGTCTCCGCGGACACGGCCGAGGGCGTGTAGTTGTAGATGAACGTGATGGTCACCGCCCCGCGCGACGCCGCCACCTGCGTCCCCGTGCGCGACTGGCTCAGCACCGACGAGGCGCCGGAGTCCACGATCAGGTGCAGCAGCGTGGTTCCGATGAACTGGGACAGGTCGCCCTGTCGGATCGTGCTGCCGCTGATGGGCAGCAGGAACGGGTGGATGTCGCCGGAGGGGCCGCTGAAGTCGGCGGCGCCGTCGAACTCGTTGAGCTCGCCCTGGGCGGCGTAGTCGGCGTCGAAGCTGATCAGCGGCTGGTCCAGCAGGGACACGAGCATCTCGAAGTGGTAGCTGTCGGACCAGGTGCTGGGCTGGGCGGACAGGTTCTCGTTGTAGAACGCGCCGTCGTAGGTGCCCGAGATGGAGATGGCCACCGAGTTGAGCTGACCGTAATCCGGGTTGAACTGGTCCACCGTCACGTCGCGGCGCCAATCGTTGACCGTGGGCCAGATGGTGAAGCTGGTCTCCAGGGTCTCGGCCCCGGCGGCGGCGGCCAGGCCCAGCAGGAGGGCGGCCGCGAGAAGCAGATGCGTGAGCCTAGGGTTCATGGCGATCTCCTGGTTCGATGGTCGGGACGTCCCTGAGCGATGATTCTTATATCGGTAAAAACCTGACGAAGTTTAGAATTATTCCGCGTTGGAGCCCAGGATCCCATGACACGGCCGGATCCCGGTGCTATCTTGCGCGTTCGCGTGATTTCCGGCCCGATCCCCTGGAGTCCCATGTCCGACCCTCGCCGCCTGCTCATCGCCGTGGACGTGGACGGCACCCTGGTGGACACGGAGATGGCCCAGGAGCTGCGCGCGCCCGAGATCGCCGCCGTGCGCCGGGTGCGCGAGGCGGGCCACGTGCTGGCCCTGTGCACGGGGCGCAGCGCGCGCTCGGTGGAGTCGGTGGTGCGGGCGGCCGACGGCGCCCTGGCCGGCGCCCCCATGATCCTGCTCAACGGGGCCCTGGTCCTGGCCGACGGCGGCGCCCGCGTGCTGCGCGACGGCGGGCTGCCCCGCGAGACGGCCGCCGCGGTGGTCGGCATGTTCCTGGCGGCCGGGGCGCTGCCCCTGGCCTTCGACATGGAGAGCGACGGCGGCGGGCTGCGGGCCCAGCGCCTGGAGCCCAATCCGGTGCTGGGACGCTACCTGGAGCGGAGGCTGGAGCGGGTGGGGGAGATCGCCCTGAGCGACGACCTGGCCGCCGACCTGCCGCATACCGTGCAGGAGGTGGGCACCATCGAGCGCGAGCCGGTGGTGCGGGAGCTGGCCGCGGCCATCCGCGCCCGCTTCGGCGAGGAGGTCTGGGTGGTGACCACGGAGACCCTCATCGACCGCGACAGCTACCGTTGGCTGGAGGTCATGCCGCCCCACTGCCACAAGGGCTCGGGACTGGAGCTGCTGGCCGCCCACCTGGAGATCCCGCGGGAGCGGGTGGTGGCCATCGGCGACAACTACAACGATCTGGACATGTTCCTGGCCGCCGGCCACAGCGTGGCCATGGGCAACGCCCCGGCCGACGTGCGGGCCGTGGCCGGCCGCGTGGCGCCGTCGGTGAGCGAGCACGGCGCGGCCGTGGTGCTGGACGAGATCGCGCGGGGCGCGTGGCCCCTCAACCCGGGAGGCTCCGGTGGACCGCTGGCGTGACGACTGGGACGAGGAGGAGTTCCGGCGCATCGGGTACGCGTTCGTGGACCTGATGGCCGAGTACCTGCAGGGGCTGGACGGCCGGCGCGTGTACGGCCCGGTGTCGCCCGCGGGCCTGGACGACTTCTTCCTGGAGGAGCTGCCCGAGAACGGCACCGGCTGGGACGAGATGCTCCAGGAGTGCCGCAGCAAGGTGTTCCCCAACTCCATGGCCATCGGCAGCCGGCGCTACTTCGGGATGATGAACCCGTCGCCGCTGCCCGAGGCCATCTTCGCCGACGCCCTGGCGTCGGCCATGAACCAGAACGCCGCGAGCTGGCGGCACGCGCCGGCGGCCACGGCCATCGAGAAGCGCGTGATCCGCTGGTTCTGCGACCTCTTCGGCCTGGGCGACCAGTCCTTCGGCACCCTGGTGCCCGGCGGCTCGGTGGCCAACATCACCGGCCTGAAGCTGGCGGTGAACAAGGCCCTGGGCCGCGACATCGGCACCTGGGACGACGACGCCGCGCCCCACCTGGCGGAGATGGCCAAGCTGCGCTTCTACGTGACCGACCAGTCGCACTACTCGTTCCGCAAGGCCATCGACCTGCTGGGCCTGGCCCACGGCCAGCTGCGCAAGCTGCCCGTGGACGAGCTGTTCCGCGTGGACGTGGACGCCATGGCGGCGGCCATCGCGGAGGACCGCGCCGCCGGGCTCACGCCCTGCTGCGTGATCGGGGTGGCGGGCACCACCAACACGGGCTCCATCGACAAGCTGGACCGCCTGGCGGACCTGGCGGAGCGCGAGGGCTGCTGGTTCCACGTGGACGCCGCGTACGGCGGCGCCGTGATCCTGAGCGAGACGTACCGCCCCATGCTCCGCGGCGTGGAACGCGCGGATTCCGTGACCGTGGACCCGCACAAGTGGTTCTACGCGCCCTTCGAGGCCGGCGGCATCCTGGTGCGCGACGGCGACTTCCTGCGCAAGGCCTTCCTGGTGCGCCCCGAGTACTACATGGAGAAGCTGGCCCAGGGCGAGAAGCCCGAGCCGGACCCGCGCGGCTTCCACACCGGCGACAAGGTGAACTTCTTCCAGTACGGCGTGGCCGGCAGCCGCCGCTTCAACGCCCTCAAGCTGTGGATGGCCCTGAAGGTGGTGGGCCGGCGGCGCTACGCGTCGTGGATCGAGAAGGACATGGAGCTGGCCCGCGTGCTGGCGGGCCTGCTGAACCAGACCGACGACTTCCGCCTCATCGGCCCCAACACCCTGGGCATCTGCACCTTCCGCTGGGAGCCCAACGGCGCCGAGCGCACGCCCGACGAGGTGGACCAGCTCAACCGCGACCTGCAGGCCCTGGTGGAGCGCGAGGGCGACGCCTGGTTCAGCCACACGCTGCTGCGCGGCCGCGTGGCCCTGCGCGTGAACGTGGAGAACCGCCACATGCAGCGCGACGACATCCTGCGGCTGCTGCGCGTCCTGCGCCGCGCCGCCGCCCGCCTGCATCCCGACAACCGGACGGAGGACCTGCTTTGAAGACCCTGCTGCTCTGCGCCGCCCTGCTGCTGACCGCCCTGCCCGCCACGGCCCAGGGCATGAAGGACTCTTCCAGCGTGGTGACCGTGACCACGGCGCCCGACACCGTGCGCGCCGGCGTGGGCGGCACCGTGGCCTTCACCGTGACCCTGGCCGTGCAGGACGGCTGGCACCTCTACGCCCACGGCGATCCCACCTACTACGGCATCTCCTTGAACGCGCCCGAGAACCTGCCGCTGGCCGGCGTGCAGGTGGAGTATCCGGCCGGGCACCAGGGCAAGTTCCTGGGCGAGACCATCACCCTGCTGGAGAAGACCGTGGAGATCGGCGTGGAGGGCATGCTCATGGTGCAGCCCGAGGCGCCGCTGACCTGGGAGCTGGAGCTGCAGGCCTGCGACGACAAGTCCTGCCTGGCCCCGGCCTGGGTGCCGGTGACCGTCACCGTGCTGCCGGCGGAGTAGAGTCGTGGGCGTCATCCTCATCGTGGAGGACCGCAGCAGCAACCTGGCGTTCCTGGCCACGGCCGTGGGCAAGCTGGGCTACCGCAGCGTGGCCGTGGGCGACGGGGCCAAGGCCCTGGCCGCCCTGGGCGTGGACCGCGACGGCGCCGCGCCGGAGGTGCCCGACGTGGACGCCGTGTTCCTGGACGTGCGCCTGCCGGACCTGGACGGTCGCGAGGTGGCCCGCCGCGTGCGCGCCGCCGGCCTGACGGACCTGCCCATCATCGCCGTGACCGCCATGGCCCTGGCCGGGGACCGAGAGGCCTGCCTGGCCGCCGGCATGAACGACTACCTGGCCAAGCCGCTGACGGTGGCGCAGGTGGGCGAGGCGTTGGAGAAGTGGGTGGGGTAGGAGTCCGCCCGGAACGATGTGGGAACTCGAAGGGCGCCGCGTTGCGGCGCCCTTCGTCGTTTCAGGGAGCGAGGGACGCGTGGGCCCTCATCGGTACAACGCCTTCAGG
>DAOTGJ010000077.1:0-1835 GCA_035447065.1 Candidatus Krumholzibacteriia bacterium
GCCGCCGCCCAGGACGGCCCCGTCTACCGCGAGCCCAACACCTACCCGGTGCTGGACGAGATCCGCGCCCGCCGCGACTCGCTGCAGGCGGTCCAGGACGCGCGCATCGAGGAGGTGCGCGCGCGCCAGGACGCCGACGCCAAGGCCCGCAAGGAGGCCAAGCGGTCGCTGCGCGTGGACTGGTCGGCCATCGAGGTGCCGCAGAGTCCCGACGCCTTCGACCTCCGCCTGCCCCACCTGCCGCCGGTGGCCCAGTACATGACGGGCACCTGCTGGGCGTTCGCGGCCACGTCGCTCATGGAGAGCGAGGCCATCCGGCTCTCGGGGCACGAGGTGAAGCTCTCGGAGATGTGGACGGTGTACTGGGAGTACGTGCTGAAGACCGAGCGCTGGGTGCGCGAGTACGGCCGCTCCCCGGTCTCCACCGGATCGCAGAGCGACGGGCTGCTGGAGGTCTACGCGCGCTGGGGCGCCGTGCCGCAGGCCGCCTACGCCGGCGTGCTCTTCGCCGACGGCCGTCACGACCACGACGCCATGCACGATGAGATCACCGCCTGGCTGGACCTGTGCGAGGCGCACGGCATCTGGGACCGCGACCGCGTGGTGGCGGGCGTGCGCGCCGTCCTGGACGCGCACCTGGGCGCGCCGCCGGCGAGCTTCCGCCACGACGGCCGCACCTGGACGCCCCTGGAGTTCCGCGCCGACTACCTGAAGCTGGACCCGTCGGCCTACGTGGCCCTGGTCAGCCGCCTGGACACGCCCTTCGGCGCCTGGTGCCTGCTGGACGTGCCCGACAACTGGCGCCGCGCCGAGACCTACCTCAACGTGCCCCTGGCCGACTTCACCCGCGTGCTGTCCCAGAGCCTGGACCGCGGCTACACCTGCGTGCTGGGCGGCGACAACTCGGAGCCGGGCATGGACGGGCAGCACGACGCCGCCGTCATCCCCAGCTGGGACATCCCCGCGGCGGCCATCAACCAGGGCGCCCGCGAGCACCGCATCGTCAGCGGCCAGACCGGCGACGACCACGGCATCCACGTGGTGGGCAAGACCCGGGTGGACGGCGCCGGCTGGTACCTGATCAAGGACTCCAACCGCAGCAGCCGCCTGGGCCGCTGGCCGGGCTACTACTTCTGGCGCGAGGAGTACCCCGCCCTGAAGATGCTCACCGTGCTGGTGCACCGCGACATGGTGGCGGACCTGCTGCCCCGCTGACGCCGTTTGGCACGGATCCTGATAGGCGGTCTCGGAACCGAGAAGGAGCGCGAGGCCGGGCGCATGACCCGCCGCGCCTGCGCCGAGACCACCTGACAGGGAGCGAACCCCATGTCCAAGAACGAGATGCGACGCCTGATGGCCGTCCTCGCCCTGCTGGCCCTGGCCCTCGCGGCCGGCTGCGGCGGCAGCGACGACCCCACCGACCCCGCCGGCAACAACGACCAGATTCCGGCCTTCAACGGTCCGGAGATGTACACGGTGCCGTCGGCCCTGGCCGCCAGCACGGACCTCATGGCCATGCAGGCCGAGTCCGTGATCCAGACCATCAACACGGCCGCGGTGTACGTGTCGCTGCTGAACTCGGGCTCCAAGGCCCTGGCCGACGGTCCCCCCTGGGTCACCACCTTCAACTACATGGGCCTGACCATCGAGCTGACCGTGGATGTGGACGGCGACGACTACACCTACGAGGGCCGCCTGACCGGCAGCCTGGGCGAGGCCACCTACGACAACGACCTGGTCTACGTGGCCCGCGAGGCCATGGACGGCAGCGCCGGCCAGCTCAGCTATCTGGACCCGGCCACGGGCATCGAGGTGTCGCGCTGGTCCTGGTCGGG
>DAOTGJ010000077.1:1935-8577 GCA_035447065.1 Candidatus Krumholzibacteriia bacterium
ACGACGAAGGCGCTCCTTCCCGCGGGGGAGGGAGCGCCTCCGTACGTGGACGGATGCCTCAGTCCAGGTCCGCGGCAGTTTCCGTCACGGCGATGCCGCGCTCCCGCAGCGCGGCGATCACCGCGGGCACCGGGACCACCAGCTCCTGGGGCCGTGCCCCCGGCGCATCGATCTCCCCCCGGGCCAGCATGGCGCCCAGGATGGCGGCCGGGAACCCGGTCATGCGCATCATGGCGGTCAGTCCGGTGGCGGGATCCTCGCGGTCCAGGATCTCGATGCGGCGCCGGCGCCGCATGCCGCCGATCACGCCCTCGGCCTCGGCCCGCAGCAGCACCAGGTCCGGGCCGTCCTTGGGGCAGGCGGCTTCCAGGCAGGCCCCCAGCACGTCGCGCGGGCGCACCTCGCCGGCGGGCGTGCGCACGGGGTCCGATCCGGTCAGCCCCAGGTCCATGAGCAGCCGGATTCGCTCGGCGTGGCCGGGATAGCGGATGGTCTTGTAGTCCAGGTCGCGCACCGATCCCCGCAGGGTGCGCGTGAGGGTGGAGCAGCCGCCGGAGGTCTGGAAGGCCTCCAGCTCGCCCAGGCCGTCCCAGGCCAGGGTCTCCACCTCGCTCATGCCGGGCACCACGGCCTCCGCGCCGTCGCGCAGGACCAGGCAGGGCTCGATGTACTCGTTGATGAGGCCCTGCACCGCGAAGACGATCATGTAGTCCAGGGGCGGCCGCGGCGCGGCGGGCAGCCCGCCCACGCGCAGGCGCACCCGGTCGCAGCGGTCCCAGCCCTGGGCCAGGTGCCAGCCCAGCAGGCCGGCCAGGCCGGGGGCCAGGCCGCAGTCGGGCAGCACGGTGACGCCGGCGGCCGCGGCGGCGTCGTGGCGGGCGAACTGGCGGGCCACCACGTCGTTGTTGCCGCCCAGGTCCAGGAAGTGGCAGGCGCCGGCGATGGCCAGGCGCGTCAGGTCGTCGTTGTACCAGTAGTTGACGGCGCTGAGGCAGACGTCGGCGTCGGCCAGCAGGGGGCCCAGCAGGGCCTCGTCGCGCACGTCGCCCTGGTAGTAGGTGAGGCGGGCGTCGTCGTTGTCGGCCACGAAGGCCTCCAGCACGGCGGCGTCGTGCTCCACCACGGCCAGCTCCTCCAGGTCGGGCTGGGCCAGCAGATCATGGGCGATGGCGCGGGCCTGCATCCCCGCGCCCAGCAGCAGGCAGCGCATGGGGCGTCCTTCCGGTGAGGGTCGGCCGCCAGTGTGGCCCGCCGCGCCGCCGCTGGCAACGAATCCCTTTTGACGCTGCTGCGGGGCGCGGCTATGATCCCGCGGAACCCCATCGATCCACCCCCGAGGAGGAGCGTGCCCATGGACGCCAAGACCCTCCAGGCCAGACTCCTGGAGCTCATCCGCAGGACGTCGTGCGAGCTGCCGCCGGACATGATCCGCGCCGTGGACAAGGCCCGCCGCAAGGAGAAGAAGGGCACCACCGCCCGCTACGCCCTGGACGTGATGACGGACAACATCAAGCTGGCCGGCGAGCTCTCGCAGCCCCTCTGCCAGGACACGGGCACCATCATCTGCTACGTGGACCGTCCCCTGTGGCTGCGCGAGAGCGTGTTCGCCAAGGCCTTCGAGAAGGCCATCGTGGAGGCGACGCAGAAGGGCTACCTGCGGCAGAACTCGGTGGACTCCATCACCGGCAAGAACTCGGGCGACAACCTGGGGCCCGGCAGCCCGGTGCTGCACTTCCACGAGACCACCGCCAAGAGCGCCACGGTGCGCCTGATGCTCAAGGGCGGCGGCTGCGAGAACGTGGGCATCCAGTACACCCTGCCCGACGTGGGCCTGGGAGCCGGCCGCGACCTGGCCGGCGTGCGCAGGTGCGTGCTGGACGCCGTGCACCGCGCCCAGGGCAAGGGCTGCGGCCCCGGCGTGCTGGGCGTGTGCGTGGGCGGCGACCGCGGCACCGGGACCATGGCCGCCAAGGAGCAGTTCTTCCGCACCCTGGACGACGAGAACCCCGACAAGACCCTGGCCAAGCTGGAGAAGCAGCTCCTGAAGGAGGCCAACTCGCTGGGCATCGGCCCCATGGGCTTCGGCGGCGAGACCACCCTGTTCGGGGTGAAGATGACCGCCCGCAACCGCGTGCCCGCCTCGTTCTTCGTGACCGTGAGCTACATGTGCTGGTCCTACCGCCGCAACGGCGTGACCCTGAGCGAAGCCGGCCGCGTGGGACGCTGGATCTACGACGATGGGAGCAAGCGATGATCCTCGAGGCCCCGTTCACCGAAGCGAAGATCCGCGCCCTGAAGGCCGGCGACCTGGTGGAGATCACCGGCCGCCTCTACACCGGCCGCGACGCGGTGCACAAGTACCTGCACGACGGCGGCAAGCCGCCCGTGGACCTCACCGACTCCATCATCTACCACTGCGGCCCGGTGGTGGTGAAGGAGGGCGGCAAGTGGGTGGTCAAGGCCGCCGGCCCCACCACCAGCATCCGCGAGGAGCCCTACCAGGGGCCGCTCATGGAGCAGTACAAGATCCGCGGCGTCATCGGCAAGGGGGGCATGGGGCCCAAGACCCTGGCCGCCTGCAAGAAGGTGGGCGCCTGCTACTTCCACGCCATCGGCGGCGCCGCCCAGGTGCTGGCCAAGCGCGTGGCGGGCGTGAACGGCGTGCACCTGATGGAGTTCGGGTCGCCCGAGGCCGTGTGGGAGTTCGACGTGGTGAAGTTCCCGGCCGTGGTCACCATGGACAGCCACGGCACGTCGCTCCACGAGGCCGTGGAGGGCGCGTCGGCCGCGCGCCTGGCCAAGATCCTGGGCTGAGCCCGCACATGATTCCGAGGAGGGATCCGTGACTCAAGACGCTTCCGTCCCGGCGGCTGGAGGGACCCCGCCCCGCGACGACTTCCTCTCGCTGGCGGAGATCCTCAACATCCTCTGGCGCCGCAAGGTGATGATCCTGCTGATCACGCTGGCGGGGCTGGCGGCGGGCATCGCCTACGGCATCGTGGTCAAACCCCTGTACCGGGCCACCGCCACCGTGCGGCCGGGCATCACCAACTACCAGGCCAACGGCAATCCGGAGCGCTCCTGGCTGATCAAGGACGTGGTGAAGTGGTACAGCCAGATCCTGTACGCCAAGGGCGTGCGGGACAGCCTGGGCTGGCCGACGGGTTCGCCGGTGCCGCTGATCGACGCCGAGTTCATCCCCCGCGGCGTGGGCGTGCAGGGCGGCGACGTGATCACCCTGAACATGCTGCACGTGGATCCGACGGAGGCGCGCACGGTGCTGGAGGCGTCCATCGGCACCTTCAACCGCTACGCCGAGATCAACAGCGTGGGCAACAGCATCTCGCTGGCGCGGGCCAACCTGCGCAACCAGATCGACCAGTTCGCCAACGACCGCGAGAACATCGACGTGAAGCGGGCCCTGCTCAACATCGAGATCGAGCGCGCCCAGCGGGAGCTGGAGCAGATCAAGGTGGAGGAGAAGGTGCTGGACCTGAAGATCCGCGAGCACGCGGTCCTCATGGAGCAGCGCGCCCTGAAGGCCGACGAGCTGGAGTCCGGCGTGGGCGACGTGACCCGCGGCCTGGAGGAGATGAACGGCCTGCTGGACCGCCTCCAGCGGAAGGAGGCCCGCGAGAGCGCGCGCGACTCGCTGCTGGCCGCCGCGCCGGCCGACGGCGTGCAGCCTCTGCCGTGGTGGGAGCTCCTGCAGGACAAGACGGCCATGACCGGCGAGCTGCTCGTCAAGTCGTTGGAGCTGGAGGCCGAGGTCTGGGACGACAAGCTCCAGGCCGTGGACCTGCGCGCCACCAACCGCGCCGAGGACCTGCGCCACCAGGCCTCCCTGCTGACCCAGCGCTTCGATCTGGCCAACCGCAAGGAGCTGGTGCGGCTGAAGATCATGGAGAAGGAGCTCAACCGCGACCGGGCCCTGGAGCAGGAGGTGGTGGACATCGACGACGAGATCCGACTGCTGCAGTCGCGCCTGGACGTGCTGACGTCGCTGGAGAAGGTGGGCGAGATCGCCGTGACCGACAAGCCGGTGCGGCCGCGCAAGTCGCGGGCGGCGGGCCTCCTCACGGCGGCGGCGCTGTTCGGGGGCGTGGTCCTGGCCTTCGTCTGGGAGTACGTGGAGCGCAACCGCCGCACCATCTTCGCCACGGGGCCCCGCGCCTGACATGGGCGCCCGCGCCCGCCCCGGAACCCGTCCCGGCCGCCGGCCCCACGCCGGCGGCCGCGGCGTCTGGAGCGACGCCGGCGCGTTGATCGGCGGGCAGCTCCTGGCGCAGCTCGCCAACCTGGCGGCCCTGGCCTGGACGGCGCGGCTGCTGGGCGCCGCCGACTTCGGGCTGCTCCAGATCGCGGTGGCCGCCGTATCCTACCTGCTGGTGGGCGCGGAGCTGGGCCTGTTCACCCACGGGGTGCGGGAGGTCTCGCGTCTGGACGACGCCGAAGCCGCGCGCGCCGCCGTGCGCGGCCACGGCGGCCTGCTGCTGCTGCTGGCCGGCGCGGGCCTGCTGCTGGGGCTGCCCCTGCTGACGCTGCTGCCCGCCCATGCCCATGACCCCGCGGTCTTCCGCCTCTACCTGCTGGCCCTGCTGCCCCAGGCCTTCATGCTGGACTGGGTGGCCCTGGCCCGCGGCCTGCCCTGGATCGCCGGGGTGGGCCGCGCGGCGCGCAGCCTGGTCTACGCCGCGCTGGTGGTGACCTTGGCCGGGGGGCTCGACGGCGCCGCCGGCCAGCCGCTGCGGCGCTGGATCCCGCTGCTGTATCTGATCTCCCTGATCGCGGGCGACGCCCTGGTCTGGCGCCTGGTGCGCGCGCGCGTGGGCGGGCCGCTGGCGCCGCGGTGGCCGGGGACCGATGCCGCGCGGGCCCTGCTGCGTGGCGCCGCGCCCATCGGCGGCGCCCACCTGGGACGTCGACTCCTGTTCAACGTGGACCTGCTTCTGCTCGGCGTGTGGGCCCTGCCCGCCGACGCCGGCCGCTACGCCGCAGCCGCCAAGCTGGCCTTTCCGCTGGTGGTGGGGGCGGAGGTGGTGCTGGGCGCCCTGCTCCCGCGCCTGGCCCGGGCCTGGGCGGACGGCCCCGCGGCGTACGCGGCCTCGCTGCGCCGGCTGCTGGGCGGCGCCGCGCTGCTCTGGGCGGCGGGCGCGGCCGCGGGCGCGGCGGCGGGCCCCTGGCTGCTGCCCCGGCTGTTCGGCGCCGGGTTCGCCGACGCCGCCGGCCTGGCCCGCTGGCTCTTCCCCGCCTACGGCCTGCTGGGCGTGGGGGTCCTGCTGCACGAGGCCCAGATCGCCGCCGACCGCGCCCGGGGCGCCCTGATCCCCCTGGCCGCCGCCGCCGCCGCCGCCCTGCTGCTGGGCCGCCTCTGGATCCCGACGCAGGGTGCCGACGGCGCCGCCCGGGCCGTGATCCTGGCCCACGGCCTGTACGCCGCCGGTGGGCTGGCCCGCTGCCTGCTCCTGCTGCGCGGCGGCCGCTGACCCCAACCCGCCCTTGGCAGATCGCCGCAGGTCCCCTATGTTGGCGCCACCCTTGCCCGCAAGCCGGGCCCGATCCCCGCTTTCGATGGAGTATCCGATGAAGCGCTGGAACCTGATCCTGTCCCTGACCCTGGCCGCCCTCGTCCTGGTGGGCTGCAAGGGAGACGACGTCGCCGCCAAGGACGACGCCGCCCCCGCCACCAACGAGGAGCGTGTGCTGATGGAAGGTCTGACCGTGAAGGACGTCGTCGTGGGCAGCGGCCAGGAAGCCGCCAAGGGCGACGTGATCACCGTCCATTACACCGGCTGGGTGTACAACGACGGCGTGAAGGCCGAGGAGCCCTTCGACAGCTCCCTGAAGCACGGCCAGCCCATCTCCTTCCCGGTGGGCGTGGGCCGCCTGATCCGCGGCTGGGACGAGGGCATCCCCGGCATGAAGGTGGGCGGCAAGCGCGAGCTCGTGATCAGCCCCGACATGGGCTACGGCGCCCGCGGCGCCGGCGACGCCATCCCGCCCAACGCCACGCTGTTCTTCGAGGTGGAGCTGGTGGACATCCCCACGGTGGAGATCATCGACAACGCGGTGGGCGACGGCGCGGTGGCCGAGGCCGGCGACGGCGTCAAGGTCCACTACACCGGCTGGCTCTACGAGGACGGCGCCAAGAAGGGCGAGCCCTTCGACAGCTCCCTCAACCGCGGCCAGCCCTTCGGCTTCCAGCTGGGCGCCGGCATGGTGATCCCGGGCTGGGACCAGGGCGTGGAGGGCATGAAGGTGGGCGGCAAGCGCACGCTCATCATCCCGCCGTCGCTGGGATATGGGGCGCGGGGGGCGGGGGCGGCCATTCCGCCTAACGCTACCCTGTACTTCGACGTGGAGCTGCTTGAAGTGGAGGGCAAGTAAGTTGTGCCGCCGAAACTGTTCCTGATCTGCATGGGCGCCTACCTTCGGGTGGGCGCCTGCTTCAATAGGCGTACGTCAGCGTGTGGCGAAGATTGAGTCCCAATCCAACCGTTGTGATTGATCGTTGATAATAGCTTCCCCACACTCCCGGCAGAGCGATCCGCGTCCGAAACAACCGTTTTCTGAACACATCCCTCACCGACCAGAGCCGATCCGTCACCCCCTTCAGCATCCCCGACGACACCGCCGGCCCCT
>DAOTGJ010000078.1:0-8545 GCA_035447065.1 Candidatus Krumholzibacteriia bacterium
CCGACGTTGACGTGATCCTTGGTCCTCTCAAACTTCGCACGAGCCATGACTGGCATCCTCCCTCGTGGGTCTCATCCACTTGCTACCGATTCCAGACACCCAGGTACCTCTGGGCGATCTCCGTTGCGATGCGGTCCGGCACGCGCTCGTACCTCGAGAACTGCATCGTGTAGTTGGCTCGCCCCTGCGAAAGCGATCGCACCTGGGTGGCGTAGCCGAACATCTCGCTCAGGGGCACCTCCGCGTCCACGATCTGGACGTCTCCGCGCTGCTCCATCCCGCTGATGCGCGCGCGCTTCGTGTTGAGGTGGCCCGTCACGTCCCCGACGTACTCGGCGGGAACGACGACCTCCACATCCATGACCGGCTCCAGCAGGACCGGTCCCGCCTCCTGCAGGGCCCGGCGGAAGGCCTCGGCTCCCGCGGCCTTGAAGGCCGCCTCCGACGACGCGTCCTCCTCGAAGGAGCCCCCCGTCAGCCGGATCTCCAGGTCCACCAGCGGGTTCCCCGCGAGGATGCCGCTGCCCAGAGCCTGGAGGACCGCCTCCTCCACCGCCTTGGCGTACACCTTGGGCAGGACCAGCTCGCTCACCTCGTTCGCGAAGCTCTCTCCCGCCCCCAGCCCCGCCGGCGCCACCGAGATGACGACGTGCGCGAACTGGGACTTGGCGCCCGCCTGCCGCTCCAGCCGGTAGTCCCGGCTCGCGGCTGCGGTGATGGTCTCGCGGTAGGCCACCTGGGGCTTGCCGACGTTGGCCTTCACCCCGAACTCGCGGAGCAGCCTGTCGGCGATGATCTCCAGGTGCAGCTCTCCCATGCCGCTGATGACCATCTGCCCGGTCTCCGGATCCCGCTTCACGCGGAAGGTGGGATCCTCCTGACTCAGCCCGTCGAGGGCTTCGTTCAGCTTGTCGCCGTCGGCCTTGGTCTTGGGCTCGATGGCGACGAAGATCACCGGCTCGGGGAACGTCATCGCCTCGAGCAGGATCGGCCGGTCCAGGGCGCTCAGGGTGTCCCCCGTGCGGATCTCCTTGAAGCCGACCAGGGCGACGATCTCGCCCGCATGGGCCTCCTGGATCTCCTCACGCTTGTTCGCGTGCATCTGGAGGATCCTGTTGACCCGTTCCTTCTTCCCGGTCCCCACGTTGAGGACCACGCCGCCCGCCTTGAGCACCCCGCTGTAGATCCTGACGAAGGCCAGGCGTCCCACGTAGGGGTCCGAGACGATCTTGAAGGCCAGGGCGCAGAGCGGTTCCGACTCGTCGGCCTTCCGCGCTTCCTTCTCCCCGTCCCGGGGGCGGATCCCCTCCACCGGCGGCACGTCCAGCGGCGAGGGCAGGTAATCCACCACGGCATCCAGCAGCTTCTGCACGCCGTTGTTCTTGAAGGCCGACCCGCACAGCACCGGAACCAGGGCCCCGGCCAGCGTGGCCCGCCGCAGCGCGGCGGTCAGGGCGGCCTCCTCGGGCTCCACCTCCTCGAGGTAGAGCTCCATCATCTCCTCGTCGGCCTCCGCCACCCTCTCCAGCAGCGTGGCCCGCGCGGCGGCGGCGGCCTCGGCCAGCTCCGCCGGGATCGGCTCGTCGCGCCAGGTGGCGCCAAGCTCGTCCCGGTTCGGGTAGCGGGCCGTCATGCCCACCAGGTCCACCACGCCCTCGAAGCGGTCCTCCGCCCCGATGGGGATCTGGATGGCGACCGGGTTGGCCCCGAGCCTGGAGGCGATCATGCCGACCGCCCGCCCGAAGTCCGCCCCGGCCCGGTCCATCTTGTTGATGAACGCGATGCGCGGGACCCGGTAGCGGTCCGCCTGCCGCCAGACCGTTTCGGACTGGGGCTCCACGCCGCCCACGGCGCAGAAGACCGCGATCGCTCCGTCCAGCACCCTCAGACTCCGCTCGACCTCGACCGTGAAGTCCACGTGGCCGGGCGTGTCGATGATGTTGACGCGGTGGTCGCGCCAGAAGCAGGTCGTGGCGGCAGCGGTGATCGTGATCCCGCGCTCCCGCTCTTGCTCCATGTAGTCCATCTGGGCCGAGCCCTCGTGGACCTCGCCGAGCGCGTGCACCCGGCCGGTGTAGTACAGGATCCGCTCCGTCGTCGTCGTCTTGCCGGCATCGATGTGGGCCATGATGCCGATGTTGCGGACCTGTTCCAACCGGACATGCGGCGGCACGTCGACTCTCCCATCCTCGCCCACGGGCCGCACGGATTCGACGCGCGCAGTTTCCGTCCTTGGACCTGCGCGTCGCCCTGGGCCTCGCGTCCCGCCGCCGCAGCGGCGGGCTCCTTGTGGGCTATTGAGTTGTTCCTTCGTTCTCCGTACGGTCGCGGTCGGCCTGAAACGGCGCCGCGACAGCGCTCAGCAGCTAACGAGAGGGACCATTACCAACGGCAGTGGGCGAACGCCTTGTTCGCATCAGCCATACGGTGTGTGTCTTCGCGCTTCTTGATAGACGGTCCTTCGTTCTTGCTGGCCAGCATCAGCTCGGCGGCCAGGCGCTCGGCATAGGTATGCTCGGAGCGCTGACGCGAGAAGCCGATGAGCCAGTTCATCGCCAGCATCTGCCGACGATCGGGGCGCACCTCGACGGGCACCTGATAGGTGGCGCCGCCGATGCGCCGGGACTTCACTTCCACGGCCGGCTTGACGTTGTTCAGGGCGGTGCGGAAGATGTCGATGCCTTCCTGCCCCGTCTTGTCCTTGATGACGTCGAACGCGCCGTAGACGTGACGCTCCGCCACGGACTTCTTGCCGTCGAGCATCACGTAGTTGATGAACTTGGACACCGTCAGATCATTGTAACGATGATCCGGGGTGATCTTGCGGCGTTCCGGTCGTCTCCGCCTGGACATGGTTCGTTCTCCTCGGGGGCTTTCGCCCGGGTCTTACTGGGGGCGCAAGCCTCTTACTTGGGACGCTTGGCGCCGTACTTGGAACGGCCCTGGCGACGGGCGTCCACGCTGGAGGCGTCCTGAGCGCCGCGCACGATGTGATAGCGCACACCCGGCAGGTCCTTCACACGACCGCCGCGCACGAGCACGATGCTGTGCTCCTGCAGGTTGTGGCCCTCGCCGCCGATGTAGGCGGTGACCTCGATGCCGTTGGTCAGACGCACACGGGCGATCTTCCGCAGGGCCGAGTTGGGCTTCTTGGGCGTCTGGGTGTAGACGCGGGTGCACACGCCCTTGCGCTGGGGGCAGCTGAGCAGAGCCGGGCTCTTGCTCTTCTCGCGGATGGTCCTGCGTCCCTTGCGCACAAGCTGGTTCAGGGTCGGCAATGCACTTCTCCTGTCCATGGGGCCCCGGCAGGCTTCCGGAGCGTCCTCTTGAAATTCAGGCCGTACGGCAGGAAAGCCTGCGCTTTTCCGGCACAGAAGCGTAAGACTATGCGCGGGACCCGCCGTTGTCAAGAAAATCCCTTCAAAACGGGCCCCGCGAGGGCGATCAGCTGGCCGCGTCGGCCGTCTCCTCGCCCTCCACCTCCTCCAGGGCCGCCCGTTCGGCCGCCAGCTCCATGGCGGCCATGGCGTCCAGGATGGCGTCCTCCTCCAGATCCGTCTCCGGATCCTCCACCCGCAGCGACTTGTACTTGGACAGGCCGGTGCCGGCGGAGATGAGGTGACCCATGATCACGTTCTCCTTCAGGCTCCGCAGCTCGTCCCGCTTGCTGCGGGTGGCGGCGTCGGTCAGCACCCGGGTGGTCTCCTGGAAGCTGGCCGCGCTGATGAAGCTCTCGGTGCTGAGGCTGGCCTTGGTGATGCCCAGCAGCAGGGGCTCGAAGGTGGCCGGCGCCATCAGGGGCTCGCCCTTGGCGCGCAACTGCTTGTTGCGCTCCACGATGCGCTGGTTCACCTCCTCCACCTCCTGGCGGAGCACCTGCATGTCCTCCAGGAACTCGGTGTCGCCCGAGTCCAGGATCTGGACCTTCTGGAGCATGCGCGAGACCACGACCTCGATGTGCTTGTCGTTGATCTTCACGCCCTGCAGGCGGTAGACCTCCTGGATCGCGTTGACCAGGTACGTCTGCACCTCCTGCACGCCCTTGACCGTGAGGATGTCCATGGGGTTGATGGGACCCTCGGTCAGACGGTCGCCCGCCACCACGCGCTCGCCCTCGTAGGTGCGGATGTGGCGGCCGTGCGGGATCAGGTACTCGCGCTCCACCCCGCCCTCGCCTTCCACGATCACGCGCCGCAGGCCGCGGGTGGTGCCGCGGAAGTGCACCACGCCGTCGATCTCCGTCACGATGGCCGCGTCGCGGGGCTTGCGGGCCTCGAAGAGCTCGGCCACGCGGGGCAGACCGCCCGTGATGTCGCCCGTCTGGGAGACCTCGCGGGGGATCTTGGCCAGCTTGTCGCCCACGCGCACCTCCTGGCCGTTGTCGGCCAGCAGGAAGGCGCCGGTGGGCACGATGTACTCCGCCAGCTTGCGCCCCGTCTTGGTGGACGTGATGCGCAGGGTGGGGTGCAGGGACTTGTCGTTGGGCTCCTTGATGACCGGCTGCTTCATGCGGGTCTTCTCGTCCAGCTCCTCGGCCAGGGTCACGCCGGGGATGATGTCCACCCACTCCACGAGGCCGACCTTCTCCGAGAGGATGAAGTCCGAGAACGGATCCCACTCGAAGAGCGGGTCGCCCTGCTTCACCTTCTGCCCGTCCTTGACCATCACCACGGCGCCGTAGGGCAGGCTCATGTGGCTGCGGGTCACGCCGCTGTCCAGCACCAGGTTGAGCTGGCCCTTGCGGCTCACGGCCACGCGGTTGCCCTCGGCGTCGGTCACCAGGTCGCAGTCCACGAAGACCACCTTGCCGTTGGCGGCGGCCGTCTTCACGTTCTGCACGGCGGTGCGGCTGGCCGTGCCGCCGATGTGGAACGTCCGCAGGGTCAGCTGCGTGCCGGGCTCGCCGATGGACTGGGCGGCCATGACGCCCACGGGCTCGCCGATGTCCACCAGCTTGGCCTCGGCCAGGTTGTAGCCGTAGCAGAGGGCGCACACGCCGCGGCGCGAGCGGCAGGTGAGGATGGAGCGGATGCGCAGCTTCTCCACGCCCGCCTCCTCGATGCGCTCGGCCAGGTCCTCGTCGATGAGCTGGCCCGCCTCGCAGATGGCGTCGCCCTTCTCGTCGATGACGTCCTCGGCCGCCGTCCGGCCCACGATGCGGTCCTTCAGCGGCTCGATGGTCTTCTCGCCCTCCTTCAGCGACTCCACGTCCACGCCCATGAGCGTGCCGCAGTCGTGCTCGGCGATGACGATGTCCTGGGACACGTCCACCAGGCGGCGGGTGAGGTAGCCGGCGTCGGCCGTCTTCAGGGCCGTGTCGGCCAGACCCTTGCGGGCGCCGTGCGTGGAGATGAAGTACTCCAGCACCGTCAGGCCCTCGCGGAAGTTCGCGATGATGGGCTGCTCGATGATCTCGCCGAAGCCGCCCGTCACCTTCTTCTGCGGCTTGGCCATCAGGCCTCGCATGCCGGCCAGCTGCTTGATCTGGTCCGCGGAGCCTCGGGCGCCCGAGGCGTTCATCATGTACACCGGATTGAAGCCCTGGTCGTCGTTGCTCAGGTTCTCGAACATGCGGTCGCGCACGTCGTCGGAGACCTGGGTCCAGAGGTCGATGACCTTGTTGTAGCGCTCGCGGTTGGTGATGATGCCGTTGCGGTGCTGCTTGACGATCTCGTCGACCTTCTTCTGGGCCGCGGCGATGATGTCCTTCTTCTCCGCCGGGATCAGGATGTCGTCGATGCCGATGGTGATGCCCGCCTCGGTGGCGTGCAGGAAGCCCAGCTGCTTCAGGCGGTCCAGGAACTGCATGCAGATCGTGGTGCCGTAGCGCTTGTGCACGTCGCCCACCAGGTTGGCCAGGGCCTTCTTGTTGAAGCTCTGGTTGGCGTAGGGCATGTCCTCCGGCAGGATCTCGTTGAAGAGGATCCGGCCCGGGGTGGTCTCCACGCGGGTGCGCTCGCCGGTCTTCTCGTCCGTGAAGCGCACGTGGACCAGGGCGTGCTTGGCCACGATGCCGGCGCGGAACGCCGCCAGGGCGTCCGCGGGATCGGAGAAGGCCTTGCCCTCGCCCTTGGCGCCGGGACGGTCCAGGGTCAGGTAGTAGCAGCCCAGCACCATGTCCTGCGAAGGCGTGGCGATGGGCGTGCCGCTGGCCGGCGAGAGGATGTTGTTGGGCGACAGCATGAGCAGCCGCGCCTCGAGCTGGGCCTCGTAGCCCAGGGGCACGTGCACGGCCATCTGGTCGCCGTCGAAGTCCGCGTTGAACGCCGAGCAGACCAGCGGGTGGATGCGGATGGCCTTGCCCTCCACCAGCACCGGCTCGAAGGCCTGGATGCCCAGGCGGTGCAGCGTGGGCGCGCGGTTCAGCAGGACCGGGTGGTCCTTGATGATCTCCTCCAGGATGTCCCACACCTCGGGACGCTCCTGCTCCACCAGCTTCTTGGCGCTCTTGACGGTCTGGACGTACCCCTCCTCCTCCAGCTTGCGGATGATGAAGGGCTTGAACAGCTCCAGGGCCATGGTCTTGGGCAGACCGCACTGGTACAGCTTGAGCTCCGGGCCCACCACGATCACCGAGCGGCCCGAGTAGTCCACGCGCTTGCCCAGCAGGTTCTGGCGGAAGCGGCCCTTCTTGCCCTTGAGCATGTCGCTCAGGGACTTGAGGGGACGGTTGCCCTGGCCCTTCACGGCGCGCGAGCGGCGGCCGTTGTCGAACAGGGCGTCCACGGCCTCCTGCAGCATGCGCTTCTCGTTGCGCAGGATCACGCCCGGCGCCTTGATCTCGATCAGCTTCTTCAACCGGTTGTTGCGGTTGATGACGCGGCGGTAGAGGTCGTTCAGGTCGCTGGTCGCGAAGCGGCCGCCGTCCAGGGGCACCAGGGGGCGCAGGTCGGGCGGCAGCACCGGCAGGCAGTCCAGGATCATCCACTCGGGGCTGTTCTCGGACGCCTTGAAGGCCTCCAGGATCTTCAGCCGCTTGAGCACCGACTTCTTGCGCTGCACGGACGTCTCGGTCTTGGCCTGGTGGCGCAGCTCATGGCTGAGGCCCTCCAGGTCCAGGGCGCCCAGGAGCTTGCGGATGGCCTCGGCGCCCATCTCCAGCTCCGCCTGCCACTCCGGGTGCTCCTCCTGCAGGTCCCACCACTCCTCCTCGGAGATGATGTCGCCCTGGCTGAGGTCCGTGTTGCCCGGGTTCATGACCACGTAGGACTCGTAGTAGAGCACCCGCTCCAGGTCCTTCAGCTTCATGTTGAGCATGTGGCCGATGCGGCTGGGCAGGCCCTTGAAGAACCAGATGTGCGCGATGGGCACGGCCAGCTCGATGTGGCCCAGACGCTCGCGCCGCACCTTGCTCTGGGTGACCTCCACGCCGCACTTGTCGCAGACGATGCCGCGGAAGCGGATGCGCTTGTACTTGCCGCAGTTGCACTCCCAGTCCTTGACCGGACCGAAGATCCGCTCGCAGAACAGGCCGTCCTTCTCGGGCTTGAACGTGCGGTAGTTGATGGTCTCGGGCTTGGTGACCTCGCCGTAGCTCCAGCTCCGGATCGTGTCCGGAGACGCGAGCTGGATCAGGATCGAGTTGTGGTCGGCCGGCGACTTGTGGTCGTCCATGGTCTTCAGACCCAGCATGGATATCCTCCTCGCTGCTCCCGCGGCGGGATCAGCGGTTCTGGTTCAACGCGGTGGCCTCTTCCAGGCGCACGTCCAGGCACAGGCTCTTGAGCTCCATCATCAGCACGTTGAAGCTCTCGGGAATGCCCGGCTCGGGCGGGTTCTCGCCCTTGACGATCGCCTCGTAGACCTTGCTCCGGCCGGTCACGTCGTCGGACTTGACCGTCAGCATCTCCTGGAGGCAGTTGGCGGCGCCGTAGGCCTCCAGCGCCCACACCTCCATCTCGCCGAAGCGCTGGCCGCCGAACTGGGCCTTGCCGCCCAGGGGCTGCTGCGTCACCAGCGAGTAGGGGCCGATGGAACGGGCGTGGATCTTCTCCTCCACCAGGTGGTGGAGCTTCAGCATGTAGATCGTGCCCACGGTGACCTCCTTGTCGAAGGCCTCCCCGGTGCGGCCGTCGAAGAGGGTGGACTTGCCGCTGCGCGGCAGGCCGTTCTCCTCCAGGGCCGTCTTGATCTCCTCGATGGTGGCGCCGTCGAAGACCGGCGTCTGCACCTTCACGCCCTCGGTGGACGCGGCCCAGCCCAGGTGGGTCTCCAGGATCTGGCCCAGGTTCATGCGCGAGGGCACGCCCAGGGGGTTCAGCACGATGTCCACCGCGGTGCCGTCGGCCAGGTAGGGCATGTCCTCCTCGGCCATGACCTTGGACACCACGCCCTTGTTGCCGTGGCGGCCGGCCATCTTGTCGCCCACGCTCAGCTTGCGGCGGCGGGCCACGTAGACCTTCACCAGCTTGACCACGCCGGGAGGCAGCTCGTCGCCGCGCTGCACGCGCTCGCACTGCTTCTCGTAGTCCACGTCGATGCGGTCCAGCTCGCGGTAGGCGGAGTCGAAGACGTCGCGGATGCGGCCGTCGGCCTTGGCGTCCTT
>DAOTGJ010000079.1:0-8292 GCA_035447065.1 Candidatus Krumholzibacteriia bacterium
CGTGGAGTACGACGCGCGGCCGCCCGCCGGCGTGGACACCACGGACTGGCGCACGCTCACCGGCTTGGGCGTGGCGTTCTGAACCATCGGCCGCTCAGGGCCGGCCCATGATCCTGTCGATGAACGTCGCGAGCGTCTGGTGCTCCACCGCGGAGTTGCGGCGCAGGATGTTCGACATCAGGGCCACGCAGTACACCGTCCCGTCCGGGCGCTCCACGATGGCGATGGAGTTCATGGTGTTCTCCACGTTCCCCATGTACTTGCGGCAGGTGAACTCGGGCTCGGGCTCGCAGCGGTAGAGGCTGCCCGACTTGAAGTACACCGCGCTGCTCGCCAGCGCCGGCGAGGATGCGTAGCGGATCCGCCGCGCCGTCATGTAGAGCAGGCGCTTGATCTCCAGGCTGGACCAGGCGTCCACCACCGCGCCGCGTTCGATCTGCAGCAGGAAGCTCAGGGCGCCGGCGGGGGTTCCGAGCGACGGGCTGCCCGGGACGATGGCCTTGCCGCGCCTGGTGAAGAAGCTCCCCAGACGCCAGCGCGTCTCGGGGATGCCCGCGGCGCGGAGGGGTTCGTTCACCACGGACACGGCCAGGTCCCTCAGCTCGGTCTTGGGCGTCCCGGAGAAGAAGGCGGCCTCCTCCTCCGGCGACGGGGGGTACGAGGCGCCGAAGGCCCGCATCAGCATGACCTCTTTCCAGACCAGGCTGGCGGCGGCGTTGGCGCTGGCCGAGAGCATGTGGTCGGTCCACTCGTAGAGCGTCGCCGCGTCCCCCTCGCGGACCCGTCGGCTGACGAAGGCGCCGGTGCCGGGTTCATAGATGGGTACGGCGTGCTCGTCGTGGACGATCCAGTCCGTGGCCGTCACGACGCGTTCGCGCAGCAGTCTCGCCCGCGCGTCCACGTCGTCCGGGAACAGGCGCCGCAGCTCGGCGAAGAGGCCCGCGGCGATGGCGATCTTGCCCACGCTGCCGGGGGAGAACTGGCGTTCCGGCTGGATCGCCGCATAGCGGAACGGACGCCCCGGCGTGATGTCCATCAAGGCCACGGAATAGCTCTCGTCGCGGTCGGGGAAGATCCCTTCCAGCGCGGCCTGCAGCCGCCGGTCCGGCGCCGGGAAGAACGACACGCTGTCGCCGCGGGAATCCGCCAGGTGCAGAACGATGTCGGCGGTGCCCAGGCGGCCGCCGGCAGGCAGGTCGGCGTGCTCGGGATCGGCCTCCAGCTGGAGCCGCAGCCGCTCCAGCCTCCGGATCCCCGTCCCGGCGTAGCCGTCGTTGGGATAGGCGCCGGCGATCCCGGCCAGGGCCGTCGCTGCGAGCAGGAGCGCCGCGGCGATGATGCGCGGGTTCATTCCTCGACCTCCGTCCCGGGCCGCTCGTCCCCCCCTGGCTCCAGATCCTCCAGGGGCGTGGCCCAGGACACCGGGGCCCCGGCGTCCGCGGCCTCGTCCAGCCCCCGCAGGTAGGACGATCCCTGCGAGCGGCGGTTCTGCACGAAGGGCCGGACCTGGAAGAGCCACGCCTCGCCGCCGCGCAGCCCCAGCTCGACGTCCAGCGCACCGTCCACGATCCCGGCCAGACGCTGCTGGAGGAGGCCGCCGAGCCGACGCAGGGTCTCGCGCTCATCGGTCGTCAGGACCGGCGCGCTGAAAGGCTTGGCCTGCCTGGCCACGCCGCCGCCGGCCGACAGCACCATGTGCTGCGATTCGCGGGAGGGCGCCAGCAGCTCGTCGCGCCCGTCGGCCCGCAGGAGCCAGCTCTCGGCGGCCTGGCCCTCCACCGCCCCGGACACGCCCCGGTTGAACGCCACGGTGAGGTCTCCGGACGCCCCGCCGGCCACGCCGCCGGTGATCATGACGCCGGACCTGTCGACCGCGACCGAGGCCTGCAGCAGGATGGACGGATACACGTCCTCGGGATTCGCCAGGATGCGCTGTCGCCAGCGGTAGCTGCGCTCGCTGTAGGGCGAGGCCCAGACCGCGCGGATGCCGTCCAGCAGCGCCCGCTCCCCCTGCACGTTGGGCAGGGTCAGGTTCAGGCCGGCGCCGGTGAAGTCGCGCAGGTCCTCCATGTTGGTGTCGCTGCGCACGAAGACCGGGACGTCCTCGGGAGGTCCGCCCAACGCCGACTCGAATCCGGAACGGAGATCCGCCGTGAAGCCGGGCAGGAACGGCATCGACTCGATCATCTCCCGGAACCGCGCCAGATCCGCCAGGAGCTCGCGCTCGACCGCGTCGTCCGCTTCCCCGGCCCGCCGGCGCGCCTCGGCGCGCGCGTAGGCGTCGTGGAGCCACTGGCGGTAGGTGCCCCCGCCCTGGGGACGGCTCTGGTTCAGGTGGGCCCGGAACACGCCGAAGGGGATCACCAGCCCGTCCGCCACGTGCTCCGGGAACAGGGCCTTGAGCTGGCCCAGGTTGGCGGCCTTCGGTCCGCAGAGGCGGCCGGAGTCCGCGGCGCGCAGCCAGCGCAGGTCCACGGGCCCCGTCGCATCCAGATCCACGCGATCCACGGGCACGTGCATGAGATCCGGCTCCCGAGTCTCCCGGACGACGAGCTCCCTCTCCGCGACCGTCAGCTCCGCGACCGGCTTCAGGACCACGGTGCCGCGCGGCGACACGGCCAGGAACACCCGCTCGCCCGCGTGCCCCCGCAGCGCCTCCAGGTGCGGCGCGGCCAACACCACGTTGGGGATGCCCAGGTTCCGGGCCAGCAGCTGCACATGGCTGACGGGATTGCCCTCGCTGAGGGTCAGCAGGCCGGCCACGGGCGTGAGGTTCGCCGGCGGCCGTGCGAGCACGCAGATGCGGTCCGGGGCGAACGTCACCGGGTCCGCAGGGTCGGCCTGCACCTCCAGGAGACCCTCGGCCAGGCCGGGGTTGACGCCCCTCGCCCCGCCGGCGGCGGGCATGTCCATCAGACGCGAACGCACGCCGGAGCGGACCGCCGCCGCACGGGCCAGGCGTTCGGCCGCCTCGCCCAACGCGAGCACCACCGATCCGCGCAGGCAGTCGTCCACGTATCCGGCGGCCAAGGGCTCGAAGCCGAAGCGTCGGATGGCGGGATCGAACGTGGCCGACGCGAGGCCCGCGCACCAAGCCGCCACGCGGTCGCACGTCGCGGCGAGCTCCGCGAGTTCGACCGGGTGCACCATGTCGTCCTCCGCGCCCACGTCCAGCCGCGGGAGGACGGACTCCAGCTCCCAGAGCTCCAGGAAGCCGGCGCCGGCCGCGCCGCGGGCCAGGAGCTCCGCCCGGGCCGCGAGGCCGCGCAGGTCCCGCGCCCGCCACGTCCCCACCTGTCGGAAGAGGACCCGCTCCACGTCCAGGGACAGATCCAGAAGGACGAGCCGGTCGTCGCCGGAAGCGGGAGCGATGATCCGCCGCCGTACGGCCAGGAGCAGCTCCGAGAGCTCCCGGCCGGCGGCCGCGGGAGCGTCGGCGTCCAGGGCCGCCAGCACGGCGTCCAACCGCTCGGCGAGCTCGACGGATCCGCTCATGCGCCCGCGGAGGGCGGCCAGCGCCGCGTCCGCGGGCTCGGCGTACTCCGCGGCCAGGTCCTGCTCCAGCACGGCCAGCATCGAGTCGGCGGCCGCGGAGCGGGCGGCGTCGGCCCGGCCGCGGAACGCCGTCACCGCGGCGAGATCCGACGCCTCGGGCTGCCCGTGGATCTTGACGCGGAGGTCCGTGAAGCGTGGATCCGCCTCCGCCGCGGCCAGGGCGGTCGCACGGATGCGCTGCCAACGGTCGTCGACCGGGCGATGGGGGATCCAGCGGGCCAGCTGCCGGACCAGGAAGAACCGGTCCCGCACCACGGCGTCGTCGTCCAGCAATCGCGACAGGAAGCCGCGGCCCCAGGCCTCCTCGTCCTCCACCTGGAAGGCGCCGCGGTAGAAGCGGGCCCGGCGCAGGATCCAACCGTCATCCACCGCCACGAGGTAACGCTCCAGCGCGTACTGCTTGGCGCGCGAGAATCCGTCCGCGGGGTCCCAGAACTCGGCGTCGGGCGTGCCCGCCAGGATCTGGCCCAGGTGGATCCCCCGGTCCCGCGCGAGGGCGCTCACGCTCTCCTTGACCAGGGCGTGCTGCAGGCCGCCGGGTTCCGCGCAGCGTTCCTGGGGCGGCAGCACGCTGCCGTCGGGACAGAACCAGCGGATGGCCTGGAATGGCCCTCGCGGATCGGCCTTGAACTCCCGGACCAATGCGGCCACGTCATCGTTCTGCCGGGCGGCCGCGGGGGGATCGGCGCCCGGAGCCGCGGCCGCGGAGGCGGCCAGGAGGACCGGGAAGAGCAACGGACTGAACCTCATAGGACATCCAACTCCTTGAGCGTGACCTCCGCCAGCTCCGGGATCCCCTCCAGCCGGCTGCCCAGCAGGGCGCACACGTGCGGCGCGAACCCGCGCTCGCCGATGGCCGCGATCAGCTCGAGCACCGCCGACACGAGCAGGGGATCATCATCCTGGAGCAGGTTCTCGAGACATTCCCGCTGGTCGGGGATGGTCAGGTCCGGCTGGGTGCGCGTGCGCCGCTCCAGGTCCTCCACCAAGGCCGACTCCACGATGGGGATGATGGTGCGTTTGAGCGGCCCGTCCAGGAGGTTGTCAAGGTACTCCACGGAGTTCATGCGCGCCTCCTCCCGACCGCTGCGGACGCCGTTGTAGACCGTCTCGATGTCGCGGGGCGGATACCGCAGGCCCAGGAGCTTGAAGATGGTGGCCAGGGCCTGGTCCAGCCTGACCTCCAGGGCCTCCATCAGCCGGGCGCGGGCCGCGGCCTGCCGGGAGGCGCTCCCGGCAGGCGAGGCCGCTTCGTCGCGTGAACGGACCTGGGCACCGAAGACGCCCAGGGTCTCGGAGTAGAGACGCGCCTCCTCCAGGATGCGGTGCACGATCCGCTTGTCGTTGAAGCGGAGCTGCGCGGGCCCGCTGCGCAGGCCGTGCAGCGCCTCGACGATGCGGTGCCGCACCTCTCCGGGCACCGTCTCCAGCTGGTCCACGAGCACGTCCACGGCGCGCTGCGTGCCGATCCGTCCGATGATCCCCGGCAGCAGCAGACGCAGGGCGGGGTCCGCGGCCGGATCCCGCATCAGGTCGGCCAGCAGGCCGATGATGTCCGGGTCGTGGTGGGCCAGCGCATGCAGCGCGGCGTCGCGGTGCCGCGGCACGGCCAAATGCTGCAGCAGCAGTCCCAGGTAGACGTGTTCGCGGGTCTGGCCGGCCGCGATCAGCGCCTGATCCACCACCTCGGGAGCCGGATCCCGCAGCAGGATGTGCAGAAGGTGGTTCAGCGCCGGGATGCGGGCGGTGCCGATCGCCCGGGCGCAGAACGCCCTGCGCCGCGTGCCTTCGGCCGTGCGGTCGCCGCGCAGGGCGCGGAAGTTCGCTTCGATCCTGGCCCTGATGTCCAGGCGCGCCTGCAGGACCCCGTTGCTGCGGCTCTCGCGCGCCGCGCACAGCAGCGCCGCCCGCCGCACCTCCTCGTCGGGGTCGTCGAGACGCGCGAGCAGGTTCGCCACGGGATCCCCGCGGTCGTGCCCGAACAGGTACTGGATGGCCTCGGCCCTGATCTCCAGGTCCGGATCGCGCACCAGGGGCTCCACCGCGGGCGTATGGTCCTCGGCGTGGCCGGACAGGTTGGCCAACGCGCCCAGCCGCACCCGTGCCGACGGATGCGCGAGAAGCCGCAGGAAGCTGGGCGCCAGGCGGTCGCTGCGGATGTCCCGCACCATGGTCAGCGTCTCGATCAGCTTCTCCTCGTCGTGGCCGCCGAGCGCCACGATCAGCCCCCCCAGCACCGATTCGCTGTGGAGATCCGCCGCCGCCGTCTCGGGAGCCTGGTCGGCGATGACGCGCCGCCAGACGGCGTCGAGATACTCGGCGCGCAGACGGCGCACGAAGAGCAGCCAGGCCGCCACGAGCACGAGGACCATCAGGGAGACGTATCGCACCGGCACGTCCAGGATGGTCGTCAGGACCAGCAGCAGCAGGCCGCTGACGCCCGTGGCGAAGGCATCGCCGAAGACGTCGATGAACGATTTGGCCGGATTGCGGATCTCGGGCGGGATGGGCAGGCTGAACAGCTCCAGGGCGGACTTCTGGATCGAGTTCTTCAGGCCGCCGTCGCCCACCTTGAGGACGATGGCGGTGGACAGGGCCGGATGGACGAGCACGCCGAGCGCCCCCACCAGCACCGCGACCGGATGCACGAGCAGCGAGGTGCCCACGCCGAAGACCCCCACCACCTGGCGCGTGATGAACAGCTGGATCACCAGCGAGAAGACGTTCAGGTTCGAGTACCAGAAGCCGAGGAAGGCGGCCAGCCGCTCCTCGTCCTGGATGCGGTCCGCCGCGATCGCCACGAACTGGTACTCGATGAACTTCCCCGCCGCGACCCCCAGCACGACCACCGCCGCCAGGCTGGCCAGGTGCCGCGAGGAACGGATGGCGGAGAGCGTGAGCCCGCCGCGCCCGAACCCGACGCGCAGGCCCTGCGCCGGCGCGGCCGGCCCCTTCGTCGGCCCCAGCTCCCAGATGCGCCGGACGATGGGCCCGCACGACAGCAGCAGGGCCCCTCCCACCAGGACCAGGTTCTCGCTGCCGAGCGCGGGCGCCAGCAGCTTGGTCGCGTAGCCGCCGAGGATCCCGCCGGCGATGGCCCCCGAGCCGATGAACCCGAACAGGCGCTTCGCCTCGCGCGGGTTGAACACGATGTTCGCCAGGATCCAGAACTGCGACGCCGCCAGCACGCCGAAGATCGAGACCGCGACGAAGAAGGAGTAGAGCATGAACGGCTCGGCGAAGTGCAGCGACAGCGACAGGAAGACCACGGCCAGCAGCGCGATGAAGCCGTGGAGCGTCCTCCGGATCAGCACCAGGAGATCGATGGTGCCGAGCAGCCTGCCGTAGATCGCGGAGATGCCCGCCGCGAAGAGGGCGACCAGGATGAAGACGAACGGCAGCTGGCGGGGCCCGAACGCCGCCAGGAACTCGGCCTGGGCCACCGGCTTGACGATCATCAGGGCGCCGATGACCAGGAAGATGTAGGCGAACATCAGGACGCAGCGCCGCTCCTCGCCCTGCCTGATGTTGAAGAGCCGCAGCGGCAAGGGAGGCTACCTCGCTTCGGGAGGACGGGACTCCAGCACGGATTCCACGGCCGGGACCAGGTTGCGCAGGATCTGCTCCCCGTTCCTGTCATCGATCAGACCGACGACGATGTACCGCCGCCAGACCGGGCCCCAGACGAGCACCGAGTCGGCGTGGTACGTCTTCCAGGTGCCCGACTTGCGGTAGAGCACGGCGCCGGGCGCCAGCCGGTCGTAGGTGTTCACGAACTTGTGGTGCAGCTGGGGATCGCGCAGCATCTCGAGCATCTGCACGCTGCGTTCACGGCTGACCAGCCGCCCCATGGCCAGCAGGTAGTAGAAGCGGCAGACCTGGGTCACCGAGGCGCCGTGGCTGATGCCCATGAGCGGGTCCGGGTAGCGTTTGCCGCGCTTGGCGTACGCCTTGCCGACCCACAAGCCGCCGCCGTGCTCCGGATCGTAGAGCTCGTAGTCCGGGTTCTGCAGGACCGCGGCGATGCTGTCGAAGCCGATCCTGTCGATCATCCTGGTCGCCGCGCCGTTGTCCGACACCCGGATCATCTGCTGCATGTCGTCCAGCACCTGGGGCGACTCCTGGAGCGTCCCCCGCTCCAGGCCGTCGGCGGCGGCCAGCAGGATGGCCAGCTTCGGCAGGCTGGCGGCGTACATCATCCGGTCTCCGTTGACGCGGGCGAAGCGGATGCGCTCGGGATCGGAGAGGTCCACCAGCCCCACGGCCATCTTGCCGTTCGCGATCAGCCTGGCCCAGGTCTTGTCGGACTTGAGCCGCGCCTCGAGCCGTTTCTGCATCGCGGGGTCGACGGAGTCGCGCAGGGGCCGGATGTGGGCGGACGGGACGGCCAAGGGCAGCTCCGGCTCCAGGTGGGCGTCCGGAACGGCCGCGGCCGGGGTGGTCCATGTGAGCGCGAGGAGCAGGGACAGGCATGCGAGGGTTCGAGCCAAGGGAGGCCTTTCGCTCGGGGCGAGACCCGTCGGGGACCGGTGGGAGCGCGCCAATCTACGCATAAGTGCCGTCGCGGTGCAAGTTGCCGCAACCGATTGTCCGCGGCCGCGAAACTCCGCCGGCGGAGGCCTTGCCGCCGCGACGAAACCCGGCTATCAATGACGGGGAACATCCACCGACCGGCAGTCCCTGGGGTCCCCACCCGCTTCCCGATGCCCTCCGTCGACACCGAGACAGGTGACCAGG
>DAOTGJ010000080.1:0-7857 GCA_035447065.1 Candidatus Krumholzibacteriia bacterium
ATCGAAGAGCGGCGCGTTGGCGGCCATGATCTCGTAGGCGCGGCGCGGCGAGAGCGAGGTCTTGTAGGGGCGCACGGCGGTGAGGGCCTCGAACACGTCGCACACCTGCAGCAGAGCGGTGACCCAGCTCCGCGCCGGCGTGAACGGCAGCTCGGGGTAGCCGCCGCCGCCGTGGTGCAGATGATGCCCCCAGGCCGCGGCCACCACCATGGGCGTGGACTCGCGGTTCTCCATGAAGATCTCCGCGCCCAGAGCGGCGTGCGTGTTCATGACCGCGCGCTCGTCGTCGTCCAGGCGGCCGGGCTTGAAGAGGATCTCCTCGGGGATCTTGCTCTTGCCCACGTCGTGCAGCAGGGCGGAGGCGCCCAGCTCGGTCAGCACGCTCTGCTCGCAGCCCAGCGAGCGCGCCACCATCACGGCCAGCACGGCCAGGCGCACGGAGTGGCCCACGGTGTAGGTGTCGAAATCCGGGTAACGCACGGCCTGCAGCAGGTCGCGGTCGCCGTCGGCGGGGGTCTGGGCCAGACGCTCCGCCACGCCGTGCACGCCGCTCACGTCCAGGGCGCGGCCCTGGGCGGCGCGCGCGTGGGACTGCTCCACCGCCTCGTACATGGCCTTGGTCACCAGGACGGTGGTGGGGTCGTCCTCCTCCTGCTCCCCTTCCCAGACGCGGTTGTTCTGGGGGTCGAACTGATCCACCTCCACGTAGGCCGCGGCCAGCTCCACGCCGCGCGATCCGCGCTCGGTCAGCAGGCGGCGGGCCGTGTCCAGGTCCGGCAGGGGCTCCACGAGCTCGGCGGCCAGGGCGGTGAGCACGGCCACGTCCTGCTCCGAGACCGTGGGCTTGAAGGTGAAGCCGCCGCAGCGCAGCAGCGCGGCCAGGTCCGCCAGCTTGCCGCCGGTGATGGTGGAGCCCGCCAGGTAGCGGCCCTGGTAGATGAGGCGGCCGTCCTGCACGCCGATGAAGAAGGCGTCGTGGCGGCGGTCGCGGAAGTGGTCCTTCAGGGCCTGCAGCAGGTCGGCCTGGCACTCGCGCACCTTGGGGTGGTCGGCGCCGAAGAGACGGCGCTGCGCCAGGCCGCGGCTGAAGAGCATGATGATGGACTGGGGATCGGCGCTCACGCGGTCACCTCCCGACCGCGGCGGCGGATCTGCTCCGAGGCCGTCGTCGCCGCCTCGCGGCACTCGGCGGGCCAGGTAGGCAGCACCAGCAGGCGCTTCTCGTTGCGGATGCGCTCCAGCAGCCGGCCCACCTCCAGGCCGGAGAGCCGGCCCAGCATGAGGATGCTGCCGCGCACCCAGCCTTCGCGCCGACGCTCGGCCGGCAGGTTGGCCAGACGACTCAGCAGCAGCTCGGTGGCCAGATCGCGCAGGCGCGGCAGGTCGCGCTCCTCGTGGGCCTGGCGCAGCAGCAGCGCGTAGATCTCGCGGTGATCCACCGCCGCCCGGTCCAGCAGCGGCAGCACGCAGGCGCCCAGCCAGCTCGCGGGGCGGGCATGGAGTCCCGCCACCAGCTGCTGCGAGAGGGCGTCGTCGCGGTCCAGGCGCAGGTAGGCGCCGAACACGTCGGCCAGGGGGCGGGGCACGGCGCGCACCAGCTCGCGGTCGAAGCGCTCGCGCGCCGCGGCCTCGAGCCCGGCCAGGGTCTCCAGGGCCTTGCGGCCGGCCGCGCCCTCGGGCACGGGCAGCAGCCAGGCCTGGAGCGCGGCGGTGGTGACCGGATCGGAGTCCGGGCCGCCCAGCAGCACCTCGTTGGCCACCAGGGGCCAGAAGGCGGTGCGGTTGGCGGCGGGGCAGAGCCGGGCGAGGTCCTGCAGCAGCTCGAAGGACGAGCGTCCGGGCGTCTCGCGCACCGCGTGCAGCAGGTCCGAGAACCCGGCGCGGTGGCCCTCCGTCCACGCGCCCTGGAGCAGCGCCCCCACGGCGAGGTGGAAGAGCTTGGTCTCCTCCGGCGTGGGATCGTCGCCCAGCCACGCCTCCAGCTCCGCCCGCAGGCGGCGGCGCACGCCGGGCCGCGAGGCGGTGGCCAGCATACCCGCCACGATGGAGAGGAACTCGCGGCGGTCCTCCGTGCGGATCTCGGGGACGGACCAGACCAGGTCGTCCGCAGGCGTGAGGGCCGCCAGCAGCAGGGAGAGGTCCTGGCTGAAGTCGCCCGTCTCCGCGTCCGCGCTGTGGGTCACCTCGATCTTGCCCACGTGCCAGGAGTCCGGCACCGAGCGCTCCAGGATGCCGATGAGGCGGCGGAACGTCTGCTCGGTGCGCCGGGCGTCGTCGCCCACCATGGACTGCTCCAGGAGGTCCATGAGCCCGTCCAGGCTGCGGGTCACGCCCTCCACGCCGTCGTACGACGCGGACCGGGTCATGTCCAGGTTGGCGACCAGGGAGTCGCCCAGCTCCTGCGGCGTGAGGTCGCCCTGGGCCAGGCTGGCGGCCACGCGCGCGCCGAAGCCGCGCAGCAGGTGGCGGCAGAGCACCGCCCGCTCCATCTCCAGGCCGCGGTTCTCCAGCTCCTTGAGGGCCGCCAGGATGCGCTCGCGCAGATCCTCCCAGAACTCGCCCAGCCCGTCCTCCTCGCCCACCACGAACTCGCGCTGGTCGATGGTGACGCCGTCCGGCAGGCCGGTGAAGGCGAAGCGCTCGTCCGCGTCGGCGTCCAGCACCTGCTGCTGGAGCAGGGGCAGGAGGGTGACCAGGGCGTGGAGCTGATCGCGCGGGATGGCCGCGGCGATGGTCATGCGCGCCACCGCCAGCGGCTCCAGCATGGCCAGGAAGCCCTGCACGCCGGGGGCCGAGGCGGGCACAGGCTCGCCCTGGAGCACCAGCGCACCCTCGCGCACCTCGAAGACGAGGTCGGAATCGCCGCTCAAGTCCGTGGCCGCGGCGTGGAACTCCGCGGTGAGCTCGTCGGTCTTCACGTGTTCCGCGGGGTAGTAGCGGCCGGCCCGGAACATGAGTTCCAGGGCGCGCAGGAACCGCTCCATGCCCGGAGACGCGGAGGGTTCGGCCGCGGGGGTGGTCACACCGATCGCCATCGGACGTCCGTTTCCTGAGGAAGATGCGACGGGCGGGTCGCTTCCATCAGGCATGATCGGCCGTAAGTGGTCGGAACTTGAGGGGTTTCAGCGACGCCGGGCAGGCTCAGGGCGCCATGCCGAGCTCGGCGGCCAGGGCCCGCGCCTCCCGGGCGGGACGGAAGTCGGTATCGGCCAGGGACCAGGCCTTCAAGGCCGTCTCCAGGTAGGGCCGGGCCTTCTCCGGCTTGGCGCGGTGCAGTCGCGCCAGCTCCAGGTTGAGATCGGGCCGGGCGGGGGTGCGGGCGTGGGCGGCCAGCAGGATGTCGCGGGCCTCGCCCTCGCGGCCGGCCTCGCGCAGGGATCGTCCCAGCTCCACCATGAAGCCCAGCTCGGTGGGCGAGGTGTTCAGGGCGGCGCGGAAGAGGTCCGCGGCCGCCTGGGAATCGCCGCGCGCCCGGGCGATGCGCCCCTGCAGCTCGAACATGCGCGCCTTCACCACCTCCAGCGACATCTCCAGGGCGGCCGCGCTGCCGGCCTCCACCACGGCGTCGGCCTGATCCAGGCGGCCCAGGGCGATGAGGTGCGGCGCGCCGGCCATGCGTGCGAAGGGCTGCACCATGGGCACCAGGGTGGGTGCGGTGGAGTCCACCTGGGCCAGGGCCCAGGCGGCGCGGTCGGTGTCGGCCAACGGCTCCAGGGCGTTCAGCCGCTGCACCGCGAAGAACAGCGGGTTCATGACGTGGAGGGCGGCGTCCTCCCACTCGGGCAGCAGGGCGACCAGATCGCCGATGCGGCCCTGCCGGCGCAGCAGGTCCATGCGCTCGTCCACCACGGTGATGCGTTCGGTGGGCTGTTCGGAACGCGCGGCGAGGGCCGTGAGCAGCTCGTCGGCCTCGGCGTACCAGCCGCGATCCACGTAGAGGCCGGCGAGCTGGGTGGTGGTGGCGCCGTCGTTGGGATCCACGGTCTGCGCGCGCTCCAGGACCTGCTCGGCCTCCTCCAGGTCGCCGGTCATCTGATGCAGCGAGGCCAGGGAGCGCAGCGCGCGGGCGTTGGCCGGGAAGGCCTCGGCGTAGCGGCGCAGGTAGCGCTCGGCGGCCGGGAAGTCGCCCTGCTTCTTGTGGAGGTTGCCCAGGGTGCGCAGGGTCTCGTACTGGGTGGGGTCGATCTCCAGAACGCGCTCGTAGCAGGCGATGACCGCGGGCACATCGTTGCGCATGCCGTGGAACTGGGCCTTCATGCGGAAGGCGTCGGCGTCCATGGGATAGAGCCGGGTCCACATGTCCAGCACGGCCAGGCTCTTGTCCATGTCCATCTCGTAGTTGATGTAGTACACGGCCTTGACCATGAACTGCACGCGCTCGGGCAGGCGGTAGAGATGGGCCATGGCCCGCTCCTCGGCGTGCACCGCCTCCTCCTGGCGGCCCAGGGTCATCAGCACGCTGGAGAGCAGGTGATGGGCCAGGGCGAAGGAAGGATCCGCGTCCACGGCGCCTTCCAGGAGCTCGGCGCCGCCCTGCCAGTCGGCCTGGTAGGAGATGCGCTCCACGCCCAGGATGTACAGGCGCAGGGCCTCCGGATCGTCGGTCACGAGCTCGGCCACCGGCAGGTCCGGCTGCTCGGCCAGGGACAGGGCCGGCACGCCCAGGTCCTGCCGTAGCAGGAGGCTGGCCTGATCCGCCAAACGATCGACGGTCGCCGCGCGGAGCTCGTGCGAGGCCTCCACGCGGCCCGTCTCCGCCGACATCAGCTCCATGAGCAGCACCAGCTCGTCGCCGTCGCGTTCCAGGGAGCCGTCGAGGATGCGGGGGACGTGGCGGTCGCGGGCGATCTTGCGCTGCAGGGTGCGCGGCACGCGGTGGGCGAGATCGTGGCCGGCCTCGTTGAGCTCGGCCACCAGCTCCTCCTCGCGGATGGTGTCCACGAAGGGGTCCTGGCTCAGGTCCATGTCCAGCAGCACGGCGAAGGCCGTGCTCCGCCAGGCGTCCTCCGCGGCGCCGGACAGCTGCGGCCGGATGATCATCACGCGCTTGAGGAACTCGCTGCGCGGCACGGCGCGCTCCACGGTGGCGCCGTGCTCGTCGGTCACCGCCACGGTGGTGGTCACCGCCCGCAGCTCCTTGCCCTGGAACAGCACGAAGAGCAGCACCGCCGCGGCCGCCAGGTTCAGGGGGATGGCCGTCTTCTCCAGACGCCCCCAGCGGTCCTTGCCGGGCCGGCCCTGGGACCAGGCCACGAGCACCACGGCCGGCACCAGCAGCAGCAGCGTGAGCCCCACCAGGTTCAGCACGTGGGGCGACCAGCCCAGACGCCCCTCCAGGAACTGCACGAACTGGACCAGACCCCAGGAGCCCACGGCGTAGGCGGACACGATCTGCGGCACGCGGCGTTCGCGGAGTTCCTGCAGGAAGCTCATGACGGGCGATTCTCCCGGGAAGCGGATGATTCGACGCGGAACCGGGAAATCATACGCGATCCTGCGGAGATTGGCGACCGTCCAGCGGCCCAGGCCGATCTTGCCGGGTGCGGCGCCTGCTGCCATCATGCCGGCTCACGCGAAGGAGGAGGAGCCATGGTCAACGCCGGCTCCGGCGTCATCGACATCATGCTGCTGCTCGGCACGCTGCACGGACTGGCCCTGGCGGCGGCCCTGCTCCTGCGCGCCCAGGGCCGACGGGCCAACCGCTGGCTGGGCCTGCTCATCCTGTTCTTCGCCCTGGACATGGGTTCGCTGTGGCTGCTGCGCACGCAGGGGCCGGAACGTCTGCCGCATCTGGTGGGCCTCTCGGATCCCTTCGTGTATCTCTACAGCCCGCTGGTCTACCTGTACGTACGCACGCTGGTCCGCGGGCGGAGTCCCGGTCGACGGGACCTGGTGCATTCCCTGCCGGCCCTCGCCGCTCTGGCGGCCGCCTTGCCCCTGCTGACCAGCGACGGCGCCCACAAGGCGGCCCACTGGTCCCAGGCCTGCGAGCACGGCCCCGCCGACGGCGCCACGATGGCGTCGTTCCTGGCCCTCAGCCTTTCGCTGCTCTACCTGTTGGCCAGCCATCGCCTGGTGCGCGGCCATCGGGCCGCCGTGCGGGAGCGCTTCTCGGACCTCCAGCACCGCGATCTGAACTGGTTGCGCCTGCTGCTGCTGGCGGTGCTGGCCATGTGGAGCGTGTCGGTGGTCCTGTTCCTGGCGGGCGCCATGCACGGCCAGCACGGCGGTCTGATCTTCTCCCTGGTGACGGTCTTCCTCTACGGCGTCGGGTTCATGGCCCTGCGCCAGCCCGAGCTCTTCACCGAGCCTGCGCCGCCACCGGAGCCGGCCATCGCCACGGCGGAATCGGAGCCGCGCTATTCCAAGGCGCGCCTGGAGGACGCTCTGGCCGACGCCATCCGCCGCCGCCTGGAGGAGCACCTGGACCGCGCCCGCCCCTACCGCCGCCCCGGCCTCACCCTGCAGGAGCTGGCCGACGAGCTGGACGTGTCCCCCCACGTGCTCAGCCAGGTGATCAACGTGCAGATGGGACGCAACTTCTACGACCTGATCAACGAGCGCCGCGTGGCCGAGGCCTGCCGCCGCCTGGACGATCCGGCCCATTCCCACCTCACCGTGCTGGCCGTGGCCATGGACGCCGGCTTCCGCAGCAAGTCCACGTTCAACGCCATCTTCAAGAAGACCCTGGGCCTGACCCCCACCCAGTACCGCGAACGGCCGCGGCCGACCGCGTCCGGATCCTAGATCCGGACGTCCGCAGGGCCCGACTTGTGGTCCGATCCCCTGGGATCGGGCGACGGACGGCCCGCGGCGCCCCATCCTGGGTCGGTCCGACGCATGGTGCGCCGGACCCAACCCGGAGGTCGGCCCCTTGCTCCACCGCTGCCTGCTCCTGCTGACGCTGCTCGCCGCCGCGCCGGCCCTGGCCGGAGGTCCTGCGCTGTCCATCGGCCTGGAGGCCGCTCCCGAGGCCACGCTGTCCGCCCCGCCGGTCCCCGGCGCCGCCCTGGAAGCCGTCACCGCGGGCTTCGAGGCCGAGTGGACCCACGCCGTGTCCGCCCGCACCTTCCTGTCCCACGCCCTCTCCGCCCGCTCCACCCGCCTGAGCTGGCGGGGCTGGGGCGATGCCGCGCCGCCGGTGGACCGCTTCCAGGAGCTGGGCTACCGATTGGCCGTCACACGGCTCCTGAACGACCCGCGCTGGTCCGTCACCGTGACGGCGGAGCCGGTCCTGGGCGCCGACCTGGACGGCGACGTGCGCTCCCAGGCCCTGAACACCTCCGTGGCGGTGCTGGCGGTCCGCACTCCCGACGGCGTGGCGCGCACGGGGTTCGGCCTGGCCTACACGTTCCAGTTCGGGGCGCCCGTGCCCATCCCCCTCTACCTGCATCACCGCGAAGGCGACCGGTTCCATGTGGACCTCCTGCTGCCCGGCGACGCCGAGGTGAGCGTGGGCCTGAGCTCCGGGCTGCGCCTGGGCGCGGCCTTCCGGCTCCGCGGCGGTCAGGCCGTCTTCGGCGACGGGGTCCTGCCCGGCCGTGAACCGCGCCTGCAGTATGTGCAGGCCGTGCTCGGCCCGCGCCTGATCTGGACGCCGCGGGAGAACCTGCGCGCCGTGCTGGACGCCGGCGTCGCGGTGCATCGCGAGTGGCGGGTGATGGACGGGGACGTGGAGCGCGAGCGGTGGGACCCCGAGACGGGTCCGGCCCTGCGGCTTCTGCTCACCTGGCGGCCCGGGGGCGGACCGTGCTGATGGGGCTGGCGTGCTGCCGGGTCCACCATGCGCGGCGGCGCCTCGAGTCAGCGGACCGCGTCGACCCCCAGGCTGTCCGCGGCGACGGGCTCCACGGGCAG
>DAOTGJ010000081.1:0-7714 GCA_035447065.1 Candidatus Krumholzibacteriia bacterium
GGGCGGATTCCTTCCCGCAACCCCCATACCGGCGACACGGAGACGGTGGCGGATTCGCTGCGCCGGCCGGAGGCGGACCTGGAGACTCTGGGGGCCGAGATCCCCATTTTGGCCGAGCATCTGGCCGCGGCCCTGGCGCCCCTTGCCCCGGCCCAGGTCCCGGATGCCGTGGCCGAGGCTCAGACCACGGTGAAGTATGCGGGCTACGTGGCGCGCCAGCGTCGGCGCGATCGGGAGCAGGCTCATCTGGAGCGCCTGGAGATTCCGAGCGATTTCGATTATGCCCGGCACCCCCAGCTGAGCGCCGAGGCGCGGGAGAAGCTCGGCCGTCTGCGGCCGGCGTCGTTGGGCCAGGCCTCCCGGATCGACGGGGTGCGGGCTGCGGATCTCTCCGTGCTTTCGGTGCTGTTGCGGAAGGAGACGTCGTGACCTCACAGGATGTCTTCGAGCGCGAGGTCCTGCGCTGGAACCGCAGCTTCAGCCTGGTCTCCCGTCAAGATCCGGAGGGACAGACCCGTCGACTCATTCGGGAGTGCGGGCTGGGGGCCGAGGCCCTGGCGGCAGAGTTGGCGGAGCTGGCGCCGGAGCGTCGGATCCTCTATGCCGACCTTGGTACCGGCGGAGGCTTTCCGGGTTTGCTCTGGGCCCGGGATCTCCCCGAGAGACTGCCGAAGGCCGCGACCTGGCTGGAGACGCATCTCGTCGAGCCTCGCGAGAAGCGGGCCTGGTTCCTGGGGCAGACGGCTCGGGCCATGGGCCTGGACGGCGTGTGCGTCCATACCAGCCGCTGGGGCGATGGCGTCCCCTACTCTTCTCACGCGGCGGATCTCTTGATCGTCTCCATGAAGGCGCTCCATCTCCCGGAATCCATCATCCTCGCCCATGCACAAGCCGCGTTCCCGGGGTGGCGGGGGCCTCTCCTCGTCGTTCGATTCGTCACGGCCGAGGATGCCAGGACCGGGACCTGGGACCAGGGGCTGGAGATTCCTGGCTGTCCGCGAGGAAGTGTGGACCAGTCGCATCATCGCTTCGCCCTTCTGGCGGACCCAGGCCTCCACTCCTCTCTTCTTCTCTCCTGGCACCCCTGAGCCCACAGAGGGTGTTCCACGTGGAACACTGATCCGGCTCCATGGGAGTGTTCCACGTGGAACACTAGCCGCGCTCGCTGAGGATGTTCCACGTGGAACAATGCTCTCGTACCCCTGGGGTGTTCCACGTGGAACAAGAGCGTCCGCCGGGGCGCCCTGACGCCTGCGCCGGCGAATTCGCCGTTGTCCACCGAAAATCCCACCGCAATGTGGATAACCCAAGAAAACCCCTCGACACCCTCAGCGCGCGACGCCTATGTTGTGCGGTACTCGCTTTCCAGCGCGAACCCAAGTCGGGACCAGGAGTGGATATGGGCCGGATCATCACTGTTTCCAATCAGAAGGGCGGCGTGGGCAAGACCACCACCGCCGTGAACCTCTGCGCCAGCCTGGGCGCCGCCGAGAAGCGGACGCTCCTGGTGGACCTGGATCCCCAGGGCAACGCCACCAGCGGCTGCGGCATCCACGAGTACAACCTCACCGCCTACGAGGTCATGCTCGGCGCCAACCGGCTGGACGAGGCCGTGATCCCCACGCCCATCCCGTTCATGGACATCCTGCCCTCGGATCGCCGGCTGGCGGGCGCCGAGATCGAGCTGGTGAGCCAGGTCTCGCGCGAGCGCTTTCTGACCCACGCGCTGGAAGGCGCAAGGGAGCGTTACGATTACGTCATCATCGATACACCTCCCAGCCTGGGCCTCATCACGCTGAACGCCCTGACGGCGGCGGATTCGGTGCTCATCCCCATCCAGTGCGAGTACTACGCCCTGGAGGGCCTGAGCCAGCTCCTGAGCACCATCCAGCTCGTGCAGAAGAGCCTGAACGCCGATCTGGCCATCGAGGGCGTGCTGCTCACCATGTTCGACAAGCGGCTCAAGCTGTCCAACCAGGTGGCGGACGAGGCCATCGACTACTTCGGCGAGACGGTCTACCAGACCAAGATTCCGCGCAACGTACGCCTGAGCGAGGCGCCGTCCTTCGGCAAGCCCATCCTGCTGTACGACGTGGAGTGCCTGGGGTCCAAGAGCTACATGGACCTGGCCGAGGAGGTCATCCAGGCCAGCGCCCGTCGCCAGGCCGCCGCCGGTCCCGCCGCGGCGGAGGAGGTGCAGGGATGAACCCCAAGAACAACCGAGTGCTGGGCCGCGGACTCTCCGCGCTGATCCAGGGGGCCGACGCCCCGCGCCTGGCCCCGCGCGGCGGCCAGGATCTGGACGGGCGCGAGGCCATGATGGTGGAGCTGAGCGCCATCGGCCTCAATCCCTCGCAGCCGCGAAAGATCTTCAAGGACAACTCCTTGCAGGAGCTGGCCGACTCGATCCGCCAGGTGGGTGTGCTGCAGCCGGTGCTGGTGCGGCACCTGCTGCCGGAGGAGCCCAAGCCCCTGCGGTTGAGCCAGCGTCTGGACTCGGGCAGCCAGGCCGACGGGCCCGAGCCCGCCTACTGCCTGGTGGCCGGCGAGCGCCGCGTGCGCGCCGCCGCCATGGCCGGGGTGTCGCGCATCCCCGCCATCGTCTGCTCCTACGAGGAGACCGAGGCCCTCAAGGTGGCGCTCCTGGAGAACATCCAGCGCGAGAACCTGAACCCGGTGGAGGAGGCGGTGGCCTACCAGCAGCTCCTGGACGGCTACGGCGCCACCCAGGAGGAGCTGGCCGTGATGCTGGGCAAGAGCCGCAGCGGCGTGGCCAACACCCTGCGCCTGCTGAGCCTGGAGACCGAGATCCAGGACATGCTCCAGGAGGACCAGATCAGCCGCGGCCACGCCAAGGTGCTGCTGGGGCTGGACGACTCCGAGAGCCGTCTGCGCCTGGCCCGCCTCTGCCGCAGCCGCGGGCTCTCCGTGCGCGAGTGCGAGAGCCGCGTGCAGGCCCAGCTCACCGGCGCCGGCGGCGCCCCGCGGCGCTCCCGCCGCAAGCGTCAGCTGGAGGGGGAGACCCGCGAGGTGAAGGCCCTGCGCGAGCGCGCCGAAACCACCCTGGGCACGCCCGTGCAGATCGAGCGCGACGCCGCCGGCAAGGGCATGCTGGGCATCCGCTTCTACTCCGACGAGGATCTGCTGGGCATCCTGCAGCGCCTGGGCGTGGATACGGATCTGTCGTAAAAATGCCTAAGAGTAAAAATAGCAACAGTTTGAAGAGGTGGCTGTCCTGGGTTCCGGCCTCGGATCCCCTCTTCCTGGTGCTGGTGGGCGCGTCCGTGGTCCTGCTGGTGGCCGTGCTCTACGGCGCCGTGGACCTCATCGACTACCTGCGGTCCGGCCACCGGCTCTTCGAGGAGACCGAGGGCGCGGGCCTGAGCCGCACGGGCCAGATCTGGACCGTGCTCAGCATGGTGCTCTTCGTGGCCGTGGCCTGGGGGCTCTGGCTGGTGGCCCGCCGGCGCCAGGTGGATCAGCTCCGCCTGCGCCGCAGCGAGGAGCGCTACCGCAACATCATCAACCACGCCGGCGAGGCCATCTTCCTGCTGGACGACCGCGGCTGCGTGCTGGAGTGGAACAAGGCCGCCGAGGCCCTCTTCGCCGTGCCCCGCCGCAACGTGCTGGGCAAGCCGTTCAAGGAGATCCACCTCTGCTACGGCGTGGAGATCGAGCAGGCCATGGCCGACGCCACGCGCCTGGAACGCAGCCTCACCTTCGAGTTCCCTTTGCGGCGGCGCGGGCAGGCGGAGCACGGGGAGATCTCGCTGACCGTGTCGCCCATCGCCGGCGCGGCGGGACCGGGCGGGCTGCGGGGGTTGGGGCGCTCGCGCTCCTACGTGGTTCTCGCCCGCGACATCTCCCGCGAGAAGCAGATCGAGACGCGCATGAGCGAGACGGAGAAGCTGGCGGGCATCGGCCAGTTCGCCGCGGGCATCGCCCATCAGCTCAACACGCCGCTGGGCTCCATCCTCCTGTCGGCGCAGATGCTGGAGGAGGCGGAGGACGATCCCGATCAGCTCGAGGACGTGCAGCGCATCATCCGCCAGACGGAACAGTGCCGCGGCATCATCAAGGGTCTGCTCAACTTCGCGCGGCCGTCGGGACAGCAGAAGGGGCGCGTGATGCTGGCGGAGGTGGTGCGCGAGACCATCTTCCTCATGGAGAAGGCGGTGCGGTCGCAGAACGTGAAGGTTGTGCTCGACATCGAGGACGAGGGCATGATCTTCGGCAACCGCAACGAGGTGGAGCAGGTGGTCTTCAACCTGCTGGCCAACGCGCTGGACGCGCTGCCCCAGGGCGGCACCGTGAGCATCAGCATCCGCGGCGGCGAGACCGGCGAGGTGGAGATGCGCTTCAGCGATTCCGGCGATGGCATCCCCGACGCCGACCGCGACCGCATCTTCCTGCCCTTCTTCACCACCAAGGAGTACGGCAAGGGCACGGGGCTGGGGCTGAGCATCGTGGCGCGCATCGTGCACGAGCACGGCGGACGCATCGAGCTGCTGGAAGGACGCGGCGCGCGCTTCCTCATGGCGTTCCCGCGCTATCGCCCCTCGCGCCACGACACGCCGGCGCGCCCGCAGCTCGCCCTGGTGAACGACCTGGACGACGACGACGACTGGACGGACGGATCCGACCCCGACGCACGAGGAGGCTGACGTGCTCTTCCGCTTTCCCCCGCACACGCGCATCCTGCTGCTGCCCAGCGACGACGGCAGCACCCATGAGTTCGGCATCAGCCGGCCGCTGCTGATCACGCTGACCCTGGCCATGGTGCTGCTGGGCGTGTTCTTCGTGCTGGTGCTGCTGAGCTACGCGTCGCTGAGCGATCAGGCGCGCGAGGTGCCGGACCTGAAGCGCGAGCTCGTGGCCACCAAGTCGCAGCTGGTGCGCGTGCAGGATCTGAACCGCGAGCTGGAGGGCATGCGCGATCTGCAGGAGCGGCTGCTGACCATGCTGGGCGTGGCGCCGGCGGACTCGGCGGCGGACGGGCTGAGCCGCCGCCTGGGCGAGGTGGCCGGCGTGATCATGACGCCGCCGCCGGAGGTCTGGCCCCTGCACGGCTACGTGACCAAGGAGTTCCAGGAGGGCGATCTGCCGCGGGGGGTGGAGCCCCATCCCGGCATCGATCTGGCCGCGCCGGTGGACACGCCCATCGGCGCCGCGGGGCGCGGCATCGTGCAGCAGGCGGGCTGGGACGATTCCCTCGGAAATTATGTGGAAATCCGCCACGGATTCGGTTACGTAACGGTCTACGGGCACTGCAACAGCCTGGCGGTGCGGGTGGGCGACCGCGTGGACGTGGGTCAGACCATCGGCACCCTGGGCGGCACCGGCCAGGTCACCGCTCCCCACCTGCATTTCGAGGTCTGGAAGGACGGCGAGGCCATGGACCCGCGCGTGGCGCTGCCCGGCGATCCGCAGATTCCCGAGGGCGCCGACGGATAGGGCGCGACGGACGCCCCGATCTCAGAGGAAGAAGGTACCACGATGTTCGGCAAGGATACGGACGCGACCACGAGCGGCGGCGGCGACAACCGGCAGACGTCGATCCTGGCCCAGGGCTGCAGGTTCGAGGGCAAGGTGACGGTGAGCGGCACGTTCCGCGTGGAAGGCGAGTTCAAGGGCGACATCGCCACGCCGGAGCAGCTCATCATCGGCAAGACGGGCGTGGTGAACGGCACCGTGAAGGTGAAGAACGCCATGATCGGCGGCCAGCTCCACGGCAACATCGAGGCCGAGAACAAGATCGAGCTGCAGAGCGGCTCCCACGTGGAGGGCGACATCAAGACCAAGCGCCTGGTCATCGACGAGGGCGTGTTCTTCGAGGGCAACTGCTCCATGGGCGGCCCGCGCAAGACGCCGCCGCCGGCGGGAGACGGGCCGGCCAAGTAGGCCGCACGTCCGCGACGCGGTTCCAGGATGAAGATGAGGGCCCGGGGCCGCGGTGCGGCTTCGGGCCTCCTTTTTTTTGAAATGTTTGATTCGCTGGTGTTGATCCCCTGGGAGCGGGGTCCGTACGTTGCTATCAGTCCCTGTGGCGAACCCCATCATCGAAGACTTTCGCATCTCTCATCATGAACGCGGTCTGCGGACTGTATCGACGAAAGGAACAGCCATGAAGATTCGATATGGATTCCTTCTTCTCGGCATCGTCATTCTGCTGCCGGGGCTGGTGTCGGCCCAGGCGGATCCGGATCCCGACGGGATCGGGCTGTATGCGGATCTGGGGGCGACCCAGAACTCCATCGACGTGGAGGTGTGGGAGCTTTTCGACGTCTACATCATCGGCACGAACTTCTCGGAGGAGACCGTGTCATATTGGGAGTGTTCCCTCCAGGCCGACCCCGGAGTGCTCGTCCATGAGTGGGAGATTTATCACGAGCCCACGGGCTACGTGGCCTTGATGGACGAAATGTCGTTCGGAGCCATTAAGAGAGATGGCTTGGAGTGCGCGGTGCTTGCGGACGTGGAGCCGGCTCTTCCGCTTGCGAGGCTCACGTTGGTCGTCATCGAGCCAGGGACCAAGACCATTTCCATGGATTGGCCGCTCACGGGGGAGCAGCCCATGTACAATTCCTTCCGCATCTGCAACGAGCATCTCCCTGGGGTGGAGCTCCATCCCTCCAACGGCACCTTGGGCGAGCCTCTCTTCGTGATCAACGGGCAGGCTCCCGTGGCCGAGGAGACTGTAAGCTGGTCTGCCGTCAAGGCCCTCTACCGCTGATCCCCGGCGCGGCCCGCGTCCACCCGGCGCGGGCCGCGCACCTTGATTTCCTCGTGCTCGTCTTGGTATCATCCCCGCACGCGCCCCACCACCATGCCAAGCCCCAGCAAGGAGCGTCCACGATGCTGCGTCGCCGCCTGCTCTCCGCCTGCCTGCTGCTGCTCGCCCTGCCCGCCCTCGCCGTGGAGGACCCCCTGACCGAGCTCTGGCCCACGGACACCGGGCTGTTCTTCAGCTACGAGTACGACTACGCCAGCGCCATGTTCAACCGCTACGCCTTCGGCCCCGCGTACCTGGAGTTCGAGGGTCCCACCACCGTGCCCGGCGGCGACGCCTGGACCCTGGCGGGCGCCACGCCGGCCATCGCGCCGATCAGCGGCGTGCCCCAGCCCGGCCTGCTGCGCTACCTCTGGGCCGCGCGCCCGGACCTGCGCGCCAAGATCGCGGCGCGGCCGGCCGCGGACCGCGACCAGTTCTGGTATCCCTACTTCCTGCATACCGGCTCCTTCCGCAACGCCGGCGATCGCCTGGAGATGTGGCAGGACGGCTGGGACCATTCCACCTGGACCTATGTGGCGGCGCCGGTGGTCGGCGGCATGTCCTTCACCCACCAGCTCGTGCCTGAGCTGACGGACGACGTGTTCCTGCACGGCGTGATCACCGACATGAACGCCGTGGCCGACACCCCCGCCGGGATCTTCACGGACTGCGTGAAGGTGAGCTACCTGATCGATCTGGGCGTGTCGGTGGCGACGAACGAGATGGGCGAGGTCGTGGCCACCACCCACGGCGAGGTGGCGGGCTACGTGATCTTCGCGCCGCGCGTGGGTCCGGTGGAGCTGTTCGAGGCCATGACGCCCCTGGTCTGGGTGGACTGCGGCGACGAGCCTTGCGGCGAGGAGACCCTGTACTGGCACGTGGGCGAGGTGGGCGAGGTGCAGACCCTGCTCCTGTCCGAGATGCCGGTGGGCAACGACGATC
>DAOTGJ010000082.1:0-7334 GCA_035447065.1 Candidatus Krumholzibacteriia bacterium
CCCTCCGCACCACGCCCTTCGCCGACAGCCTGCGTACGGGCATGACCTCCGGCGTGATCCTCTCCTTCATCCCCTTCGTCAAGGTCTTCAAGGGTGAGCGGACGGTGGAGGAGGCCGCGGCGATCTGGGTGGTGATCTTGCCTCTGATCGTGATCAGCATGACATTGATCGGCTGGGTCTTCCGGCGTCTGATCTCCAACCGATAGGTGCCCCCTATGAACGCGCCCGTGACCGTGGCCTGGACCGGAGCCAGCGGACTCGCCTATGGCGTCCGGCTGGTGGATGTGCTGCTGGAGGCCGGGGTGGGGGTGGACCTGCTGCGGTCCTCCACCATCGCGCAGACGGCGGCGGCGGAGATGGATCGGCCGCTGGACGCTGTGGTCTCCGAGTTCCGCGAGCGGGGGATGCGGGAGTTCGGGTCCGCCAACTTCTCGGCGCCGGTGGCCAGCGGGTCCGCGCCGTCGGGGGGCATGGTGGTGTGCCCGTGCTCCATGAGCACGCTGGCGCGCATCGCCACCGGCACCGGCGAGACGCTGCTGCACCGCGCGGCCGATGTGTGCCTCAAGGAGCGCCGTCGTCTCATCCTGGTGCCGCGCGAGACGCCCCTGGCCACACATCACCTGGAGCACATGGCCTCCCTCTCGCGCCAGGGTGCGGTGATCCTGCCGGCCATGCCCGGCTTCTACCACAAGCCGCGGGACATCGACGATCTGATCGACTTCATCGTGCAGCGGATCTGCGACCAGCTCGGGGTGGACGTGGAGCTCACCGGCCGCTGGGGCGAGGACGCATGAGCCAGGGCCTGGTGGGCCGCTACCTGGGCCTGGTGAAGTTCGAGCACACCCTCTTCGCGCTGCCGTTCGCGGTGATGTCGCTGCTGATCGCCACGGGCGGGCGGCCGCCGCTGGCCGTGCTGGGGTGGGTGCTGGTGGCCATGGTGGGGGCGCGGAGCGCGGCCATGGCCTTCAACCGGCTGGCCGACCGGCACATCGACGCCCGCAACCCCCGCACCGCGGACCGCCATCTGCCGGCGGGGCAGGTGAGCGTGGGGGGCGTGGCGGTGTTCATCGGGCTGTCCTCCGCCCTGCTGGTGCTGGCGGCGTGGCGGCTGAATCCGCTGTGCCTGGCGCTGTCGCCGGTGGCGCTGGCGGTGGTGCTGTTCTACTCGCTGACCAAGCGCTTCACCTCCTGGTCGCCTTTGTTCCTGGGGCTGGGGCTGGGGGTGGCGCCGGTGGGGGCGTGGCTCGCGGCCACCGGAGCCTTCGCGCCCACGCCGCTGTGGCTGTGCCTGGCGGTGCTGCTGTGGGTGGGGGGCTTCGACACCATCTACGGTTGCCAGGACGCCGACTACGACCGCCGCACGGGGCTCAACTCCCTGGCCGTGAAGTTCGGCGTGCGCGGGGCCCTGCGCGTGGCGCGCGCGCTGCACGTGGGGGCGGTGGCGGCGCTGGCGGCGGGGTTCGCCACGGCGCCCGGGCTGGGGTGGGCGAGCCTGGCGGGCGTGGCGGCCATGGCGGGCTTGTTGGTGTGGGAGCATCGCATCGTGCAAGGGGGGGACCTCACCCGCATCGACCTGGCCTTCTTCCAGATCAACTCCTGGGTGGGGGTGGTGCTGCTGGGGTTCGTGGCCGCGGACCTGTGGATCGTGTGATCCGCAACGTTCCGCATGGTTCCCTTGCACATCGCCCAGCCGGAAGGCGCAAGCGGGCCTTTCGAGACACGCCCGGGAAGCATGGGGCGGCGGTGGACACGGGGTTGGGACGGGTTTCCGGCGTGGGTGGACCGGCCGTATGTGATTGACCGATAAGCAGATGAGCCGTCCTTCGGAATGCGGGCGCCCTTGCCGGGCGCCTTTTTCATTTTCCGGGTCAAGGCGGCACGGTGCTTGCCGATGGAGGGGTCAGTTCCAACCCCGGCCCGCGCCGGGCCATACGTCCCGCCCGTGCTTGCGGGCTCGAGAAAGGTTCACCGGAATGAAGACTTGCAACAGCCTGTTCGTCCTGTTCGCCGTCCTGGCCTTCGCCACCGCCGCCTTCGCGCAGGGCCCCGCCATCGGCGTGTTCTTCGATGAGGCCGGCACCCAGAGCTCCGCTTCGCTGAACGGCGGCGTGGGCGAGATCCACACCGCGTACGTGTGCGCCGTGGACGCCGAGATGATGGTGGGCGGCGCCAGCTTCAAGCTGGTCCTGGATCCCCAGATCCTGCTGCTGACCGCCACCTATCCCGCCGGTCTGGCCATCGGCGAGATCAGCGCCGGCGTGGACCTGGGTCTGACCGACGCCATCCCGGCCTTCATGGGCGGCGCCGCCGTTCTGGCCACGCTCCAGCTGACCACCTTCGACAACCTGCTGGACAACGCCCCCATGACCATCACCAACCACCCGAACTACGCCACGCCGATCATCGCCGACTCGCAGGCCACCCTGCACGCGGCCGACGGCCTGACCGGCTACCTGTCGATCCCGGTGCCGGCCGAGTCCATGACCATGTCGCAGGTCAAGGTGCTCTTCCAGTAGTTCGACGCGAAACGTTCGGCGCTTCCCCCCAATAGGCGCCGGAACGAGGAAGCGGAGAGGATACCGGGCGGTTCCTCTCCGCTTCACGTTTTCAGGACGATGGTCCGCTATTCCAGCCGCAGGATGATGTGGAAGCCGTACACGGACTCCACGGGGTCCGAGATGTCGCCGGCGCGCAGGCGGAACAGGGCGTCCTCGAAATCCGGGTCCGCCATCCCCGGCACCATCACGCCCAGATCGCCGCACTCGAAGCGCGTGCCCGCGTCGTCGGAGTAGCGCGCGGCCAGGTCGCAGAAGTCGGCGCCGGGCCGACGGCATTCCAGCACGATCTCCTGGGCCAGCAGCTCGGCCTGGTTCCGGGTGCGCCCCGACTTCACCCGCGAGCCCGCCGCCCCGTCCCACGTCACCAGGATGTGCCGCGCCGCCGCGATGCGGATGGGCAGGCGCTTGATCACGTGCCATCCCGCGGGCGACTCGAAGGCCGGATGGATCTGACCGGGCTCCAGGTTGAACAGCACCATCTGGAAATCCAGGGGGATCTCGCCGCGGCGCAGGATGCCCAGGTAGCCGCCGGAGCGCTCGGCGTCGGGGTCGTCGGACTCGCGGCGCGCCAGGTCCTCGAACGACGCCTGATCCGAGCTCAGCTCCACGAACAGCCGCAGCGCCTTCTCCCGCGCCTCGCTCGCCGTGCGCGTCACGCCGGGCACGGGCGGCTCGCTGTCCGCGTGGGCCACCAGGATGTGGGCCGCGGCGGCGAAGAGGCTGTCGTCGATGGCGGGCAGGAGCGAGCCCTCGGGCCGGTCGATGGGCGCCAGGGGCGCCTGGTCCTTCCGTCCTGTGAGCAGCGCGGCGGCCACCACGCCCAGCACGGCGATCAGGGCCAGCAGCAGCAGGCGTCGGGTCATCAGACGTCCTCCTCGGAGACGCGGGGCGCGGGCTGGAACGGCGGCGCGTCCAGGGCGGTGAGGATCTTGCGCGAGAGCAGGTGGTAGATCTGCATCTCCCAGTTCACCATGCCCGCGCGCATGTGGAGCTGGCGCAGGAAGGTGAGGAACTTCTCACGTTCGAAATCCGAGTACCCCACCGCCGTCATGACCGTTCCCAGGTGTTCGTACATCACGTCCAGCTCGCCCAGGGTGGGCGTGCGGCTGGTGCGGTGCGGGTGGGTGGGCTTGCGCGTGGGCGTGGGGCCGTCGTCGCCCTGGGCGCGTCGCCAGGCCTCGCGGATCTCGTAGGCGTACACCATGACCGCCTGGGCCAGGTTGAGCGACGCGTGGGCCGCGTCGGTGTCCACCATGGTGAGGTAGCGGCACTCGTGGATCTCCTCGTTGGTGAGCCCCGTGCGCTCCGTCCCGAAGAAGATGCCCACCGGCCCTTCGGCCGCGTGTCCGATGAGGATCTCCGCGCACTCCCGCGGCGTCACGTGGTCCCACTTGCGCAGCTCGCGCCGCCGCGCCGTGGTCCCCGCCACCGCGATCAGATGCCGCACCGCGTCCTTGGGATGGCTCACGATGCGCGCCCGCTCCAGCACGTCCTCCGCCCCGTGCGCCATGGCCCGCGCCCGCTCCCCGTGCGGATCCCGCGGGTTGATGAGCGTCAGATTCCCCATCCCCATGTTCTTCAACGCGCGGCACGCCGCGCCGATGTTCATGGGTTCGGTGGTGTTGGACAGCACGAAGTGGATGTTCTGGAGCACGGGGGCCTCGACTTTCGCTGGGGGAAGTATGCGGTGAGAGGGCGAGATAGGCAATGGAGAGAGGCGTGGACAGGGACGGACTCGCTCAGTCGCTTCGCTCCAATTCGCTCGCTCGTCCCTGTCCACGCCTCTCTCCATTGCCCACCACCCCCTCGCCGCACACTCCCTCACCGAAGCCGAGCCCCCCGTCCCCCAGCACGGCAAGGGGGGAGGGCGCAGCCCAACCCCCCACGCTACGAACTTGTCCATGCCGCCTCCTTGGAGGGGTGGACAGCGGTGGCGGGTCGGAGAAGGGAAGCCGAGGGCGAGCGAGCGAATTGGAGCGAAGCGACTGAGCGAGTCCGCCCACGGCTTCCCTTCTCCGACCCACCTCTGCTATCCTCCCTACCAAGGAGGCGTCATGAACAAGTTCGTACCGTGGTTCATCATCTTGCTGGGCCTGAACTTCCTTGCAGGCAATTTCGGGCTGCCCAACGTGGATCTGGGCGACGTGGCCAAGCTGTGGCCGCTGGCGCTGGTCTGGGTGGGGTGGAACATGCTCAAGGATCGGGACAACGACGCCAAGTGGGAGGCGCAGGCGGAGGCGCATATGCGGCGGGGGGAGAGCACGCCGCCGCGGGAGACGGACGTGCAGTGAGATCGTTCAGCGGTCGGCCAGCAGCGGGGCGATGACCTCGCGGAACGTGGCCAGGTTCTGCGCGCCGAAGAACGTGGCCTGGATCACGCCTTCGCCGTCCACCACGTAGGAGGTGGGCAGCACGCCCACCGTGTAGTACCAGCGGCTGATGGCCTGGGTGGAGTCGTGGACCACCGGGAAGGTCAGGGCCAGATCCGCCACCGCCGTGTCGCAGCGATCGCGCGACGCCTCCGTGTTCACCGCCAGCATGCGCAGGCCCTGCGGGGCGAACTCGTCGTACGCCGTCTGCAGCGCGGGCATCTCCTCCAGGCACGGCGGGCACCAGCTCGCCCAGAAGTTGATGAGCGTCACGTGGCCGGCGCGCAGGCTGTCCGGCGCGATGGGATTCCCCTGCAGATCCGCACCGAAGAAGCCGGGCGCCGCGTCGCCGGAGAACGGCGCCTGCGACGGCGTGACGTGGAACCAGCGCTCCACGGTGGCGGTGTCCGTGCGGGTGACGGCCTGGACCTGGAGCAGGTGCGCGCCGCCGCCCACGGCGTCGGCCTGGAGGGTGCCCGTGTAGGAGTCGCCGGCTGTGGATCCCAGCTCGACGCGGTCCACCAGCCAGCGCAGGGAGCGGGCGCCGGGGGCGGAGAACTCCAGGGGGACCTCATCGGCCAGGAACACGTCCTCCGGGGGCGAGGCGAGCACGGGCGTGGGGGCGGGCTCGTCGGCAGGGGCGGCGGGGTCGTCGGACCCGCAGGCGGCCAGGAGCAGCAGGGCGGCGAGGGCGGCGGTCAGGACGGTGCAGCGCATGGGGGCCTCGTTCATTCCGGGATGAGATCCATGGCGAGCCGACGCCCGCGCATCGAGCGCAGACGGTACCTTAGGACTCCGTAGATGCCCAGCGCCAGCACCCAGCCGATCACGGCCGCCACGGGGTGCGACGCGTAGGCCACGATGATCCCGATGTTGGCCAGGTTGAACACCATCGACACCATCATCACCACCACGCGCTTGGCGTCCTGGTCATGGTTGATGCGGCGGCTGAAGCTCATGGTGCGGGTGCGGTCCTGGAGCAGGAGCACGCCGTTCTCCCAGAGCAGGGCGAGCAGGGCCGCGTCGCCCAGGATCCAGAGCCAGGGTACGCCGAGCTGCACGGCGCGGAAGGCGTAGGCCGCGAGCATGGGCACGAGCATGAGGACGCGGCCCACGCGGCGCTGGGCGGACAGCAGCCGCGGCGCGTCCAGGTCCGCCAGGGCCACGGGCCAGAGGGCCTCGGGACGGGAGCTGCCGAGCAGGGCGATGAAGGTCATGGGCGCCAGGAACGGCACCCAGAACGAGAACTGGATGTCCATCAGGGCGCTGTAGGTGCTTTCCACGGAGAGGCTGTTGTCGTGGCCGGCGCCGAAGATCATCACCAGGAACATGATGGGACCGAAGAGGGTCGACGCCACGAAGCGCCAGTCGTCCCGCAGGTGGGCCGCCAGGAGGCGGCGCGTGACCCAGCCCTCGCGGCCGGGCAGCCAGGGGGCGAGCACGGCCTCCAGCGGTGCGGACCAGGCCCGCGACCCGCCGCCGGCCCGGCGCGGCGCGCTGGCGGCGGGCGCGGCGGCGCCGGCCAGGCGCGTGCCCGCCACGACCAGCACGGCCGTGACGACGGTCAGCAGCAGCACCCCGCGCAGGAAGGTGGGCGGCGAGGTGGGCGCGGCCCAGAGGCCGGCCCAGAGGGGCGGCAGCCAGGCCAGGGCGTCGGCGTGGGCGGCGATCCACTTCATCTGGAACGACGAATTCATCAGCAGAATCATGAGGATCCAGCCCACGTTGCCGTCGGCCACCAGGGCGGCCAGGCGCGTGGCGCGGTCGCGGCCCAGCAGGCGCAGCAGTCCGCCCGCCGTGGTCACGATGCCGAAGACCAGAGCCACCGACTGCAGCAGCATGCCCGTCAGGAACAGCACCGCCGCCAGGCCCGCCGGCCGTCCGGTCACCAGCAGCACCAGCGTGGGCACGCCGCAGACGGCGAGGGCGAAGATCCCCGCGTCGCGCAGCAGCCGCAGGATGCGGGCCAGCAGCAGGTCGCGCGGTCGGATGGGCCACCAGCCCAGCACGTCGCGGTCGGCGTCGGCCAGCAGGGCCGGGGCGGCGCGGCCCGTGAGCCAGTTCAGCGATACGAACCAGTGCAGGGCGGCCAGCAGCAGCGGCCCCAGCGGCAGCGGTCCCTCGCTGCGCACCATGACGATGGAGAGGATCACGGACATCATCACCGTCAGCAGGAGCAGCAGGGTCTGCACGGCGCCGGGCGGCAGGGCGCCGCGGCGGGGGTTGCGGGCGCGCTGCAGCTCGGCGTAGCCGTCGTCGGCGCGACGGAAGGCGACGGCCAGGGCGCGCACCACGGGCGGGTCGCCGCCGGCGGCGCGCAGGGCGGCGTCGCCCCAGCGGGTCAGCAGCGCCTTCACGCCTCCTCGCCCCCCAGCAGCGCGCGCCAGCCCGCGGCGGGCTTGGCGTC
>DAOTGJ010000083.1:0-7183 GCA_035447065.1 Candidatus Krumholzibacteriia bacterium
TACTTGTACTCGTAGCGGCCGGGAGCCATGTCCAGTTCGATCTCCCAGATGCCGTCGCCGTCGTCGTCGGTCATGGCGCCGATGTCGTGGTCGAAGCGGCCGGTGCCGCGGGTGCCGCACCAGTCGTTCTCGTCCCAGCTCCCGCAGATGTTCACGTGCTTGGCCTGGGGGGCCTCGTAGAAGAAGCGCACCTTGCCGTCGCCGCCGCGCTTGGGGGGCGGCACGCGGGTGCGGATCACGCTCATGTAGCCGCAGCCGCTCGCCGCGATGAGCAGGAGCAGGGCCAGCGGGTAGACGATGCGTCGGGACAGGTTCACCGTCGACCTCCTAGAAGATGAAGTTGGCGCGCAGGCCGAAGGCGCGGATGTCCTGCAGGGCGCGCTCGGCCGTGAACTCGCTGGTGCCCGGGTTCTCGTACATGTAGGCCTGGCGCCAGAACTCGCGGCCCAGATGACGGCCGCGGTAGTCGATGCCGAAGCTCAGCGGGTCCACGCCGTAGGCCACCACCACGTCCAGCTTGGGGTGGGGGAGGTAGCGCGCGCCCAGGTACGGGGACCAGAACGTGGCGTTCCACTCCGTCAGGCCGTCGCTCTCCAGGCCCATCTGGCGGAAGCGCTTCATGCGCACGTCGCCGATGGCCTGGACCCGGGGCGTGACGTCGCGGGCGAAGCGCAGGATGGCCTCCAGGGTGTGGCCGCTCTGGCCGGCCACCTCGTCGTCCAGGTCCTTGTAGGCGCCCACCAGGGTCCACTGGCCGGCGGGATCGGCGCTGGCGCCGTAGTCGAAGCGGCCCGACAGGGTCCAGGTGGTCACGTCGGCCTTGGCCAGGCCGGTGTGGGGCGACACGGCGTCCACGGTGGCGAAGTCGTAGTTGGCGCGGTCGTGCTGGAGCCAGACCAGCTCGCGGTGGCCGTCGCCCTGGCGGATCACCGTGAGCTCCGTGTAGTGGGCGGTGAAGGCCGGGGGAGCGCCCAGGAACGTCATGTAGATGCGGTCGTCGGTGTCCAGGTCCTCGCCGGAGGCCTGGAGCACGAAGCCCGGCGCCGCGCCCACGCCCGCCAGCCAGCGCTGGTCCGGCGACAGGTAGTGCTGGGTGATGAGGTTGTAGGCGGTGTCCACGCCGTCCTCGCTCACCGTCACCGCGCGGCGGAAGTGGCGGGAGGTCACCAGGCCGAAGGCGTCGTCGGGCGACGCGCCCGTCTCCCGCGTGGTGGTGTGCTCCAGGTTCAGGGCGATGCCGCCGTCGGTCTCCCAGTCCAGGCTGCCGTGGAAGTGGTTGCGGGTGCGCTCCATGAGCTTGATGTCCGTGGGACCGTTGATGGGGTTGTTGCCCGCGTCGCGCTCGGCGTTGTTGCGGGTGATCCAGCCCTGATCCACGGGGTTGTGCAGCCACTCCAGCTGCACGCGGCCGCGCGGCAGCTCCTTGGTCAGGTCCAGGCCCACGCGCATGTCGCGGCCGCCCCACTCGAACCAGTCGCTGTTGAACGGCGCCGGGTTGGCGGCCTGGAACTCGTCGAAGACGGCGATGGCCGTGCCGTCGGCGCGGCGCGAGTACTTCTCGTTCATCCAGACCAGGTCGCGCTCCGCGTACATGGGCAGGCCCAGGGTCACGCCGCCGATCTCGCGGCTGAGGCGTGCGGCGAAGACGTCGCGGCCCGTGTCGTCCCAGATGTCCAGGGAGTTGTACCAGTCGCCGTTGTGCACGTTGGCCACGAAGGCGTCCAGGTCCAGGCCGAAGGGCCGGCCGGTGAGCACCAGGCCGGAGGTGCCCTTGCCGGCGGCGGTGTGGTCGTCCAGGATGGTGCCGCGGAAGTCCACGTCGCCGCCCGAGGACAGCGGGTCGCTCAGGCCCAGCATCTCCATGTCCCAGTAGCCCTGCAGGGTGAACGGCCCGGGGGCGATGTCCACGTTGCCCTCGTCGAAGTAGGCCGTGTTCTGGCTGAAGTTGATGTTGCGCGCGTTGTCGATGCGCAGGCGCGTGTAGGCGTCCACCACCTCCGACACCTCGGTGCGGAAGTTCAGGTCCACGCTGTGCCGGGGGCGGCCCAGGCGGTAGCGCGGGTCCAGGTCCTTGCGGCGCGAGAGCTCGTAGCGGCCCAGGTAGCGGCCGTCCAGGCGCAGCTTGGCGTTGAGCTGGGTCATGATGCCCTGGACGGTCTGGCCGCCGGCGGCCGGCGCCGCGGCCGCGGCCTGGAGGCGTCCCTTGGCGTCCAGGCTCACCACCGAGTTCACGCCGCCGAAGCCGTCGCCCGCCGAGGCGGGGTTGGTCTCGTCGCTGAGCCAGGAGCCGTCCACCACGAACTTGTACTGGTAGTCCTGTCCCGGCCGCAGGGCCATGACGATGGACCACGTGCCGTCGTCCCCCTTGGTCATGGGGTTGCGGTCCACGCTCCATTCGTTGAAGGAGCCGGCCAGGGCCACGCTGCCGGCGCCGGGCGCCTCGTGCGTGAACAGGATGCCCACGGGCACCTCCTTGACCGCGGCGCGGGCGGCGGCGGGCAGGAGCGCGGCGGTGCAGGCAAGGAGCGTCAGGGCGATGCGGATGGTCTTCGCTCTCATCGTCGTCTCCCGATCAGAACCAGGTCTTGAAGGACAGGGCGAATCGGTCCGTGAGCTTGGAGCCGGAGCCCTCCACCACGAAGCCGTCGGTGTTCACCAGGTGCTCGGATTGGCCGGCGTCGCCGTACTCGAAGTAGAGGTCGGCGCCCCAGCCCAGGTCGTACTTGAGCTGCGCGAAGAGGGTCTGGCGCGCGCGCACGTTCTCGTTCACGTTCAGCATGCGCAGGTAGCCCTTCACGCGCGACGTCATGTTCACGTTCATGTCGAAGCCGTAGGCCGTGAGCTCGCGGAAGGTGCCTGCGTCGCGCAGGCGGGCCTGGATGCGGATCTTGGCCAGGAAGTTCTCCACCGACAGCTCCGCGAACCAGTTGGGATAGGTGTAGAAGTCGTTCACTTCCTGGGAGCCGTCGTAGCCCCGCCAGCGGCTGTAGGCCACCTTGCCCTTGAAGCCGTTGATGAACTCGATGTAGAGCTCGCCGTACCAGTTGGTCTCCGGACGCAGGCCGCCCAGGGCCTCGTCGGCCACGCGCTTCTCCTTGTCCTCCCACACCACCTTGGCCGTGATGGCCTTGCGGGGCACGTACCAGATGCCCTCCACGTGCTTGGTGCGGCGGTTGTAGCCGCCGCCGCCGTCGTCGTAGTTGCCGGCCAGGGTGCTGCGGAAGTTCTCGCCCACGTCGAAGTACCAGGCGTGGAAGATCAGGTCGTTCAGGTAGAGGTCGCGCAGCTCCACGCCGAAGGCGTGGCGGTTGTCCTGACGATCCGGGTCCGAGGCGTAGGGCGACTGGCTGCGGGCGTACTCCACGGTCACGCGCGACTGCTCCAGGTCCAGCGGCCCCAGGTTCAGGCCGCTGGGATCCAGCTCGCGGGGGAAGAAGGCCACGTCCACGCTGGAGACGGTGTTGTGCTGCAGGGCGGCCGTCTCGCGGTCGTCGCGCCAGGTGTGGGACCAGTCCTTCTGCATCAGCGAAGCGCCGGCCACGATGCGGTCGCCGAAGCTGCGGTTGCGCAGCCGCACCACCATGGCGTCCTCGCCGTCGGGGAGGGGGCCGCCGTCGGGGCCGGTGTAGGTGCCGCCGTTGTCGCTCAGCAGCACGCTGCCGCCCCAGGTGCCCAGCCAGGATACGGGCGAGCGGTCCCAGAACTCCAGGCGCATGCCCTGGCCGTGGGGGCTGCGGAACTTGTACTCCTCGGTCAGATAGAACAGCGGCACGTCGTTGAACCAGTAGCGGTTCTCGTTGTTGAACAGCAGCAGCTCCTGCTTGCCGCCGCGGATCTTCATGTGGCCTTCCCAGCTGATCCAGGGCGGGGTCTGGAACTCCTGGAGCTCGGTGAGGTCGTCGTCGTAGTCCGAGCTGGCGCCGAGCTTGAGGAACGTCTCCAGGTCCGCGCTGTGGTTGGTCAGGACCTTCAGCTCGGAATAATGGCGGGGCTTGCCGGCGCGCCAGGTCTGGTCGTCCAGGCTCACCTGCTCCCAGATCTCGTAGTAGCCCTCGATGCGCGAGGCGGCGCGGGCCAGACCCGGCAGCAGCAGCGCCAGGACCAGCAGCGGCAGCCACCGTTCCGGGCGTGCGGGGCTCGCGGGCGTGTGCGGGCGATCTCTCACGTCATTTCCTCAGGGTGAAGGACAGGATGTAGGCGTCGCCCACTTCCTCGTGGGTCTCCAGGGCGAAGTCGGCGCGCCAGGACCGGTCCTGCAGGCCCAGGCCCATGGTCACGTTGCCCTCGTACAGGCCCGAACGCAGGGCGAGGGTGTCGAAGAACCAGATCTCGGCGCCGGCGTTGATGCGCAGCTCGTCGAAATGGAAGCGGGCGCTGCGCACGTCGCCGGTCAGCACCAGCGTGTCGCGGAACAGGTAGCTGCCGCCCACGGCGAAGGCGCGGTGCACCGGGTCCGGGTTGGTGGTGGTGCCCAGCAGCTGCAGGTGCGGCTCGTTCAGGTTGTAGAGCACGGCGCCCAGGGACCAGGGGTCCTCGGCGCGGTAGATCAGGCCCACGTCCGCGGCCAGGCCGGTGTCGGCGCCCAGGTAGGCGGGATCGTTGTACTGCTCGTAGCCGGGGGCGCTCAGCCGGAACACCTTGCCGGTGACGCCGCAGCTCAGGCCGCGCAGGCCCGGCGCCTCGGCGGCCAGGGAGAGCTCGTAGGTGTCCTCGTAGTACACGTCGGGGATGGCGCGGCGCACGAAGGCGCCGGCGGCGCGCACGTCCAGGCCCAGCAGGCGGAAGCGGGGCCCGGACAGGGTGAGGGCGTCGTCGCGCAGCTCGTCGGCCACGCCGTAGAGGCGGTTGTGCGTGACCATGGCCTGCAGGTCGTCGACGGCGGTGAGGCCGGCCGGATTCCAGTGCACGGCGTTGGCGTCGTCGCTGATGGAGACGAAGGCCGAGCCCATGGCGCGGGGCCGCGCCCCGGTGCGCGTGCTGCGGAAGTCGGCCGCCGCGCTGCCGGCGAGCAGGGCCAGGATGGTCAGGACGAGGGCCGCGCGGCGCGCGGCGCGGCGCAGGGGACGTGCGTTCATCGGATCACCGCCACGGGGTGGTTGCTGCGGATGGACCGCGAACCGTTGCCCAGTTTGTATTCCACGATCAGGCGCAGGATGTAGATGCCGTAGGGGACCAGGTCGCCGTCCTCGTCGCGGCCGTCCCAGAGGATGCCGGCCTGGCGCCGCGGCGCGTCGGCGCCGGTGTCGCCGCCGAAGAACTCCTGGTGCAGGCGGCGCTGGAAGCGCCCGTCGATGTCGTAGACCTCCACCGTGGCGCCGGTGACCGACGCCGCCATGTAGAAGCTCAGGGTGGCCTGGTCGTAGAGACCGTCGCCGTTGGGCGAGAAGGGATTGGGCGACATGGTGATGCCGCTGACCACCTCGCCGTCGTCGTACTCCAGCGAGGAGCACCAGAACAGCGCGTAGGTGCCGGGATGGTCGGTGTTCACCGTCACCTGGTTGGCGTCGGGGTTCACGTGGCCGCCCACCAGCACCCAGGTGCCGCTGGCGGGGTGGTACTCGTACACGGCCACCTTCTGCTCGTCGCGGTTGGGGCCCAGGTCCTCGTCCGTGTAGTGGAGGGTCAGGGCGTACGGCGTGGGGAAGGGGCCGTCCAGGGGCAGGGACCACAGATCGGCGGTCACGTCGAAGGCGACCTCGCGGGCCACGTCCAGGGGCAGGCCCACGGGCGCGGTGCGGGCGGCGCGCACCCCGGCGGGGGGCTGCGCGATGGTCCAGGCCAGCTCCGCGAAGGTGGCCAGCGAGTCCGCGCCCACGGGATCGGGATAGCTCTCCGCCGCGAGGGCCAGCAGCTCGCCGCGCAGCTCCTCGCCGATCTGGACCACCGATCCGTCCACGTGGCGCAGGGAGAGGGAGGCGTCGGCCAGCGGCGCGGTCTCGGTGAGCGTGTCCGCGGCGGGGCTGAGCTGCATGGTCATCACGGCCGACGAGCCCACGTTGGGCACCGGCTGCGCGTCCGTGAGGTTGCCCACGTCCGCGGCGGTGATGAGGAACTCCAGGTACCGCGCGCCGTCGATGGGCGAGGGCACCAGCTCCGACTCGATCCAGGCCGCGGGGATGTCCACGGTCCACACGTCGCCCTCGGCGCGGCCCATGGACACCGAGTCCGTCCAGGCGCTGCCGCGGGTGGAACGGTAGAAGAAGGTGGCCCAGGCCACCTCGGTGTCGTCGGTGATCTCCACCGCGTAGTTCACCGTGGCGCCGGTCAGGGGCTCGCGCACCACCAGCTCGCCGCGGTCGCGGGTGACGCCGATGGCCGGCGGGTCCGTGTCCACGTGCCGAGACATCTCCAGCGCGCACGGCGTGCGCCCGTCCGCCAGGCGGGCCAGGGCGGTCGCGCCGGTGTAGTCCAGGATCTCCTGCTGGGGGCGGCCGGCGGCGCGGTTGGCGCCGGGCACCAGCAGCAGGTCCATGATGTTGGGATCCTGGTCCGTGTAGTCGCCGCCGCTGAAGTTCCACTCCGACAGCGCCTCGTTCACCCAGCGGATGCCGCCCAGCACCTCCTCGCCGCCGAAGTCGTGGCTGCTCATGAGCACGGCGATGCCCCAGTCCGCGATCTCCGCCGGCGTGGGGTTGCCCAGGGCCGCCTTGCTGACCAGGGCGGTGACCACGTCGGCGTCGAAATCGCCCAGGATCTGGATGTCGCGCTCGGTCTTCAGGGCGTTGGTGCGCCAGGCGTCCAGGGAGTTCACGCTGTTGGACGGGATCACGGCCTTGTACCAGCCGTCGATGATCACCGCGTAGTCCCACGCGTTCCACTTCTGCACGTCCAGGCCGCGGTTGGGCAGCGAGAGGGTGGCGCCGCCGGGGCCGCTGTCGATCAGGATGTCCAGCTTCTGGATGTTGAGCTCGCCGTAGCTGGGGTTCCAGTCGGCGGTGAACGGATCCGAGGGGTCCGGCAGGTCGCCCATGGTCACCGCGAAGGCGATCATGTCCACGGGCGTGCCGTTGACCACGGCGGTGGTCTCGTAGACCTCGAGCTTCTCCAGGTCGAAGGCGCCGTCCACGAACACCGCGTTGGTGGGGTACTCGTAGTAGAGGCCCTGCATGCCGGGCTGGTCGGGGCCGTGGTCGTCGCCCACGGGGTCCGTGGCCGACACGATGAGCTCCACCTGGGCCTCCAC
>DAOTGJ010000084.1:0-7017 GCA_035447065.1 Candidatus Krumholzibacteriia bacterium
GGTGGAGAAGCTGGCGCTGGTGCGGTGATCCGCGCCGATCCTGAGCATCCATCAAGCGGGAAGGGGCCGGCGCACGCCGGCCCCTTTTCCGTGGGCCCCTTGCGTTCCCCCCCCCGGATGCGTCACACTCGGAGAAATCCCAGGTTCCGGATCGAGGAAGGGTGAGATCATGACCATCCGTACCGTCGCCATGCACCTGCTCCTGCTGCTGCTGACCGCCGCCGCGGGTGCCGCGCCCCTCGGCCCCACGCAGGCCCCCGACCGGCTCCAGCCCGCCCGCACCGGCCTGATCGCCGCCACCGGCCCCGCCGTCGCCAAGACCGACACCCTGCTCCTGCTCGGGGGCCCCGGCACGGTGGACGGGCGATTCGAGCAGCCCGGCAACCCGTACCTGCCGGCCTGGAACGGCTGGACCCACCAGGACGATTCCGTGGGCCAGCCGGTCTGGCAGACCACCGTCGACCTCTCGCCCACGGGCAGCCAGGCGGCGTGGCTCGGCAAGCTCTTCCCCTCCTGCGGCGGCGGCGATCCCCTCTACGGCTACGGCAACGCCTGGCTCACCTCCCTGGTCTGGGAGGGCGACGTGGCCAACCCGTCGCTGGCCACCCACCTCAGCGTGAGCTACGTGCTGCAGCACGACACGGAGCCGGGCTTCGACGAGCTCACCTTCGAGGTGCAGCGCGGCGGGGAGTGGGTGGTGGAGGACGTCTACTCCGGCCTCTCCGCGGGCGTGCTCTTCGAGACGCAGACGGTCACCCTGGCCCCCGGCGAAGCGGACGGCGCCACCGTGCGGATGCGGCTGCAGTTCCGCTCCGACGGCGGCTTCAGCGACGAGGACTGCCTCTGGCCCACCAACGCCGGCGCCTTCCAGCTCGACGACTTCGCCGTGAGCGGCGACAACGGCATCGCGGCCACCCTGGACGACTTCTCGGCCGGCATGGAGGGCGGCGCCCTGCGCATCGAGGCCACGGGCGGCAAGGGCGACTTCGCCAAGATCTGGTCCTTCCTCTCGGACGCGGATCCCTGCTTCAGCAACGACTCGGCCGCCGTCGCCTTCATCGACGACGGCGTGGTGGTGCCCTGCACCGGCGGCACCATGGCCACCACCTGGACCTACGGCCCGGGCGGCTACGCCGTGAACGTGGACGGCGGCTGCGGCGGCCCGTACGACTTCTACGGCATCGACACCACGGTGGTCTCGCCCGTCCTCGCCCTGGATCCCGTCCGGCGCGGCCTGCTGCTGGAGTACGACGCCTACCTGCACCTTCCCGCGGCCAACAACCTCTTCCACACCGTCAAGGTCCGCTGCTCCAACGACGGCGGCCTGACCTGGAGCCGCTGGCGGACGGACGGGCTGCTGATCTACGACGACCGCGCCGACTGGCGGCGGCGCTCCGTGCGCCTGGACGGCCTGGTGGACCCCGCCACCACCCACATCCAGGTGGGCCTGGGCGTGGCCGAGTACGAGTACGATCCCTCCGCGGTCCCCGACCCCACGCCGGCGCCCTACCTGGACAACGTGGCGCTGCGCGCCTTCGCGGTGACCGGCCCCCTGATCACCGTTCACGAGGCCTGGCTCGCCCGCGACGCCTTCCCGGCCAGCGGCGTGGTGGACCCGCAGGACCCCGGCGCCAACGACGTGCGCGTGGACAGCTCCGACCCCGCACGTTCCGACCTCCTGCTCTGCCGCGTGCAGCCCCTGCGCCCGGGCGCCGCCCTCACCGGCCCGCCGGTCCTGCACTACCTGCTGCGCCCCAACGCCGCCTTCGATCCCTATCGCGCCCACCCCACCGGCGGCACGGTGGCCGCCGTCGCCTCGGGGAAATGGTGGACCTTCTCCCTGCCGGACACGGACTTCCTCTACCCCGGCGACGTGATGCACTACTACCTGGAGGCGTCCGACACCGACGGCGTCACCGTGGAGACCTCCACCCTGCCCGCGGACCTCACGGCCTTCGGCGCGTTCCCTTCCCCCGTGGACGGCGCCTCCCTGGACTGGGACCCGCGCTTCACCATGCGAGCCCTGCCCGGGGATCTGGACGGCGGCAGCCTGCTGATCTGGGACGACGGCCTGGGCGCCGACGGCCTCGCCGCCCTGGGCGACGACCTGCTCGACGTGTGCGCCGGCTTCGGCCTGCGCGGCGTGGACCTCTTCCGCACCCTCGCCGACGGCGCCTTCGACGAGAGCGGCCTGCCCGGCCACGCCACCGCGGCGCAGCTCGCGTCCTACGACGCGGTGCTCTACCTCTCCGGCCGCCGCCACGAGACCCTGCTGGACTGGGACCTGCCCACCCTCGCCGACTACCTGGACCAGGGCGGCCGCCTGCTGGCGTTCAGCGAGAACCTGGCCCAGGACCTGGCCGGCCGCGGCACCCCCGCCGCCACGGCCTTCCTGGCCGCTCGGCTGGGCGTGTCGCTGACCGCCCCGTTCGTGGTCCCCGAGATCGGCGGCCAGTATGCGCCGGAGCTGTTGACCGTGTCCGGTCAGAGCGTGATCTCGGACCACGCCCGCGTCCTCTACGGCGGCTGCATCCAGGTCACCGACGCCGACGCCGTGGCCCCCCTGCCCGGCACCGTCCCGCTCCTGGAATGGAGCGACGGCCTGGGCGTGCCGGTGCCCGGCCTCGCCGCGGCCGTGCTGCGCGAGGGTGCGGGCGGCGGCGCCGTGGTCTACGCGCCGTGGCCCCTGAAATCCCTCTACTGGAGCCAGATGGCGCCCCCGCCGCTCCCCCCGGCCAACGTCCGCATGGCGCTGCTGAACGACCTCTTGATCTGGGCCGGCGCATCGCCCCTGGGCTGCTCCGACGCGGTGGAGGACGACATCGCCCCCGTGTTCGCCACCGGCGCGCATCCCAACCCCTTCAACCCCGAGGTGGTCCTGAGCTTCACCGCGCCGCGCGACGTGCGCGCCGTGGTGGAGATCTACGACGTGCGCGGCGCCAAGGTCCGCACCCTGCTGGACGCGCGCGTGGACGCCGGACCGCACACCGCGACGTGGGACGGCCGCGACGACGGCGGCGCGGTCCGGGCCTCGGGCGTGTACTTCGCGCGGGTGAAGTTGGGGGAGGAATCGAAGGTGGAGAAGCTGGCGCTGATCCGCTGACGCACCGCAGAACGCTCGTTCCCTGGCGGGGGCCGGACGCACCGGTCCCCGCCGTCTTGTCTTCATGAGCGAACATCGAGTATCATCACGGAGCCCTCGTCCGCATCGCCCACCGGTTGCACCGATCGGAGAGGTCATGGTCCGCATCCTCATCGCCACGTCGCTGCTGGTCCTTGCCGCCACCGCCCACTCCGCGCCCCGCGAACCGTCGCGCATCCACCGCCCCAACGACGACCGCATCGTCGCCACCGGCCACGCCCGAGCCAAGCTCGACACCGTCTTCCTGCTGGGCGGCCCCGACCGCCAGGACGGCAAGTTCCAGGACGACGCGAACCCGTCCCTGCCGGACGCCGAAGGCTGGATCGGCGTGGACCTCACCACCTCCCAGTTCTCGCACTGGCAGGACAGCGCCTTCCATTCGCCCACCGGCACCCAGGCCGCCTGGTGCGGGATCCTGCTCCAGCCCTGCAGCCCCGGCGATCCCCCCCAAGGCTACGCCAACAACTGGAAGGAGAACCTGGTCTGGTCCGGCGCCGTGGCGGATCCCGGCCTGCCCACGGACGTCACCGTGAACCTGTCGGCGAGCTGGGACACGGAGTCCGGCTTCGACTTCCTGCGCCTCCAGGTGTGGCGTCACGGCGCGCAGGTCTGGGAGACGTTCGCGTCCTGGACGGGCGCGGGCACGGAGATCGGCGCCGTGCACGTCTTCACCGCCGCACCCGAGGATCTGGACGCCGGCCGCGTGCGCTGGCGCCTGCGCGGCGAGTCCGACGGCGCCTGGTCGGACGGCGACTGCTCCTGGCCCACGGCCGCCGGCCTCTGCCAGGTGGACGACGTGTCGGTCACCGGGACCAACGGCCTGCCCGCCACCTTCGACGACTTCGCGGACGGCATCGACGCCTCCGCCTTCACGCGCGAGTACGACCAGGGCGTGGGGAACTTCGCGCAGGTCTGGCCCGGTCTGGTCACCCTGGATCCCTGCGACCGCAACCGCTCGCCGCGTTTCGCCTTCATCGACGACGGCGTGGTGGTGCCCTGCACCGGCGGGACACCAGGTCAGACCTGGACCTACGGCCCCGGCGGCTTCGGCGTGAACCTGACCGGCGGTTGCCTGGAGCCGGACGATCATCTCCACAACGAGATCTGGTCCCCGCCCATCGCCTGGGCGGATGCCCAGGGCCAGCCGCTGCCCGCCGCCTATGCCGCCGCGATCCTGGAGTTCGACGTCTACCGCCATCTGCCCACGGACAACGGCCTGGTTCAATACTGGTTGGTCCGCTCCTCGCGCGACGGCGGCGAGTCCTGGGGCGATTGGGCATCCGACTGGTTCGTCCACTCCTCCGACGCGGCCCGCGTGATCCGCGAGTCCGCCCGTCTGGACACCAGCATCGACCCCGAGCGCACCACGGTGCAGATCGCCCTGGGCGTCCAGGACCTGGGTTGGATCTGGGGCTTCGACGGCACCGATCCCACGCCCGCGCCCTCCTTCGACAACGTGGCGCTCAAGGCCTTCCCGGTGGCGGGCCCCAGGCTCGAAGCCTCGCAGAGCGGGCTGGCGCAGGACGCCTTCCCCGCCGGCGGCACGCTGGATTTCGTGGATCTGGGCAGCAACGACGTCCCCGTGGACATCGCCCAGTCCCTCACGCCCTACGGCTCGCCCGTCGTGACGCCGGGAGATTCCATCGTGGTGAAGGTCACGCTCCTGGGCGAGGGGGCGCAGCTCGTGGGGACTCCCGAACTCCACTACGTGCTCCATCCCAATCCCCTCTTCGACCCGTACCGGCTCCATCCCCTGACCGGGTTCGTGACCGGCACCGTCGTCCATTCCTTCTCCGGCTCGCCGAGCTGGATCTACGCCTTCGACCTTCCGGACGAGGATTTCTTCTATCCGGGCGACGTGATCCACTACTTCATCACCGCGGAGCAGGACGGGCCCTTCGCCGGCGTCACCACCCTGCCGGCGTCCCTGGACGGGTTCGGCGTCTTCGCCGGCGAGCCCGGCTGGACGCCGGGCCTCTGGAGCGACCTCTTCACCGTGCGGGCCCTGCCGTCGCTGTTCTCCGCCGCGCCGGGGGACCAGCCCCGCATCCTGTTCTGGCGCGACGACGGCGCTGCGGACGCCCCCATGGAATGGCTCCACGCCCTGTTCCAGACGGGCGCGGATCCCGTGACCCACGCCGACCTCTACACCACGCGCTCCCCGCTCATCGATCACCGGAACGGCCTGGGCGGACGCGCCACGCCGGAGCAGCTCGCCGGCTACGACCTCATCCTCTACGAGGCGGGATACCGCGACGCGCTCACGCTGACCCCGGACGACCAGGCCCTGCTCACCGCGTGGATCGGCGGCGGCGGCAGCCTGGCCCTCTTCGGGGATCACATCGCCGCCGACCTCGCGGGCGGCGCGGAGGGCCAGACGTTCCTGGCGGACGTCGTCGGGGCGGGTCTGGCGGGTACTGACGTGGCGGCGCTGATCGCGGGCCCGTCCACGCCGGCCATCGTGCCGGAGGATCCCGTCCAGGGCGATTACGACGAGACGTTCTTCGCCTATGGCGCCTGCCCGGACCTGCGCACCTTCGACGCCGTGGCGCCGCTGGGATCGGCCCGGCGGCTCTTCCAGTGGGAGGCGCCCGGCACCCATCCCTACGCCGCTGGCCTGAAGAACGCGACGGAGGGCGGAACCGTCTATCTCTTCCCCTGCGGCTTCACGGCGCTCTGGTCCCAGGACCCGCAGGGCGGGCTGGACGTGCCCGGCGCCGCCATGCGCACCTCGCTGCTCTCCAAACTGCTCCTGGACGAGGGCTTCCTGTTCCAGGACGGCTGGGACGTGGACGTGCGGGATGCGCCGGTCTTCACGACGGACGCCGCCCCCAACCCCTTCAACCCCGAGGTGGTCCTGAGCTTCACCGCGCCGCGCGACGTGCGCGCCGTGGTGGAGATCTACGACGTGCGCGGCGCCAAGGTCCGCACCCTGCTGGACGCGCGCGTGGACGCCGGTCCGCACACCGCGACGTGGGACGGCCGTGACGACGGCGGCACGGCCCGGGCCTCGGGCGTGTACTTCGCACGGGTGAAGGTGGGGGAGGAGACGAGGGTGGAGAAGCTGGCGCTGATCCGCTGATCAGGAATAGCTGATGTCGTCGGGCAGCTCGTTCACGTCGTCGGCCTGGTAGGGGAAGAACGCGCGCAGCTTCTCGCCGATCAGGCCGATGGCGTCGCATACGCCCTCGCAGAACTCGCCGCGGCCGAATCGCCCGCCCATGCCGCGCACCACGTCCTGCCAGAAGCCGTCGCCCACGCGCTGATGCAGGGCCTCGTCGCCCACCACGGCGAACCTCCGCGCCCGCACCGCCAGGTAGACCAGCACGCCGTTGCGCGCGGCGGTCCGGTGCATGCCCAGGTTCGCGAAGACCTGGCGCGCCCGCACGTAGGCGTCGTCGTTGGCCGGCGGACCATCGGGCACGTCGCGCTCCACGTGGAGGCGGATCTCGCCGCTGGTGCGCGTCTCGGCGGCGCGGATGGCCTCCAGGATGCGCCGCTCCTCGTCGGGCGTGAAGAAGTCGTTGGGCCGGGTGCTGCGTCCGCTCATGCCTACCAACCCCCGCTCGCGCCGCCGCCGCCGCTCAGGCCGCCGCCGCCGGAGAAGCCGCCGAACCCGCCGCCCCCGCCGCCGCCGAATCCGCCGCCGCCGCGCCGGCTGCCGCCGCCGCTCAGGTTCGAGGCGATGATCAACGGCCCCAGCCACCGGTTCCGCCCCGCGCCGCCGCCGCCGATCAAGGCGAAGATGATGATCAGCCAGATCAGGTCGCCCAGATCGAACCCGTCGCCGTCGCGCTTGGCGCGCCGCGTCTGCAGGCCCTGCCACTCGCCGCGCGCCAGCGGATCGTCCGGCGCGATCTCCTGGGCGATGCCCG
>DAOTGJ010000085.1:0-6869 GCA_035447065.1 Candidatus Krumholzibacteriia bacterium
GTGGGTTTCGGTGAGCATGGGGCAGTCTAGGCGTCGCCTGCGAAGCTCGTCAACATGGCTCGGAGAGCCCGGCCCTGATGACCCGCCCTATCGCACCACCACCACGCGCACCCCCGCCGCCGCTTCCGGCCGCGCACCGGTCCGCGCATAGTAGACCCCCGCGGCCACCGGTCGGCCGGCGTCGTCGCAGAGGTCCCAGGCGGCCTGCCCGGCGGCGTCCAGGGCCAGGGTGCGCAGGCGGCGTCCCGTGAGCGAGTAGACGGACACGCAGGCGTCCGCCGCGGCCTTGTCGCCGCTCAGGCGGAACTGCAGGCGGTCGCCGGCGGGGTTGGGCGAGGCCTGGAGCTCGGAGGTCAGGTCAGGCGCGCTCAGCGGGTCCACCGCCGTGGCGGCGTACTGGTCGAAGAGCGTCAGCCCGATCACCGCGAAGTCCAGCGTGAGCTTCATCTTGTAGGCGTCGTACCCCACCAGCGGGGCGGTGGAGCCGTTGGGGTTGGGCGACGTGTCGTAGCTGAAGGTCTGCCAGTAGTTGCCGGACACGTCGAACTGGATCGGATCGTTCAGGGGCTCCTCGCCGTTCAGCAGGGGCACGATCTCGATGGCCCGCCCGGCCCCCGCGTTGGCCAGCAGCCGCACCGTGAACGCGTTCAGATCGAAGACCTGGCCATCCACACGCCGCACCAGGATCTCCGCCTTGCGCGGGTTCGGCCCCGAGGTGACGTACTGCGCCTCGATGCCGTCGGGCCAGCTCACGCGCACCGGTCGTCCGATGGGCTCGGAATAGCCCCCCGTGAAGAACTTGTCGCGGGTGTAGGTGAACCGGAAGCCCTGGCTGCTGATGGTGTCGAAGTCCGGCCCCACCTCCTCCGTCACGGCGATGAGGCCGGGACTGAAGTAGGTGGTGAAACCGGCGTGGGCCGGGAAGGGGCGGACGCAGAGGGCGAGCAGCAGGGCGAGGGCCGAGACGCTGCGGAGCTTCATGGAGCGACCTTCGGGAAGTTGGGCGGTGGCCGGCCTGGGGCCGGAGGGAGAGTGTACATCATCTCGGGGAAGGATTGTAGGGAATCGGTGCTTCGTGCCGTTCGTCTCAGCGTGCGCCCAGGAAGATCTGATCCCCGTGGAACTCCAGATACTGCCTCTGCCGCGCGGAGAAGCCGCCCACGTCCAATCGCACGTCCGGATCCAGCCCCATGCGCAGCAGGGACTCGCGGTGGGCGGCGGGGGAGAAGCGGACCTCGCCGCGGGGCGTGAAGGTCAGAAAGCCGCGGTCGAAGAGGTGGTCCACCGTGGGGGTGAGCATGAGGCCGTTGTCCGGGTCCAGTCGCTCGGCGTTGGATCCGTGGCGCCAGGGCTTGATGTGGCTGGCGATGAGGTGCTCCGGGCGGTCCACGCGGGTCACGCGGCAGCGCTTCTCCTGGGCGTACACCAGTCCCCGGAATTTCCCCTGCCCCACGCGGGCGTAGATGAGCTGCTCGCGGTCGGTCTCCGGGATGTCGTCCAGCTGCTGGATCTGCCGCACCAGGTCCTTCTCCCAGCGCTCCTGGACGGGACTGGCCTCGTGGGCGGGATCGCGTGCGATCAGCGGCGGCTGCTCCAGCACATCCAGCAGAGGCGCGCCGATGAGCAGGGCGAGCTGGGACATGAGCCGCGGCGGCACTCGGGTCAGGTAGACGCTCTGGACGCCGACGCCCTTCCCGGTGAGCGGGGAATACTTGGGCGGCAGCAGGGGGCGCAGGGCCTGGATGTGGTCGGCCGGGCGCAGAGGCCGAGGGAGGTCGTGGTAGGCGACGTCGACCCGCCAGCCGATATCGGCCCAGGTTTCTCCGGCGCTGCCGAACTCGCTGGGTTTGGGGGCCTCGTAGCAGGGGGATGTGGCGATGCCGTAAGCCTGGATGCGGGTCTTGGCGTAGGAGAGGATCACGTCGCCGGGGGCCACGAGGCGCATGGCGTCGTAGAACGGGTTGCGGGCGCGGTTGGCCTTGAACTTGGGGGACCAGAGGTAGCCGCCGCCGCGCTCGTGGCGGTAGGTCTTGTTCTGGTTGACCCACCAGGAGTTCATGAGGGACCTCGATCAGAGGGCATCTGGAATCAGCCGCATCTCTTCATGGCTGAACCGTATCCTATGGCATTTCAGCTCAGTTGATGACTTGAATCTCAGCCGAACAAGATCGAAGCGAAGATCCGGGCCCCGACCCCGCCCCTCCAGACGGAGCCGGGACCCCCGCAGAAAGCCCCCCGGACATCACCCCGGAGGTCCTCCCGACTTCACTCCCAGCGATCCAGATCCTCCATGCGGAACGCCCGCTCCGTCCGCAGGTCCCGCACGCCCGCCGCCTCCTTCACGAGCAGGCAGTTGACCTCCTTGACCAGCCGCGGCGACATGCGCCGGTCCAGCCGTCGTCGGAACCGCATGACCGCGCGTTCCTGCTCCGGACCGTCCGGCAGATCGCGCACGAAGCCCCGGAACCCGGGTAGCGCCGCGTCCAGCAGCGCCCGCGCTCCCGTCTGATCCCCGCTCTCCACCATCAGCGTGGCCCGCCGCAGCAGATCCCGCTGCCATGCCTGGGCGATCTCCAGACACAGCTCCGCGTCCACGGGCTCCGCGTCCGCGATCTCCGGCTTCACGTACTCCAGAGTCAGCACACGCTTGCGCCCGCGGCGTTCCTCCGCCCGGCCCGGCGTCCGCCAACACGGCGTGGCGGTCAGGCGGAGCCGGTCGCCGGGCACGCTGTCGTCGCACGTCAGCCGCACGATCACCCGACGCGTGGCGCCGCTGAGCATGGAGCCCAGATGCACGGTCATGGCCTCCTCGACCCAGATCCGCTCCAGAGGGAACGGCCCCAGCGTCTCCGGCTCCAGCCACTGGGGCACCTCCAGCCGCACCGTGACCGCCTCCACCGCCGTGTCCAGGATCTCGCCCAGCTCGCCGGCCACCACCTCGAGGATCTCCTCGGCCCGGGCCGCGTGGTGCAGGTTGCCGCCGCCGTGTTCGCAGAGGGCGGCCAGCTGCACGGCGCTGTACCCGTGGCCGATGCCCACCGCCGTGGTGGTCACACCGTCCGCGACGGCGGCCAGCGCGTGGCGGGCCAGGGCGGCGGGGGCGGTCTCGCCGCGGTTGGCGTGGCCGTCGGACAGGAGCACCACGCGGCGCTGGGCGTCGGGGCGGCGGGAGTCCAGCAGGGCGCGCACGCCGTCGTGCCAGCCGGCGGCCAGGTCCGTGCAGCCGCGGGTGGTCAGCGCGGCGATCTCCTGCAGGGCGCGGGCGCGGCCGTCGCCGTCGGTGGATCGCGCGTCCACATGACGGATCACGTCGTCCGCGAACGACGTGACCGTGATCCGATCCCGCGGCCCCAACGCCTCCACCACGCCGGCTGCGGCCTGCTTGGCCGCCTCCAGCGGCGCGCCGCTCATGCTGCTCGACGCATCGATCACCAGGGCCAGATCCAAAGGCGGCCGCTCCGCACCCTTGCGCCGCACGATCTCCGGCGCCGTCACCTCCAGCACCAAGTGCCGCACGCCGCCGTCCACGCTCACCAGGCAGCGGTCCAGGCGCGCGTTGAACTTCAAGGCTCCGCTCCGAGTCGTCATGTCGATCTCCTCCCTATCCCAGCAACCGATCCAGATCCCCAAGGATCCTCTCCAGGCGCTCGCCGCGCGCCCGCCCATCGGGCACGCGCACCTGGATCTCGATGTCGGGTATGCGCGCCCGGAGCCACGGCTCGGCGGCGGACGCGGGGGAGTCCTGCGGGTCGTCATGGGCCAGTGCCTGGACCAGCACGCCCCTCAGGGAGCGCAGGAGGGGGCCCAGGTGGCCGAGGCCATGGGATTGGCGAGAGGAGGACGTGGCGATCTCGCCGAACAGGTCGGTGAGGTAGGGCTGCCGGAGCTCGTTCACCAGGAACATGTCCGGCTCCGGCCGCCGCGCGTCCGTGTCGATCAACGTCATCGCCACCCCATGCTCCAGCACCATCTCCGCCCCGTCCCCGCCCAGCGAGTCCAGGGTCTCCCGGATCTCGTCCAGGGTGAGCGCGCGGCCGGTGGGCTGCACCCGCACCTCCTTCAGGCGGACGATCAGGCGCAGGCGGTCCAGGGTCTCCTGCCCGTACCGCGCCTCGGGCCCGCGCTCGCCGGCCCCCGGCGCCAGCTTCCGCGTGATGTAGTAGCGGATCTGGCGGGGGGTGAAGCCGGTGGCGGCGGCCAGGTCATCCAGGGAGTAGGTGGGGGTCATGGGGCGTCCTTTCGTTCGATAGAAAGAGAATACTATAGACAGTGTAGAGTGTCAATAGTGTTGGTGTCGAAAGGCGTGTTGCATGCACATCGTCCATAGAGTGTTTCATATCAGTATGTTATGACGATTTCACGTGTGCCGCGCCAGGGCTCCGGGGCTGATATATCAGATCGATGCTCGAAGAGATTCTCAAACTCCTTTGCGCCCCGCCCCCCTCGTTTCCGCATCCCCTCCCGAACACCCCGACCCCGGCCCCCAACCCAGGAGCCCCCATGACCCCCCAGCGCACCGTCCCGATCCTCGTCGCCGTCCTCCTCCTCGCCCTCGCCGGCTGCGGCAACGACCCTGCCACGCCGGACCCCAACCCCAACCCCGGCGACCCCTCCATCGCCCTGCGCGAGGATCAGGGCACCCTGGGCGTGATCCTGGACACCCGGCCCATCTTCAAGCGGGGCTACCTGCCGGCCACCGTCCGTCTCAGCTTCCCGAGCCATTCCGAGCTCGACACCGAGCTGGACGTGGATCACCTGACCAACCTGGCCGTGCTCTCCATCCCCAAGGCCACCCTGGAGCAGAGCGTGATCGACGCCCTGGGCGCGGGCGTTCCCGCCACGGTGGTGGTGGAGAGCGTGGACAAGGTGGAACTGGCCCGCCTGGAGACCCAGGAGCTGATCCTGGACGACAGCAACGCGCCGGTCTTCCTGACCACGGACCTGCCGCGGGGCGAACCGCAGCTCGTGATCGACCCCACCCTGCCCTACCTGCTGCAGGTGGAGGGCGGCAGCGGCTTCATGGAGTTGGCTTTCGACTGCAGCGACTGCTACCGCAACACTCCCTACGTGCCGGGCGATTCGGAAGACATGCAGATCTTCTTCACCCCGGTGGGCGACCCGGCGGACCATGTGTACACCGTGACCAACGCCCACTCCAACTACCCCGCCGACAGCATCTACTGGTACATGGAGGCCGACACCTGGCTGGGCGTGCGGTCGGAGACCTGGGGCGGCCCGGAGGAGTTCGCCCTGGAGCCGGACTGGGACGGCTTCGTGAAGATCCGGCACGTGCGCACGGGGCTGTACCTGTTCTCCACGCCGTCGGACATCCAGATGAACGCCACCGGCCAGCGCTTCCGTCTGGTCACCGACATCCTGGACTGGAGCGTGGAGGATCTGGGCACGCGCTTCAGCCAGCCCATCCTGGCGCCGGCGCAGCTCGATTTCGCCTACACGGGGCGGCTGAGCAACTGCTCGTCGGCGGGGCTGGAGGAGGCGGTGGGGCGCGTGGAGTCGCGCACCAGCACCACCACCGTGAGCACCACCGAGGGGCTGGAGCTCTTCAGCAGCACCACCACCAGCGCGGAGCTGAACGTGTCCACCACGGTCACGTCGGGGATCGGGTTCGAGGCGGGGCCGTTCAGCGGGTCCAGCGAGGTGTCCACCACCGTGGGGGGCTCGTTCAGCCAGGACTTCACCACGTCCCGCACCACGAGCACAGAGAACACGCTGAGCAACGAGACCAGCACCACCGTGGAGGTCTCGCGCACCCGCACCGTGACCGTGCCGGAGTTCACCGTGGTGGACGTGCAGGACGCCATCAAGACCATCCGCGACGTGCGGGTGCCCTTCACCCAGGTCCTGCGCATCCGCGCCACGGACCGCCGCACCGGCGAGCCCGCCACCGCCGACGCTATCCGGGGTCAGCTGGCCGCCAACCACTTCAGCGGCGTGGTGGTGGAGACCGGGCCCACGTCCGTCACGCTGTCGCTGCGGGGGGTGGCGTACATCGACCAGTTGCTGAACGCGAGCACCATCGTGAGCGAGGTGGAGGGGGGCTGCGGGGGGAGCTAGGAGCCCTCCACCGCGCTGAAGTCCAGATCCGCCCGACCCTGAGCCGCGGCGTCCGTGAACCGGGTCCTCACCGACTCGGCCACCGGCGCCGCGGCGCCGTTCTCGCCGGCCAGCTCCAGCAGGTAGCGCAGGTCCTTGGCGATGGTGGCCACCTTGAAGTGCGGCGACCAGTCGCGCTCCTGCAGCTTCTGCTTCTTGGCGCGCAGCACCAGGGATTCGCCGCCGCCGGCCGCCAGCACGTCCAGCACGCGGGCGCGGTCCAGGCCCGCGGCCTCGCCCACCTTCAGGGCCTCCGCCAGCACGGCCATGATGCCGCCCAGGGCCTGGTTGTTCACCAGCTTCATGCGCGTGGCCAGGCCGGGCTCCTCCCAGTGGAAGAGGGTGGATCCCATGCGTTCCAGCACGGGGCGGGCGCGCTCCAGGTCCTCCGCGCGGCCGCCGGCCAGCAGGGTCAGGGCGCCGTTGGACGCGGGCACCACGCTGCCGGCCACCGGGCACTCCAGGTACGCGGCGCCGGCGGCGCGGGCGTCGCGGTGGAAGTCCAGCACGTCGCGGTAGTGGTTCGTCGTCGTGTCCACGATGAGCTTGCCGGCGCACGCCGCGAGCAGGCCTTGGTCATGGAGGAGGCTGCGCACCGCAGCGCTGTCGGCGAGGCATAGCAGGACCAGGTCGGCTTGGGCCACGGCGTCGGCGGGGGTGGCGGCCAGGGGCGCGTCCAGGCCGGCGGCGCGGCTCGGGTTGCGGTTCCAGAGGGCGAGGTCCGTGCCCGTGGCGATCAGGCGGCCGGCGATGGC
>DAOTGJ010000086.1:0-6717 GCA_035447065.1 Candidatus Krumholzibacteriia bacterium
TTCGCTTCGGGGACCAAAAAAGGGAGTGCGGAGCTCCCCACGGCTCCGCGCCTCCTTCGATTGTAACCCGGTGGGAAACCAGCGGTCAAATCTCTTGAAACGGGATCTTTGGCCCTTTCCGCACGCACCACGCCTCGAGCGGCGGAAGCGCCCGGCCGGTGATCCCGACCGGCCCCCTGCCGATGAGTTCGAAGGTGCAGACGACATTCGCGCTGCACCTTGAAGAAGGACTGGGTTAGGATGAATGGAACAAGGAATCCGGCTAGCCCTGGGTTTCCTGTGACTATGCGGCCCCTCCATTCGTCTCTCGCATGACGGAGCGCTGGATGTCCCGGGATCTTACAGACGACGAGACGCTGGTCCGAGAAGCGCAACGCTCCACCCGGGGCGACCACCGCGCCTTCGCCAAGCTGGTGGACCGTCACCTGGGCCACGTCCAGGCGAACTGCGAGCATCTGTCCGGTTCCCGGGACGAAGGCGAAGACCTGGCGCAGGAAGTGATGGTGAAGGCCTTCTTCGCCTTGGACGGCCTGGAAGACGGCGCCCGCTTCCGCGGCTGGATTTCACGCATCAAGAAGAACCACTGCCTGGACCACCTGCGGCGCCGCCGCAAATGCATGGAAGTGGACCTGGAGCAGGCGCAGGAATCCCAGGATCCCTGGCTGAGCACGCCCCCGCCGCCGGAGGCGGATTGGAGCGTACGGGCACGTCGCGAACGGATCCGCCGCGTGCTCCACTCCATGCCGGAGGATCTGCGCGTCCCGGTCATCCTGTGCGATATGGATGGCCTCTCGTACCAGGAGGTGGCCGACTCCCTCGGGCTGGGACTTTCGGCCGTCAAGATGCGGATCAAGAGGGGACGCGAGATGTTCCGTGAACGTCATGACCGGGAGCTCAAGCGCCTGGTCGGCAAGGTGGATCAGAACCCCTTCGACGAGGCGGCTCACCCGTGATGCTCCGCTGGTGGCGTCGCCGTCGCGACCTGGACGACTCGCATGATGGGCTCGCCGCACCCGCCCTTCCCGATCTCGATGACCTGGATCCCGGCGCCCCCCTGGTCGAGCTCATGGACTACGCGCTGGATCCGGAGATCGATACGGGCCGACGCATCCTTCTGCGGGTGGACGAGCGTGAGCGGATGGGCTCGATCCTCGACCTGTCCTTGGGCGGGCTCGCGGAGCTGGTCCGCACCTACGCCGGGCTCTTCATCCCCTCCGACCTCCCGCCCCGGCGTTCCGAGAAGAACCCCGACTCAGAAGGAGGCCCGCCTTGGCACGAGAACTGACCAGCGGCGGCACCCTGTCCAACGTCCTGCACTCCACGGGCGCCGCCCTGTCGGAGAAGCTGCCGAACCTGGCGGCCGCCATCGCCCTGCTGCTGATCGGCGTGGGCGCCGCCAAGCTCGCGGAGCTCCTGCTGCGGCGGCTCTGCGGCCGCCTCGGGCTGGACCAGGCGTTGGGACGCATGGGCGTCTCTGCGGTGCTCGAGCGCGTGGGGTGGACGCGTCCTCCCTGTCGGCTGCTGGAGCGCGTCGCGTTCTTCCTCGTCCTCTTCCTCTTCGTGGAGCAGGCGGTGGCCGTGGCCGGACTGTCCACCGTCTCCGGCTTCCTGGCGGCAGTGCTGGGGTTCGCCCCTCGGCTGATCGCGGCCCTGGGCATCCTGGTGACCGGCTCGCTGGTGGCGGCCGTGGCCGGCCGCGTGACCGCCGGCGGCGCCCGGGGCGTTGGCGTGGAGTTCTCCTCCCTGCTCGGGCGGCTCGTAGCCGGCCTGACCATGGCCGTCGCCGTCCTCATGGCCTTCGCCCACCTGCAGATCGACAGCTTCCTGCCCCAGGGCTTGATCCTGGGCGCCTTCCTGGGCCTGGTCTCGGCCCTGGCCATCACGTTCGGCCTGGGGTCGAAAGAGCTCAGCCGCAACATCCTGGCCGGCGCCTACGCCCGCCGCATCTACGAACCCGGCACGTTCATCGAGGTGGATGGCGAGCGGGGCGTTCTGATTGCCATCACCCCGCTGCAGACGCTCATCCAGCAGGACGACGAGGTGGTGGCGGTACCCAACACCGTGTTCCTGAAGAAGAAGATCCGCTCCTGACTCGACGTTCCCGATCCCGCCCTCAGATTTCTGTGACTTCCCTGCCCCGCGTCTCCGTCTTGAGGCTCGGGAGGGTGTGCACGTTCGGTGCGCCGCCCTCGATTGGGGACATTCATTGGAGTGACAACGATGCGAATCGGTGCCGGTTTCGGCCGCCTTCTGCGTGCGGTCGTCTTCGTGTTCGCCGTCGCCTGCGCCTCGATCCCGACGGCCTATGCCGCCGAGAAGGGCGTGAGCGGCGTCACCTACACCCTGACTCCCACCATCGAGGCCCTGCGCTGGAGCGGCGACATGGGGCTGAAAGACACGGAGCTCTACGGTGGGCGCCTGGGCATCGGCTTCGGGCGTCTCCTGTCGCTGGAGGGCTACTACCTGGGCCACAACGGCACTCGCACCGACCTGGCCGGCTCCGGCCTGACCGACGGCGTCGGCGGTCCGCTGCTGGACCAGGATCTGGAGGCCCGCAGCGTGGGCGCCGACCTGGTGATCAACCTCACCCGGGGAAACATGGTGCCGTTCGTGAAGGCCGGCGCCGGCGTGCTTAAGCTGCGCACCGCCGACGGCGACGAGAACAACGAGATCGGACTGCGCCTGGGCGGCGGTCTGCGTTTCGGCACGGAGCGCCTGCGCTTCATGACCTACATCGAGGACGCGGCCTACCGCGCCGACCGTGCGGCCTTGGCCGCCGGCAGCGGCTTCCCCGTCGATCCCATGGCGTCCGACGTGCGACACAACCTGGCCTTCGGCGCCGGCCTGGATCTGCGCCTGGGCGGCGAGCGCCGCGAGAACCTGTCGGCCACCGACCGCGCCCTCATGGAGCGTTATCAGGCCGGTCTGAGCGGCATCTCCTGGCCCATCGAGCCCTTCTACGAGCGCATCACTTTCACCGACGTGGTGGGCCTGCCGGATCAGGACTTCATCGGTCTGCGCACGGGTCTGGACTTCGGCTCCCACGTGGGCCTGCGGGGCTGGTTCGCCCAGGGCGTGAATTCTTCCTTCGACGGCACCACGCCCGTGCAGACGTTCGGCGGCGAGCTGTTCTTCAACCTCAACACGGGCCAGGGCGCCATCCCGTACCTCATCGCAGGCATCGGCAAGCTGGACTTCGAGAGCGCCTACCGCGATCCCGACGGCAACGTGCGCGAGGACGAACCCATGCTCACCCTGGGCGGCGGCCTGGCCTTCACCTTGAGCGACCGCGTGCGCGTGGACCTGTCGCTGCGCGACCACATCATCTCGCAGGCGGATCTGGACATGACCTCCAGCACGGACCAGCTCGCCCACAACTGGGGCTGGTCGGCCGGTGTGCGCATGGCCCTGGGCGGCGGCCGCTCGCTGCTGTCCCCGGCGCACCCCGAGATGGCCTTCATCGCGCCCGAGCCCGTGGCGGCTGCTCCGGTCCAGGCCACCATGCCTGCTGCGACCGTGGTGCAGCCCGAGCCCGCGGCCGTGGCGACCACCCCGGCGCTCCCCGCCGTCGAAGCTGCACCTCAGGCTCAGCCGGAGGCCGTGGCGGCCCCCGTCGCCGAGACCGTTCCCGCGGCCGTGACCGGGACCGCCCCCGCGACAGCCCCCACCGCCGATGTGCCCGCGGCCGTGGTCAAGGACTTCCACGGCGAGCGCAGCATCACCATTCCGCTGCCGGTGGAGGGTGAGATCTACCTGCGCTACGGCCGTCCCGGCGGCGTGAACGTCACCTCCAACTTCGAGCGCCGCGAGAGCGATGCCGCCGGCGCCGCCGACACCACCTATGCGGCTCCGTCGACCGCGGCGCCGCAGGCCCTGGACCTTAACGCCGTGCGCGCCCTGCTGCGCGAGGAGCTGGAGAACGAGCGTCGCCAGCAGGCGCAGCCCGCCGCCGGCCCCGGCGCGGCCGTTCCGGTCACGGCCCAGCCCGTGGTCCCGGTCACCGACCCCGTGACCGAAGCCCAGCGCCTGGAGCAGATGGAGCGCCGCCTGATGGAGCAGATGGACGCCCGCGTGGAGCAGCGCGCCCGCGAGCTGGCCGCCGCCATGACCGCCGCCGCCCCCGCGCCCTCCGGCGTTGTGGTGGAGCGTGCCGATCCCCGCCCCGTGGTGGTGACCACCGGCGGCGGCGACAACCGCCGCTTCCACGGCTTCGACACCTTCACGGGGATGGCTCTGGACGACCCCAAGCAGTTCATCCTTGGCGGCCGCCTGGATCTGGGTCCCGTGTCGCGAGGCAGCCGCATCCGGTTCGTGCCCGAGCTGTCGCTGGGCTTCGGTGGAGGTGCCACCAGCTACATGACAACCGGCAACTTCACCTACCAGCTCGGCTCGGCGGAGCGGTCGGGTTCGTGGGCCCCGTTCATGTCGGTGGGCGTGGGCATCCTGGGCTTCAGCGACGAGGTGTACGGCCGCACCAAACGCGAGGGCGTGCTGAACTTCAGCTACGGCGCCACGGTGAACACTGGCGATGCAGTGCTCTTCCTGGAGCACCAGGGCATCGACCTGTTCGACGTGAACCGTCTGCTCCTGGGCCTGCGCTGGCCCATGGGGAACTGACGTGCCCGCTGACATGCGCCTCAACCGGACCTTCGGGCTCCTGCCGCTCCTGCTCGTCCTCTTCGCCCAGGCAGGCAGGGCGGCGGAGCCCGATTCCACCGCATCGGTGCAGCTCCCGCTGCCCGACGGTACGGTGGTCTACGTCCGCTACGGCGAACCGGGCGGCGTGCTGCTGACCAGCCGTACCATGACGCGCGAGGGGTTCGGCCCCGACGACCTCGCGGCCGAGGCCGCGACCGACTCCACCATGTCCCTGCTCCGCCGCCTCCTGCGCGAGGAGCTGGCGGCGATGCGGGCGACGGCTCCGGCCGCCACCCCCGCCGCGGGGACCTACGCTGCTCCAACCGGATACCCCGCCGGCTATCCGGCGGGCGGTGCCTATCCCACCGACTACCGATCGGCCGCCGGGCCGGACGTGGTGAGGGTGGGAGGTACGGTCCCGCCCGCGGGGACCAAGGCTCGGACGCCGGACACCGCCGCGCCCGCGGGCGGCGGCGCGGATATGACCACGGCCACGGTCGTCTCCGTCCCCATCGGCGAGCTGCAGGAGCTGCGCCCGGAGGTGATCCGTGAGCGGCTGCTGGACACGGGCCTCTTCCGCACGTCGCAGGTGCTGTTCGTGACCGACAAGGCCGAGCTCTCGTCGCGCTCGCAGGAGGTCCTGGACATCATCGGCGGCATCCTGCGCGAGCACCCGGAACTGAGCATCAGCGTGGAGGGCCACGCCGACACCCGCGGCCCCGAACTCTACAACCTGGACCTCAGCCGCCGCCGCGCCGCGTCGGTGGCGTCGTACCTGTCGGGAAGCTGCGGGATCGAGCCGTCCCGCATCAACACCGTGGGCTACGGCGAGAGCCGGCCCCTGGCGGCGGGGACCAGCGCCACGGACCTGGCGGTGAACCGGCGGGTGGAATTCCGGGTGGTGGGGCAGGGCCCGGATGATTCCACCTCCTCGCCTTGAGGGATCCGTGCCGGTGGGCCGTCGGGACGCCGACGCATCCCCATCAGGCGGGGCCCCACGAACAGCGGCCCCGACGACGCAGGGTCGCCGGGGCCGCCTCCCAAGACGCACCGCCTAGCGGTACTGCGCCTTCAGCGAGCTCCAGCTCGCGCTCTCATCCGCGCCGGCCTTCTCCATGAGAGCCAGCACCTCCTCCACCGTCATGGACGCGCCGCCCGCCTTGGCGGCGGTGCAGCTCTCGCCCAGGGCGACGGCGAACATCTGCACGTCGGCGAGGTTCTCATAGCCGTCGTTGTTGAAGTCGGCGACGCTATCGTACACGCCATTGAGGTGGTACCCCGCGAGTGCTCCCACATCCTCCAGATCCACCGCGCCGTCGAAGTTCAGATCGGCGGTCCGGATCTCCACGTTGGTCCCCAGGTACTCCAGCTCGAAGACGCCGCCGCCGGTCCAGTCCACGTAGATGGCGTAGTGGATGTCGTAGGGCGCGCCCAGCGTGGTGCCGTAGGCGAAGATGCGCTCGGCGGAGATCTTCGTGTGGCCGTCGCGGCCCGTATCGTAGTCGGCCGGGCTGCCGGCACCGTTGCAGCTCCGCTCGATCAGCGTGCCGGGGTTCTGGGAGTCGCCTGCCACGATGACGAGCTTGATCTGGTCCGCGGGGAAGTTCGCGGTGACAGCACCGTACTTCATGACCGTGACATCGAGTGTCGCATCGAGCCAGCTGCCGTAGTCCCCGAAGCAGTTGTTGAACCCGTAGCCGGAATGGCCGCCGGGCGTGGCGTAGACCACCGGCGTGCCGTTGACCCATTCCGCGAATTCGACTTCGATGTACGACGGCGGCGGCGGCAGTTCATCCGACCAGCACGCGCTTGCAAGAATCATGAGGATGGCGAAGGCCATGAGGGTCCGGGCGTGGATACGCATGGGTGATACCTCCATAGGAATCATAGAACGAGGGCTGGATCTCCTCATGAGATCCGAGGAGTCGACAAGCGGGCAGCACCCGATTCAAGAACGGATCCCGGATAAGAAGCGGCGGCGCGGAGCCGTGCTCCACGCCGCCGCAAATCCTCGCGCCGCTGCGCCTAGCGGTACAGCGCCTTCACCACGCTGAACGTGACCTCGTCCGTGGGCACGGC
>DAOTGJ010000087.1:0-6680 GCA_035447065.1 Candidatus Krumholzibacteriia bacterium
CCGCAGATCATCAGCAGCGACGGCAACCTGATCGTGGCCTGGGAGGACCAGCGCTGGGGAGCCGCCAACGGCTTCGACATCTTCGCCCAGCGGCTGAGCGTGGTGGGAGCCCCGCAGTGGGTGGCGCAAGGGCTCCCGGTCACCGAGGGGTCCGGCAGCCAGCGCTTCTTCGACATGGCTCCCAGCGGCGACGGCGGCGCCCTGTTCGCATGGCGCGATGAGCGGAACTCCGTGGCCACCAGCCACGACGTGTACGCCCAAAGGCTGAACGCCGACGGATCCCGGCTCTACACCAGCCACGGCGCCCCGGTCTGCGTCCAGGCGGGGAGCCAGTACGATCCGCGGATCGTGAGCGACGGCGCTTCCGGCGCCTATGTGGTCTGGCGCGACAGCCGCCCCGGGGACGCCTACAGCGCCACCATCTACTACGCCCAGCGTCTCACCGGAGACGGCTATGGCATCTGGACCAGCGACGGCATCACGTTGGCCGCCGAAGACGGCTACCAGGACCATGTCGTCATCGAGCGCGATCAGGCCGGCCGTCTGGCGGCGGTCTGGACGGACACCCGCGACAACGTCTATTCGAACCTCTTCGGGCAGATCGTCTCGCCCGCCGGATCGCGTCTGCTGGGGTTCTCCGGCACCGCGGTGAGCCTCGCGCCGTTCAACCAGGGCCCCTTGGCCCTGGCCATCGACGACCGCAACGGCATCATCGCCACGTTCCTGGACGACCGTACCTCCGTCTTCGCCTACATCACCGAGCAGCGCCTCGACGCCTCCGGCTATCTGGGCGACCCGGCCCCCGTGGCCCTGAGCGTGACCGACGCGCCCCAGGACCAGGGGGGGCTGGTGCTGCTGGAGTGGCAGCGGAGCTGGCTGGACGATCCCTACCAGACCGGCATCAGCGGCTACAGCGTGTGGCGGCGCTGGACCGGCGGCGCCAAGGCCGTCGTGGATCCGGCGCTCGCCGCCGATCTGGCCGCGCAGCTCGGCGCCGACCCCGCGGCCGTGACCGACCACCTCAAGGCCGGCTGGACCTACGTGGGCGAGACCCCGGCGCAGGAGTTCGCCGCGTACGGCTTCGACGCCCCCACCTACGCCGACAGCACCGGCGCCGGCGAGGCGCCCACCGAGTTCCAGGTGGTGGCCGTGGGCTACTCCGGTCAGCTCTGGCATTCCAACGCCGTGAGCGGCCACTCCGTGGACAACCTGGCTCCGGGCGCTCCCCTGCAGCTCGCCGGCATGCTGAACGGCGCGGAGGTGGACCTGGACTGGACCCCCGCCGGCGTGAACGACGAGGACCTGGACGGCTACCGCATCTACCGCGCCGCCACGCCCGGCGTGATCCCCGGCGCCGGCACCTTCGTGGGCACCGCGGCGGACACGCTCTACACCGACGCCGCCCCGCCGTCGGGTCCGCTCTACTACGTGGTGACCGCCGTGGACGTCCACGGCAACGAGGGCGACCCGTCCAACGAGGTGATGCTGGAGAGCGTGACCGGCGTGGATCATGACGGCCTGCCCGGCCGCTTCGCCCTGGCCGGCGCATCGCCCAACCCCTTCAACCCGGCCACGGAGCTGCGTCTGGACGTGCCGCGCGAGGGCCGCGTGGTGCTCACCATCCACGACGCCCGCGGCGCCGTGGTGCGCACCCTGCAGGACGCCCGTCTGACCGCGGGCCGCCACGCCGTGCGCTGGGACGGCCGCGCCGACGACGGCCGCGCCGTGGCCAGCGGCGCCTACTTCGCGCGGGCGCGGTTCGGGGACGGCGCCACGTCCACGGCCAAGCTGCTGCTGGCGCGCTGACCGGCGCGCCCCGCGCCGGGGTGCGGACCCGGGAAGATTGTCGCCCGTCGCCCGCGGCGGCGTGCTATGATCCTTCCAGGTCCGCACCTGCCGACGGCGAGGAGCCTCTCCGTCATGAACATCCGCACCCTTCTGATATCCGCGGCGTTGGCCGCGGCGTTCCTGTGCGTCCGCCCGCAGCCTCTCCGCGCCTGGAGCCATGACCCGCTGGAGAACGACTGGCTGACCGACCTCCAGGGCCTGGTGGGCGGCATCGCCGTGCATCCCGACGGCTACGGCGGCCGCATCATCCTCTGGGCCGAGAACCGGGACGGCCTGGCCTTCCACGTCTACGCCATGGGCGTGGACGCCTCAGGCCAGATCGCCTGGGGGGCCGGCGGCCTGCCGGTCTACCAGTCCCTCACCGACATCATCGACGTGGACTCGGCCGTGGACGCCAACGGCTCCGTCTACATCGCCGTGACCGACAGCGAGGACGGCGTCAATGCCGACGTCTTCATCCAGAAGCTCGATCCCGACGGCGCCCTGCCGTGGGGGGAGAATCCCAAGAACGTGGCCGCGGGCGTGGCGGGTGGCCGCCAGTCCCAGGGCGTGGTGGCGGCCGACGGCGAGGGCGGCTGCTTCGTGGTCTGGGTGGACGACCGAAACGCCCCCACCCAGGGCGACGATCTCTACGGCCAGCGCGTGGACGCGGACGGCGGCCTGCGCTGGGGCGAGGACGGTCTGCCCCTCTGCACCGCGCCCGGCGGCCAGGACAGCCCCTGCCTGGTGCCCAGCCTGGACGCCGTGGTGCTCGTGTGGCGCGACATGCGGAACCTGGCGACCCAGGGCCCCGACGTCTATCTCAACCGCATCGACGCGGAGGGCAACCCCGTGTGGGGCGCCGCGGACGTGGCCGCGTGCACCGCACCCGGAACCCAGTCCGACCCGCAGGCGGTGAGCGACGGTCTGGACGGTGTGATCCTGGCCTGGCGCGATCAGCGCGACGCCGCCACCGGCACCGACCTCTACGCCCAGCGCTTCCTGGTCAACGGCGCGCGCATGTTCCCCGCGGACGGCGTGGCCCTCTGCGCCGCCGCCGGCGAACAGACCCAGTTCCAGCTGGCGGCCGACGGCGCCCACGGCGCGTATGCCGGCTGGGAGGACCGACGCCCCGGCGATCCGTACACCCAGGCCGTGATGTACGGCCAGCACCTCACCGGTGACGGCGGCGTGCTCTGGTCCGCCGACGGCCAGGTGCTGGGCGGCGCGGCCGGCGCTCAGTACCACCTGACTCTGGGCGTGGACGGAGGCGGCCGTCTGACCGCGGTGTGGGCGGATCGGCGCCAGTCCACCTTCTCCGATCTCTTCGGCCAGATCCTGATGCCCGACGGAGCCCGCATCATGGGCCCGGCCGGCGCGCCGTTGAGCACGGCGGACCGCTACCAGGATCCGCTGGGCCTCACCTTCGACGCCGCCGACGGCGCCCTGGTCGTCTTCCTGGACGACCGCACGGCCCTGAACTGGTCCCTGCGCCAGCAGCGCCTGGATGCGTCGGGCTTCCTGGGAGACCCGTCGCCGCGGATCCTCGGCGCGACGGATGCGCCCCAGGACCAGGGCGGCGTGGTGCTGCTGTCCTGGACCCGGAGCTGGCTGGACGATCCCAACGCCGACGGCATCGTCTCCTACAGCGTTTGGAACCGCTGGACGGGCGCCAAGGCGGCGTCCGCGGACCCCGCGGCGGCGGCCCCGCTGGCCGCGATGCTCGGCGCCGATCCCGCCGCGGTGCTGGACCACCTCAAGGCCGGCTGGACCTTCGTGGGCACCACGCCCGCGCAGGAGATCGTCACGTACGGCTTCAATGCTCCCACCTTCGCCGACAGCACCGGCGCGGGCGAGGCCCCCACCGAATACCAGGTGGTGGCGCTGGGCAACGCCGGCGAGTTCTGGCCCTCGCCCGCGGTCTCGGGCATCTCCGTGGACAACCTGCCGCCCGGCGCGCCGCTGCAGCTCGCCGGCGTGCTGCAGGGCGTGGACGTGGTGCTCACCTGGTCCGCGGACCCGGCCGTGCCGGACCTGGCGGGCTACCGCGTGTACCGCGGCACGTCGTCGGCCGTGGCGCCGGGCGCACCGTGGTACGTGGGCACCTCGGCCGACACCACCTTCACCGATCCCGCGCCGCCGGCCGGCCCGGTCCATTACATCGTCACGGCCGTGGACGTGCACGGCAACGAGAGCGACAAGTCCAACGAGGTGGCGCTGGAGAGCGTGACCGGCGTGGACGGCGACGGCCTGCCCACGGCGTTCGCCCTGGCGGGAGCGCGGCCCAACCCCTTCAACCCGGCCACGGAGCTGCGTCTGGACGTGCCGCGCGAGGGCCGCGTGGTGCTCACCATCCACGACGCCCGCGGCGCCGTGGTGCGCACCCTGCAGGACGCCCGTCTGACCGCGGGCCGCCACGCCGTGCGCTGGGACGGCCGCGCCGACGACGGCCGCGCCGTGGCCAGCGGCGCCTACTTCGCGCGGGCGCGGCTCGCGGGGGGAGGGGTGTCCACGGCCAAGCTGCTGCTGGCGCGCTAGGTGTCCTGAGGGGCGAGGAGATCCGGCAGCGAGACCACGAAGTCCCGGATCTCATCGCGCACCCGGCGGTAGGGAGCGAGGGCCTCGTCGTCGCCGGCCGCGTCGCGCGCCAGCGCCGGGGGGTCGTCGAAGCCGCGGTGCAGCACCCGCACCTGGGCGGGCAGCACGGGGCAGGTCTCGTGGGCGTGGCCGCAGACGGTGACCACCAGGTCCACGGCGGCCAGGTCCACGTCGTTCAGGGTCTTGGAATGGTGCGCCGAGATGTCCACGCCCGCCTCGGCCATCACGGCCACGGCGCGCGGGTTGAGGCCGTGGGTCTCGGTGCCGGCGGACAGCGCGCGCAGCCGGCCGTCGAGCAATGCGCGCGCCCAGCCCTCGGCCATCTGGCTGCGGCAGGAGTTGCCGGTGCAGAGGAAGAGCACGGTGGGAGGAGACGCGATCGGCATGGAGACTCCCTAGGGCGCCGTGTACAGCAGATAGAGCCCCGCCAGGATGATCAGGGCGCCGCAGGTGCGGCGGATCACGACGGCGGCGCGCGAATCCTCATTCCAGTCCAGCACCCGCTGCACCCAGGCCGAGCCCGCCCCGGCCAGGGCGATGACCAGGCAGTGGCCCAGGCCGTAGGCGGTGAGCAGGGCGGCGCCCTGCCAGGCATGGTCGGCCGCCGACCGCAGCGCCACGCCCAGCACCGGCGCCATGAAGGCGAAGGTGCACGGCCCCAGCGCCAGCCCGAACACCAGGCCCAGCAGCAGCGCGGCGGCGGCCCCGCGGCGCCGGGGGCGGGCGCGCTCCGGCACGGGCAGGTTCCAGGGCACCACGTCCAGGAACGCCAGTCCCACCGCGAGGAAGAGCACCGCCACCAGCACGTTGCCCGCGGCGCCCACGTCGCCCAGGATCCGCCCGGCCGCCGCGGTCAGCCCGCCGATCAGCGCGATGGTGGTCAGGATCCCCAGGGCGAAGAGCGACGACAGCAGCAGCGCCCGCCCGCGTCCCGGCGGCGCGCCGCCCTGCAGGAACGCCACGATCAGCGGGATGCTGGCCAGGTGGCACGGGCTCAGCACGATGCTGAGCACGCCCCAGGCGAAGGCCGCGGCCGCGGCGGGCCCCAGCGGCCCGCTCACGGCGTCGGTCAGACGGATGAAGAGGCCTTCCAAGTCGCTCGCCTCCGGTCAGAGCTCCAGGCCCAGCTCGCGCCACTTGGCCAGGATGTCGTCCTTGGCGAAGAACCCTTCGTGGCGGAAGAGCTCCGTGCCGTCGGCGGCCACGAAGATCTGGGTGGGGATGTGGTGCACCGCGTAGGCGTCGCCGCGCTCGGGCTGCTTCCAGACGTCGATGAAATCCACCTCGAACCTGTCCGCGTACTCGGCGGTCAGCTCCTCCAGCACGGGGGCCATCATCTTGCACGGGACGCACTTGTCCGCGCCCAGATCGATCAGCCGCGGCAGCGTGGTGACGACGGTCGCCTCCGCCGCGTCGCGTTCGTCCGCCGCGGGACGCAGGATGAACACGGCCGCCGCCGCCGCGGCCAGCAGCACCACCCAGGTCCAGGCCGGCACGCGGGCCTTGCCGGCGGCGCTCATGACAGCATCCCCTTGATCTCCTCGCGCGACGGCACCTTGCCCACCGCCTTCACCGCGCCGTCCACCACCAGCGCCGGCGTCATCATCACGCCGTGCTTCACGATCTCCGCCACCTCGCCCACCTTGCGCACGCTGGCGTCCAGGCCCAGCTCGGCCACGGCGGCCTCGGTCTCGGCCATCAGCTTGGCGCACTTGGCGCAGCCGGTGCCCAGGATCAGGATCTCCATCATCGGTCCTCCCGGTTCAGGTCAGCAGTCCGAACACCCAGCCGGCCGCGGCGGACAGCCCCACCACCAGCCCAAGGAACGCTCCCGTCCGCCGTCCCCCCAGCACCGAACGCAGCACCAGCAGGCTGGGCAGCGACACGGCCGGACCCGCCAGCAGCAGCGCCAGCGCCGGCCCGCGGCCCATGCCCGCGCCCAGCAGGCCTTGGAGGATGGGCACCTCCGTCAGCGTGGCGAAGTACATGAACGCGCCCGAGACCGCGGCCAGCAGGTTGGCCGGCAGGCCGTTGCCGCCCACCGCGCGCGCGATCCAGTCCGACGGGATCAGCCCCTCATGCTCCGGCCGTCCCAGCAGCAGCCCCGAGGCCAGCACGCCGGCCAGCAGCAGCGGCAGGATCTTGCGCGCGAAGCCCCAGCTCTCGTCGCTCCAGGCGCGCAGCGTGGCCGGGCCCGTGGCCAGGATCCAGCTGAAGCCCGCGGCGCCCACGCTGAAGATCAGCGCCGCGTCGCC
>DAOTGJ010000088.1:0-6450 GCA_035447065.1 Candidatus Krumholzibacteriia bacterium
CGCTCCGACTCCCCGAACGCCACCGGATAATCCTCCGCCGCATACCCGTACTTCTCCCGATAGTACGTGAACGTATGCACCGCGATGAAGTGCACGCTCGTCCCGATGTTCCGCTCCCGCAGCTCCTCGATGAACCGATCCCGCGAGATCGACCACCGCTCCGCCTTCAGCCGCAGCGGATACAGATGCCACGCGCTCTCGCACCCCTCGCGCTCCACGGGCAGGTCGAACGCGCCCAGCGGCGCCAGCTCCCGCGCGTACCGCGCCGCGATCTCGCGCCGCCGCGCCTGCATGCCCTCCAGCTTGCGGAGCTGGGCCAGGCCCAGGCCGGCCTGCAGGTCGGTCATGTTGTACTTGAAGCCGGGGGTGACGATGTCGTAGCGCCAGCTGCCGGTCTTGTCGTGGCGCTTCCAGGCGTCGCGGTTCATGCCGTGCAGGCTGAGCACCACGCCGCGGTCCACCAGGTCGGCGTCGCCGGTGAGCATGCCGCCCTCGGCGGTGGTGAGGTTCTTGGTGGCGTAGAACGAGAAGGCCACGGGGTTGGTCCCCGAGCCGATCATGCGGCCCTTGTACCGAGCCGGCACCGCGTGGGCGGCGTCCTCGATGAGCGCCAGGCCGTGCTCGCGGCAGATGGCCTGGAGCTCGTCCAGCTCGCAGGGGTGGCCGCCGTAGTGCACGGCGATGACCGCCTTGGTCCGCTCCGTGACCGCGGCGCGCACCTTGGCCGGATCGATGTTCATGGTGTCCGGCTCGATGTCCGCCAGCACCGGCCGCGCCCCCACGTGCTCGATCACCGCCACGCTGGCCGTGAACGTCATGGGGGTGGTGATGACCTCGTCGCCGGGGCCGATGCCGCAGGCCACCAGGGCCGTGTGGAGCGCCGCGGTGCAGCTGCTCAGGGCCAGGGCCGCGGGTGCCCCCAGATAGGAGGCGAACTCCTGCTCGAACCGCTTGGTCTTGGGGCCGGTGGTGATCCAGCCGGAGCGGAGGCTGTCCACAACCTCGGCGATCTCCTCTTCGCCCACGAACGGGGGGGAGAAGGGGAGGAACGTGTCTCTCATGGGCGCGTCGTCCTTGATGCGGTGGCTGGGCGATGATCGGCATGCTTCCGGCCGATCGCTCCAGGATACACACAGGCGGGCCGCTGCTCAAATGATGAATTCCTGGCGAGTTCCGTCATTTTTTTCTGGACCCCGCCCCCGACGGATTCTAGTGTATCCCATGAACTTGGGGGCTGATTTTCGCCTGCCGCTCGAAGCGGTGTCGCCCCGAACGCCGCTCATCGCCACATCGAAGCTCTGCACTGGCACACACATTGCTGACGCCCGAGGCACGGAGACGGATCTTACGCCTGGGGGACACTGGTCTATGTTGAAGCGCAGCTTCGATTTCATGGTCGCGACGATGGGTCTGACCCTTCTTTCACCCGTCATGGCGGTCATCGCCGCGGCCGTCAAGATGGACGGTCCCGGTCCGGTGTTCTTCCGCCAGGAACGGCTGGGTCTGCACGGCCGTCGCTTCCGCATCTACAAGTTCCGCAGCATGGTGACGGACGCGGAGTCCCGCGGCAACCGCTTCACCGTGGGCGGCGACGCCCGCGTCACCCGTGTGGGCCGCTTCCTGCGCCGCCACAAGCTGGACGAGCTGCCCCAGCTCCTCAACGTGCTCACCGGCGAGATGTCCCTGGTGGGACCGCGCCCCGAGGTGCCCGAGTACGCCGACTTCTTCCCCGCGGAATACGCCCGCATCCTCACGGTGCGGCCGGGCATCACGCATGCCGCCACGCTCCGTTTCCGCAACGAGGAGGAACTCCTGGCCGGCGCCGGCGACCCCCGCCGCGCCTACCTGGAGAACGTGATGCCGGCCAAGATGCGGCTTTACGTGGAGAGCCTCTCGCGGCAGAGTCTGCGCCACGACATCGCCACCATCGTGCAGACCGTGCTGCAGGTGGGGGACACGGCCACGCCGGAGGAGCTCCTGCTGGACGCCCCCGAGGTGGTCAACATCGCCAACCTGCCGCGCGCCCGTCGCGAGCACGTCCCGGCTCCCGCCGCCCGCGCGGCCTCCGCCGGCCGCGTGCGCCAGACCGTGGCCTGACCGCGGCCCGTCCGGGGGGACGCCCGTGTCCGACTTCCGCGCCATGATGGAGGAGATCGCCGCCGCCGCGGAATCGCCGCTGCGCAGCGACGAGAAGCTGACCCGCGTGGTGCAGCATCTGCAGACCATGCCCGGCGTGATCATGGCCGCCTTCTACCTGGTGGACCCCGAGCATCCCGACCGCCTGGTGCGCGGCCCCCACGCGGGCCTGGACAACCCCCACGAGATCATCCCCTGGGGCAAGGGCCTCTGCGGCCAGGTGGCCGAGCGCGGCGTCTCCATCGTCCTGGACGACGTGAGCGACGAGCTCAACTACATCGCCATCCACCCCGACGTGATCTCCGAGATCGCCCTGCCCCTGTTCCGCAACGCCCAGCTCACCGCGGTGCTCGACGTGATGAGCACCGAGCGCGCCTACTTCGGGTCCCGGGAGCGCCTGTTCCTGGAAGAGGTCTGCCTGGTCCTCACCGATCGGATCTGACGTGACTCCCAACGACCGGCCCGACGGCGCGGACCGCCGCGGGTTCTTCCACCTCGCCGTGGTCTACGTGGTGTGGGGCAGCACCTATCTGGCCATCCGCGTCGCCGTGCGCGACGGCGCCGGCTTCCCGCCGTTCACCCTGGCGCTGCTGCGCGTGTCCGTGGCCGGCGCCATCCTGCTGGGCTGGGGCGCGCTGCGCGGCGCGCGTCTGCGCCTGACCCGGCCCGAGGCCGTGGTCCTGGCGGGCTCGGGCGTGCTCATGTGGCTGGGCGGCAACGGGCTGGTGACCTGGGCGGAGAAGCACGCGGACTCGGGACTGGCGGCGCTGCTGGTGGCGGTCATGCCCATCTGGGGCGCCATGCTGGAGGCCCTGCTGGACCGCAAGCGGCCGTCGTTCAAACTGGCGGGCTCCCTGGCCCTGGGCTTCCTGGGCGTGGGGGTGCTCACCTGGCCGATCCTGCGCCACGGCGTGGCCGCCGACGTGGCCTCCGTGGCGGCCCTGCTCCTGGCGCCGTTCTGGTGGGCGATGGGTTCGCTGTGGTTCTCGCGCCGCCGGCCGGACCTGGACATCCGCGTCATGAGCGGCTGGCAGCACCTGGCGGGCGCCGTCGCGTTCCTGATCGTCAGCCGCCTGCTGAACGAGCCCCTGCCCACGCCCACGCCGCAGGCCTGGGGCGCGCTGGTCTACCTCACCCTCTTCGGCTCCGTGTTCGCGTTCACGTCCTACATCACGGTGCTGCGCCTGCTGCCCATGCAGGTGGCCATGACCTACGCCTACGCCAATCCGGTCATCGCCGTGATCCTGGGACGGCTGATCCTGGGGGAGCCGTTCACCGCCTGGACGGCGGCGGGCTCGGGGCTGGTGCTGGCGGGGATCGCCGGGGTGTTCCGCAACAAGTAGTCAGCCCTGGCACACCGGGCAGAAGTGCGTGGACCGCCCCCCCACCACGATGCGCTCCAGCTCCGCGTCGCACACGCCGCAGGGCTCGCCGTCGCGCTGGAACACGCGCAGCTTGCGGCGGAAGTTGCCGGGCTTGCCGTGGAAGTTGCGGAAGTCCAGGAACGTGGTGCCGCCGTGGTCCACCGCCAGGCGCAGCACGCCCTTGGCGGCCTTCCACACGGCGCGGCGAACGGCCTCGTCGGCGTCGCAGGGCTTGGCCAGGGGATGCACGCGCGCCCGGAAGAGCGCCTCGTCCGCGTAGATGTTCCCGATGCCCGACGCCACGCCCTGGTCCAGCAGCACGGACTTCCACGGCGACCGCCGCGCGCGCACCCGCGCGTCCCAATCCTTGAACGTCACCGTCAGCATGTCCGGGCCGATGTGCGCCATGGCCGCCGGCTCCGTGGCGTGCTCCACCACGCTCCAGCGGCCGAACTTGCGCACGTCGCGGTAGTGCAGGGGCCGGCCCTCGAAGTCCCACACCAGGTGGGTGTGCTTGTCGGCGGGGGCGTCGGGCTCGAAGAGCAGCTGGCCGCTCATGCGCAGATGGAGCAAGAGGTGGCCGGCGCGGCCGTCGTCGCCCGTGAAGGTGAGCACCAGGTACTTGCCGCGGCGGTGCACGCCGCTCAGCACGCGGTCCAGGGCCGCGGCGCGCACGGCGCGGGCCGACGGCTCCAGCACCCCCGCGAAGCGCACGCTCAGGCCGGTGACGCGGCGTCCGGTGAGGCCGGCGCGCAGGGCGCGGGCCACGCTCTCCACCTCGGGCAGCTCGGGCATCACATCCCCCGTTCGCGCTTGATGCGGTCGTAGGCCTCGTTCACCGTCTGCAGCTTCTCCTTGGCGAAGTTCATGAAGTCCTCCGGCAGGCCCTTGCTCTGCAGCACGTCGGGATGGTACTCGCGGGCGATGCGTCGGTAGGCCTTCTTCACCTCGTCGTCGGTGGCCTGGGGCGTGAGGCCCAGCACCTCGTAGTCCGTGGCGGTCACCGCGGCGGCCGGCCGTCCCGCGCCGCCGCCCGCGCCGGCGCCGAAGAAGGCGCGGCACTGCTGGTAGTCGCGCTCGTTCAGGCCCATGTCCAGGGCGATGCGGTGGATGAGCTGCTCCTCGGCCGGGTGCAGCACGCCGTCGGCGTGGGCGATGTGCAGCAGCACCGTCACGATGTCGCGCAGGCGGTCCGGCTGGCCCCGCAGCAGGCCGCCGATCTGCCGCGCGAAGGCCGACGCCGGCACGTCGCTGTCGCGCGCCTCGTTGAAGATGAGCGCGGCGTGGCGGCGCTCGTCGGCGGGCATGCCCAGGTTCTGCTTGAGGAAGGCGTCGAAGGCGCGCACCTCCTCCGGGCTCACCCGGCCGTCGGCCTTGCAGACCTTGGCGGCCAGGCTGATCACCGCCACCAGGAAGACCTGCTGGGCGTCCTGCGGCCCCATGCGCCGGGCGCCGCCCTGCAGGCGCTCCCCGTCCCCCATGCGCACCGATCCGCCCGCCTGGGCGCCCAGGGTGCCCCCGATCAGGGCTCCCAGCGGGCCGCCGATCATGAAGCCCACGGTGCCGCCGAACAGCGCTCCGAGCAGTCCCATCCCGTTGTCTCCGTTTCCTTTGCGATGATACATAAAAAAACGTCAAGCGGTCGCGGCCGGGACCGATACCACCCGAGAAGCTGGCGAACCATCATGTCGACGGACGCGGAGTCCGTCAAGTGGCCCAGGAGTTTGAGATGAGCGATCCGCAAGCCCGGACGGGGTCCTACGACGAACTGGAGAAAAGGATCCGCCTGGAGATCCTGCCCCTGTTCGAGCTCGCCATCGCCGGGGGGCAGGCCGTCTACCGCAACCCCAACCTCTCGTTCTGCTGGGAGGCCATCGAGGCGGAGCCGTGCCGCTGCAAGGCGATCGAGGACAGCGAGGTGGATGAAAGCCTGCTGGCCGACGCCGACCTGCTCAGCGACCCGCGCCACGGCGGCGTGCCGGCCTACGAGGCCTGCCGCCAGTGCCCCGTGGCCAAGCAGATCCGGCCCTCGGTGGTGGAGGAGCTGGGCGAGGCGTTCAACACCCTCATCCACCGCCTCACCGAGCGCGAGAACCTCATCGCCAACGCCGCCAACCTCACGCGCAGCCTGGCCTCCAGCCTGGAGGACATGGACCACGAGAACCGTGTGATCCGCACCCAGATGATCCGCGACGTGCTCACCGGCTGCTACAACCGGCACCACATGAACGACCGCCTCCTCAAAGAAGTGGAGCGCTGCCAGGGCCGCCGCCGCAAGCTTTCCGTGCTCATGCTGGACCTGGACGACTTCAAGCGCTTCAACGACACCTTCGGCCACCTGGAGGGCGACAAGGTGCTCTCGCGCTTCGGCCGCCACCTGCGCGAGAGCCTGCGCGACTACGACATGGCCTTCCGCTACGGCGGCGAGGAGTTCCTGGTCATGCTGCCGGACACCGACACCCAGGGCGCCCTCATCGTGGCGGAGCGCATCCGCAAGGGTTTCGGCACGCTGGTCTTCGAGGTGCCCGCCACGCCCATGCACGCGTCGGAGTGCGTATCCATGACCGTGAGCATCGGCCTGGCCGAGTACCGCGGCGGCCTGAGCGCCCTGGAGCTGCTGGAGGAGGCCGACCAGGCCCTCTACCGCGCCAAGAACGAGGGCAAGGACCGCATCGAGACCAACGCCAACCTGCTTCCGGTTTGACGAAACCCCGCTTCGTTGGTTCACTGACGGTCGCCGGCTCCGCCCGGCGGCCGTTTCCGCTTCCCGCACCCCAGGAGATACCGTGGACCTGTTCGACGCCGTCGCCCAGCGCCGCTCCGTGAAGAAGTTCGATCCCTCCCACGCCATGACCGAGGCGGAGATCGCCAGCCTCTTCGAGGCCGTGATCCTCTCGCCCACGTCCTACAACATCCAGAACTGGCGCTTCGTGCTGGTGACGGACCCGGA
>DAOTGJ010000089.1:0-6193 GCA_035447065.1 Candidatus Krumholzibacteriia bacterium
AGGGTGGCGCCCAGGGTGGTGCGCTTCTCCTGCACGCCGTCCAGGCTGAAGTCGATCTCCGTGGTCTCGCCGTCGTCCTCGTACGTGTAGTGCACGTCCATGGACGACTCCTCCGTGGCCACGCCCGCGTACACGGTCAGCGGCGCGAAGTTCTTGCTCACGGCCAGGTAGTAGCTGGACGCGGTGGACTCGATCACGTCGCCGATGTCCAGGCTCTGCTGGAACATGCCCACGGCCACGTCCACCGGCAGGGTGGGGAAGAAGGCGTTGGGGCTGTAGCTCACGCCCAGGCCCATGTACTTGATCTTGCCCACGTCGCCGGCGTCGATGTCCGGCACCCAGCGGATGGTGCCGCGCAGGCCGGCGATGCCGCCCACGGACAGCTCCGGGGTCACCAGCGGCACGTAGTCCAGGTCCACCAGGCTCTCGATGCCCTCCGCCTCGTACACGGGGATGCCGTGCCAGTAGGCGGTGACGCTGCCGGTCTCGCCCTCGGCGCCGAACACCGTGGGCCCCTCGAACACGATTGTGCCCTCCTCGCCGTAGCCCGGATCGGAGGGATCCAGCCAGTCGGCCAGGTCCACGCGCTGGGACACGCGGAAGGTCTTGTCCTCGCTCTCCAGCTTGCTGGCCATGCCCTTGATGGCGAAGCCCAGCGTGAGGCCGGTGTTGGGGATGTGCGCGGTGTGGTAGAGACCGCTGTTCTGGTTGATGCCGAACCCGCTGATCAGCGGCGCCAGGTAGCCGCGGGCGTAGGTCTCGCCCACGTCGCTGAGCAGCTCGGACAGCTCGTCCTGTTCGTCGTCCTGGGCGACGGCCGGCAGCGCCGTCGCGAGCAGCAGCGCGGCCGCCAGCAGCAGCGCGCCCTTGTGCCAGTGCTTCATGGTCGTTCTCCTCCGTGACGGGTGGTCGTTAGCTGACGGTGCCGTCGGTCATGTCGACGGTCCAGGACTGGGTGCCGATCTGCACCGTGGCGCTTCCCACGCCGAAGGTCACGATGGCCTGATAGCCGCCGGAGGAGACCGTGGTGATGCCGGACACGGGCGCGCCGGTCGCCGCCAGGCCCACGTCGTTCAGCTCGAACGACACGAGCAGGCTGCCGGACTGCAGGAAGCCGGTGCCGTTGGCCAGATCCGGCGAACCGTCGGTCACGGTGATGTCGAAGACCACGCCGATCTCGATGTCGAAGTCCTCGGGGGTCCAGACCAGCACCTGGCCGCCCTCGGTGTAGTAGCGGGTGGTGCCGGTGCCGGCGTCGCGCATGTAGAAGCCGGACAGGGGCGAGGTCATCTGCCGCTGCTCGGGCGCGGCCTTGTCGAAGTCCTGCAGGACCTGGCCGATGGCGTAGGCCAGGTAGCCGGCCTGATGGGCCACGTCCTCGGCGGTCACGTCGTCGCCGTCGTGAGGAGTGACCGGATCGTCGCTGGAACAGCCGGAAAGGCCGAACAGCAGGACCAGCAGGGTGGCCGGCAACAGGAGCCAGCGGTAGGAATCCAGGCGCTTCATGGTGGCTTTGCCTCCTTGAATGACAGGTGTGCGGGCGGAACACGCCCCGCATCGTCGGTTCGCAGCGTAGCACGGGGCATGGAGCAAGCTCCATGCCCTGATATTGAAATCCAGAGGTCTTTCTTACGGGAGAAAAAACGCGTTCAGCGCACGAGGACGCCGCGGGCGGTCCGCGGGGCCGTTCCGTGCGTCAGCAGCACGAAATGATACGTGCCCGACGGGGCGTCGCGGCCGCCGTCGTCCCGTCCGCGCCAGGTGAACGCGGCGGGGCCGCCGCTCAGGTCGCCCGACCAGGCCGTGGCCACCAGGCGGCCGCGGGCGTCCAGGACCAGCAGGCGGGCGGGGCCCGCGGCGGCGTCGTCCACGGACAGGGTGACCGCGGGGTTGAAGGGGTTGGGGGCCAGCGCGAGGCCCGCGGCCGCCAAGGCGGGCACGTCGCTCACGTCGCCCACCTGCACCGCGGCCGGCGCGTCCACCGTCACGTCCGGGATGAGCAGGCCGTCGGGCGAGTAGAGCTTCACCTCCACCGACGTCACCGGCGAGACGCCCTCGTCCCCCGTGGTGAACTCCCAGTGCAGCAGCTCGCCGGGCCCGGCGGTCTGGCAGGTGGAGCCGATGATCACGGCGAACCCGTGCCACACGCCCGGGGCGAGCTCCTCGCTCTCCTCCCAGATGAAGCAGCTCACGCCGTCGAACACGGCGCCGGGCGTGCAGGTCATGGTGGTCAGGATGGCCGGATCCACCTCCAGGGTGATCTCGGCGGTGCGGATGGCCACGGCCTCGTCGGTGACCATGGAGATCGATCCCGTCATGCCCGGATCCACCGTCTGGAACGACGGATCCAGCCGCACGGTGACGGCGGCGGCGGCGGCGGCCCAGAGCAGGCAGCCCAGGAGCACGGGAAGGGTCCGGCGGAGCAGCGTGGTCATGGTTCCTCCGTGTCGGGGGCCCCGGCGGACCGGGGCCCCCTCAAGGGTCGGGTTACTTCATCAGGGTCATCTTGCGGTGGCTCTCGTAGCCGTCCGCGCGCACGCGGTAGAGGTACGTGCCCGACGCGGCCCGCTGGCCCTGGGCGTCGAGACCGTTCCACTCCACGCTGTGGGTGCCGGCGGCGCGGCGCTCGCTCAGGAGCGTGCGCACCAGGGCGCCGTCCAGCCCGAAGATCTCCACCGTCACCTTGGACGTGCTGGGCAGGTCGAAGGAGATGGTGGTCTTGGGGTTGAACGGGTTGGGGTAGTTGGGCCGCAGCGCGAAGGTGCGCGGCAGCTCCGCGCCGCCGTCCACGGCGCCGTCCAGCTTGGCGTTGTCCAGGCCGCGGGCGTCGATCACCAGATCGCCGGGCTCGCCGCCGCTCACGCGCGCGCGCAGCAGCTCGCCGGCGCCGGTGAATCCCTTGTCGGCGCCCATCACGGCCAGGTTGGCGTCCAGGCCGCGGCCGGTCAGGAAGAACGCCGGGTCGATCTGGTCCGCCAGCAGCGCGCCGGGGATCAGCTCCACGCTCGCGCCCTGGGGCAGGCCGGCGCGCACGTGCAGACCCTTCAGGCCGGCGCAGGGCTCGGTCAGGGTCAGCACCCAGTCGCCGTCGTCGGCCTGGTTCCAGGCCAGCACGGGCGGCGTGGCGTCGTAGTCGGTGCGGGCCTTGGCCGGGCCCACGTTGCCGTAGTTCAGGGCGAAGATCATGAGATCCTCGAAGTCGATCACGTTGTCGGTCAGGGGGAAGCCGGTGCCGGACCAGTCGTCGGTCGGGCCCACGTCCACCTCGTTGTTGTAGGGCGAGGGACCGTCCACGGAGCCGAAGGCGGATCCGAGGGTGGTGATGTCGCCCGTGGCCACGTAGCCGTCGTGGTCCAGCGGGTAGGGAGAGCCCTCGTCGAACACGTCGCCCAGCCAGTAGTTGAAGGCCCAGGCGTCGGCCGGGGTGGGGCCGTACAGCGGCGTGGAGTCCACGGCGAAGACCACGTAGTGGTACACGCCGCGCTCATCCATGCCGTTGTCCGTGAAGGCGAAGGTGCCCACGGGCACGGTGCCCGCCAGCTCCCACTCGCCGCCGGTGGCCGCGTCGCCGCGGTCCGCGGGCAGGACGGGCAGGGCGTAGCCGGGGTAGTCGTCGTACTCGGGGTACGCGCTGTCGCCCACGGTGCCGTCATGGCGCACGGCGCGCCAGATCTCGTAGTGGTCCACGTCGGTCTCGTCGGCGTTGGTCCAGCTCACGTCCACGCGGTGGTGGGCGGTGGCCGCGGCCACGTTCGACACCACGCCCGGCGCGGTGCAGTCGATCTCGAAGTCCGCCCCGGTCACGTCCGCGAAGATGGGCGTGTTGTCCAGGCGGCGCAGGCGGTAGTCGGTGATGCTCACCGTCACCGGACCGTCGCCCGTGGGGGTGATCAGCACGGTGAACAGGTCCGCCGCGGCCTCCAGGCCCACGGTGCCGCCCAGGATGGCGTCGCTCACGGTCCAGGTGGCGCCGTTGTCCACCTCGTAGTAGGCGTGGAAGCCGATGGCGCCCAGGCTCCCGGCATCGTCGATGTCCGCCGCCGCGGGATAGACCACGCCGCCGGTCACCTCGAAGGTCACGTCGTAGCCGCGCAGGGCCGGGGTGCCGGCCGCGGGCACGTAGCGCACGGTGGCCGTGTTGGTCTCGCCGCAGTCGATGGGACCGGCGTCGGAGAGGTTGATCTCCAGGGCCGGGGCCACCAGGGCGTAGGCCGCCGCCAGGCCGCGCGTGTTCTCGGCGCCGATCTCGGGGTAGTGGTTGCCGCTGCCGTACACCCAGCCGCCGCTGGCGTCCTGCGTGCCGGCCAGCCAGAGGGAGCCCAGGTACAGGGCGTCGGCCACGGCCGGGGTGAGCGTCGCGTAGTCGGCCAGCGTCTCAAGCACGTAGGCGGAGGTCTGCCAATCCTCGTCGCCGCCCTGGGCGCCGTACTGGTCGCTGAAGGCGCCGCTGGGGTACTGGCTGTCCAGGAGGAGCTGGGTGAGGACGGGCACCTCGGCCAGGTGCGTGCCGGCGGCCACGAAGGACCGCAGCAGGCCCTGCACGCCCAGGGTGTACCAGTAGTAGTCCACCGTGCTCCAGGCGGGGTCGTAGCCCTGGCTGTGGCCCAGCGGCTCGAAGTAGCCCGGGATGCCCGCGTAGCTGTCCTGGTAGAGCACCTCGGCGATGGTGATGGCCTCCAGGTCATGGGCCGGCGACGCCGACGGGAAGGCCGCGTGCATGTCCGCCGCCGCCACCGCCCAGGCGCTGATGTCCCAGGGGATGATGCCGTTGGGATACTGGCCCGCCCGGTTGTCGCGGATGAAGGCCGCCAGGTTCGCCATGGACCCGTACGTGTTCAGGTGCCGCGTCCAGATGGCCTGGGCGCCGGCGCGGTAGAAGGCCGGGTCCGGGCAGTCGGCCAGGTCGGCGAAGCGCAGCAGGAAGGAGACGTCGGGGCCGGAGCGGATGCCGCCCGGATCGTCGGGACCGCTGGCCACGATGAAGTCGGCCGCGTCCTTCATGGCGCGGAAGTACTCGATCTTGGGGTCCAGCTCGTAGCTGGCGAGCAGGGCCAAGGCCGACACGCCGTAGAGGTTGGTGGCGCTGGAGCCGGCGCTGTGGGTGAAGGGCGTCAGGACCCAGTCCCAGCCGCCGTCCTCCAGGTCCTGGTCGGGATCGCCGTTGCCGGCGTTGTCCTCGTAGATGTCCGCCTGCATGTAGACCAGATAGTCGCCGCCCGCGAGGGCCGCGGCGAGGAAGTCCGTGGGGTCGCCGAAGGCCTTGTCCGCGGGAATCGTCTCCCGCTCGCCGGCGGGTTGCCCGCCGTGGGGCATGGCGACGGGGCCGGCGGCCCAGGCGGTCGCGGCGACCGCCAGCAGCGCCAGCATCGTGATCATCCAGAAGCGTTTCATGCTGTCCCCTTCGTTGTGAGTCCGGTCATGGGATTGGCGATGGAGGGGACGAGGGCCGGCAGGCGAAGCCGGCCCCCGTCCGGTGCTCCTACTTCATCAGCGTCATCTTGCGGACCAGCGTCTTGCCGTCCGCGGTCAGGCGGTAGAAGTAGGTGCCGCTGGCGGCCTGACGACCGGAGTCGTCGCGGCCCTGCCAGGTCACGTCATGGCGGCCCGGATCCAGCGCCTCGCTCACGAGGGTCCGCACCAGGCTGCCGTCCAGCGCGTAGATCTTCAGGTCGACGCGGCCGCGCTGCGGCAGGTCGAACTTGATCGTGGTGCTGGGGTTGAACGGGTTCGGGTGGTTCTGGTTGAGGGCCAGCACCGTGGGCAGGTCCACGGCCGTGGCGGTGAGCGCCACGTCGATGGAGGCGTTGTCGTGCCCGCGCGCGTCGATGGCGGGGCTCAGCTCCTCCACGCCGGCAGCGGTCACGCGCAGCAGCTCGCCCTGACCCGTGAAGCCCTGGCCCAAGGCGGCCAGGCCGATGTCCAGGCCCTCGCCGGCCACGGCCAGGAACGCCGGGGTGCTCTGCTGATCCAGCAGGGCGCCGCGTTCCACGGTCACGTCCACGCCCTCGGGCAGCGGGGCGCGCACGTTGAGGCCCAGCAGGCCCTCGCAGGGCTCGCCGAGCTCCAGGGACCAGGTGCTGTCGTCCAGACGGATCCAGTTCAGGGCGACGGCGGCCGGGGTGGCCGGGATGGCCGGGACGTCCCGCTTGGCGACCGTGGCGTAGTTCAGGGCGAAGATCATCAGGTCCTCGAA
>DAOTGJ010000090.1:0-5825 GCA_035447065.1 Candidatus Krumholzibacteriia bacterium
CGCAGGCGGTAACGGACGGGCTTGCCCAGGATGAGGGTGGTCTCGGTGCGGTCGGCCATGGGGGCAGATGGTAGACGCGGGGCGGGCGGGTGGCCAGTCCTGGATGGGGAGGCGATGTGGCGGGCATGCCCCAAGGGGATGCCCGCCACCGTCCGACCGGATACGGCCGAGACCGCCTTCCCTCTGGTTCCAGGATCGGAACGCCACGTTCGCATAGTCCCGCTCGCATCCGACCGGGAGTCGGCGTCCGGGCCGGGGGCATGATCGCGTCCCCCGAACCAGTTCCTGGACCAAGGCGGTCAGCAGGTCGACAACCGGACCGGATCCCTTTCAAGAACGGTACGCAAAGAATTTGCTGATCACAGCGCGGGGAACGCCTCCGCCACGATGGCCTGGTAGAACGCCCAATAGAACGGATGCTCCCAGTGCGGATCCTCCCGCAGATCCATCTGGGCGAGCCGCAACGCCGCGGGGACCGGCGCGCCGGCCAGCCACCGCTCGTAGAACCGCACGGCGAGCGCATGGGCCGCGTCGTCGTCCACCGACTCCAGCGGCGCCACCACGCTCCGGGCTCCGGCGTCCAGGAAGCTCCGGGCGAGGCCGGCGAATCCGGCGCGGCGGTCCCGTCCGTCGGCGGCCTCGCAGCAGGAGAGGAAGACGAGCCCCGAGGTCATGGGCAGGTTGCGGATGGCCCGGCCCGTCATGGCGGCGCCGTCGCCACCGGGCAGGACGATCATCGATCGGTCCGAACGGCCCGCGTACACCAGGGCGTGGCTGGCCACGTGGATCGCCGCGTAGGTTCCGGGCTGACGCAGGGCGTCGGCGCCCTCCGCGCCGAGGTGCAGCCGCACCTCGTCGTGCGGGAACAGGGACGCCACGTGACGGGCCTCCTCCTCCGCATGGCGCAGGGCGTTCAATCCACCCGCCCCCACAGGATCATCGGCGCCGATCACCAGGACCGCGCCGTCGCCCCGGTGCAGATCGGCCTCGTCGCCCGCCACGGCCGGGCGGTCGTGCACGGCCAACGGACCGCGGTCCAGGACCAGGCCGCCGCCGGGCAGCGGCAGGGCCACCCACGGCAGGCCGAAGAGATCCAGATCCGGCACCACCTTGAGTTCGGCTCCGGCCGGCCACGCGTCCGCCACGCCCGCGAGCAGCGTGTCCGCCAACATCGCCGCCGGCGTCGGCGCGGGAGTGCGGCCCGGAGTGGTCAGGTCGGCCAGCACCGGCGCCAGCAGATCGCGCAGCGCGTCGGCGCCGGGCAAGGGCCGCCAAGCGACCCGGCCGTCCGCATCCACCAGCCATCGTCCCGACCGCTCCTCGCCCAGGAAGTACACCACCTGCAGCGCCGCGGGCGGCGCCTTGGCGGAGGCCGCACCGCCGGACCAGTCGGGCAGCAGCCGGCGCGCCAGGTCCAGCGACGCCGCCGCGTCCGCGCCGGGGCGGGTCATCACGGCCTCCACGAGCTCGCGGCGGAGGTTTCCGGTGAAGACGGCGGCCTCATCGTCGGCCTCCCCTTGGGTGCGCCCATCCAGCAGGGCCGCCGCGGCGGCGAAGCGGAGGTCGGCGTCCGCGGCCCGCCCCGCCCGGACCAAGGCGCGGCCTTCCTCCAGTTCGATGCGGGCCGTCAGCTCCGCCGGCGTCCAGGCGCGGCAGGCGGCCCGGGCCGCGGCGAACGCCGCCAGAGCCGGCTCCAGCCGGCCCTCCCGGGACCAGGCGCGCCCCTGCAGCACCAACGACGACACCCGCGTGGTGAAGCGGAGGCCGTCTCCATCCGCTCCGACCTCCGGCAGCACGGCCCGGGCCTCGGCCGGGCGATCCTGATCCAGCAGCGCGGCGCCCAGCAGGAAGCGGCCCGCCGCTTCCAGCTCCGGCGTCGCGTTGGCCGAGCCCAGGTCCACGCACTCCCGGAAGGCCGCCTCGGCCGCGGCGGGCATGCCCCGAGCCTGGGCCAGCCGGCCCCGGTCGCGCGCCAGCGTCCAGGCCCGCTTGGGATCCTGACGATCCGCCAACGCCGACGCCGCCAGGTCCAACGCTTCGGCCGCCCGTGCGTACTCGCCGCGCTGGGTCATGTACTCGCCGGTCAGCAGGTGCAGGTCCGCCACCACGTGACGGTCGGCGAAGGTGTCCGTGAGCCCGTCCCGCAGGTCCGCAATCTGCGTCAGGGAGCGGTCGAAGAGATCCGGCCGTCCCAGCTCCATCCAGCCCCGCATCAGCTCCAGGTGCAGCTCCGCGCGGGCCTCCACGGCCGAGTCCACATCGGACAGGGATTCCGCGGCGGCGAGCAGGGAGTCCAGCACCGCGTACTCGCCCACCTGGGCGTAGTACTCGGCCTGCAGCAGCGGCATGCGCGCCACGTTGACGGGGTGCGGGTACGCGCGGATCCAGACCTCGGCCCGCTGCTGGTACGCGAGGCAGGAGTCCAGATCGCCGTTCATGCTGTGGCGGCGGGCGATGTTCATGAGCACCCGCGGCACGTTCAGCGAGTCCTGATTGGCGAGGGTGAAGGCCAGGGCCTGCCGCGCGTAGCCGAGCCCGCGCAGCCGTTGGCCGGTGACCTCGGCCAGCGCCGAAGCGCGATACAGGCTGTACGCGGCGTCCGTGGCCAGCTCCCTGGTCCGCGCCTGATCGATGTTGCGCTCGTACTGCGCGAAGGCCGCCTCGTGATCGCCGCGGGCCTCGAGGATCTGGCCGCGCAGAACGCGGATGCGGAGCCGCCAAGCCAGCGGTCCGTCTTCGCCCGCGGCCGCCGTCGCCAGGGTGTCGGCCACCACCACCGCCGCCAGGGCGTCGTCCAGTTCGCCGAGCACGAGGCCGGACTTGGCCGCCTCGCGCCAGCACAGGGCCTCCAGCCGCAGGCCGCCTTCGGCCCGCGCCTCGGGTATGGTCGCCAAGGCCATGTCCCGGGCACGGTCGGCCCGGCCACGCCTGCGTTCGCTGAACGCCGCCTTGAGGGTGACCCAGAGGGCCTGGAAGGGCGTCAGCTCTCCACGCCGCTCGTACGCCGCCAGGAACCGCCGCTCGGACACGGAGGGGATGTTGACGCGCCAGCCGCTCACGTAGGCGCCCATGGCGCTGAGCGTGTCGTCGCCCACCGCACGGGCGCTGAGCTCATCCCGTCGATCCCAAACGCCGAGGAACTGATGCTCCCGGGCGGCCAGCTCGGGCCACAGCACGTGCCGCGGCTCGGCTTCCCAGGCGCGGAAGAGCCGCTGGACCGCGGCGTCCCGGGAATCGGCGCGATGGATGCCGTCCTCGAGCTCGTTCACGAGCGCCAGGGCCGCGAGCGTCTCGGGGCGCCCGGAGTCCGGTTCCTGCAGCGCGGCCAGGGCGGCGGCGGCCGGCCGCGCCAAGGCGGCGGAAGCCCGGACCGTCGCCGGCAAGGTTTCGTCCCGGTGCGAGCAACCGCTCCCAGCCAGGAAAAACAGCAGGAGAGCGACCAATCCACCGGCCCGAGCTAGACAGCGACGCACCGCTCTCCCTATCATGATCTCCGAGGCGATCTTCATCCACGCTCCTCCCGCAGAGCCGGCCCGGAGAATCGCCCCGTTCGCCCGGACCATCGACACCCTTGCAGCGGGTCACCATGCACGACCAACCCGACGTTCCTCTCGCTTGTCGACAATACATCGACGGCGACGAAGGCGCAGCGGAAACCATCTGCGCCCACCTCGAATCCCCGATCCGGACCGCCGCCGCCTCCATCCTCGGGCGCTCCGACGCCGACCTCGACGACATCGTCCAGGACACGCAGATCGCCATGCTGGGCTACCTGCGCCGCTCCGGGTCCGTGCCCGACAATCCGGTGGCCTTCGCCGTGCGCATCGCCCGCAACCGCTGCTTCAACCTGGGTCTCTGGCGGCGACGCCGGCTCGCCCAGAACGTGGACGATCATGCCGAGACCCTGCCGGCCATCGCGGCCAACCCTCTGGACCTGCTGGACCGGGAGCAGAACCGCCGGATCGTGGCTCAAGCCCTGGCGTCGCTGGATCCCGAATGCCGCGCGCTCCTGGAGGCGGTCTACCATCGGGAGTCCAGCATGGAGGCCCTGCGGCACCGCCTGGGTCTGGGCTCGGTGCAGGCCGTCTACCATCGGCGGAACGTGTGTCTGGAAAAGATGAGAAAACGATTGAATCGGCTGCTCTTCGATTGTCGAAACCCCAGATCGAAGCCATGACCGCTCCCATCACGACCGCCATCGACCGACGCGACAGGAGGGAAACGAGATGAAGGAACAGCATGAGCACGGCCTGGAGTGCGTGGATCCCGATGTCGGAGCCCGCATCCTGGACCTGACGCTTCCCATCGTCGAGGCCGACGACCGCCGCCTCCTGGAAGCCCACGCCGAGGTCTGCGCCGCCTGCCGGCTCACCCTCGGGCTCCATGCGGAGCTGCAGACCTCGTACTCCGAGTTCTCCGCGACCGTCGCGGTCACTGGACGCCGCACACTCCGCGCCACGGCCTTCGCCGGCTGGGCGGCCATGACCGCCCTCGCGGCCGGGCTCGCCCTGGCCATGCTCCTGCCGCCCCGGGCCGTGGGGCCGCACCTGGATCTCCGCGGCGCGGAGGCGCCCAGGATCCTCAGGCCCGTGGAGGGCGAGGTGGTGGCCGGCGATCACGTGACCCTGCGCTGGACCCCCGTCCCCGGCGCCGAGCGCTACGACGTCCGCCTGACCGATCCCGATGGCGGGCTGCTCTGGTCCGGAACCACGGCCGACGCCGACCTGAGCCTGCCGGTCGCCGACGCGACGGGCCGGGCCCGGGTGCTCATCGCCACCGAGCCCCGCGACCTGCTGCCGGCCGGAACCCTGAACGTGGCGTTCCGCACCGGGGACGCCGGGGACGCGCTCCGCCACCGCATCCGCCATGCCGGCCCCTTGCCGGCCGGGCTCTGGCTGGGCGGCGTGCTGCTGGGCGCGTTCGCGGCCCTGCGCAGGAAAGGCTGAAGCTCCCAGGTTTTTTCTTTGAAATCGTCACCGGAACGTTGTCGAACCCGCAGACCGCGCCCCACGCACCTCGCAAAGGAGATCCCGATGAAACGGTCCCTCGTCTTCTTCATCCTCCTGATCCTGGCCCTCGCCCTCTTCGGGTGCGGGCGGGAGACGGACCAGACCGCACCCGCCGTGACCTCGGCCGCCAAGTACGACCTGGGCGACCAGCAGGACATCCTGGAGACCCTGGAGTACGAGGTGTTCACGGGCACCATCCAGGAAGGCGTGGGCGGCTGGCTCACCGGCACCATGACCACCTGGCCCAAGAACTGCACCTTCGGCGTCATGGTCCCCCCCACGGCCGTGCCCGTCGGCCTGGGATCCACCACGTTCACGATGCGGATCCCCACCTACCAGTCCTACATGGATCACGCCGCGGACGACCTCCCGCTGATCGTCCGCCTGGAGCCCTCCAGCATCAACTTCCAGGCGCCCGTCTCCGTCATGGCCACCTACATGCCCTGGACCGGCATGACCGCCGAGGACGTGTTCGAGTACTGGTCCGTCTCGCCCGATTACCTGAACTACGGCGCTCCTTCGAGCGTGACCCAGGTGGGCAACCGCGTGCGGATCGTCTTCGAGGTGCCTCACTTCTCCGACTGGGAGCTCGGCCCCCCGGATTGATCCCCGAACGCATCACGCCAAGACGAGGCCCGCGCCGCACGGCGCGGGCCTTCGTCGTCTCCGGGTTCCGCTGGCGCCCGGCGACACGCTCAGGCATGATGCCCCGGCACACGATCCCGGAGGAAGCCATGCCCGACCACCATCTCCCCCCCGACGAGTTCCGCCGCCGCGGCCACCAGCTCGTGGACTGGATCGCCGACTACTGGGCCC
>DAOTGJ010000091.1:0-1632 GCA_035447065.1 Candidatus Krumholzibacteriia bacterium
CGCACCGCGAGCCGCGCGGGCCCGGCAACGTGACGCCCACGGACTACCGCGCCTTTGCGCACGAGGTGTTCGCACCGGCGATGGCGCAGGCGGCGCAGGCGTAGACCCCAAGGGCGCGGCTGGGAAGCGGTGGGGCGGCGGCGGCCGTCCCGCCGCTCAGCCGGTCATGCGCGAGGCGGATCAGTCCAGCACCACTGGTAAGAACCTTCTCATGAGTTCTTCTCCATGCTCGTCACGGCGTTCACGGCCGTCGGTACCTATGCACGAAATTCTCCTCCATCCCCTCCAGCGCTACGGCCTCCACGAACGCGAACCCGGCCGCCTCGATCTCCCGGCGGAACGTGGCCGCGTCGGCGCGCAGGTGATCCTGGATCCAGGCGCGCGCGCCGGGCTTCTTGTCGAAATCCACCACCACCATCTCCCCGCCCGGCTTCAGCGCCGCGAGCATGGAGGCGAGCATGGGCGCGGGCTCGTCGAAGTGGTGGTAGGTGTCCACCACCAGGATGCGGTCGCACGACGCGTCCGGCAGCGTGGCCGAGGTGAAGCTGCTGAACACCGACGTCACGTTGTCCCAGCCCGCTGCATCGGCCACCTGCCGCAGATGCTCCACGAAGCGGATGGACACCTCGCAGGCGAACACGTGTCCCTGCGGCCCCACCGCCGCCGTCAGGTCCGGCAGGAAGGCGCCGGTGCCCGCGCCCACGTCGGCCACCGTCATCCCCGGCTCGATGCCCGCCGCCGCCACGATGGCGTGCCGCAGCGCGTACACCTCCCGCGACTCGTTCTCGAAGCGCTGGATCATGCGCTCCACGTCCAGCTGGGGATCCACGTAGGCGTCGTTGTGGGAGCCCTGGCCGTGCCCGTGCTGGGCGAGGGCGGGCAGGGCGGTGCAGAGGAGAAGGGCGAGGGTCGGGATCCAGGTCCGCATGGGGCCTCCGGGGTTGGCTCTGTTCGGGCGCGGCTACTTCAACCGCTCCAGCTTCCCTTTGCGCTTCACGATGTTCTTGTAGTCCCACTGCACGTCCCGGGACTCGGACAGCCAGGCCGCCAGGAGGTCCCGATCCACGTCGGCCGCGGCGCCGTAGCGCGCTTCGGCCGCCTGGAACTTGCCCTCCTCCTTCAGCCCCGGCGTGCCGAAGGAGCGCCCGCTCCAGAACAGCAGCCGCACGCCGCCCTTGAGCCGGCTGTACCCCACGATGGGGTTGCCGTCCAGGAACCACACCGGGTGGCCGTGCCACACCTTGTCCTCGGCCTCGGGCAGGGCGCGGGCGATCTCGGCGGCGAGCAGGTCGCAGAGCTCGAGGTCGGCGGGGGTCTGGGCGTCGTTGTAGGCGCGGATGTCGGGGTGCATGGCGGAACTCCTCGGGCCAGGTCCAGGGTCCATCGGGAGGCGGGATCAAGCTATCCGGGATTTCCGCACGCCGCCATCGCTTCTCCGGATCTCCCCCACGCGGCTCCGCGGAAGTGCTATCCTCGCATCGTTCAACCCCCGCAAGGGAGGTCCGTCATGGCCGAGAAGGGTCACAAGGACAAGGGCGCCCGCGAGCCCCGCAAGCAGGCCCAGCACAGCCTCAAGGAGAAGAAGGCCCTGAAACGGGAGAAGGAGGCGAAGAAGCACGACAACGTGGCCCA
>DAOTGJ010000091.1:1732-5814 GCA_035447065.1 Candidatus Krumholzibacteriia bacterium
CGCAGGATCTTCACGATCCTGTCGTACACCACCAGCGACACCAGCTCCGAATCCCCGCCCGTGGTGTTCACGAACTGCACCACCACGGCGTCGAGATCCTCATGGTACCGGGCGATGCTCTGGTACCCCAGCACCCAGCCCTTGTGCCCCAGCTCGTACACCGACGCGTAGACGGCCTGCTCGGCGTCGCTGAGCAGCGAGCCGTCGTTGAGGGCCCGCACGAACGCGCCCACATCCTGCGCCGTGGCCACCATGGACGCGCCCGCGGTGTCGAACGCCACGGCCTTGAAGTCCTGGTCGTAGCCGTGGTGGTAGCCGCCCGCCACCTGGTCCGGATCCACATCGCTCAGCGAGCCGAAGGTGTGGACCAGGCCCAGCGGCACCAGCACCTCGCGCCGGATGTACTCGCGGTGGTCGCCGTCCAGCGCGCGGTCCAGGATGCGGCCGACGAGCAGGTAGTTGGTGTTGGAGTAGCGCTGCTCCGCGTCCGGCGCGAAGTCCGCCGGCAGGTCCAGGATCATCTCCAGACGCGCGTCCGCGTCGGCCGGCGGCTGCCCCCAGTCCCACCCGTCCTGGTCCGTGTAGTTCGGGATGCCGCTGCGGTGCCGCAGCAGCATGGCCAGGGTGATGCGGTCCGCGTCGGCCAGCCGGTCGGCCAGCTCGGGCAGCAGGGCGGCCACCGTGTCGTCCAGCGAGAGCTGGCCCGCCGCCACCAGCTTGGCCGCCGCCACGGCCACGTAGAGCTTGCTGATGCTGGCGATCTTGAACAGCGCCTGCGGATCGGCCGGAATCTGCGCGGCCCGATCCTTCCAGCCGGCGGCGTAGAGCTCCGGCTCCCGCCCCGCCCGGTCCACGCAGACGATGATGCCGTCCAGCCCGCGCCCCACGGCCGCGTCCACCTGCTCCTGCACCGTGTCCGGCAGCGGCGTCAGCCAGGCCAGCACGCCCTGCCAGGGGGGGAAGATGATGAGGCTGACCAGGGCCGCCAGGGGCATGACGATCCGGAGGATCCGGACGGCTCGGGATCGGTTCACGGCGGCGTCATGCATCAATGGTCATACCCCACATCCACGCACGTCCCCTCCACGCAGTCCAGCACCGGCGGGTTCGGCACCACGCAGGGTCCGGCCCAGCCGTAGCGGGCGTTCAGCTCGTCGTTGAACTCGTTGTACTCCTCCACCATGCCCACCAGCTCCACGCTGTCCACCGCGCTCGTGGAGTAGATCAGGTAGTAGTAGGGGCCGCCGCACGGGTTCACTCCCATGCCGATGAAGCGGCAATCGCCCTCCCCGCCGCAGTCGGGCTGGCGGGCGTAGTTCAGGATGGACTGCTCCATGGCGTGGAGCCGGCCCACGTCGTCGATCTCGGTCACCTCGTCGTTGCAGTCCGCGCCCAGCAGCAGGAGGCAGAGGAGCGGAAGGGTGAGCAGTGCGGGCCAGCGTGTCGGCATGGTCATCTCCCTTCGTCCGGGTCCGTTCAGAACCCGAACAGCGGCCATCTTCGCACGAAGGGCCCGCCGTGTCACCAGCACCGCGGCCCCGGACGGAGCAGGACCGTCCGGGGCCGCGGCCGGGCGAGGCGCAGGTTAACGCAGGACCGCGATCTTGCGCGTCTCGAAGCGTCCGTCCGCCTGCAGGCGGTACAGGTACGTGCCCGCCGGGAGGTCGCGGCCGGACTCGTCGCGGCCGTCGAACGCCACGCTGCGCTCGCCGGCCGGCTGCACGCCGTCCACCAGGGTGCGCACCTCGCTGCCGCGCAGGTCGTAGATGCCCAGGCGCACGCGGCCGTCGCGCGGTAGGCGGTAGGTGATGGTGGTGCGCGAGGTCATGGGCGCCGGCTGGGCGCCGCGCAGCATGCTCAGGCGGGTGCCGTGGGTGGTGGTGCGCACCGCGGCCGCCGCCTGGTGATGGTAGAAGGCTCCCAGGTCCGCCACGGTGCCGTCGGGGTCCACGGGCGACGCCGGGTCGCCGGCGTCGATGGCCGGAGAGCCCGGCATGAGGGTGTAGTCGCCCTGCGACGGCGCGGTGTAGAGCGGATTCTCGGCGATGTTGAAGAACGCGTCGCAGGGGTCGCCGTTGACGTTGGCCTGCGTGATCTGGCCCACGCCCGTCGGCACGAAGGCGCCGCCGTACGCGCCGGCCGAGTTGCCCCACACGTCGTTGTGATGGATCACGGCCGTCTCGATCCCGCCGTCGCACCACAGGCCGTGGCCGATGTTGCCGGTGATCAGGTTGTCCGTGAGCTCCACGCTGTAGCCCACCAGGTAGATGCCGCCGCCGTGAGCGTTGTTGTAGTTCACCTGGTTGCCCGCCACGGTGTTGCCGCGCAGCAGCAGCGTCTTCTGGAAGTGGGCGTAGGCGTAGAGGCCGCCGCCCAGCGACGCGGTGGCCGTGCCGCTGTGGGTCACGTAGTTGCCGTCGATCAGGCAGTCCTCCACCACGCCGCCGCTCAGCTCCAGGGCCACGCCGCCGCCGTGGGAGTTGGTGGCGCCGAAGAACGTGAACGTCTCCACCCGGTTGTGGTGGATGCGGCTGCCGCGGATCTCCACCTGGCAGTTCTCGGCGTAGACGCCGCCGCCGGCGGCGCTGTTGGCGCCGTCGATGAGGTTGCGCGCGATCTCGCAGTCCTCGATCACCACCTGGGCGTTGATGGCGTAGACGCCCGCGCCGTCCAGGTACGAGGTGTTGTCGATGATGCTGCAGGCCCGCAGCGTGACCGCGCCGTCGTAGCAGGCCACGCCGCCGCCCTCGTCGAACGCGCCCTGGCGGTCGCCGTGCTCCACGGTGCAGTGCTCCAGCACGGCCGCGGCGTCGGCGCCGGTGATGCGCAGACCGCCCCAGCCCGCGCCCGTGGGGCCGGTGAAGACGATGGGCGCCGCCTCGGTGCCCACGGCCTCCAACGTGCCTTGCACGGTGATCTCCTGATCCAGCGACGTGAAGACCACCACGCCCGGTTCCAGGGTGAGCGTGGCGCCGGCGGGCACGGTGATGCTGCCCTGGACCAGGTACGGCGAGCCGGCCGCGGTCCAGGCGCCGCTCACGTTGCCGCCGGGCACCACGGTGTCGGCCAGGAGCGGGGTGGCGGTCAGCAGCAGGGTGGCGGACAGGAGCCGAGTGGTGAGCAGGACGAGGGAACGTGCGGTGTGTCGCACTGCGTGCATGGGACGGTCCTTCCATTGGGGTGAATCCCCCATGGTCTTTGTTTTCAGCAGGTTCGGAATTCCGGAGGCATCGTCGTGAAGCGGATACGGAGTCCGCGGGGCGAGCGTGACAGACGGAATGGCGAGGATCGCAAGAAAACGGCCCTACCGGCCCGGCCGGCCCACCGGCTCCGTCTCATGCCGCACGCCGAACCCGGCGATGAGCGGCTTGCCGCGGGCGATGGCCGCCTGCACCGACGGGAGCTGCAGCGACGCGGCGTGGTGCTCGCGGTCCACCCAGACCTCGGTGATCCACAGCGCGTCCGCGTTCTCCGGATCCTTGGCGATCACGTAGCTCAGGCAGCCAGGCATGGCGGTGGTGCCCTCCAGCAGGATGGCGATGAGCTCGTCGCGGTGGCCGGGCGTGGCGGTCATCTGGCCGATGAGGCCGTAGGTGGTGGCGGGCGCGGCGGCGGGCGCGTCGTCGACGGGCGCCTGCCAGAGCTCGATCTTGTTGCCCTCCGGATCCAGCACCCAGCCGAAGGCCCCGAACTCCGACTCCTGCACGTCGTCCACCACCTGGCAGCCCTCATCGCGCAGCCGCTGCATCATGGCGCGGAGGTCGTCCACGCGGTAGTTGATCATGAAGGGGGCGTCGCTGGGAGCGAAGTTGGCGCCGTCTCCCACGGACCACACGGTCATGCCGTCCGCGGCGTCGTCGGCCCAGAGGAAGGCCGTGCCGCCCCAGTCCTGCACGTCGATCCCCAGGTGCTCCTGGTACCACGCCCGCAGCGCCACCGGGTCCGCAGCCTTGAGGAACACGCCGCCCACGCCCGTGACTCGTCCCATGCTCGTTCCTCCGTCGTGAGCGCCGTCCTGCGGCGCCGTGGTTCCGGGTCCCGGGTTCAGCAGGGCGACGGTCGCCCACAGCATCAGGATGGCG
>DAOTGJ010000092.1:0-5532 GCA_035447065.1 Candidatus Krumholzibacteriia bacterium
CGTCGTGGGCGTGGCGCAGGCTGATCTCCTCGCGCAGGACCGTGTACTCCTCCTCCAGGCGGTCCTTCAGGTGCGCGATGTGCGCCACGGCGTCGGCCAGGTCCTGCTCCGTGTCGCGGCGCTTGAGGGCGGCGGCCATGGCGCCGGCCACCACGCGGGCGCGCTCCAGGTCGTCGTCGTTCCAGCCGGCGCGGTGGGTCACCGTGCCCATGGCGAGCACCGCGGCCACCTGGCCCTCCGCCATGACCGGCACCAGGATGCTGGAGCGCACCTGATGATCGTAGAGGTAGGTCTGGCTGGGGCCGTCGTCGGGGGCGGGGCCCTCGTCGTCGGCCTGGAAGAAGACGGGCTCTCCGGCGAGCACGCGCTCGACCGTGTCGGGGAAGTCGTCGCTGGTCATGTCCTTGGAGATCGTGCCCATGCCCTCCAGGCCCCACACGGCGCAGGGGCGCAGGCGCGCGTGGGCGCGGTCCTGCTCCCACACGGTCATGCGCTCGGCGCCGAAGAACGCGGCCACGGCGGGCAGGTTGCGCTCCAGCGCGGAGGCCACGTCGCCCGCCGCGCTCGCCAGCAGCTCGCCGCTCACCGCGGCCATGAGCGACTGGAAGCGCAGCTGCAGCTCCAGCGACTCGCGCACCTTGGCCTGCTCGGTGATGTCCTCCACCAGCACGCAGATGTGGGGGCGGCCCAGCAGCTCCAGGCGCACGCCCATGCCCCAGGTGGGCTGGGTGACGCCCGTTTGCGACTGGTAGTGGGCCTCCAGGGCGGCGGTGCCGGACTCCAGGCACTCGGCGATGGCGTGGCGCACGCGCAGCCGGTCCTCGGGGCGAGCCAGCTCCACCACGTAGCGGCCCTCCAGGTCCTCGGCCGGGCGGCCCAGGCGTTCCTGCAGGCCGCGGTTCCAGCGGCGGATGCGGCCGTCCTCGTCCAGCAGCAGGATGTAGCCGGGCATCTTGTCGATGAAGTCGGTCTGGAACGCCATGGTGTCGGCCATGACCGCCTCGGCCTGCTTGCGCGCGGTGATGTCCTGGGCCACGGTGCAGATGCCGGCCACGGCGCCGTCGTCGTCCAGCACGGGGAAGGAGCCGGCCAGCCAGATGCGGCGGCGGCCCTCGGCGTCGGTCTGCTCGATCTCCTGGTCGGTCAGCGGGCGGCCGCTGGCCAGGACCTGGCGGTAGCGGGAGGTCAGCTCGTCGGCGAGCTCGGAGGACATGTCGGCCACGCCGCGCCCCACGTGGGCCTCGGGCGAGGCGCCGTTGGCGCGGGCCATGACCTCGTTCACGCGCAGGTAGCGCAGGTCGCGGTCCAGGAAGGCCACGGCCAGGGGCGCCGACGTGAAGAGCTGCTCGTAGAGCCGACGGGAATCCAGCGGGCGGGTCATGGGCCTCCGGTGGTGGAGTCGCGGGGTCGACGCGGAAGGTAGCACACGCGCGGGCCGCCGTCACGGCGCCCGACGGCTGTGGACGGCGCGGCGGTGTCGTCGCGCGGCGACAGGTGGGCGGGACGGCCACAGGGGCGCGGGGCGCCGGCGCCGCCGGGACACGCGAGCAACCCCTTGCCGATCCGGCCGTTCCGCAGGACCATGGGCACGGCCCGGCGACGGCCCGGGCCTTGCAGTCCCCGCCGCGTCGGCCGCGACCCGGCCCGGATGGGACTGGCGGCGCGGCGGCGGAACGTCGGGATCACCGCACGCGAGCGCAGGTTTGCGAACCGGATCCGCGGACGCTCTCCGCAGGACCCGCCCCCGGTCGGAGGGGGGCCGGGCCGCGGCCGATCGGATCGCCCCCCAACAGGAGCATCGCCATGACACGGATCTTCTGGCTGACCGCGCTCGTCGCCGCGCTCGCGCTCGCGGGCCCCGGCCTCGCCGCGCCTCCCGACAGCACCGGCGTGGATCAGGGCGCCGGCACGGATGACGACCCCTGGCTCATCGACGTGGACGCCCTGCTGCAGGCGGGCTACGCGGTCATCGTGTCCGACGAGGACACCGTGGCCGTGGCCGACGCCGTGGCCGACACCATCCGCGTGGCCGCGCCCCGGCTGCGCGTGAGCGAGGTGGTGCGCCGCATCGCCCTGGCCATGGAAGAGGCGGACCGCGCCCTGGGTCCCCATCGGTACACGGAGCGGACCTGGGCCACGGTGCTGGACCACGCCGGCGAGCCGGACCGCGGCGAGCGCGTGGAGTTCACGAGCGCCGCGCGCATCCACATCGACCCCGACGGCGAACGCCGCACCGTGCGCCTGCACTCCTCGTCGCGCACGTGGAAGGACGGCGAGCTGACCGACACGGAGGAGGACGACGCCGTGGCCGAAGAGTGGCAGGGCGACCTCACGGAGGTCACCCTGGAGCTGCCGTTCAGCCTGCTCACGGCCAACCGCTACCGCTATGAGATCCGCGAGCGCACGCTCATCGGCGAGCACCTGGTGTTCCGCATCGGGTTCGCGCCGCGCAACCGCTTCGAGCCCGGCCTGGCCGGCGAGGTGTGGATCGACTACAGCGATTTCGTGATCCGCCGCATGGAGGGCGCCATGGTGGGCCCCATGCCCATCCCGCTGCTGATGAGCGGCGTGCCGCGCTTCGAGCTGAGCATGACCCAGGCCCACGGGCGCTGGGTGGTGGGCGAGCTGCACGCGCTGGTGGAGCTCAACGGCGCCATGCCCGGCGTGCCGGACCAGGTGGAGCTGCACGTGCTGATGGACGACTACGAGTTCGGGGAGGTGCGGCCGTGACGCGCCTGATGATCGCCTTGCTGCTGCTGACCGCGGCGTTCGCCCGAGCCCAGGAGCCCGCCCCCGCGGATTCGCTCATCTGGGTCAGCGAGACCGCCGCCGCCGACAGCCTGGCCCGCTACTGGGCGGGCCTGAAGACGTCGGACTGGTACGAGCCGCTCACGCCCGCGGACATCGGCCTGGGCTTCACGCCCGCCCAGTGGGACTCGCTGCTGCAGGTGGGCGACACGCGCCTGTGGACCATGCTCCAGGGCCGCCCGTGGCGCGTGGGCCTGCGGCCGCTGGCGGGCACCACCTTCAACCGCGCCGAAGGTCCGGTCACCGGCCTGGGCCTGGTGCTGGACCGCCCCGGCCCGCGGCAGCCGCGCGTGGAGGCGCAGGCCACCTACGGGTTCGCGCGGAAGAAGGCGACGTACGGGGTGACGGCGGAGCTGCCGCTGGCCACGGCGCGCCCGCGCGACGATCAGGGCCGCCGCACCGGCGCCCCCTGGACCAGCCTGGCGCTCACGCTGGACGCCGGCCGCCGGGTGGCGCACTTCGGCGGCGAGGAGGGACTGCCGCCGCCGGTGGTGGCGGTGTTCGGCGGCGAGGACCCGTGGCACTACCTGGAGCGCGGACGCCTGGGCGCGGCGCTCACGGCGCGGCCCGCCCGCTGGCTGGCGCTGCGCGGCGGCGCGGCGCGCGTGCAGGACAGGGCGCTGGGCACGGCCACGCGCTGGACGCTCTTCGCCGACGAGCAGGACGTGGCCCCCAACCTGCCCGCCGCGGATCTGGACACCTGGGACTGGAGCCTGGGCCTGGACCTGGAACGCCGCGATGCGCACCTGGGCGCGGAGCTGATCTGGAGCCGCCTGCCGGCCGATGCGTCATGGCAGCGCCGCCTCCAGCTCCACGGCCGCATCGCCCGCCGCGACCCCCTGCAGAACGAGTGGACCCTGCGCGGAAGCTGGCGCAGCACCAGCGGCGCGGCGCCGCTGCAGTGGACGAGCTGGGTGGGCGGCTGGGGCACGCTGCGTGGATATGAGGCCGGCGAACTGGTGGGCGACCGCGCCGCGCACCTGGCCCTGGAGCAGCGCTGGAACGTGGACCTGCTGCGTGCGCTGCGGGTGCCGCTGCTCAAGGACTGGGGCCTGCAGCCGGTGACGTTCGTGGAAGCGGGCTGGGCCGACGATCACGGCACCGCGCCGGTCACCGGCGCCCGCGGCCGCCGCGCCGACGCCGGGTTCGGCCTCAGCCGCGTGATCGGCCTGGGCGACGGCGGCCCCGTGCGCCTCACGGCGGTGATGGCCCATCCGGTGGGGGAGAACCCGAACGGCCGCGGTTGGCGCTTCGCCATGGGCGTGGACCTGCGCTGACGGCGGCGCGTCCTTGCATCCGGCGTCCCGGCTGCTATGTTGTGCGGGTTGCGATTGTATGCAACTCCGAAACAATCCAGACGCCGGAGGTGGGAGATGTCTCCCGTCGTCATGTTGATCGTGGGTCTGATCCTGGGGCTGGCCCTGGCCCTGGGCGTGGGCGTGGGCATGATGCGCACGCAGATGCTGTCGGCCAGGCGCAGCAAGCGCAGCTTCGAGGACACGTGCGCCGCCGTGGAGCGCGTGGTGGGCGCGGCGGAGGACTGGGGCATGCCCATTCCCGCCCAGAACCTGCTGACCACCCTGGAGAAGCACCAGCTCGTGCCGGCCGACCTGAAGCAGTTCCGCGTGTTCTTCGTCTGCAACCCCAAGCTGGCCTCGCGCATGCTCACCCTGAACCTGCCCATGGCCGGCATGATGCCGTGCAGCTGGGCGGTCTACGAGAACGCCGCCGGCGAGGTGTACCTGTCCAAGATGAACGTGGGGCTGATGAGCCGGATGTTCGGCGGGGAGATCGGCGGCATCATGGCCAAGGTGGGGCAGGCGGACGACGCGTTTCTGGCGGAAGTGCTGGGCTAGCCGGAGGTTGGGCCTCAAGCCCCGGGCGGGGTGGCCGATCTCTTGACAGCGCAGGAGGTCCCGCCTATATTCTGCGCCTACATCCGGCCTCTTCGCGGGCCGGCCATACGCTTCAGGTTCCTCGGTAGCTCAATGGTAGAGCATTCGGCTGTTAACCGAAGGGTTGTAGGTTCGAGCCCTACCCGAGGAGCCAATTCTTTTTCAGCGGAATTCGATAGGCATATCGGTTAGCGGTGCGGTCCGGGGGCGAGAGCTTCCGGGTTTTTCGTTTATGCGCAGTAATGGCAATGGGTTGGGCGGATATTGCTGGGTCGGCGGGATTCTCTAGTTGTGGAGAGAGAGTCCGGGGGTCGATGGGAACCGTTAGGGGTCACGATCGGACCCCGTTGGGTGGTCGGAAAACTCTTGGTTTCTCTGTTTTACGACCCTCTCCGTTTTAGCGGTGGGGAGTTGGTTGGGGCCCGATCGTAATAGTCGTCACGTCGGCTCAAAGGCCGGCGTCAGTCAGAGCGAACCGAGCACCCGCATTAACTTCTCCCGAATCTCCTCCGCGATCTCTGCGAGGGCTGGATTATCGATCGCCTGCATGGAGGCGGCCGGGTCGACTGCCGAGACCTCGACCTCCGTTTTGGACAATTCCCGGAGGATGACGTTGCATGGGAGCATCGTCCCGACCCGCGGTTCGCTCTGCAGGGCTTTGAGCGCGAATGGCGGGTTGCAGGCACCGAGAATCCGGTACGGCGGGAAATCGACATCGAGCTTCTTCTTCAGGGTCCCTCGTACATCGATTTCGGTGAGAACCCCGAATCCTTCCTTGGCCAGCGCGTCTCGCGTGAGAGCCTCCGCGTCGTCGATCGACATCTTCAAC
>DAOTGJ010000093.1:0-5450 GCA_035447065.1 Candidatus Krumholzibacteriia bacterium
TGCTCCACCGAGAACTGGTAGAGGCTCGCCTTGGCCGTGTCGATGATGTTGTCCGTGTTCTCCAGGAGCCCCAGCACGTCGCCGCGGTGCTCCGGGATCAGGGAGTGGCCGTACAGGTAGGCCTCAATGTCGCGGCGGAGCTTGTCGGCCTCGGACTCGAGCCTGTCGATGCGCCCGATGGCGTGGTCGAACTCCTCGCGGCGGTCCTGCATGTAGGCGCGCACGCCCTCGTCGAAGACCAGGGCGCCCTCGCCGACCTTGTCGAAGAACTCGTCGATCTGGTTCTCCACCACTCGGCTGGACTGGAACAGGGGCATGGTCAGACCTCCTTGCCCGGCTGGAGCACGTCGCGGAACTTCACGAGATAGAGGAGCGCCAGCAGCAGCCCGGCCGCCAGGGGAACGGCGCCGCGGCGGGCCGCGCGCATCTCGAAGGAGAGCACCATGCGGCCCGCGGTGCCCACCCGCTCCGCCCGCTGGACGATGACCACGCGGCCGTCCTGCACGCCGATCGCGTACGGCGGGGTGGGCGAGTCCTTGGGATCGAACCTGGGCACCACCTCGCCCACGGCGTGGACCGTGTAGCCGGGCGGCAGGACCACCCGCGTCACCGCCACGGCGATGACGTCGGCCGACGTGTTCACGAGCTCGCGCCGCACCGGATGCACGCCGTGGGCCTTCCGCGTGCGCGCCATGTCGTACCACGCGGGGACCGCGGCGCGCACGCGCACGGTGTCCCCGGCCCGGGCGTCGGGCAGGAGCTCCAGCGACACCATCCGGTGTCCCAGGCGGTCGGCCAGCGGCGCGGCGGGGTCGCGGAAGCGGGCCGGACCGGACGGCGGGGTGAAGCGTTCGGGCGCCGGGAAGGCGAAGGGCAGCAGGAGACCGCCTCCGCCGCCACCTCCCAGCACGACCATGACTTCGACTTCGGCAGAGCCGTCCGGTCCGACCTGGATGGACTCCTGCAGCAGCGCGAGCGTGTCCGGCGCGGCGGTCGCCGCCGCCTCGGCCCGGCCCGCGTCCAGGAGCAGGATGATGAAGATGGTGACCGCCGTGACGGCGATCATGGCGAGGATCACGACGGCCTTCGCAGCGCGCATCGTCACCACCCCGGCGTGATGCCCAGCACGCGGAACCAGGTGCAGCCCGCGATGATGAGCAGGAGGGTGCCCACGGTGGTCATGATCAGGCCGTACTTCAGGTTGTCGAGCACCGAGTACTGGCCCGTCGCGAAGAGGATCACGTTGGGCTTGGCGTTGATGGGCAGCCCGATGACCCAGTCGATGGTGAACGCGGCCGGCAGCGCCAGCCATAGGGGATCGTAGCCCAGCGTCTGCGCCACGGCGATCACGAAGGGGATGAAGATCAGCGTGCGCATGGTCTTGCTTGTGAAGAAGAGGTGGCTGTACATGTTGACCGCGATCACCAGGGCGTAGACGGCCCAGAAGTTCACGCCCGGCTGGATGTTCAGCTTCTGGAAGAGCGAGCCCACGAGCCAGCGCGCCGCGCCGGTGTCGTTGAGGGCGAGGCCGCCGGCGTAGGCGCCGCAGGAGAAGAGCATGAGGTGCCAGGGGATGTCGGCCTCGTTCCACTTCAGCAGGCCCAGGCGCGGGAAGAGCGCGATCACCGCCCCGATGAAGGCGGCCATGACCGCCGAGATCTCGAAGCCGAGCACCCGCAGGTGCAGCTTGTCCGTCACCCAGAGCACGATCACCAGCCCGAAGATCAGGGCCGCCTTCTTCTCCTCCGCCGTGACCTTCCCCATCTCGTGGAGCTTCTCGCGCATGCGCTCCAGGCCGCCCTCCACCTCCGGGGTCTGCTGCTCGGGCGGCACCTTGAAGACGAAGCGCGGGCCGATCCACCAGCTGATCAGCATGGCCGTCACCACCACCGGGAACGCCGCGAAGAGCCAGTCCGTGTAGTAGATGCGGCTGCCGCCCATGGAGAGGATGAAGGCCACGGCGATGAGGTTGGCGTTGGAGCCCGTCATGTAGGCGCTGGAGCCGAAGTTGATCGCCTGCAGGTTCTGCAGGAAGAGGTTGCGGCCGAAGTTGGTGGGGTTGGCGTTGCTGGCGCCGTAGATGCCCGCCACCACGATCATCACGGGCAGCAGCATGGCGGCCCGTGCGGCCGTGGCCGGGATGAAGGCCGCCAGCATCAGGTTGAGGGCGAAGAAGGCCGCCAGGATCCAGGAGGCCTTCCGCCCGAAGCGCACGATCAGCGCCAGCGCGATGCGCTTGGCCAGGTTGGTCTTGACCAGCATGGACGAGAGGATGAAGGCCAGCACGTTCAGCCAGATCACGCTGAAGCCCAGCACGCCCAGCACGTCGCTCTCGGCCCAGCCGTTGAAGAAGACCAGCATGGCCATGAGCATCAGGCTGGTGACGTGCGTGGGCACGGGCTCGGTGATCCACCAGACCAGCGCCGCCGCGAACACGGCGATGACCACCTGCCCGCCGCCGGTCAGCCCCTCCGGCGCGGGCATGTAGTAGAGCAGCAGGAAGACCAGCACGCCCAGGGGGAAGCCCAGATACCGCATCCAGCGCTCGCCGGACGTCAGCTTCTTCTCGGGCACCTGGCTGAGCTTGTTGCGACTCAGGTCCAGCACCTCGTCGATCCTGGCCAGGGCGGCCTGGGTCCTGACTTCCGCGGCGCTCATGGCCCGGTCACCGCGCCCAGGTGGAGTAGGGGTTCGCGATGAGGTTGGAGTTGAAGTAGCGGGGGTCCCCCGTCACCTCGTCGCCCACCCAATCGGGCTTGGCGACGGCCTGATCCTCGGACTCGAGCTCGCACTCGGCCACGGTCAGGCCCCGGTTCACGCCGTGGAACTCGTCGATCTCCCAGACCAGGCCGTCCAGCGGGATCTTGTAGCGCGTCTTCTCCACCAGCGGCTGCTCGCAGAGCTCCAGGAGCTGCTCGGCGTCCGCGAACGGGATCTCGTACTCGAACTCCAGCCGCGTGGCGCCCACGGTGATGCCCTTGACGGTCAGCGCCGCCTTGTCACCCATGGTCCGCACGCGCACCACGCGCTCCTTGGCGGAGTTCAGGTAGCCCTGCCGGAACAGGACCCCGGCGGCCAGCGCCTTCCAGGCCTCGCCCCGCACCAGGAACTTGCGTTCGATCTCCTTGCCCATGCGCGATCCTCCCCGCGTGTTGGTGTTGTGAGGGGGCGTCTGCAATCCCCGTTCCCGTTCGCACGATGCGTCATCTCGATGAACGCCAACGCGTTATGGACCCGCCTACGCCAGGGCGGCGAAATTTCGCCGCCGAGAAGGCGACGGTTCGCCGGTGCCGCCACCGGTTGACCCCCTTCCCTTCCGCCTATTACCTTCCGCCCATGAACCGGACGTCGTCGATCCTCGCCGCGCTCTTCGCAGCGCTCCTGCTCACGACCAGCGCCCTCGTGCTGGCCAGGCTCAGCGACATCTCCAGCGCGCCGCGCCCGGACCGCCCGTCGATCACGGTCCGGCCCCCCGCCGACGCCCCGACCCTGCGGATCGGCGTGGTCTCCCGCTTCGCCCCCAACGTGATCTTCGCCGTGTACCAGCCCCTCATCGATCATCTCAACCGCCAGGGCGGTCATCACTACGAGCTCAAGCTGAGCGGCAGCTACCTGGAGGCGGTGGAGGATCTCAAGGCCGAGCGCGTGGCGGCGTCGTTCCTGGGAGCCTGGATCTACGGACCCATGGCGTCGGACCCCGACCTGATCCCGCTGGTGGCGCCCCTCAACACCGAAGGCGTGCCGGCCTTCCGCGTGGCGCTGGTGACCGGTCCCGAGGGCGCCGTGACCGGGATCGCCGACCTGCGCGGCCGGCGGGTGGCCCTGCCGTCGCCCCAGTCCTGGTCCGGCAACTGGCTGCAGACGGCGGCCCTGCCCGCCCACGGCCTGAGCGCGGCCGACCTGGACAGCCTCCATCATTTCGACCATCACCAGACGGTGGCGCGGGAGGTCATGCGCGGCGCCTTCGACGCGGGAGTGGTCAAGCAGACCGTGTGCGAGAAGTATCGGGACCAGGGCCTGCGGGTGCTGGAATGGTCGGACCCCATTCCCGGGCCGCCGCTGGTGGCCTCCGCGGCCACGCCGGCCGAGGTGCGCCGGGAGATCCGCGACGCCATGCTGTCCATCCGTCCCGAGACCATCCAGACCCGCGCCAAGCTCTGGAGCCAGGAGTTCCGCAACGGCTTCGCGGCGGTGGACGCCGCGCAGTACCGCCGCGCCTTCGCCGCGGACGTGGATCGGGAGGGCACGCCGTGAGCCTGAGCTCCCTGGGACCCGCGGGCCTGCGCGGCCGCCTCCTGATGACGGTGGGCCTGACCGCCGTGCTGGTGATGATGCTCCTCTCCTGGGGAATCCTCTACAGCTGGCGCCTCTCCCTGCTGCGCCAGGAGGAGGGCAACGCCTTGGCCGTGAGCCGGGCGTTCTCGGTGGCCGTGATCGACGCGCTCATCTTCGCGGACCAGGACCTCTACCGAACGGAGGGGTTCCTGGACAACTACGTGGAGATGTTCATGGAACAGAATCCCAGGCTTCGGGCCATCACCATCCTGGACCCCTCGGGCCGGGTGGTGGCGCGGAGCTGGGAGGGATCCCGGGCGCCGGTGACCAGCGCGCCCCTGGACACCTTGGCCGTCCTGGAACAACCGCTCACCGCCATCACCAAGGGCGCCGAGGGCACCTGGGTCCTGGAGACCGTCCTGCCCATGGCCACGGGCGAGCGCAGGTGGGGCGTGCTGGTTCTCGCGGTGGAGGCGGACTCCATCCGCGCCCAGATCCGTCGCACCTTCTTCCAGCTCGCCACCTTCTCCGCCGCCGTCAGCTCCGTGATGCTGCTGCTGCTCTGGCTGCTGTTGGGGCGGCTGCTGGGATCCCTGCGGGCCTTGGTGACCGCCATGGACACGGTGGACCTGAAGACGGCCGCCATGCCGGCGCTGCCGGCGCGCCGCGACGAGATCGGCATCCTCTACAAGCACTTCCACCGCATGCAGTCGCGCCTGGAGCAGTCGCGCGACGAGCTGCTGACGGCGCAGCACCAGGTGTGGCACGCCGAGCGGCTGGCGGCCATCGGTCGGCTGGCGTCCAGCCTGGCCCATGAGATCAACAACCCCATCAACGGCGTCCGCAGCTGCATCTACGCCATCCGCCATGACCTGGACGACCGCGAGCAGACGCTGGAATACCTGGAGATGATGGACGAGGGGCTGACCCACGCCACCGCCGTCATCGACAAGCTGCTGGGTTTCGCCAGGCGGCAACAGGCGGCACCGGAACCGCTGGACCTCAACGAGGCCGTGGACTCCGTCCACCGTCTGGTGTCGTACAGCGCGGACCGCAAGGCGGTCCGGCTGACCACGGACCTGGACCCCGCGCTGCCCCTGGTGCGCGCGGACCGCCAGCTCATGGTGGAGGTGGTCATGAACCTGCTGCTGAACGCCGTGGACGCGGTGGACCAG
>DAOTGJ010000094.1:0-2891 GCA_035447065.1 Candidatus Krumholzibacteriia bacterium
GAACGGATGGTCCGCCCCGTCCAGATTCAGCGCCACCACGATCTCCGCCGCAGCCTCATCGCTCGTGCTTCCGCGCCAGTAGCTCACCGTGTTCTCCAGGTGGTCCGATCCGTCGCTGCGCCACTGCCAGAAGATGTGCTCGGTCTGCAGGGCCGCGTGGGTCAGGCGCAGGCGGATGAGGTTGCGGTAGAGGTTGCGCAGACCCTGGTCGCCGCCCGTGTAGTCCGGGGTGTAGAGGGTGGGGGAGGCGGGACGGTACTCGTCGCTGCCCACCTCCTGGCCGGCGAACATCATGGGGATGCCCACGCTGGTCATCAGCGCGTAGGCGCCCGCGCGGGCCTTCTGCGCGCCGCCCACGGCCTGGGCGGCCGCGGAGCCGTAGGTGTTCACGGCCCAGGGCAGGCGGTTCTCGTCGTGGGACTCCAGGTACTTCACGTCGCTGAAGCCGTCGCCGTTGACGCCGTCGTACTGGCCGTTGCCGCTGATCACGTTGGCCACGGCCCACATGGGGCGGCAGGCGTAGCTGAAGCAGCCGTACTCCGCGGCGGTCTGGCCGCGGCTCGCGAAGCCGTTCTGGGTCAGGACGATCTGCATCACCTGGTTGAAGTTGTTGCCGCCGCCGGCCCAGCCGTCGGTGTGGTTGCCGCCCCACTGGGCGTCGTAGCCGTGGGTGACGGCGTTGCCCTCGTTGGGGTAGCGGAAGTCCTCGCCGATGAGCAGCACGTCGGGCTTGTGGGCGCGCAGCTCGTCGCGCACGTACTCCCAGGTGGTCCAGGGCTCGCCGCTCACGTAGTCGAAGCGGAAGCCGTCGATCTTGTAGGTGTCCAGCCAGTGGATCAGGCTGTCGCGCACGTGCAGCTTCAGGGCGGGGTCGCTCCAGTTCAGCTCCGCCAGGCCCCAGGGGTTGGGCTCGGTGGTGGTGAAGTGGTAGGCGCCGCTGAAGGTGTCCAGCTGGCGCAGCACGCTGCCGCCGGAGGCGTGGTTGATCACCACGTCCACGATCACGGCGATGCCGCGGTCGTGGCAGGCGTCCACGAACATGGCCAGGAAGTTGGGCCAGCCGAAGGCCGGGTTGGGCGCGAAGTACAGCGACGGGTCGTAGCCCCAGCCGTTGTAACTGGGAGCGGTGAGCGGCATCAGCTCCACGCAGTTCACGCCCAGGTCCTCCAGGTCCGCGCCGGAGGTCAGGGCGCTCACGGCGCCGGCGAAGGTGCCGGTGGCCGAGAGCTCGTTCACGTTGGCCTCGTAGATCACCAGGCGGGTGCGGTCGATGGGCTGGGGCAGGGGCGAGATCTCCGGCAGCACGCGGCCGCGCACGGCGTTGGCCTGGGCGGGGTCGCCGGCGCCGGCCACCTCCACCGCGCGGGGGTCGGTCAGCCAGGTGTCCGTGGCGCCCGCGTGCAGCACGAACTTGTACTGCTGCAGGCCCGTGGGCAGCGACGCGCTCAGGCGCCACGTGTAGCCGTCGGGATCCAGGGAGAAGGCGTAGGCCGCGTCGTCGGCGTTCCAGCCGTTGAAGGCGCCCGCCAGGGTCACCGAATCGGCGCCGTAGGCGCGCAGCACGAAGTCCTCCACGGCCGTGGCGCCGTCGGCGGACAGGGCCTGATCCGCGGGGAGGTCGGGCCGGAGGGCGGGATCCTGACCGCAGCCGTTCAGGACCAGCAGCAGGGCGAGCGCGGCCAGGAGGCCGGACACGGGGCGTGGGGACGTCATGGTGCTCCTCGCACGGATGGGAATCGGGACGCGTCCGGTAATGATACCACGGGAGGGCCCGCGCACCAACCCGGCCGCCCTCCCTTGACGCCCGCCGGGAGCGTGCTAACGTCTGCAGGTTGCCGATCCGGCCCATACGCGTCCCCAACACCGGAGCCTGCCATGTCCCGGACCATCGCCATCGCCCTGCTGCTCGTGACCCTCCTGGCCGGCGCCGCCGCCGCCGTGGACGTGGTCTTCACCTATCAGGCTCCCAAGGCCGGCGAGGTGTACCTGGCCGGCGACTTCAACGGCTGGAACGCCTGGGACCTGCCCATGACCAAGCAGGGCGGCACGTGGGTGGCCACGGTGGACCTGCCCGCGGGCAGCCACGCCTACAAGTTCGTGGTGGACGGCGCCTGGCGGGAGGATCCCCGCAACAAGACCACCAAGGCCGACGGCTACGGCGGCAACAACTCCGTGGTCACGGTGGCCGCGGGCGCCGCGGGGCCCCTGGCGGCCCACGGCGGCTCGCTGGACGACGTGGACGCTCCCGCCGCCGCGCCCGCCGCACCCGCCGCGGGCGGCGGCGCCGGCACCGAGTTCCGCTGCAGCGCCCCGGGCGCCGGCGCGGTGTTCGTGGCGGGCGAGTTCAACGACTGGAACCCCACCGCCGACCGCCTGAGCGACCCCGACGGCGACGGCGTGTTCACCAAGACCCTGCCCCTGGCCGCGGGCAGCTACCAGTACAAGTTCGTGGTGGACGGCAACTGGCAGGAGGACCCGTCCGCCGCCAAGACGGCCGACGACGGCTTCGGCGGCAAGAACTCCGTGGTGGAGGTGGCCCAGGGGGCCGCGCCCGCCGCGGCGGCGGCCCCGGCGGCGTCCGGCGGCGCCACGTTCTCCTACGACGCCGGCGGCAAGGTGGGCTCGGCCTACGTGGCCGGCGAGTTCAACGGCTGGAACCCCACCGGCACGGCCATGACCGACCCCGACGGCGACGGCGTGTACACCGCCTCCCTGCCCCTGGACCCCGGCACGTACCAGTACAAGTTCGTGGTGGACGGCAACTGGCTGCAGGACCCGGCCAACCCCAACGGCGCCGACGACGGCTTCGGCGGCAAGAACTCCGTGCTGACGGTGGGCGCCGGCGGCGCCGTGGCGACCACCCCGGCCGCCACGGTCAGCGCTCCGGCCGC
>DAOTGJ010000094.1:2991-5411 GCA_035447065.1 Candidatus Krumholzibacteriia bacterium
CAGAACTCCCTGGTGAACGTGGGCGCCGGCGACGGCGTGATCGACGCCGCGGCCGCCCCGGCCGCCGGCGCCGCCGTGGGCCTGCGCACCGTGCCCTTCTCCTACGCCGCCGGCAAGTCGGCCGCCAACGTGTTCCTGGCCGGCACCTTCAACGACTGGAACGACAGCAAGCAGCGCCTGACCGACGCCGACGGCGACGGCGTGTGGGAGACCACCCTGCTGCTGCAGCCGGGCAGCTACCAGTACAAGTTCGTGGTCGACGGCAACTGGACCGCGGACCCCAAGAACCCCAACGGCGCCGACGACGGCTTCGGCGGACAGAACTCCGTGCTGGACGTGGACGCCAGCTTCGCCGAGGTGGCCATGGAGAAGGGCGACGGCCGCTTCTTCACCGCCGACATCGCCCCGGTCTTCGACTACAGCACCTGCAACCCGCTCACGCCCACCCTGGTGGAGCTCACCGCCCGCGCCCACCTGGACGACGTGGAGTCCCTGGCCGTGCGTTGGAACACCGGCGGCGCCTGGTCCGAGACGCCCATGACCCCGGCCGAGGCCGACCCGGCCTTCCGCAGCTACCGCGCCCGCGTGGAGCTGCCCAGCGCCGACGCCGCCCTGCAGTACGTGGTGATCTACCGCGACGGCGGCAACGAGACCGCCCTGGGCGCCCAGGGCTTCGCCGCCCCCAACGCCGCCGTGCCCTTCCGCTACACCCGCGCCGCGCACCCGCCCTTCCTCACGCCCGACTGGGCCAAGGACGGCGTGGTCTACCAGATCTTCCCCGAGCGCTTCGCCAACGGCGACAAGGGCAACGACCCGGACTTCCACGAGCCCTGGTACCAGGGCGCCAACACCCTGCCGCCCAGCGGCAAGACCAACGGCGAGTACTTCCACCTGGTGGACGACTGGTACGACGTGGCCGGCCTGCAGCGCAGCCCCTACCGCACCGACGGCAAGCCCGACTACTTCTCCTTCTACGGCGGCGACATCGCCGGCGTGCGCCAGCACCTGGACTACCTGAACGACCTGGGCGTGACGGTGCTCTACTTCAACCCCCTGAACCAGGGCGTGAGCAACCACAAGTACGACCCCACGGACTACAACACCCTGGATCCGCACTTCGGCACCGCCGACGAGTTCAAGGCCTTCGTGAAGGAGGCCCACGCCCGCGGCATCCGCATCGTGGTGGACGTGGCCTTCAACCACACGGGCAACTGGCACTTCGCCTTCCGCGACTGCGTGGAGAAGGGGTCCAAGAGCGAGTACTGGAACTGGTACGAGTGGAAGAAGTGGCCCCTGCCCGCCGGCAACGACTTCAACGCCAGCGACTACTACGACTGCTGGTGGGGCTTCGGGCTGCACCCCAACCTGAACTGGGACCTCAAGCGCCCCAACAACGCCGAGAACAACATCGCCGACATCGCGGACGCGGATCCCAACATGGCCGTGGTGGACTACGTGCTTGGCGTGGCCGACCACTGGCTGGGCGAGCTGGACATCGACGGCTTCCGCCTGGACGTGCCCAACGAGGTGCCGTTCTGGTTCTGGAAGGAGTTCAACAAGCGCTGCAAGGAGATCAAGCCCGACTGCTGGCTGGTGGGCGAGATCTGGGGCAACGCCGGCAGCTGGATCGGCCCCCACTGCTTCGACGCCACCATGAACTACAAGTTCTTCCGCGACCCGGTGATGGAGTTCTTCGGCCAGGGCCGCATCGACGCCGCCACCTTCGATCGGCGCCTGGCGCCCGGCCGCAGCGTGTACCCGCCCCAGTCGGTGCAGACCATGATGAACCTCATCGACAGCCACGACACCATCCGCTTCCTCACCACCGCCGGCGACGTGCGCCGCCTCCAGCTGGCCGCTCTCTTCGCCATGAACTACGTGGGCCAGCCCCACATCTGGTACGGCGACGAGGTGGGCATGCTGGGCGGAAAGGATCCCGACTGCCGCCGCCCCATGGACTGGCGCTACACCGACGACGCCGCCAAGACCGCCCTGCGCGACTACTACGGCTCCATCACCCGCTTCCGCCGCGACCACCAGGTGCTGAGCCGCGGCGACGTGGTCACCCTCTTCGCCCAGGGCAAGACGCTGGTCATGGCCCGCGTGCTGGGCGGCGAAGTGGTGCTGTCGGCCTACAACGCCGGGCCGCAGGCGGCCGTGGTGGAGCTGAGCGCGGAGGACCTGGCCGCGGCCCTGCCCCTGAACGCCAAGCGCGGCTTCCAGGCCGTGGCGGGCGTCGAGCACTTCGGCGGCGCGTCGGGCGGGATCCGCTCCGGCCAGGCCGTGGACGTGAGCGGCGGGCTGACCCTGGAGCTGCCGGGGCTGAGCGGCGTGATGCTGGCCAATTGACGGCTCGCCGAGCCTGGAGACGACGACGCCCCCGTCCAGCGCGGACGGGGGCGTCGTGCCGTTGGGGGCGT
>DAOTGJ010000095.1:0-5145 GCA_035447065.1 Candidatus Krumholzibacteriia bacterium
TGGCACGGACTGATCCGGGACTACCTCTGCTTCCACGCGCTGCACGTGGCGAACTGAGTGGTGTCCGACGGAGATGGGTTATCGGTAGTCATTCAGATCGATGCAGGCGTCGTACATGTCTTTGTCGACCCTGATCCAGTCTGTGGAGTTGATGCCCCGTTGATTCCTGGACTGGGGTGAGCACGGATAGGCGCAGGCGATCTTGATCCAGCGGTCCTGATCGCGTGCGATGGATCGGATCTCCTTCGCGGCCTCTGCAAGATCCTGATCCTGACTGAACACGACGGCGACATCGAATTCTCTCTGTCGAGCAAGTCGGACGATATCCAGTGCAATCCTGACATCCACTCCCTTCTCAACGCCGACGAGTTTGGTGATGACCTGTCTCCCCGCGGTGACGAACTGCCGGGGTCTGTACTTCAGGGTTGGCGTGAAGCAAGTGATGCCCATGCGTTTCATCTGAGCGATCTTGTTGCTCCAGAACGAATAGAGTTCGGGGTTCTGCTGCTGGTTGTGGATGCCGGTGTAGAATCGGGTCTTGGAAAGGAGCCATCCGTTGCGGGCGCAGACGGAACCCGCAAGAGCAAGCGCATCATAGTTCGGAGTCTGATATCCGAAGGCTTCTTTGGCTCCATGGTAGAGGTTCTGCCCATCGAAGAACGCAATCGCTCTGGGGTACTTTGGAAGAGATGGCATCGCAATCTACGTCCTTCGTAGGAAATGCGATGCAGAAGGTTGCCGTCGGGTCAAAGCAAACGAGCTGAAAAAAATAACCCCGCCGGAGGCCTTGCGGCTGGTCCGACGGGGAACAAACTCTGAGATCATTATCGGCCGATCTGAACCTACAGTCAACTCGATTCTGTACCCCATATCCGCTTAGAGAAGCATGAGACATGCCAGATCCAGGACTTTCGGTATCCACTTCAGGGTCTTGGCTCTCCTCGCTATTGGCCAGAGTGTTGTTGGAGTCCCAGTTCCGCCCGCCACGCCTCCAGCAACCCCCGCATCCGCGGCGCGTGGTCTCCGCTCGGGTCCACGCGCCCGCGGGGCGCCAGCTCCGCCCATTCCTCTGCGTGGTTCGCCTCCGCCCACGCCGCGAACTCCGGCATCAGGCCCGGCTCGGGCGCCTGGTCGTGCAGGCCCTGGATCATGGTGCCGGTGATCGCGCCCGTCTCCCGGTCGATCCAGTAGGCGCGGCGGTAGCGCTGGGGGCCGCGGCCGGTCAGGGCGTAGAAGTCGTTCATCTCCTCCACGATGCAGGACACGCGATACGAGCCGCTGTCCGGGTCGGCCGGGCGCGCGTCCTCCCACCGGAGGATGCGGTTGCGGCCGTGGAAGTGCTCGTCCCAGGCGGTCCAGCGGCCACGGCCCAGGGTCCACGGCTGCCCCTCGCCGCGGCGGACCTCCCACCAACGGCGCGGGTCGTCGGCCAGGCGGGCGCGGGCGCGGGTGCTGTCGGCGCGCCAGAGGTCGGTGTTCAGGGCGAGGACGGGAGCCATGCCGGGATCTTCCCGCCGGTTGCGGTACACGGCGAAGCTCGCCAGCCAGTGGCCGCCTTCGTAGTGCTCGCCGGAGATGTTGTCCATGGCGTCGTGGTAGTGGGCAGAGCTCGCGGCGGCCAACGCCGGGCGGCGGGGGTCGTTCGCGGGCAGGTGGGCGGCGATCCGGCGCAGCATCCAGGAGCGGCTCAGGTTCAGCCCGTCCAGGTGGGCCAGCTTACCGTCGGCGCGGTCGGTCACGCGGGCCACCGGCAGCCAGTCCGTGCTCCCGTGGCGGGGGATCTCCGGCAGGTAGCGCTCCAGCCACACGGCGTAGGCTGCGGGCTCCAGGATGCGGGTCATGAGGTCGGCCACGCCCAGCACCGGGGAGAGGAAATCCTGGCCCGACGGCTCGAAGGCCAGCGTGGCGCCGGTCTCCTGACGATGGAACTCCTTGGCCTTGGCCTCGATGGCCAGCGCCAGGTCCTTCCGCCCCGCGATCCGCGCGTAGTCCAGGGCCATGGCAAGAGCGAAGGCGGTCTGGCTGTGCTCGCCGGAGCGGATGGGGTAGGCCAGCTTGGGGAGCCAGATCAGCAGATGGTCCGCGCAGGCGTCTTCCAACGGGCGTAGGGCGGCGGCCCAGCGGCGGGCGTCGTCGTCGGCGTGGGAGCGTAACTCGGCGGCGAGCTGGAGCAGCCAGGCCAGGCCGTAGGGGCGCTCCCAACTCGCGCGACCGTCGGCCTGGAGGTAGGCCACCTCCGCGGCCACGTTCTCCGGCGTGAAGTGGCGGTCGAAGATCTCGCGGATGTGGTCGCGGTTCTCCGCGCTCCCGCGCTGGGTGGCCAGCAGCCAGTGGCCGTGCACGGCGCTGTGCCAGTCGAAGCAGCCGTGGAAGGCGGGGTGGAGCTCGCGCGGCGGCGCCAGGTCGGCATCGCTCTGCATGGTATGGGCGATGTTGTTGGGGTACTCGCGGTCCACGCAGTCCAGGGCCAGATTGATCAGGGGCTGGAGGTCATACACTTGTTCCACGCTCAGGATCGCGGCGCCGCACGCGTGCTCCTGGGAGTCGTTGACCGGCTCTCCGCATCCCCACACCATCGCCATCGCGGCCATGACCGCCAGCCAACCCCATCGCTTCATGAAGAACGCTCCTTCCTCGAGGTGAGGAAGGAGCGTAGCGGCCGCCTTCGCGCCGCGCCATCCCGGATTTGGGCGAGCGGTCAGGCGCGGTAGAAGGCGTCCAGCGCGTCGAAGAGTTCGTCGCGGATCCCCTCCAGCGAGGTCATGAGCCGTTCGGCGTCGGCGCGGTCGCCGGCGTTGTGGCGCACCACCACGGCGCGGCCCACCTCGTGCACCTTGTCGTGCAGGCGGCCCACGGTCTGGAACTCCGGCATGGAGCTCCAGCGCTGGCCGTCGTCCCCGAAGTACCATCTGCCGAACTTGCAGGAGCGCGACGAGTTCACGCTGTCCAGGTCCATGGGGTCCACGCCGCGGATGAGCTTGCGCAGCGAGGCCAGCCATTCGTTGTGGCCCTGCTTGATCGCCGCGATGTCGAACTTGCCCTCGCGCACCTTGAAGTCCCGGAGCAGGCCGTCCAGCTGGCCGGCCATGCGCGAGAGCTGGTGGGCGTTGAGGCGGGTCTGGTCGGCGCCCGAGGCCGTGCGCGCCGAGGCCTTGGTCACGTCCAGCACGCTCATGGCGATGGCCTCGATGCCGTCGCTGGCCTCGCTCACCCGTCCGGCGATGCGCTGGCTGGACGATGCCACCGAGCCCAGCCGGCCGGAGATCTCCCGCGACGTGGCGAGCTGCTGCTCCACCGCCGTGGCGATGCCGCGGCTGATGGCGTTCACCCGCCCGATGGTCTCGCCGATGGCCCGCGTGTGCTCGATGGCCGTGGCCGTGCTGGACCGCATGCCCTCGATCTGCTGCGCGATCTGGTCCGTGGCCGCGGCGGTCTGGCGCGAGAGCTCCTTCACCTCGCCCGCCACCACGGCGAAACCCTTGCCCGCGGCGCCGGCGCTGGCCGCCTCGATGGTGGCGTTGAGCGCCAGCAGGTTGGTCTGCCCGGCGATATCCTCGATGGCGTCCAGCACCCGCCCGATGTCCTCCGCCGACCGGCGCAGCCCCTCCATGACCTGGGAGGTCTGCTGGGCCTGGCGGTCGGCCTCCGTGGAGATCTCCGTGGCCTGGGTGCAGTGGCGCGCCACCTCGTCGAACGATGCGTTCATCTCCTCCAGGGCCACGGCCACCCGGTCCACGGATTCGCTCATGCTGCGGGCCGAGGCGCTCACCTCCTGCATGGTCTCGCTGAGCTGCGTGGCGGTGGCGGCCGCGGTGTCGCTGCGGCGGCTGGAGTCGCCGGCGGCCTTCACCATCTCCTCCGCGGTGGCGGTGAGCTGCACCGCGGCGCTGGTCAACGTGCCGCCGGTGTTCTTGATGTCGGTGAAGACGGCCTCCAGGCGCACGGCCAGGTCATGCATGGCCCGGCCCAGTGGAGAATCGGTCACGGGATGGTCCACGGCGGTGACGATGTCGCCGGACACGGTGGCGTGCACCACGTCCAGGCCGTCGTCGTCGGCGAACCAGCGCGGCGCCAGCGCCAGGCCCATCAGGGCCGCCAGGGCGCCGGCGGCGCCGAACGCCCAGCCCCACCCATCGCCCCGGGCCGCGACCGAAGCGGCGGCCTGCAGGACGAGGAGGGCCACGAGGAATGCCCGCAGGCGGGCGAGGGGAGCGTTGATCCGGGTCATGGAGGCTCCTGGTCGAATGATCCGAACGTTTGCGTTCGTGATCTATCGGGCGAAACCGGGAGCGATTGAGTCCTATTCTCGTTCGGCGAAGATGCCCGTGGGCCGGATGGCGGCGGGATCGTGGACGCTGCACGGGGTGACCGCGTGGATCATGCCGCAGCCGTCGCAGGGCGTCTCGAAATGGGTCATGGTGAATGTGGCGCCGCAGCCGCCGCAGGCGATGCGCGCCGCCACGGGCAGGGGCATGCCGCTGAAGCCCATCATGCGCACCTTCTGCAGCATCAGGGCGCCGTCGCGGCCGACGCCGGTGCAACCGTCATGCATGGTCCGTCCTCTTTCCGAAGCAGGGGCGTCGTGACCCGATAATCATAGACCATGGAGTAAATAAATCAAGCGGCGATCGTGGTGAACCGGTGTGGTGAAGCGTCACGGTCGCGGGAGGTCGGCACGGGGCAGATCGGCGAGATATGAAATATATCAGAAAGCAAATCGTTGCAATATATAGCCTTGTTGGACTCGCCGGCGGAACTGGAAAAGGGCACGCGCCATGCCATGGGCTCAGCGGACGACACGCAGCTTCCACCCCGAGCCCCAAGGAGATCGCCATGCGCACCCGCAACATGATCCGCCACGCCACCCTGGCCGTCCTGGCCCTCGCCCTGCTGACCGGCGCCGCCCGCGCCGGCGACCACCCCCATGAGCGCCGCGGTCTGGTGCTGGGTCTGAATGTGGGGCCCGCCAGCGGCGGCCTGGAGTACGACCGCTTCGGCTCCACCATCGAGCGCGACCTGGAGGACGGTTCCGGCGGCGCCGTGCGCCTGGGCTGGGGCGTCTCGGACCAGGTGGTCCTGGCCGTGGAGGGCCGCGGCTTCCAGATGGAGGAAGGCACCGAGAAGGCGGAGTTCGGCATGGCCCTG
>DAOTGJ010000096.1:0-3230 GCA_035447065.1 Candidatus Krumholzibacteriia bacterium
CGCCTGGACGCGCGGCTGGCCGCCGCGCTCATGGGCATCCCCAGCGTGAAGGCCGTGGAGATCGGCGACGGCGTGGCCGTGGCCGCCCGCGACGGCCAGGACGCCCATGACGCCCTGCTGCCCGCGGGCCGCGGCCGCGTGCGGCGCGAGACCAACCGCGCCGGCGGCCTGGAGGGCGGCGTGACCAACGGCGAGACGCTGCGCGCCCGCGCCTACGTCAAGCCCATCAGCAGCCAGCGCCGCGGCGTGCCCAGCGTGGACCTGCGCACGGGCAAGCCGACCGCCGCCAGCTACGTGCGCTCGGACACCTGCGTGGTGCCCGTGGCGGGCGTGGTGGCCGAGGCCGTGGTGGCCTGGGAACTGGCCGACGAGATCGTGCGGGCCCTCGGCGAGGCGCCCCTCAAGGACCTGAAACGCCGCTTCAAGGAACTGCCCCGATGAGCACACCCCTGCTGCCCCGCGCCGATTTCCTGCCCGTCATGAAGGAGCGCGGCTTCTTCAAGCAGTGCACCGACGAGGCCACCCTCGCCGAGCTGCTCGCCGCCGAGAGCGTGACCGGCTACATCGGCTTCGACCCCACGGCCGACTCCCTGCACATCGGCTCCATGGTGCCCATCATGGGCCTGGTGCATCTGCAGCGGCACGGGCACCGGCCCATCGGCATCGCCGGCGGCGGCACCGCCATGGTGGGCGATCCGTCGGGCAAGACGGAGCTGCGCAAGATGATGACCCTGGAGACCATCCAGGAGAACCTGCGCGGCATCAAGGGGCAGCTCGCGCACTTCGTGGACTTCGGCGACGGCCCCACCGACGGCCTGCTGCTCAACAACGCCGACTGGCTGGTGGACTGGAGCTACCTGGACTTCCTGCGCGAGATCGGCCGCCACTTCAGCATCAACGTGATGCTCTCGCGCGAGTCGGTGAAGCAGCGCCTGGAGCACGGCATGAGCTTCATCGAGTTCAACTACATGATCCTGCAGGCCTACGACTTCATGGTCCTCAACCGCGACCACGGCTGCCGCCTGCAGATGGGCGGCGACGACCAGTGGGGCAACATCGTCAGCGGCATCGACCTGACCCGGCGCATGAACCGGCAGGAGGTGTACGGCCTGACCTTCCCGCTCATCGCCACGGCCACCGGCGAGAAGATGGGCAAGACCGCCGCCGGCGCCGTGTGGCTGGACGCCCGGCGCACCAGCCCCTACGACTTCTTCCAGTACTGGGTCAACGTGGACGACCGCGACGTGGAGCGCTTCCTCAAGCTCTACACCCTGCTGCCCATGGACGAGGTGCGCAAGCTGGCGGCCCTGCAGGGCGCCGACATCCGCGACGCCAAGCGGCGGCTGGCCTGGGAGGTCACCGCGGCCCTGCACGGCGAGGCCGCGGCCAACGAGGCGGAGCAGGCGGCCGCGGCGCTCTTCGGCGCCGGCGGCGACGCCGCGGGCATCCCCTCCAGCCTGCGCCCGGCCGCGGACCTGGCCGGCGACGGCCTGCCCCTGACCGACGCCCTGGCCGACGCCGGCCTCGCCAAGAGCAAGGGCGAGGCGCGCCGCCTCATCCGCCAGGGCGGCATCCGCGTGAACGACGAGGCCGTGACCGACGAGATGCGCATGCTCACCCCCGCCGACGTGCGCGACGGCGTCATCGCCCTGCGCGCCGGCAAGAAGCGCTTCCACCACGTGAAGGTGGAGGGATGAGCGTGCGCGCGGCCGCGATCGTCCTGCTCACGGCCCTGCTGGCCGCGCCCGCGTCGGGCCTGGAGGTGCGCGCCTGGACGCCCCTGCCGGACCAGCCCGTGCCCGCGCCGCTGTTCGCCGCGGACCAGGCGTCCCCGGTGTGGCCCGAGACCGCCGAGGCCCCCTGGTACGTGACGGCGGAAGACCAGGAGCCCGCGTCCCTGCGCCGCGGCTGGGTGGATTTCGGCAAGGCCGATGCGCCCTTCCGGGCGCGCGCCGCCGCCCAGCTCCGCCTGGACGCCTTCGGCCCCCTGACCCTGACCCTGCGCTGCGACGAGACCGCCCGTCTCAGCCTGGACGGCGAGCCGGTGCTGACCCTGGCCCCCGGCGACGGCGAGGCCTCCCACACGGTGGACCTGCCCCGCGGCAAGGTGCAGCTCGTGGTGGAGGTGCGCGCCCGCGCCGGCGAGCGCGCCCGCTTCCGCCTGGAGGCGCAGGCCCCCGTGGGCCTGGAGGAGACCCGCGACGCCCGCCGCGTCCTGGCCCGCTTCGCCGACACGCGCCTGCTGCCCTCCGCGCCGGAGGTCGCCCTTTCTCCCGACGGCACGCGCCTGCTGGTGCGCACCGCGGAGCTCAGGGCCGACGGCTCGCGCACCTCGGAGCTGCTGGCCTTCAACCTGGAGAGCGGCCGCCGCGTGGTGCTGGCCCGCGGCTCCCTGAGCGGCCTGCGCTGGCTGGGCGACGAGCGCTTCTGCTACCGCAGCGGCGGCGCCGTGGTGGTGCGCGACATCCAGGGCCGCTGGCACGAGCCCCAGCTCGAAGACGTGAAGGATCTGGGCCAGTACGACCTGGGCAACCCCGCCGTCTACCTCACGGACCCGGGCCAGAAGGACCTGGGCGACCCCGCCCGCCTCACCGAGCTCCGCCGCCGGCTGACCGACTGGAGCGACCGCGCCCAGATCCGCGTGCGCCGCGGCGTGTCGCCCCTGGCGCCGGACGCGCCGCTGACCGCCCTGGGCGACTTCCATGTCACGTCCTTCGCCGTGGACCGCAGCGCCGCCGTCCCGCGCGTGGCCCTGGTGCGCAAGGTGCCGCTGCCCGAGCGTCCCTGGTACGCCCACGAGATCTGGCTGACCGACGTGGACGGCGCCGACCCCCGCCTGCTGGCCACCGTGCGCACCGGCTTCGAGATCTGGCCCATGAACCTGGCCTGGTCCCCCGACGGCACCCGCCTGGCCTACACCTCCAACGCCAACGACGTGGGCGACGGCCGGACCGAGCGCAACTGGTCCCGCACCGACGTCTGGGTGCTGGACGCGGCCACCGGCGAGGCCCGCAACCTCACCGCCGCGGCCGCCGCGGCTCCGCAGGACCGCCTGGGCGACGCCCTGACCTGGCTGGACGACGCCACCCTGGCCGTGCCCGTGGCCCTGGGCCACGCCGGCGCCCTGGCCGTGATCGACGCCGACACGGGCGCCCTGCGCCTGGTCCGCCACGCCATCGACGGCGTGCCGGCCCGCGTCCGCGCCGCCTCGGTGGCGCCCGCGGCCCGCA
>DAOTGJ010000096.1:3330-5033 GCA_035447065.1 Candidatus Krumholzibacteriia bacterium
AGCACCCTGGGCGGCATCGACCCCACGCACCAGTGGCTGGCCGCCAACGGCTACGCGGTCTACGTGCTCAACCCGCGCGGCGCCCACACCTACGGCCACGACTTCGCCGACGCCCACGTCAACGACTGGGGCGAGCTGGCCGGCGCCGACGTGATCCAGGGCGCCCGCGCCCTGCTCGCCGCCCACCCGGAGCTGGACGCCGCGCGCGTGGGCTGCTACGGCGGCTCCTACGGCGGCTTCCTGACCATGCACCTGCTCACGCGCACGGATCTCTTCGCCGCCGCGGTGAGCATGTACGGCATCAGCGACATCGCCAGCTACTGGGGCGAGGGCATCTGGGGCAGCACGTACGGCGACATGGCCCTGGCCCGCAGCTACCCCTGGAATCGTCCGGACATCTTCGCGGACCGCTCGCCGCTGTACCACGCGGACCGCATCGTCACGCCCCTGCTCCTGCTGCACGGCGATGCCGACCTGAACGTGCCCCCCGGCGAGTCGGAGCAGATGTTCACGGCCCTGAAGCTCCTGGGCCGCGAGGTGGAGCTGGTGCGCTTCGCGGGGGAGGATCACGGCATCAGCGGCACCTGGGCCAACCGCACCGCCCACCGCACCATGCTGCTGGAATGGTTCGACCGCTGGCTCAAGCACGAGCCCGCCGCCTGGAACGCCCGCTGGGCGGAGGAGGAGACCCCATGAGCTGGCGACGCTGGACCCCCGCCATCCCCCGCGCGGCGCTGCCCCCCCTGGCCGGCGTGGCGTGGTCCGCCGTGGGCGTGATGCTGGTGACGCGCGCGGCGATCTGGCTGCTGGGCGCCGAGGCCGGCTGGCCCGTGTGGGCCGCCCTGGCCGTGGGCCTGGTCATGGCCGGCGGCATGATCCCCGGCATGTTCCTCAAGCTGGCGCGCAAGAACCTGGCGCGCATGCACGCACGGCCGGACCGGACCTGCCTCTTCGGCGTCTTCGCCTGGCGGAGCTGGGGCATCGCCGTGGTCATGAGCGTGCTGGGCGGCACCCTGCGCCGCAGCGGCCTCAACCCCCTCTGGCTGGCCGGCCCGTATCTGGGCATGGGCCTCTGCCTGCTCTCCGGCGGGTTGGTGTACCTGCGCGGATCACGCCGCTGAGGGCCGTTCCAGGCGAATTTGCGCTGAAAACATGACTTCGCTTGCGTGGTATTTCCCCCTCCCGCTAGATTCATTCCAGGACCGCAGCCGGAGGGAACCATGGACGACGTCGTGACCCTGATCGCAGCCTACGCCGACGAGGACCGTCGGCTCCTGGAGCTGGTGGACCGCTTCCCGCCGTCCACCCGCGAGGTGCGGGGCTCGGAGCGGCGCCTGTCCCTCAAGCAGACCCTGGGTCACCTGGCCTTCTGGGACGACTACGCCGTGCGTTTCTACGACTCCCGCTGCCACCGCGGCAATCCCCAGCCCATGGAGCCCGGCGAGTTCGAGGACCGCAACCGCCAGGTGCTGGACCTGCTCAGCAGCGATCCCTTCGCGGACGTGCTGGCCTCCTACCGCTCGGCCACCCGCCTGCTCCAGTCGTTCCTGCGGGAGCACTGGCAGGACCTGGACGACGCCTCCCGCGAGAACTTCAAGATCCCCCTGAAGCACCGACGCCACCACCGACGCCGGCTGCAGGAGCTGCTGGCCGAGCTGGGCATCGGCGAGCAGGAGCGCACCCTCGAGGAACGCGCCGGCTGA
>DAOTGJ010000097.1:0-4864 GCA_035447065.1 Candidatus Krumholzibacteriia bacterium
AGGAGACCCCATGCGCAAGCTGCGTCCCCTGCTCCTGCTGGTGCTCACCGCCGTGATCGCCGCCCAGTTCGTGCCCGTGGACCGGAGCAACCCGCCCGAGAGCGCGCCGCTGCAGGCGCCGGCGGAGGTCATGACCGTGTTGAAGACCAGCTGCTTCGACTGCCATTCCAACCAGACGGCCTGGCCCTGGTACAGCCGCGTGGCGCCGGTGAGCTGGTGGCTGGCCCACCATGTGGAGGAGGGCCGCGAGCACCTGAACTTCTCCCACTGGGAGGACCTCACGCCCCAGGAGAAGCAGCACAAGCGCAAGGAGGTGGCGGAGGAGGTGCGCGAAGGGAAGATGCCCCTGGGCAGCTACGTGCGCGGCCACAAGGAGGCCGCCCTGGACGACGCCGAGCGCGACGTCCTGCTGCGCTGGGCGCGCGGGGAGCTCTAGCGAATCCTAGTCGTCCGCGTAGCGGTCCGGCACGAAGGTCTGATCGCCGATGGGCGGCCGCAGGTAGGAGCCGCTGGTATCCCGCGGCGGCAGCTCGGTGACCTCGTCGGTCTCCACCGGCACGTAGGGAACCTGGTCCAGCAGGTGGGCGATGCAGTTGAGGCGGGCGCGCTTCTTGTCGTCGGCCGGCACCACCCACCACGGGGCCTGCTTGGTGTCGGTGTAGGCGAACATCTCGTCCTTGGCCTTGCTGTACTCCACCCAGCGCGAGCGCGACTCCAGGTCCATGGGGCTGAGCTTCCAGCGCTTGGTTGGATCGTCCAGGCGGGCCTGGAAGCGGCGCTCCTGCTCCTCGTCGCTCACGCTGAACCAGTACTTGATGAGACGGATGCCGGAGCGGATGAGCATGCGCTCGAAGCGCGGGCAGGTGCGCAGGAACTCCTCATACTCGGCGTCGGTGCAGAAGCCCATCACGCGCTCCACGCCGGCGCGGTTGTACCAGCTGCGGTCGAAGAACACCATCTCCCCGGCGGCCGGCAGGTGCGCCACGTAGCGCTGGAAGTACCACTGGGTCTTCTCGCGCTCGGTGGGCACGCCCAGGGCCACCACGCGCGCGCCGCGCGGGTTGAGCGGCTCCATGATGCGCTTGATCACGCCGCCCTTGCCGGCGGCGTCGCGTCCCTCGAAGATCACCACGATCTTCTCGCCCGTGGCCTTGACCCACTCCTGCATCTCCACCAGCTCGATGTGCAGGCGGCGCAGCTCCTTCTCGTAGCGCTTGCCGGACAGCTTGCGGCGCTTGTCGCGCGACTCGGGCTCCACGGGACGGTCGGGGGTCATGGGGCGCTCCTCGGCTGAGAACGGTCTTTCGGGTTCAGCGGTCCATCGTCCTCCATCGGCGATTTTTCCGTCAACAGAAGGGAAATCGTTGGCGGCGGCCGGGCCGACGCGGCTAAGATGGCCGGCCCCTTCCCCTGGAGACCGTCATGTCCGACCTCACGGCCCCGCGCCGCGAATCCCTGCCGTCCCTGCTGCGCCGCGCCCTGTCCGGCGAGAGCGACGAGGACTTCACCACCGGCTCCATCGGCCGCGCCGTGCTGCTGCTGTCGGTGCCCATGGTGCTGGAGATGGCCATGGAGTCGGTCTTCGCCGTGTGCGACGTCTTCTACGTGTCGCGCCTGGGCGTGGACGCCGTGGCGGCCGTGGGCCTGACCGAGGCGGTCATCACCCTGGTCTACGCCGTGGCCGTGGGCCTCAGCGCCGCCGGCACCGCCATGGTGGCGCGCCGCGTGGGCGAGAAGCAGCACGACGCCGCCGCCACCGCCTCGGGCCAGCTCTTCCTCATGGGGCTGCTGGCCTCGGTGCCCATCATGCTGGCGGGACTGTTCTTCGCGCCGCGCATCCTGGCGGCCATGGGCGGGGAGCCCGCGCTGGTGGCCCAGGGCGCGGGCTACACGCGCGTCATGCTGGCGGGCAGCGCCACCATCCTCTCGCTCTTCACCCTCAACGCGGCCCTGCGCGGCGCCGGCGACGCCGTGTGGTCCATGCGCACGCTCTGGCTGGCCAACGGCATCAACCTGGTGCTGGACCCGGCGCTGATCTGGGGCTGGGGCCCGCTGCCGGAAATGGGGCTCACCGGCGCGGCCGTGGCCACCACCATCGGCCGCGGCGTGGGCGTGGCGCTGCAGCTCGCGGTGCTCTTCGGCGGGCGCGGCCGGCTGGAGCTGGCCTGGAGCCACCTGCGGCCGCGGCGGGCCATCCTGGGCCGGTTGGCGCGGGTGTCGGTGGCGGGCATCGGGCAGTACCTGGTCTCCACGTCGAGCTGGGTGGGACTGGTGCGCATCGTGAGCACCTTCGGGAGCGAGGCGGTGGCGGGCTACACGGTGGCCATCCGCATCGTGATCTTCGCGCTGCTGCCGTCGTGGGGCGTGAGCAACGCGGCGGCCACGCTGGTGGGGCAGAACCTGGGCGCGGGAGCGCCGGATCGCGCGGAGAAGTCCGTGTGGTACGCGGCGCGCCTCAACATGGCGCTCATGACCACGGTGGCGCTGGCGTTCATCATCTTCGCGCGGCCGCTGGTGTCGGTGTTCCTGATCGACGCGGCCGCGGTGGCCGTGGGCGTGGCCTGCCTGCGCCTGCTGAGCCTGGGCAACCCGCTCTACGCGTGGGGCATGGTGCTGGCGCAGGCCTTCAACGGCGCCGGCGACACGCGCACGCCCCTGCGCCTGAACGTGATCTGCTTCTGGCTGCTGCAGCTGCCGCTGGCGTGGTGGCTGGCGCGGCACACGGGGCTGGGCGTGAAGGGCGTGTTCCTGGGCGTGGTTCTGGCGGAGCTGGCGCTCACCGTGCTGGGCGCGCGGCTGTTCCGTCAGGGCGAGTGGAAGACGCGCGAGATCTGAGGCTCAGCGGTACAGGGTCTTGACGGCGCTCCAGGTGGCCGGCTCGTTGGCCACCGTCCCGTGCTGGATGGTCATCTCCTCCAGCCGCGAGTTGTCGCTGGTGATGCGCAGCCAGCGCGCCGCGGCGCCGCCGGCGTTCACCGTGAGCGTCTCCATGCGGCGGATCTCGCTGCTGGAGATCTCGCTGATCAGCGAGGCCTCGGAGTAGAGCGACACGCGCGTGGGCGTGAAGTCGCTGGCCGTGTAGATCTGGCAGGCGATCTCCCCCACGTCCGTCAGCGGCGCCAGGTCCACCGTGAGGATCACGGTGCCCAGCACCAGGCCGTAGCGGGTGGAGATCACGGCGTCGTTGCTGCCGTTGGAGGTGATGGCGAAGGTGAGGCCCTGGTCCGTCCAGGGCACGCCCACGGTCACGTCCTGGTAGTCCAGGAAGTCGTAGCTCAGCGTCTCGGCGGCCACGGGCGCCGTCAGCAGGAGCGCGGCGGCCAGGATGGTCAGTCGGGTCAGCGTGCGCATCGGATTCCTCCCCCGGTCCGGTGGTCGGCCTCCCCCCGAGGCCTCCAGGTCAGGACCACCCTAGCACGATCCGTGCCCTGGGGCCACGTCCGGCCGCCGTCAGACCTGCAGAGGACGCGTGAACAGCCACGGGCCGCGCTCCGGCGGCGGTTCCGCGGCCTCCCAGCCCAGCTCCCGGAACCCCAGCAGATCCTTGGGCTTGCGCGCCCCCACCGTCAATCCGTGCCGGATCAGGGCGCCGCGGGCCATCTTGGCGTGCACCACGCGCGTCTTGAGCGTGCCGTCGCGGTCGCGCTCCTTGAAGACCGGCGTGATCAGGCGACCGCGCAGGGCGGTCTCGTCCACGGCCTTGAGGTACTCCTGGCTGGCGGTGCTGACCACGGGCTCGCCGTCGCGGAGCTCGGCGTTGAGGGCGGCGGTGATCCGATCGCGCCAGAACTCGGTCAGATTCCGCGCACCCGGCGGCGCCCAGCGGCACCCCATCTCCAGGCGATAGGCCTGGATGCGGTCCAGGGGGCGCAGCACCCCGTACAGCCCGCTGAGGATGCGCAGCTGCTTCTGGGCGCGGCGGCGCACGGCGGCGTCCCAGCTCCCGGCGTCCAGATGCTTGTAGACCAGGCCGGTGAAGGCGTACACGGCGGCCTGGGCGGGGCGGTCCGGGTCGCCCCAGAGGGCCAGATCGGCGCGGGTGCGGCGGGCCAGGTCGGCGTTCAGGTCCATGAGCGTGGCCAGGCGGCCGGCGGGGAGCGGACGCAGGGCGTCGATCAGGTCGGCGGCCTCGTCCGCGAAGGCGGGCGCGGTGGCGCGAAGACGCGGGGGCACGGGCGCCTCCAGGTCCATGAGCTTGGTGGTGTTGAGCAGGTAGAGCATGGGGGCATGGTGGCGCGGGGCAGGGCGAGAGGCAAGCCCGAGATAATCCTACGATGATCCGGGTCTTTGACGATGGAGCCGCCTGCGACTACGTTGCCCGGACCCGCGTCCTCGTCGCCACACCAGCCAAGGAGTCCGCCCCATGCATGAGAAGAGCATCGCCATCCTGAACCGGGCCCTGGCCGACGAGCTGGCCGCGGTCCACCAGTACATGTACTTCCACTTCCACTGCGACGACCAGGGCTACGACCCCCTGTCCAACCTCTTCAAGCAGACCGCCATCACGGAGATGATGCACGCCGAGGACCTGGCCGAGCGCATCCTCTTCCTGGGCGGCGAGGTGGAGATGGAGCTGGCCGAGCCCGTGGCCAAGGTCCACGACATCAAGGGCATGCTGGCCAAGGCCAAGGAGATGGAGATGGCGTCGGTGCACGACTACAACCAGTCGGCCCTGGAGTGCGCCGCCAACGGCGACAGCGCCTCCAAGCAGATCTTCGAGAAGCTGGTGACCGGCGAGGAGGGCCACTGGGACAACTTCGACACCATGGAGATGCACCTGGAGAAGTTCGGCGAGCAGTTCCTGGCCCTGCAGAGCATCGAGCGCTCCAAGAGCATGGGCGGGGGCGGGCATCCGGGGGCGTAG
>DAOTGJ010000098.1:0-4672 GCA_035447065.1 Candidatus Krumholzibacteriia bacterium
TCCGCGAGGAGGGCCGAGTCCCGACGGAAACCCTTCGGAGCCAGAGCGCCTGACGCGAAGACGCCGACCCATCGGGTCGGCGTCTTTGTGATCAGGCGATCGCCGCGGAGGGGTTTCCGTCGGGACTCGGCCCTCCTCGCTAATTCCAGGGCTTCTCCTTGATCAAAGTCAGGAACTCGCTCCTGGTCTTGGAGTCGTCCTTGAACACGCCGAGCATCTCGCTGGTCACCGCGAAGCTGTTCTGCTTCTCGATCCCGCGCATCATCATGCAGAGGTGCTGGGCGTGCAGGACCACGGCCACGCCCTTGGCGTCCAGGTTCTTCATGAGGCACTGGGCGATCTGGGCGGTCATGCGCTCCTGCACCTGCAGGCGGCGGGCGAAGACCTCCACCACGCGGGCCACCTTGCTCAGGCCCACGATCTTCTCGCCGGGGATGTACGCCACGTGGGCCTTGCCGAAGAAGGGCAGCAGGTGGTGCTCGCACATGCTGTAGAAGTCGATGTCGTTGATCAGGACCATCTCGTGGCCCTCGGCCTGGAAGAGGGCCTTCTGCACCATGGCGTCGGGATCCTCGTGGTAGCCCTTGGTCACGTCCTGCCAGGCGCGGGCCACGCGCTCCGGGGTCTTGACCAGGCCTTCGCGCTCGGGGTCCTCGCCGATGTGTTCGAGCAGACTGCGGATCAGGGCTTCCATGGCGTCCTCCGGGACGGTCGTGCGTGGCGGTCTCTGCGGTCAGGGGGCCCACCATAAGAACGACTCGGACCAGGGTCAAGGCACGGCGGGCACGCCCCTTGCAACATCCCGGATCGGAACTCGACATCCTTGCATTTGGAAGGGCCGGACCGGAGCCGAACGACGGGCACGTTGGCGATTCGCGAAGCTGCTGTCCCCCCCTGAGTCGAAGCGAATCCAACCGGCGACGCGTTCGGCCCTTCCAATTCCCCCCGCCCCACCTGTTGTTTTCATAACTCCTTTTTGAACAACGTGTTCAGTACCGATTCGCTCCGGGATTCCTGCCCCGCGCGCCTTGATTTCCCCCTGCCCAAGGGTCACTTTTGAAGAAGGATTCTCAAGAGTCGACCAAAGGCCTCCGGATTCGACGCGAGGCCGCGGACTCCAGCGACGAGGAGAGCGACGTGGGCAACAGGATCGTCGCCGCCAGGCTCCTGGCGGACAAGACCATGCTTTTCGAGATCGAGGCCGAGCACATCGCCCGCGGCGGGCGGGCGGGGCAGTTCGTCATCCTGCGCGTGAGCGACGAGGGCGAGCGCATCCCGTTGACCATCGCCCACCGCGACGAGGCCAAGGGCACGATCACCATCGTCGCCCAGGAGGTGGGCAAGACCACCAAGGACCTCAACGCCCTGGGCGTGGGCGACGAGATCCTGGACCTGGCCGGCCCTCTCGGCAAGCCCACGGACATCCCCTCGGGCGGCAAGACCGTGCTCTGCGTGGGCGGCGGCATCGGCAACGCGGTTGTCTGGCCCCTGGCCACGGCCATGAAGGCCGCGGGCAACAAGGTCATCACCATCCTGGGCGCGCGGACCAAGGACCTGCTGATCCTGGAGGACGAGGTGCGTGCGGTGAGCGACGAGTTCATCGTCACCACGGACGACGGCAGCCACGGCCGCGAGGGCCTGGTGACCGACGCCATCCAGGGACTGATCGACGACGGCGTGGCCATCGACGAGTGCGTGTGCATCGGGCCGGTGATCATGATGAAGTTCGTATGCCGCACCACCCAGCCCGCGGGCATCAAGACCCTGGCCTCGCTCAACCCCATCATGGTGGACGGCACCGGCATGTGCGGCGCCTGCCGCGTGACCGTGGGCGGCAAGACGCGCTTCGCCTGCGTGGAGGGACCGGAGTTCGACGGCCACCAGGTGGACTTCGACGAGCTCATGACCCGCCTCTCCTACTACAAGCCCGAGGAGGCGCGCTCCCTGGAGCGCAGCCGTCACGTTTGCCGCATGGACGAGCAGGCCGACGCCCTCGCCAAGCAGGACCGCTAAGGAGGGACCGCCATGGCCGACAAGCCCAGCTACAAGTTCAACAAGGACAAGACCAAGACCCCCATGCGCGAGCAGTCTCCCCAGGCGCGCATCTACAACTTCGAAGAGGTGCCCCTGGGCTACAGCGAGGACGAGGCCACGCGCGAGGCCCAGCGCTGCATCCAGTGCAAGGACAAGCCCTGCCAGAGCGGCTGCCCCGTGGGCGTGGACATCCCGGCCTTCATGCGCCTGGTGGGCGAGCAGGACTACGAGGGAGCCCTGCGCAAGATCAAGGAGACCAACTTCCTGCCCGCCATCTGCGGCCGCGTGTGCCCCCAGGAGGACCAGTGCGAGCTGGTCTGCAACCTGAACAAGCCGGACAAGGGCCGCGAGCCCGGCGGCGTGGGGCGCGTGGAGCGCTTCCTGGGCGACTACGCCCTGGAGAACAACCTGGACATCCGTCCCGAGTGCGCGGCGCCCACGGGCAAGAAGGTGGCGATCATCGGCTCCGGCCCGGCCGGACTGACCGCCGCCAGCGACCTGGTGCAGAAGGGCCACGACGTGACGGTCTTCGAGGCCCTGCACCGCCCCGGCGGCGTGCTGTTCTACGGCATCCCCGAGTTCCGGCTGCCCAAGGCCATCCTGGTCAAGGAGATCGAGGGCCTGAAGAAGATGGGCGTGACCTTCGTGATGAACTATCCGGTGGGCAAGGCGGAGTCGCTCAAGTCCATCCGCGACCGCTTCGACGCCACCTTCATCGCCACCGGCGCCGGCCTCCCCTGGTTCCTGGACATCCCCGGCGAGAACCTCAACGGCGTGTACAGCGCCAACGAGTTCCTCTGCCGCGTGAACCTGATGGGCGCCTGGCGCTTCCCCGAGACCGACACGCCGGTCAAGGAGATGAAGCGCATCGCCGTGATCGGCGCCGGCAACACGGCCATGGACTCCGCGCGCACGTCCAAGCGCCTGGATCCCAAGAAGGTGTACCTGATCTACCGGCGCTCGCGCCTGGAGATGCCGGCCCGCGCCGAGGAGATCCACCACGCCGAGGAGGAGGGCATCGAGTTCAACCTGCTGCACTCCCCCCTGCGCATCCTGGACGACGGCACCGGCGCCGTGTGCGGCATCGAGTGCCAGGAGATGCAGCTGGGCGAGCCCGACGCCAGCGGACGCCGGCGGCCGGTGCCCATCGAGGGCAAGACCAAGGTCTTCGAGGTGGACACGGTGGTCATCGCCATCGGCCAGGGTCCCAACCCGCTGCTCACGGCCGACGTGCCGGAGCTGGCGCGGGACGAGCGCCGCGGCACCATCACCGTGGACGAGGACACCATGCAGTCGGTGACCTGGCCCGACGTGTTCGCGGGCGGGGACATCGTGACGGGCGGGGCGACCGTGATCCTGGCCATGGGCGCCGGGCGGAAGGCGGCCACGGCGATGCATGGGTATCTGATGACGGGATCCTGTACCGTGTAGCGGGGGGAGCTGTTGTCGGGAGGCTTCCGGGGGACGCGGGGGCGGCACATCGTGTGCCGCCCCCGCTTCGCGTCCGGGGCGTTCCGCCCTCCTGGCTCCACGCCCCTCCCGAGACCCCCGGCTGCCTCCCGACAACAGCTCCCCCCGCGCCACCGCACAGGAACTCGTATCAGGCACCCAAGCATCACCGAGGCGATCGTCGTCCCAGCCCCACCAGCGAGTGAAACGAAGCGACGGGACATCCTGATGGGGAGCCGCAGCGAGGGGTGAGGGGCCTGTCCTGAGGGGCTCGGAAGCGAGCGGAGGGCAGGAAGCCCGGAGCGAAGCGGACGCGAGGCCCGGCGGGACAGGAAGTCCCGCCGGGCCGTCCCCGAAGGACAGGCCCCTCACCCCTCGCTGCGGCGGCGCATGAGGATCTCCCGCGCCACCTCGGCGATCACTCGGGGGTAGAGCTCGCACTCGGCGGCGAAGACGCGGTCGGCGAGGGTGTGGACGTCGTCGGTGGGCAGGACGGGCACGCGCTGCTGGGCGATGATCCCGCCGGCGTCGTACTCGTCGGTCACGTGGTGGACGGTGCAGCCGGACTCCGTGTCGCCGGCGGCGAGGACGGCGGCGTGCACGCGGTCGCCGTACATGCCCTGGCCGCCGTGGCGGGGCAGCAGGGCGGGGTGGATGTTCAGGATGGGGCCGCGGAACCAGTCCGGGCGCTGGTAGAAGCAGAGGTAGCCGGCCAGGACCAGGAGCTCGGGGCGATGCTCGCGGAGCCAGGCGTTGAGGGCCGCGTTGTGGGCGGCGGTGTCCGCGTGGTCCTTGCGGCGGAAGATCTCCACCGGCACGCCGGCCTCGTGGGCGATGGCCACGCCGCGCACGTCGGGTCGGCTGGAGGCCACGGCCACGATCTCCACCGGCGGGTCTCCCCCCGCGCTGCGGCGCAGCAGGTTGTCCAGGGTGCGGCCGCTGCCGGACAGCAGCACGGCGGTGCGCACGCGGGTCATGGCGTCTCCTCGCGGGGGAAGTCCACGGCGCCCAGGTCCCGCAGGATCCTGCGGTGGGTGGAGAAGGCGATGGGCCCGGGCAGGGCCGAAGGATGGAACCAGCCGGCGTCGGCGGCGTCGTCGCCGGCGCGCAGCTCGCCGCCGGTCACCTCCCCGTCGAACACGATCAGCAGCACCGGGCGGTCCGGGGGCAGCACGCCGGTCAGGGCGTC
>DAOTGJ010000099.1:0-4405 GCA_035447065.1 Candidatus Krumholzibacteriia bacterium
CGGCTCCACCGGCACCGGCGCCGCCGCCCCCTCGGCCTCCTCGTCCCCCAGCAGGTAGTGGTCGAACCATTCCAGCTCGCGGGTCTCGTAGTCCAGCATGTGGCTGGGGCGGTTGATGCCGTGGTTCTCGCCCGGGTAGAGCACCAGGCGGCTGGGCACGCCGTTGAGCTGCAGGTAGGTGAACAGCTCGATGGACTGGCGCGGATCCACGGGCTCGTCCTCCGTGCCGTGCATGATGAGCGTGGGGGTCACGGCCTGGGCGATGCGCGAGGCGGGGCTGTGCTCCCAGAGGCGCTGCAGGTCGTGATCCCAGGGGCGGTCGTAGCTGTCGATGAAGAGCTGCGGGTTGTTCTGCCCCATGGCCGACACGTAGTTGAAGATGCCGGCGATGGAGACCGCGGCCCGGAAGCGGTCCGTGCGCGAGATCACGTTGTTGGTGCTCAGGCCGCCGTAGCTGTAGCCGGTGAAGCCCATGCGGTCGGGATCGGCGATCTTCATGTCCACCAGGGCGTCGCAGGCGGCCATGAGGTCGCGGTAGTCGTCGGTGCCGAAGTTGCGGTAGACGCCGCGCAGGAACTCCTGGGAGTAGGCGGTGCCGCCGCGCGGGTTGGCGATGAACACGGCGTAGCCGCGGTGGCTGAGCACCTGCCAGGGGTAGCGCGTGGTCCAGGCGTCGCCGTAGCGCGAGTAGGGGCCGCCGTGCATCTCCATGATGAAGGGGAACGGGCCGTCGTCCACGGTCTTGCCGGGGGGCAGGAAGAGGAAGCCTTCCACGGTGAGGCCGTCGGCGCCGGGCAGGTCCAGGCGCAGGGGGGGGCGGAGGTCGTACGCGGCCACGGCGTCGTCGGTGGTGGCCAGCAGGCGGGCCTTGGCGGGCTTGCCGGCGGGCGCGGCCCACACGGAGCCGGGTCGGTGCTGGTTGCTCTGCAGCCAGGCCAGGGTGCCGCCGGCCAGGGAGAAGGCGCCGATGTTGGCGCCGGGCTCCGCCACCGGTTCGGCGCGGCCGTCGCTGACGCGGATGCGGAAGAGGTCCAGGTCGCGGCCGCGGGCCACGGTGGTGAGGATCCAGCGGTCGTCGGCGGACCACGCGGGCGGATCCGTGGGGACCGAGGCGTAGCCGTTCAGGTCTCCGCCCAGGTCCGGGGCGATGCGGCGGGGGTTGGCGCCGTCGGCGTCGGCCACCACCAGGGCGGTCTTGTTGAGGTAGGCGCGCAGGTCGGCGTCGCGGTCCGCGAACCAGGCCAGGTGGCGGCCGTCGTGGGACCAGCCGGCCAGGGACGCATGGCGCTGCGGATCGCTGACGCGGCGCAGCTCGCCGCCGGCCGCGGGCACCAGGCCCACGCGCTGCTCCTCGTCCACCAGGCCGCTGAAGCGCTCGTTGTAGGTCACCGCCAGCACGGCGCCGTCGGGCGACCAGGCGGCGTGGTGGATGTTCAGGGGCGCGGACGTGATCTGCAGGGGGTCGGCCGCGGACGGGGCGTCGGGCTCCACGGGGACCACCCAGAGCTGGTCGTATTCCGCGGGGTCCTCGATGCGGTCGCGCACGATCCAATCGGCGCGCTCGTCCTTCTCCTCCTCCGGAGCGGCCGGGGGGGCCAGCACGGCCAGGCGCGTGCCGTCGGGGGACCACCAGTAGGCGTGCACGCCGTCGGGCAGGTCCGTCACCGGGCGGGCCTCGGTGCCGTCCAGGGGGTTGATCCAGACCTGGGTCTTGTCGCCGCGCTTGGCCAGGTAGCTCAGGGCGCCGTCGGGCCGCCAGGCCGCGCCGCCGCGGAAGCCGTCGTCCCAGGTCACGCGGCGGGAGGCGCCGCCGCGGGCCTCGGCGAGCCAGAGGGTGCGGACGTACTCGTCTTCCTCCAGGTCGCGCACGCGCCGGGTCCAGGCCACGTGGGCGCCGTCGGGCGAGACCACGGGGTCCGAGAGGACCGGGGTCTCCAGGAAGGCTTCCAGGGTGAAGGGCTCCGCCGCGACGGCGGCCGCCGCGAGCAGGATCAGGCCGAGGACGGCCGCGAGGGTGGCGTTCCGCATGAGGATCGGCTCCCGGGATCGGGTTGGGCGCGGGGATGGGCTCCCCGCGGTCGGTCGGAACATAGCGCGCGGGGAGCGGCGGAACAACCGGCGCGCCCCCCTGTCCCCGGCGTCGAGCATGTGTTATCATCGATGCGACCGCCCGTCACGCCATCCCGAGAGGAAGCATGCGCCTCCATCCGGAGCGACCGCATCCCACCGCCGCCGCCGCGTTGCTGGCGGCCCTCCTGCTCATGCCCTCCGGGGTCCTGGCGTTCCACGATCAGGGCGTGGCGAGCTGCGCCGGCTGCCACGTCATGCACGACGACGGCCTCTCCACCGCCGACGCCCTCCTGCGCGGCCTCTCCGCCAGCGACGTGTGCCTCTCCTGCCACGGCGCCGGCGCGCAGCCGGTCTTCGGGGGCACGCCCCTGCTGCCGCCGCCGGAGCTGGGCGCCGGCAACTTCGTGTTCCTGCTGGAGGACGAGCTCAACGACGACCCGCGGCCCTCGGCCCCGTCGGTGGGCGGCCACCACGCGGGCCACTCCATCGTGGCGCCCGGGGCGGGGCTGGTGGCGGACCCGGACCGGCCCTCCGCCCCCGGCGGTACCTTCCCGTCCGCGGAGCTGGGCTGCACGAGCTGCCACGACCCCCACGGCAACGCCTCGTTCCGCATGCTGAACGGAGCGGGACCGGTGCAGGGCGGCCTCTACGAGTTCCTCTTCCCCGCCCCCGAGGCCGAAGGCCTGCCCCTGGCCCTGGCCGGCGCGGGGGAATCGCCCACGGCCCACAGCGCCTACCGGTCCGGCATGTCCGACTGGTGCGCCAACTGCCACGGGTTCTATCACGACGTGGTGGGAACCGCCCGCTTCGAGCACCCCTACGAGGCCGACCTCGGCGGCGACTGGGCCCAGCGCTACGACGAGTACCTGGGCGAGGCCGACCCGGACGGCGGCAGCGCGGCCACCGCCTACCTGCCCCAGGTCCCCTTCGAGGCGCCGGGCGCCGCCGTGGACGCCACCGCCGGCCCCGGCCCCGACGCCCGCGTGGCCTGCCTCACCTGCCACCGCGCCCACGCCACCAGCGCCCCCGCGGCCCTGCGCTGGGACGCCCGCGTGGCCACCCTGGGCCAGGACGGCCTGGCCTCCGGCTCCTATCCCCTGCCCAACCCCTACGGCGATCCCGATCAGCGCCAGCTCTGCCTCAAATGCCATGAGGCCGACCATGCCCTGGCCTCGCCCCTGAGCTGCGTGACCTGCCACGCCACCGCCCGGCACGGCGGCGGCCCCGAGCTCGACGGCTTCGGGTTCTGACCGCTCCTGAGCATTCCTCCAAAGTTCCGCATCTTTCCCCTCAAGCCCTCTGAGGATCCGTCGAAGACAACGGTGCAAAGAGGAGACCGCGTCCCGTTCACGGAGACGCGCGCCGGGCCCGCCCCGGTCCCATGCCGAATCCCGACGAGAGTCTCACAAAGGGGAGAGGATCCAATGTCCATGAGGAACAGGAACAGAGAAGCAGGATTCACGCTGATCGAGATCGTCATCGCGGTGGCCATCATCGGCATCTTCGCCGCGGTGATCAGCCCGATGGTGTACCGCCATCTGAGCGACGCCAAGGTGAGCAAGGCGCAGTCCGAGACCGAGACCATCGCCAACGCCATCCTGAGCTACTACAAGGACGTGAGCCGCTGGCCGTACACCAACGCCAACGGCCCGACCGGCAACGGCATCGACCGCGTGATCACCAGCAACACCGTGCCCAACGCGGCCGGCTCCGGCGCCGACGCCGGCGCCCGCAACTGGGGCACCTACGGCAACGCCAAGCGCCTGGGCGACTACCTGTACTACAACAACCCGGACGACGACTCCGGCACCAGCGGCTACGACCAGGCCAACCAGGACTGGCCCACCAGCGGCCGCGACTCCTGGCGCGGACCCTACGTGGACGCCTACGACTTCAACGACCCCTGGGGCAACGCCTACGTGGTGAACACCCGCTACTGCCCGGGCGGCCGCTACACCGGCAGCGTGCGCCACAAGGTCTTCGTCCTGTCCGCCGGCCCCAACGAGACCTGGGAGACGGCGTTCAGCGATGGTGTGACCGAGGAGATCGCGGGCGACGACATCGGCTACGTCCTGGCCATAGACTGATAAGTTGTGCCCCTGAAAATGTTCCTGAAGGCTCCAAAGGCGTCCACCCTCGGGTGGGCGCCTTCTTCAATAGGCGTACTTCAGAGTATGATGACGATTGCGACCGAGCCCGACCGTCGAAACGGATCGCTCATAGTACCGATTCCAGCAATCAGGCAGATCCATCCGCGTCCTGAAGATCCGCTCTCCCAAGACATCCCTCACCGACCAGAGCCGATCCGTCACCCCCTTCAGCATCCCCGACGACA
>DAOTGJ010000100.1:0-4332 GCA_035447065.1 Candidatus Krumholzibacteriia bacterium
GTCAGCGGACCGCGTCGACCCCCAGGCTGTCCGCGGCGACGGGCTCCACGGGCAGCGAATCCAGGAAGGGCCGCAGCACCACGCCCACCTTGTAGGGATGGGCCAGGGGGAGGTTGAGGTTGGCCCCGTCCCAGACCTGGATCCAGGCCTGGGGCACCACGGCCTCGAAGGCGGCCACCTGGGCGGCGAGCATCTCCCGTAGCAGGTCCACGCGGGTGCGGGCGGCGGCCAGGTCCGCGGCGGTGAAGGCGGAGCGGTCGGGGAAGAGCGACGCCACCGTGGGCTTGGCGTAGATCGCCAGCACGGGCGCGTCCAGGGCCTGGAACGGCGGCGGCTGCATGCCCGCCACGATGAGCGACTCCGCCAGCGGCGAGGCGTTGCGGTCCTTGAGGTGTCCCGTGGGCGTGAAGGCGTGCAGGGCCAGCACCTCCGCCTCCGGCAGGGCGTAGCCCCGCGTGCGCCGGAAGTACTCCCCCACGCCCTGCGGCGACGCCAGCTCCTCCCGCGTGGGCCGCGGCAGCCGCGGCGGCGCCGCGCGCTCGGAGATCTCGGCGATCAGGCTGTGGTCGTAGGCCGCGTCCAGGAACACGAAGCCGCGGAAGCCGCCGGGCCGGCGCGACGCCGCCAGCGCCATCTCCGCGCCGGCCACCGAGCAGCCCACCAGCACCGGACGGTCCAGCCCCAGCGAGTCGCACACGGCCAGCACGTCGGCCGCCAGCTCCCCCGGCGTGTAGCCCTGGGCCGCGTGGCTCGACGCCCCCCAGCCCCGCCGCGTGAACGCCGTGACCCGCGCCCGCGACAGCAGCCGCGGCGCGAAGTCCTCCCACATGTGCGCCGTGTGGTTCAGCCCCGCCAGCAGCAGCACGTCGGGCCCCTGGCCGCCCCAGTCCAGGGTCTCCAGCCAGAGGTTGGGCTCGCGCTCGATGAAGCGCGCCGTGGGCTGCGCGACGACGGCGGCCGCGGTCCCCAGGACCACGGCCGCCGCCAGGAGGCATCGGCGCAGGAACATCAGGCCGCGGCCCCGCGGTCCAGGCGCGCGGTCACCCGGCCGTAGATGATCAGCGACACGGCCGAGAACAGGGCGATCCCCACGAACACGAACCAGATGTAGTGCGCGTGGGCGTAGGCCTCCGGCATGGGCGTGTGGCCCGCCAGGGCGTCGAGGCGCGCCTGCTGCATCTCCGGCGAGAGCGTCTTGGGCTCGGGACAGAACTTCTCCAGCAGGAAGCCCGAGGTCACGAACCCCAGCAGCGAGGAGATGAACGAGTGCAGATGGCTGAACCCCAGGTACAGCCCCTCCTCCCCCTTGGGCGCCTGCAGGCTGAAGTACTCCAGGAACCGCGGCGAGATGAAGCTCTCCGCGAAGCCCTGGAAGGCGATGCCCACGATCATCATCACAGCCACCGGGTGCCAGCCCAGGATCTCCTGCCCGCCGAACATGTTGCCCGCCGCCATGCAGAAGGCCGACACCGGCATGATGAACATGCCGATGGTCATGCTGGTCAGCGCCGACCGCTTGCGCAGCAGCTGCGTGACCAGCCCCACCGTGAGCACCACCACCGCCGGGTTCACGTTGGCGTACCAGCTGGGCGACGACCCCTCGCCCGCCATGCGCAGCACGTACTTGGGCATGGTGGCGTAGAGCTGGTGCTGCACCATCCAGAAGCCGGTGATGATCAGGATCAGGATGATGAGCCGCGCCTTGGAGCACACCGCCACCAGCGCGCGCCAGATCTCGGCCACGGTCTTGCCTTGGCCCTCGGACCGGCGGCTCTTGAAGAACATCAGCACCAGCACGAACGCCAGCGCCGTCATCCCCGCCGCGAAGAGGTTCAGGACGATCAGCCCCTCGTTGCCCATGCTCACGCGCAGGGGCTTGACGATGGTCTTGCCGCTGAACGCGCCCACGTTGACCATGGCGTAGAAGATGGAGTAGCCGCGGGCGCGGTTGGCCTCCGTGGTCTCCTTGGCCACGGTGCCCGTGATCACCGACTTGATGAACGACCCGCCCACCATGATGACCAGCATCACCGGCACGAAGAGCCACTTGTAGGAGCTCTGCTCCAGGCCCGTGAACGTGACCTCGCGCCCGTACTGGGCCAGCCCGTTGCTCTCGATGAGCGTGGGCAGCACCCACATGCCCGCGTAGCCCACGGTCAGCAGGCCGAAGGCCAGCAGCAGCGCGTTGCGGAAGCCGATGCGGTCCGCGTAGGCGCCGCTGAAGGTGGGCAGCAGGTAGAGGCCGGCGGAGAAGATGCCGGACACCGTGGCCGCCTGCACGTCGGTGTAGCCCAGGATGCGGCTCAGGTAGAGCGTGATGGCCACGAACACGCCGTACCACGCGGCGCGCTCCAGCAGCTCCACGCCGTTGGCGGTCCAGAAGGCCCGGCTGAAGTTCCAGCCGGGGTTGTTGGCGGTGGTCTGGGACATGCGGTCCTCCGGAAGGGGTGCGCGGGGTTCACGGATCGGCCCACCACTGTACACCACCGGGCGCGTTCGCCCAACAGCGGACGGCGCGGATCGGGCGTATGGTGTGCCGTTCCACCCCTTTCCGCGGAGGACCACCATGCTCACCCGACGACGCTTCTGCGGCCTCGCCGCCACCGCCGCCGCGGGCCTGGCCCTCGGGCCCGGCCTCTTCCCCCGCACCGCCCGCGCCGCGGACCTCACCGTGCAACCCCTGCGCGACGGCGCCTGGGCCCTGCTCGGCGACGGCGGCAATTCGCTGCTGCTGGACACCAGCGCCGGCGTGACGCTGATCGACTGCAAGGTCATCGGCGTGACCGACGCCCTGCGCGCCCTGGCGGTAGACACAGCCGGCGCCCCGCGCACCCTGGTGAACACGCACCATCACGGCGACCACATCGGGGGCAACGGCCACCTGCGCCTGGCGGGGGGCGTGGAGCAGGTCATCGCCCACGCCAATGCTCAGCCGCGCTCCGCGCTCTTCCTGTCCGGCCAGGGCGGCCAGTGGCTGGACCAGCGCGCGGGCGAGGGCGAAGAGGGCGCCGCCGAGGCCGCCCGTCTGCGCGCCGAGCTCACCCCGGCCCACTACCAGGCCACCCGCACCTTCACGGACCGGCTCACCGTGGACCTGGGGAACCGCACCCTGGAGCTCAGCCACCACGGCCCCGGCCACACGGACAACGACGCCGTGGTCTTCATCCCGGAGCTGAACCTGGTCCACATGGGAGACCTGGTGTTCCATCGCCTGCACGGGTTCGTGGACATGGACGGCGGCTGCGACCCCCTGAACTGGCCCGTGGTGCTGCGCGGGCTGGCGGACATCGGCGACGAGGACACCATCCTGGTGCCCGGCCACGGCGAGGTGACCGACCGCACGGCCATCCCCATGATGGCGGGGTATTTCGAGCGGCTGCGCGAGGTGGTGGAGAAGGCCATGGCCCAGGGCCTGAGCCGCGACGAGATCACGGCCCTGCAGCCGGCGGCCTTCGGCGATCTGAGGTTCGCCCAGATCCTGCCGCGCGCCCTGGGCGGAATGCACGACGCCCTCGTGCGAAAATCCCATTAAGGGGTGGCATCTGCGCACCAATGTGCTATAATTCTCCCGAAACCTAAGTTTCCTCATCGACTCAGGAGGGTTGGAATGAAGAAGATGTTCACGGTCCTGGCGCTGCTGGCGCTGGCTCTGCCCGCCTTCGCTCTGCAGATCAACGAGATCCGGATCGACCAGGGCGGCACCGACAACGACGAGTACTTCGAGCTGGCCGGCGACCCCATGGAGTCCCTGAACGGCCTGACCTACCTGGTCATCGGCGACGGCGCGGGCGGCAGCGGCACCATCGAGGCCGTGGTCTCCCTGGACGGCTTCATGATCCAGGCCGACGGCTACTTCGCCATGGGCGAGACCACCTTCTCCGGCACCTGCGGCTCCATCGACGCGACCGGCAACCTGAACTTCGAGAACAGCGACAACGTGACGCACATGCTGGTGGCGGGCTTCACCGGCGCCGACGGCGACGACCTGGACACCAACGACGACGGCGTGCTGGACGTGACCCCCTGGACCACGGTCTACACCAGCCTGTCCATCATCGAGACCCCGGGCGCCGAGGACATGTACTACGGCATGGACGAGGTGGGCCCGGACGGCACCTTCGTGCCCGGCCATGTGCTGTACTGCCCCGCCGGTTGGCTGATCGGCGACTTCAACCTCTGCACCCACGACACTCCGGGCGAGGCCAACGACACCTGCTCCGTCTCCAACGAGGACGTGAGCTTCGGCCAGCTCAAGGCTTCCTTCCGTTAGTCGTCACGATCAGACGACCGAGACGGGAAGGGCCGCTCCCTCACGGGGGCGGCCCTTTCCGT
>DAOTGJ010000101.1:0-4215 GCA_035447065.1 Candidatus Krumholzibacteriia bacterium
GCGACCGTGACCGCGACGGCAGGGACCGGGGCGAGCGCGGCGGCCGCCGCGAGCGCCGGGACCGCAACGACCGCAACGACCGCAACGACGAGGCCCGCGCCGATGCGCGCGGGGGCCGCCCCCGCGACGAGCGCAAGGCCGCCGGCGACGAGGACCGCTCCCGCCGCCGCCGCCGCCGCCCCGAGGGGGAGGAGGCGTCCGCCGCCCAGGAGGCCGCGCCCCGTCGCGAGCGCCGCGAACGCCCGGAGCGTCCGGAGCGCACGGAGCGATCCGGGCGTCCCGACCGCGCCGAGCGTCCGGAGAGGCAGGAGACCCGCGCCGCCGACAGCCGCCCCCGTGGCGGCGACGAGAACGGCGACGACGCCGACGGCGAGGCCCGCCGCCGCCGCCGCCGTCGGGGAGGCCGCCGCCGCCGCAAGGGTGGCGGGGAAGGCGAGCCCGCCGAGGGCAACGCCGTGCAGGCCGCCGCCGTCGTGGAGGTGGACGGCAACCGCCTGCCCGCCGACGACGGTCCCGAGGTGGACGGCAACACCATCACGCGGGACGACGCCGACGACTTCGGCCCGCAGTTCGACGAGGACGGCAACCGCCTCCCGCGTCAGCGCCGCACCCGTCGGGAGCGTCGTCCGCGCGAGGAGCGGCCCGCCGCCGCAACCGTGGAAAGGGATGAACCCGTGACCAAGCCCCAGCCGGAGACCCCGCTGCCGCCCACGGGCGAGCCCATCGCCGTGTCCCAGACCACCGCCCGCGTGGCGGCGGCCTCGGTGGACCAGACGGACGCCACCGTGAAGGAGCTCACGGGCGAGCTGCTCCAGCGCTGCGGCTTCATGTCCAGCGTGCGTCTGTTGGAGAAGAACGACGACGGGCGCCTGCCCGTGCGCGTGGTGGTGGACGCCGACAGCGTGGAGGCCATGGTGGGCCGGCGCAGCTCGGCCATCACCTCGGTGCAGCACCTGGTGGAGCGGCTGAACCAGAAGGCCACGGGCGAGTTCCTGCCCCTGGATCTGGACATCAACAACTACCGCCAGCGCCAGGACGGCAAGCTCACGCGTCTGACCCAGGACGCCATCGGCCGCGTGCAGCAGTCGGGCGACGAGGAGCACCTGCCGCCCATGAACGCGCGCGACCGGCGCGTGGTGCACATGGAGGTGGCGGAGGTCGACGGCCTGCACACCTATACGGTGGGCCAGGGCATGGACCGACGCGTGGTGATCTGCGTGGACAAGGGCGCGGACAATCCGCCTTCGGAGCCGGACGAGCCGCGCCACTGACCGTTCGCTGGACGATCGGGAACGGGGGCGGCGCCGCGGCGCGGCCCCCGTTCCGTCTCTGAGGAGGCACGCATGGACAAGCCCCGCGAGGCCGACGGCGCCACCATCGCCGCCCTGGCCACGCCGCCCGGCGCCGCCGGCCTGGCCGTGGTGCGCGTGAGCGGTCCGGCGGCCCTGCGCGTGGCGGCCGCGGTGTGCGACGCTCCCGCCTCCCGCCTCGCGCCCGAATCCTCGCACCGCGCGGTCCTGACCGTGGTGCGCGGCCCCGACGGCCTCGACGCCCTGGACCAGGTTCTGCTGCTCCCCATGCACGCGCCCCACAGCTACACCGGCGAGGACGTGGCCGAGTTCTTCTGCCACGGCGGCTCGGTGCCGGCCGCGCTGGTGCTGGAGGCGTGCCTCGCCGCCGGCGCGCGCCAGGCCGGACCGGGCGAGTTCACGCGCCGCGCCTTCCTGCACGGCCGCCTCTCCCTGGACCAGGCCGAGGCCGTGGCCGACCTCATCCACGCCGAGGACCGACTGGCCGCCCGCGCCGCCCTGGCCCGCCTGCGCGGCGGGCTGCGCGCCGAGGTGGCGGCGGTGGAGGCGCCGCTGCTGGAGCTGCTGGCGGCGCTGGAGGGATCCCTGGAATTCTCCGAGCACGAGGACGTGGACGTGCCGCGGTCGCGCGTGGTTTCCGTGCTCGACGGGGCGTTGCGCGCCCTCGATGCGCTGCTGGCCGACGCCGAGGCCGGCCGTCGCGTGCGCGACGGCGTGCGCACCGTGCTCGCCGGCCCGGTGAACGCGGGCAAGAGCACCCTCTTCAACACGCTGCTGGGCCGCGAGCGCGCCCTGGTGGACGCCGACGCCGGCACCACCCGCGACGTGGTGAGCGCCCGCGTGGAATTGGACGGCGTCACCTTCCATCTCCACGACACGGCGGGCCTGCGCGACGCCGCCGGTCGCGTGGAGGCGGCGGGCATCGCCCGCACCCATGAAGCTCTGGCCGCCGCGGACCTGGTGCTCTGGCTGCGGCCCCTGGACGACCCCGCCGTGCCGGAACCGCCGCGGACCGATGCGACCGTTCTGGCGGTGGCCACCCGCGCGGACCTGGCGCCGCGGGCCGTGACCCCGGCCGGCGCTCTGCGCGTGTCGGCGCGCACGGGGGAGGGGATCGACGACCTGAAGGCCGCCATGGTGGCCGCCGTGCAGACCGAGCGCATGCACGAGGTGGCGCGCACCGGCCGGGCTCTGGCGCAGCGCCATCGGGAGCGGTTGGACGAGGCGAGGAGCGCGTTGGCCGAGGTGCGCACCGTGGCCCTGGGCGCCGCTCCCGACGAGGTGGTGGCCTCGCTGCTGGCTCCGGCCCTGCAGGGCCTGGGCGAGGTGACGGGCCGGGTCTACAGCGAGCGGCTGCTGGGCGAAGTGTTCTCCAAGTTCTGTGTTGGTAAATAATTGCAAAATAATAACTTAAATAGTTTTGACGTGATCGTCGTCGGCGGCGGCCATGCCGGCATCGAGGCCGCGCACGCCGGCGCGCGCTTGGGGCTGGCCACGGTCCTGGTCACCCACGACGCCCGCGAGGTGGGCCGCATGCCCTGCAACCCGGCCATCGGCGGCCTGGGCAAGGGGCACCTGGTGCGGGAGATCGACGCCCTGGGCGGGGTGATGGGCCGTGTCATCGACCGGACCGGGATCCAGTTCCGCGTCCTGAACCGGCGGAAGGGGCCGGCGGTGCAGGCGCCGCGGGCCCAGGCGGACAAGCACCGTTACCAGGCGGCCATGGCGGACTTCGTGGCCGGACTGCCGGGGCTGAGCGTGTTGGAGGCCGACGCCGCCCGCCTGCTCACCGAGCCCTCCGGTGCCCGTCGCCGCGTGCTGGGGGTGGGCCTGGCCGACGGCCGGGAGCTGCTGGCGCCCCGGGTGGTCCTCTGCTCGGGCACCTTCCTGGGCGGTCTCATGCATGTGGGCGAGGACCGCACCCCCGGCGGGCGCGAGGGGGCCGCGGCCTCCTCGGAGCTGAGCGGATCGCTGCGCGAGGCCGGGTTCGAGCTGCTGCGCCTGAAGACCGGCACGCCCCCCCGCCTCCATGCCGATTCGCTGGACTATGACCGCCTCGAGGTCCAGCCGGGCGATCCGGATCCCCGCCCCTTCTCCCATTTCACCCGCGACTTCGCGCCCGACCAGGTGGTGTGCTGGACCACGGTCACGGGGGAGGCGGCCCATGATCTGATCCGCCGGAATCTGGATCGCTCCCCGCTCTACGCCGGGGCCATCCAGGGCACGGGGCCGCGGTACTGCCCGTCCATCGAGGATAAGGTGGTGCGGTTCCCGGACCGTGGGAGCCACACCATCTTCCTGGAGCCAGAGGGCCTGGACACGCCTGAGATCTACGTCAACGGCATCAGCACCAGCCTGCCGCGCGACGTGCAGGAGGCCATGGTCCGCACCATTCCCGGCCTGGAGCATGCCCGCTTCCTGCGCTACGGCTACGCGGTGGAGTATGACAGCATCCCCTCCTGGCAGATCACGCCTTCTCTGGAATCCGGCCCGGTGGAGGGCCTGTGGCTGGCCGGACAGATCCTGGGGACGTCGGGCTACGAGGAGGCGGCGGGCCAGGGGCTGATGGCTGGGCTCAATGCCGCACGGACCCTGCAGGGGCTGGCGCCCATGATTCTGGGTCGCGACGAGGCCTACTTGGGCGTGCTGGTGGACGACCTGAACACCAAGGAGATCTCCGAGCCCTACCGCATGTTCACCTCGCGAGCCGAGCACCGCCTCTCCCTGCGCTGCGACAATGCCGCCACGCGGCTGCTGGCGCGAGCGGAGGAGGCCGGGCTCCTGGAGGCGGCGGAGCTGGAGGAGCTGAGGGCGCGGGTCGGCGTTGTGCGGGGGCTGATCTCCGGGTTGGGGCGGATTCCTTCCCGCAACCCCCATACCGGCGACACGGAGACGGTGGCGGATT
>DAOTGJ010000102.1:0-4116 GCA_035447065.1 Candidatus Krumholzibacteriia bacterium
CGTTCACGCCGTGGCGGCGGCAGAGGCGCAGGCGGTCGCTGTCGATCTCCACCACATCGGCCAGGTCCAGCTCCGCGATGCGGGCGCGGCGCTCCAGACTGGAGTTGAGGGGGCGCACGCCCTTGTAGGCCTGCACCGCCTCGTCGGTGTGCACGCCCACGATCAGGCGGTCGCAGCGGGAGGCGGCGCGGCGCAGCAGGTTCACGTGGCCGTCGTGGCAGAAATCGAACACGCCCAAGGCGAGTCCCACCCGACGGCCCGGGTGGGTCCAGCGCCAGAGGCGGCTCTTCAGCATGTCCAGACGGTCGGGCACGACCACTCCTCGGCAGGGGGGGCGGGCTGGCATCCCCCTTCTCTTCGGCCTATCCTGGCCGAACGTGAGTCCTCGATTCCGGAGGTGGGTCATGTGCGGTCGTTTCACCCTGGCGCTGTCGCCCGAGGACATCGCGTCGCTGCTGCGCCTGAATCGGGAGCTGGACGCGGAGCTGGGGCTGGAGCCGCGCTGGAACGTGGCCCCCTCGCAGCCGGTGCTGGCGGCGGCCCGGCCGGAGCCCGACGCCGCGCCGGCGCCGGCCCGCTTCCGTTGGGGCCTGGTGCCGCCCTGGTCCGACACGCCCGCCGTGGGCAACCGCCTCATCAACGCCCGCGCCGAGACCGTGCACGAGAAGCGCTCCTTCCGCGACGCCTTCCGCCGGCGGCGTTGCCTGATCCCCGCCGACGGGTTCTACGAGTGGAAGCGGGCCGGGCGGCGCTCGCGGCCCTGGCTCTTCCGCCCCAAGGACGCGCCCGGATTCTGCTTCGCGGGGATCTGGGAACGCTGGACGCCGCCGGGCGGCGGCGAGCCCCTGCACACCTGCGCCATCCTCACCACCGAGGCCAACGCGCTGATGGCGCCCATCCACGACCGCATGCCGGTCATCGTGGCGCCGGGGGATCTGGAGACTTGGTGGAACGCCGAGGTGGGCGATCCCGAACTCGCCAGGCTCTTGGCCCCCATGCCTGCCGAGTCGATGATCGCCCACCCCGTTTCCGATCGCGTGAACGATCCGCGCGTGGACGACGCCGCCTGCGTGGAGCCCCGGCCGGATGCCGGCGAGGGCGTGGCGCAGGGCTCCCTCTTCTAATCCGCCGCGGTCCGCGTGTAGACGCTGCGCAGGGTGACGGCCTCGTCGGCGCCCGGGGGCGTCACGGTGCGCGTGACCACGAGGCGATCGTCCTCCAGGGCGTAGGTCAGGCGCTCGGCGCCGCCGCGTCCGCCCTCGGGAGCGGACAGCTCGATCCGCAGGACCGTCCCCTCCCAGAGGGCGTTCGCAGTGCAGGCGCCGCGCGGGGTCCACACCTGGGACGCCCGGCCGCCCACGGCGAAGACCGTGCTGAGGTCGTTGCCGTCGGTCACGTTGAACTCGTCGCCGTCCAGGTAGATGGTCAGGCGCTCGCGGGCCTTGCCCGGGTCCTCCATGGGACGGCCGCGGCGGGAGCCGTCGTCGCCGCCGGCCATGGCGCGGCCGCCGCCCCCGCCTCCGGGTCCGCCGCGGCCCCCGCCCGGGGGCGGGCCGCTGCGCCGACCGCCCTTCCCGTCGTTGCGGGAGGGCATCATCGCCGTGGGGTTGTCGCTGGCGTCCTTGTCCAGGACCCAGGCGCCGGTGAGATCGGGAGACGGGGACGGCTCCGCCTCCGCCCGGGCGACGGCGGCGGCGGTTCCGAGGATCAGCAGGGTGATGAGGACGATTCGGCGCATGGTCTCCTCCGGTCCGATGGGCGGCAACGGAGGTCGGAACGCGCCCGTGGTGCGGTTCCTGCGGGACGATACGAAAAAGTACGGGGAGCGCTCAGTCCGCCCGGCCTGGAACCGTGACCACCTTGACCAGATTGGTGCCGCCCGCCTGCCGCAGCGGCAGTCCGGCGGTCACCACCACGCGCTGGCCGGGCCGCAGATGGCCCTTGGCCACGGCCAGGTCCAGGGCGGTGGTCACCAGGTCGTCCAGGTCGTCGCCCGCTGGCGTGAGCAGGGGGACGGCGCCCCAGACCAGGGACAGGGCGCGCCAGGTGTGCTCCTCGTCGGTGGCGGCCAGGATGGGCTGGGCCGGCCGGTACTTGGCGATGAGGCGCGTGGTGCCGCCGGTCTTGGTGAGGGTGACGATGGCGTCGGCGCGCACGGAGGCGGCGGTGCGCACCGCGGAGCGGGCCACGGCCTCGTCCACGCTCAGGCCTTCGTCGTCGTCGTAGCGCCGGGCCCAGGTGCGGAAGGGGAACTCCGCCTCCGCGGCGCGGGCGATGCGGTCCATGGCCTGTACGGCGCGCACCGGATAGGCGCCCACGGCCATCTCCTCCGAGAGCATCACGGCGTCGCTGCCGTCCAGCACGGCGTTGGCCACGTCGGACACCTCGGCGCGGGTGGGACGCGGGCTCTCCACCATGGACTTGAGCATCTGGGTGGCGGTGATCACGGGCTCGCCGGCGCGGTTGGCGGCGGCGATGAGGCGCTTCTGGATGGTGGGCACGCGCTCGAAGGGGATCTCCACGCCCAGGTCGCCGCGGGCCACCATGACGCCGTCGGCCAGGGCCATGATCTCCTCGATGTTGGCCAGCCCCTGCTGCTGCTCGATCTTGGCGATGAGCGGCACGCGCCGGCCGGCCTCCTCCATCACCTCCAGGGCGCGGCGCACGTCGTCGCCGGTGCGCACGAAGGACAGGGCCACGTAGTCCACGCCCTGCTCCAGGCCGAAGCGCAGGTCGGCCAGGTCCTTCTCGTCCAGGATGGGTGCGCTGATGGTGCCGCTGGGCAGGTTGATGCCCTTGTTGCCGCCCAGCTCGCCGCCCACCACCACGCGGCAGAGGATGTCCGGGCCGTCGATGCGGTCCACGGTCATCTCCAGGGCGCCGTCGGCCAGCAGCAGGGTGTCGCCTGCCTTCACGTCCTGCGGGAGGTCCTTGTAGACCAGGCCCACCTCGCCGTCGCAGCCGGGGACGTCGCGGGAGGTGAGGGTGAAGGGCTGGCCCGAGCGCAGCGTCACCGAACCCTCCTCGAAGGTGCCGATGCGCACCTTGGGCCCCGCCAGGTCCTGCAGGACGGCCACCGGGCGGTCCAGCTCCGCCGCCACCTCGCGCACCATGCGGATGTGCTCGCCCTTGGAGGCGCGGTCGCCGTGGGAGAAGTTGAGGCGGACCACGTCCAGACCGGCGCGGATGAGCTCGGCGAGGGTGTCCGGGGTCCAGCTCGCGGGCCCCAGGGTGCCGACGATCTTGGTGCGGCGCATGGCGGTCCTCCGTGGGACAGGCAAAAGGGAACGACGCGGGCCGAGATCATGCCCGCGTCGTGGGGAATGTGCAAGCGGGGTCAGTCCTGCGGCGGGTCCGAATCCTCGGGGGCCTCCGGGAGGGGCTCGGGATCCGGCGCGGGGTCCGCGGCGGGCCAGGTCTCGAACTCCGGGCCGAACTGGGCCAGGAATTCGGGCCCGAAGGCGCGGGCGGTGACGTAGACCGGCAGCAGCACCACCGTGCCCACGTACGGGATGGCCAGCACCAGGAAGAGGGCGCAGCAGGTCAGGGCGCCTGCCGCCGCCACCACCGCCGACACCACCATGGCGAGCGCCAGATAGAACACGGCCACCAGCAGGAACGACGGCAGGTCGCGCCGCAGCAGGGGTAGGAACCGCTCCCAGGCCGGGAGGATGCCCTCGTCGTGGCGGTACATGAGCGGCACCACGAACTGGTCGGTGCAGAAGCCCACGAAGGCGGCCGCCAGGCCCAGCAACAGGCCCAGGGCGCCCAGGGGCAGGGCCAGGGCCAGGCCCACGCCGCGGAAGAGGCCGTCGGCATGGGAGGCCGAGGCGACCAGCGCCAGCAGCGGCGCGGCCAACAGGAGAGCCACCGGCAGGATCAGCAGCTGGGTGGCCACGCGCCAGGCGAAGAGGGAGTCGCCCAGGCGGCCCAGGCGGTCCCAGGGCTCCGACACGCGCCCGCGCCGGTGGGCCACGTTGTCCAGGAACAGGAAGCTGCCGCGCGACGCCAACCACGCGATGGCCGCCCCCACCACCAGGTACAGCAGCAGCATGACCACGACCACGAAGACGCTCAGGGGGTTGTCGATCACGTCCACCAGGCGGTCCACGGCCA
>DAOTGJ010000103.1:0-4027 GCA_035447065.1 Candidatus Krumholzibacteriia bacterium
CCCGTCAATTTCCCCCAACCCAATAGCCTCCCCCCCAAATCCATAGTAAACTACCCCACCAACCCATCACCCGACCCGACCCGGAGCCGCCGCAATGACCTTCCTCTCCCACCTCCCCACCCGCCCCCTCCTCCTCGACGGCGGCATGGGCACCGGCATCCAGTTCCGCAACCCCTCCCTGGACGACTTCGGCGGCCACGAGGGCTGCTCCGAGTGGCTGAACCTCACCCGCCCGGACATCATCGCGGACATCCACGCCGACTTCTTCGCCGCCGGCTGCGACGCCGTGGAGACCAACAGCTTCGGCTGCTTCCCCGTCGTGCTGGACGAGTACGGCCAGGGCCACCGCACCCATGAGCTGGCCGTGATCTCGGCCAGGATCGCCCGCGGCGCCGCCGACCAGTTCACCACCGCGGACAAGCCGCGCTACGTGGTCGGCTCCATCGGGCCGGGCACCAAGCTGCCCAGCCTGGGCCACATCGGCTTCCGGGATCTGCGCGCCGGGTACGAGACCCTGATCGACGGCCTGCTGGAGGGCGGGGTGGACGCCCTGCTCGTGGAGACCTGCCAGGATCTGCTCCAGCTCCGCACCGCCGTGGACGCCGCGCGCCGCATCATGGCGAGCCGCCGCGTGCAGGTGCCCCTGGGCATCCAGATCACCGTGGAGAACACCGGCACCATGCTGCTGGGCACCGAGACCACGGCCGCCCTGGCCGCCGTGCTGCCCCTGCGACCCGACTGGGTGGGCATGAACTGCGCCACCGGGCCCGACGCCATGACGGACCACGTGCGCTCCATCTGCCGCCACAGTCCCGTGCCCGTGAGCGTGCTGCCCAACGCCGGCATGCCGTCCAACGTGAACGGCAAGATGGTGTACGACCTCACGCCGGAGCACTTCGCCGACGTGCTGGGCGGGTTCGTGGAGGAGTTCGGGGTGAGCATCGTGGGGGGCTGCTGCGGCACGGAGCCGCGCCACCTCAAGGCCCTGGCGGACCGGCTCAGCGGCGTCACGCCCAAGGCCCGCGACATCAAGCCGCTCGAAGCCCTGAGCAGCCTCTACACCACCGCCGACCTGAGCCAGGAGCCGCGGCCCCTGCTGGTGGGGGAGCGCACCAACGCCAACGGCTCGAAACTCTTCCGCGAGCTCCAGGGCCAGGCCGACGTGGACGGCATGGTGGGCATGGCCCGCGCTCAGCAGGACGAGGGCGCCCACGTGCTGGACGTGTGCCTGGCCTACGTGGGTCGGGACGAGGTAGCCGACGTGCAGGCCCTCATGCCGCGCCTCAACACCGAGGTGCAGGCGCCGCTGATGATCGATTCCACCGAGCCGCCGGCCATCGAGGCCGCGCTGGAACGCCTGGGCGGGCGCTGCATCGTCAACTCCATCAACCTGGAGGACGGGGAGGGGAAGGCGCGGCAGGTGCTGGAGCTGTGCCGGCGGTTCGGCGCGGCGGTGGTCGCGCTGACCATCGATGAGGAGGGCATGGCCCGCACGCCGGAGAAGAAGCTCCTGGTGGCCAAGCGGCTGACCAAGCTGGCGGCGGAATATGGCCTGACCCCGCGCGACATGCTCTTCGACCCGCTCACCTTCACCCTGGGCAGCGGCGACGCCGAGTACTACGAGAGCGCCCTGGACACCCTGGAGGGCATCCGGCTCATCAAGCGCGAGATCCCCGGGTCGCGCACGCTGCTGGGGCTGAGCAACGTGAGCTTCGGGCTCAAGCCCAAGGTGCGGCGCGTGCTCAACAGCGTGTTCCTGCATCGGGCGCTGGATGCGGGGCTGGACGCCGCCATCCTCCACGCCGGCAAGATCCTGGGACCGTCCGACATCCCGGACGAGCTGCTGGACGCCTGCGAGCGTCTGATCGACGCCGACCGCTCGCGCGGCGAGCCGCTGGAGGTGCTGCTGGAATCCGAGGGCGTGGCGTCCGTGGCCGAGACCGCGGCGCACCTGCCCGTGCCGGAGCGGCTGCACAAGCGCATCGTGGCCGGGGATCCCAAGGGGCTGGAAAGCGACCTGGACGAGGCGCTGCAGGACCACGACGCCCTGACCATCATCAACACCATCCTGCTGGGGGGCATGCAGGAGGTGGGGGAGCTGTTCGGCTCCGGGCGGCTGCAGCTGCCGTTCGTGCTCAAATCCGCGGAGACCATGAAGGCGGCGGTGCGGCATCTGGAGCCGCACATGGAGAAGAGCGGCGGGTCGGCGCGCGGGGAGTTCGTCATCGCCACGGTGCGGGGCGACGTGCATGACATCGGCAAGAACCTGGTGGACATCATCCTCACCAACAACGGGTTCGACGTGGACAACCTGGGCATCAAGATCCCGGTGGAGCAGATGATCGAGGTCATCAAGCGCGACGCGCCCCACGCCATCGGCATGAGCGGGCTGCTCGTGAAATCCACCATCGTGATGAAGGAGAACCTGGAGGCGTTCAACCGCGAGGGCATCGACCTGCCGGTGGTGCTGGGCGGGGCGGCGTTGACCAGGAAGTACGTGGAATCGGACCTGCGCCGGCTCTACAACGGCAAGGTGTACTACGCGCGCGACGCCTTCGACGGGCTGCGCCTGATCGAGCGCATCAGCGCCGGCGATCCGCCGCCGGCCGACCCGCGCGACGACGTGGCCGAGGAGCCCGCCGCCGCCCCGGTGACCGTGGCCCTGGCCGATGTGGAGATGCCCGCCGACGTGGCCGCGCCCACCGCCCCGTTCTGGGGCACGCGCGTGGCGGAAGGCATCGAGCTGAGCGACGTGTGGACCTACCTCAACCGCGCCGCCCTGATCAAGGGCCGCTGGGGCTACACCCGCGCCGGGCTGCCCAAGGGCGAGTACGAGAAGCTCATGGCCAATGAGGTGGATCCGGCGCTGGCGCGGCTCAAGGAGTCGGCGCTGAAGGACGGCTGGCTCAAGCCCGCCGCCATCCACGGCTGGTTCCCCTGCCGCCGCCGCGGCGAGCACCTGGACGTGTTCGACGGCCCCGACGCCGCCGACCCCCGCTGGACCCTCACCTTCCCCCGCCAGCCCCAGGCCCCGCACCGCTGTCTGGCCGACTGGTTCCGCGAGGACCGCGACGTGCTGGGCGTGAGCGTGGTGACCATGGGCGCCGCCGCCAGCGAGCACTGCGCCACCCTCATGGCCGCCGACAGCTATCAGGAGTACCTGCTGGCCCACGGGTTCGCGGTGGAGAGCGCGGAGGCGCTGGCGGAGCTGTGGCACAAGAGGATGCGCGAGGAGATCGGCATCGCCGGCCAGGACGATCCGGACCCGGCCCAGATGATCCGCGGCCGCTACCGCGGGCGCCGCTTCAGCTACGGCTACCCCGCCTGCCCGGACCTGGAGCAGCAGGCGCTGCTGGCGGAGATGCTGGGGTGGGAGCGCATCGGCATCGCCCTGACCGAGGGGTTCCAGCTGGACCCGGAGCAGAGCACCAGCGCCCTGGTGGTGCACCATCCGGAAGCCGAGTACATCAGCGCTTGATCCCGGCGGGGCGAGGGGGGATTGTCCCGGGGCCGCCCGGCCCTGGAAGGAGACCCCGTTGCGCCGCCTCTGCCTGCTGTTGATCCTGCTCGCCGCCGCCGCCCGCGCCGCGGAGCCGTTGCCGGCGCCCGGCACGTCGCCCTGCGCCACCTGGCGCTCCGAGCTGACCTCCACCACCACCTGGGTCATCCTGGGCCTGGGCGCCGCCGGCAGCCTGGCCGCCCTGGACGACGAGAACGCCGGCGCCATCCGCACCACCCTGGACGGCTCCGCCCTGGACGGGCTCGTCGACTTCGGCAACCTCTACGGCAGCGGCTGGGGCGTGGCCGGCCTGGGCGCGGCGTTCTACGGCTGGGGCGCCGCCGCGGACCGCCCCGAGTTCCGCGAGCTGGGGGTGGACCTGGTCACCAGCTTCGGCGTGACCGCCGCGGCCGTGTGGGCCATCAAGGCCCCGGTCAACCGCAAGCGCCCCAACGGCGGCGCCCATTCCTTCCCCTCCGGCCACACCGCCGCCGCGTTCAGCTCCGTGCCGCCCCTCTGGCGCCACGC
>DAOTGJ010000104.1:0-3878 GCA_035447065.1 Candidatus Krumholzibacteriia bacterium
TCCAGGCGGAACTGGCGGATGGCCTCCAGGAAGGGCAGCGACTCGTAGTCGCCCACGGTGCCGCCGATCTCGGTGATGACCACGTCCACGGCGGGGTCGCGGTCCGCCGGGAGCTGGATGCGGCGCTTGATCTCGTCGGTCACGTGCGGGATCACCTGCACCGTGCGGCCCAGGTACTCGCCCTTGCGCTCGCGCGAGAGGATGGTCTCGTACACCACGCCGCTGGTCAGGTTGTTGATCTGGCTGAGGGTGGTGTCGGTGAAGCGCTCGTAGTGGCCCAGGTCCAGGTCGCACTCGGCGCCGTCGTCCAGCACGAAGACCTCGCCGTGCTGGAAGGGGCTCATGGTGCCGGGATCCACGTTGAGGTAGGGATCGAACTTCTGCAGCACCACCTTCAGCCCGCGCGAGCGCAGCAGCTGCCCCAGCGACGCCGCCGCGATGCCCTTGCCCAAGGCGCTCACCACGCCGCCGGTCACGAAGATGTACTTGGCCATGCCGATCCGCTCCTCCGGGAGATCCAACGTTCAGGGGTGCCGGTGGGCGCGGCGATCCTAGACCACCGCCCCGCCGCTGCCAAGGCCGGGTCCGCCGCCGCGTCTACTGCTCGTGCCAGAGGGCGCGCACGCGCTCCATGTCCTCGGGGGTGTCCACGCCGCGGCCCCGGCGGCGGGACGGCCGCACCGCGTAGGTCAGGCCCGCCGCGAGCCCCCGCAGCTGCTCCAGGCCCTCCCGCTTCTCCAGCGGGTGCGGCGCCAGGGCCAGGAAGCGCGCCAGGGCCTCGCGCCGGTAGGCGTAGATGCCCACGTGGCGGCGGGCCAGGCGCCAGGCGTCGCCCTCGCCGCCGGGATGGGCGCCGGGCACGGGCGCGCGGGTGAAGTAGAGGGCGTGGTGCCAGTCGTCGCTGACCACCTTCACGGCCGACGGGTCGCGCCACTCCTGCTCGTCCACGAAGGGATGGGCCAGGGTGGCGATGTCGGCCTCGCCGTCCTCGTGCAGGGCGTGCACCGTGCGGTCCATGTCCACCGGGTCCAGCAGGGGCTCGTCGCCCTGGAGGTTGACCACGATCTCGGCGTCGCTGGCCGCCGCCGCCTCCCCCACGCGGTCCGTGCCGCAGGCGTGCTCGCCGGTCATGACGGCCTCGTAGCCCGCGGCGGTCACCGCCGCGTAGAGGCGCTCGTCGTCCACGGCCACCAGCACGCGGTCCGCCGTGGCCATGGCCGCGGCCCGCTCGCAGGTGCGCACGATCAGGGGCTCGCCCCCGAGGTCCGCCAGGAGCTTGCCGGGAAACCGCGACGCGGCCCAACGGGCCGGGATCACCACCAACACACCGCTCATGATCCGCCTCCCTGGATGGATGTCCTTCCCCATCGTCCCCCACCAAAAGAGAAACCCATCCCCCGGAGGGGATGGGTTCCCGTCTCGAAACCGCCGCGGCTGCTACTCGGGCAGGACACTGACCTTCTTCCGGGTCTTGTTGTAGCGCCCGAAGGTGACGCGGCCGTCGATCTTGGCGAAGAGCGTATCGTCGCCGCCGCGGCCCACGTTGTCACCGGGGTGGATCTTGGTGCCGCGCTGACGGACGATGATGCTGCCCGCGGTGACGAACTCGCCGCCGTAGCGCTTCACGCCCAGCCGCTGAGCATTGGAGTCGCGACCGTTCTTGGAACTGCCGACGCCTTTTTTGTGAGCCATGGTTCGCTCCTTGCTGTCCGGCGCTGGCTAGGCCGAAATGCTCTTGATGACGATCTCCGTGAAGGGCTGACGATGGCCCTTGTTGCGCCGGTAGTTCTTCCGGCGCTTCTTCTTGAAGACGCGGACCTTGTCGCCCAGGCCGTGGCGGACCACCTCGGCCGTGACGCTGGCGCCCGCGACGAGCGGGGTGCCGATGGAGACCTTGTCCCCGTCGCTGACCATCAGCATCTGATCGAAGGTGACGGTGCTGCCGGGCTCGGCGTCCATCAGGGGCACCTGCATGGTGGCCTCGGGCTCGACCCGGAACTGATGGCCCAGAATGTTGACGATCGCGTACATTGGCGTCTCCACACGGAACGGGGCGCTGCCATGCCTGAACAGGACCTGGCGCCCCACGGACGGTTCGGATCGGCGGATTCCTGCGGGCTGCGCAACCGGCGGCTGCGGCCCGAATCGCGAATAATAAACACCGTCCAGGCCCGTCGTCAAGAATCAATCCGCGCCAGTTGACACCCGACCTCCGATGACCTACTCATGGGAGGCTTCCAGAGGTGGACCACGCAGACCAGGAGGGCGCCGCGCGATGAGCGAGCAGATCCACAAGTCGATCGTCATCGGATCCGGGCCGGCGGGCTTCACCGCCGCCATCTACCTGAGCCGGGCCAACATGCCGCCGCTGGTGTTCGAGGGCGACCAGCCCGGCGGCCAGCTGACCATCACCACCGAGGTGGAGAACTTCCCCGGCTTCCCCGAGGGCATCACCGGCCCCGAGCTCACCGAGCACTTCCGCAACCAGGCCAAGCGGTTCGGCGCCCAGGTGGTCAGCAAGACGGTCCGCGGCGTGGACCTCTCCTCCCGCCCCTTCCAGGTCTTCGTGGGCGACGAGACCTACAAGGCCCACAGCCTGATCCTGGCCACGGGCTCCTCGGCCCGCTGGCTGGGCCTGCCGGAGGAGAACGACTTCCACGGCAAGGGCCTGAGCGCCTGCGCCACCTGCGACGGCTTCTTCTTCCGGGACCAGGAGATCGCCATCGTGGGCGGCGGCGACACGGCCATGGAGGAGGCTCTCTTCCTGACCAACTTCGCCACCAAGGTCACGGTCATCCACCGCCGCGACGAACTGCGCGCCAGCAAGATCATGGCGGACCGGGCCCTGGCCCACCCCAAGATCGAGTTCGCCTGGAACAAGGCCATCAAGACGATGGTGGGCAACGAGAACGGCCTGCTCCAGAAGCTGATCCTGGCCGACACCCAGGGCGGCCCGGACGTGGAGCTGCCCGTCACGGGCTGCTTCATCGCCATCGGCCACGTGCCCAACAGCCAGTTCCTGGACGGCCAGCTCACCACGGACGAGAACGGCTACGTGGTCACCAAGCCCAACGTCACCGCCACCGAGGTGGACGGCGTGTGGGCCTGCGGCGACCTGCAGGACCACGTGTACCGCCAGGCCATCACCGCGGCGGGCACCGGGTGCATGGCGGCCATCGAATGTGAGCGTTGGCTGGGAGCCCAGGGGCTCGCGGAGTGACGATCGCCGAGTAGCCTCCCGAGCGAGACGAACAGACCCCCCTTCCGCATCGCTTCGCGTTCCGAGGCGCGCTGCGGAAGGGGGGTCTGTTCGTCTCGCTCGGGAGGCCGGCGTTCGTCGCTGCGCGAGTCCCTGGGCTTCCAGGCAACGGGGTGGTGGCATTTTTCAATGTATGGTATCATATTGCAATGATTCATCAGGAACGAGGGGGATGGATGCGCGTCTGGCTGTTGATTTTGTGCTGGGTGGTGGCTCTGGGCGGGGTGGCCCAGGGGCAGGTGCGGTTGCGGGTGGTGGACGATGCGGGCGGACTGGTCCTCCTGGGGATCGCCGCGGACGGATCCGCCCTGCCGAGCGCCTGGGCGCGGCTGCAGCTGGTGCGGTCGGAGGCCGGCGCTTGCGGGAAGCCCGAGGTGCTGCGGGAGCTGGAGCCGGCAGCGGCGGTGGCGGCGCCCGAGGTGCTCGTGGAGGACCGGCTGCCGGCCTCGGGGATCACCTACCGCTACGCCCTGCGGCCCGTGGACGCGGCGGGCCGGGCGTTGGCCGACCTGGATCACGTGCCGACCGCCCGCGCCCACGCCGCCAAGGGCGAGGCCGTGGCTCTGCGCGGCACGCTGACCTACCTGGGGAACCGCACCTTCGCCCTCGAAGGCTGCGG
>DAOTGJ010000105.1:0-3686 GCA_035447065.1 Candidatus Krumholzibacteriia bacterium
CCGGCCGCCCTCCAACGCGGAAGGAGTGGCTCATGCATCCCGCTCGGATCCTCGGTCCGGCTCTCTGCCTCCTCGCGCTGCTTCCGATTCAGACTGCCGTCGCCGCCGTCCTGGATCTGGAGGATCTCGGCGCCTCCGTCTGGGGTGTGGTCACGGATCCCGACGGCCTGCCCGTCGCAGGCGCCACGGTCACCTTCATCGACCGCTCCGCCGTTCCCCTCCAGGCCTACCAGACGCAGACGGATGCGCTGGGCCGGTACGGCAACGTCACCGTGGGAGTCGACGCGGCCCCACCGTCCACGGCGGCCCTCCGCGCCGGCTACCCCAATCCGTTCCACGGCGTCGCTACCCTCGAGATCGCCGCTCCCGACGCCAAGATCCGGGATTCGGCGGACGAGATCGGGATCCATGATCTGCGCGGGCGTAGGGTCGGATGGGTGCCGGCCGCGGTGGGGACCCACGCCGTGCGCACCGGGGGCGGTCCGCTGGCGTTCGGCAGCTACCTCTTTCGGTACGGCGGCGAGTCCAGGCTGCTGACCGGGACGCCGGAGCGGGTCCGCGTGCTGCATCGCGCAGCCGAGGAAGCGGACAAGAGCCTGGTCGGATTCATGCTCCACGTGCAGGCTCCCGACCTGCCGGGCTTCGGCGGCACGTGCCAGCTGGACGACGGGACCGTCAACCAGGTCGACATCACGCTCACGGCGGACTGGGACACCGCGACGCCCTGTGTGCTCTGCCATGAACTGGTGACCGCCATCTATCTGGCGATGGCCGAGTACGGGTTCACGCAGCGTTTGGAAATCGAGTGGCTGCTCTCCGTCCTGTGTCCCACCCGGCCGTCGAGCGAGCATCGGGACTACTGCAGTACGATCGTGGCGGCCTACCACATCAGCCTGGTGGACTACTGCTATATCACCATGCCCGCGGCCAACATCTGCGTGCTCATCAACGAGTGCGAGCCGGGAGAGGGGGCCGCAGCGGATCCCTGAGTGGCGATCAGAGAGGGATGATATCTGTCCGGCATTGCGCCGAGCGCTCGTCCCGGCTAGTCTCGCCCCATGTCCAACGACCACCCCGAAACCCTCCCCACCTCTCCCGATCCGGCCGAGCCCACGGTCCCCTCCACCGCTGCGCGCGAGGCGGGCGGCGTAGTGGGTCCCTACCGCCTGCTGGAGCGCATCGGCAGCGGCGGCATGGGCGAGGTGTGGCGGGCCGAGCAGACCGAGCCCGTGCGTCGCACCGTGGCCCTCAAGCTCATCAAACCGGGCATGGACTCGCGGGAGATCCTGGCGCGCTTCGCCGCGGAGCGGCAGGCGCTGGCGCTCATGGACCATCCCGGCATCGCCCGCATCTTCGACGCCGGGACCACGCCGGAGGGCCGCCCGTACTTCGCCATGGAGTACGTGCACGGCCTGCCCATCGACCAGTACTGCAACCGGCGCAAGCTGGGCACGCAGGCGCGGCTCGCGCTCTTCCAACAGGTGTGCGAGGGCGTGCAGCATGCCCATCAGAAGGCCGTGATCCACCGCGATCTGAAGCCCGGCAACATCCTGGTGGCCGATCTGGACGGCGGGCCGTCGCCGCGCATCATCGATTTCGGCCTGGCCAAGGCCATGACCTACCAGCTCACCGCGGACACCATGTTCACGGCCATGGGGCAGCTCATCGGCACGCCCGAGTACATGAGTCCGGAGCAGTCGGAGCTCACGGGCGAGGACGTGGACACGCGCACCGACGTGTACAGCCTGGGCGTGATCCTCTATCAGCTCCTGGCCGGCGCGCTGCCGTTCGATTCCGAGGAGCTGCGCAAGGCCGGGTTCGACGGCGTGCGCCGCATCATCCGCGAGCAGGAGCCCCCGCGCCCCAGCACGCGGCTGATCAGTCTGGGCGAGGGCGCCAGCGACGTGGCGGCCCAGCGCGGCACCGGGCCGCGGCGCCTGACCCGCGAGCTGGAGGGCGATCTGGACTGGATCGTCATGCGCTGCCTGGAGAAGGACCGCAACCGGCGCTACGGTTCGCCCCAGGAGCTCGCCCAGGACATCCAGCGGCACCTGGAGGACCAGCCCATCATCGCGCGGCCGCCCAGCCGCTCCTATCGCCTGCGCAAGCTGATCCGGCGCAACCGCGCGGCGGCCACCGCGGTGGCCGTGGTGTTCGCAGCGCTGCTGCTGGGCGTGGCCGGCACCACGTACGGACTGGTGAGGGCGCGCGCGGCGGAGAAGGTCGCGCGCAGCGAGCGCGACGAGGCGCGGCGGCAGACGGACATCGCCCAGGCGGTGAACGACTTCCTCAACCACGATCTGCTGGCCGCCGTGGCGCCCTCGGCCGCGGCGGGACGCGGCAAGGACGTGTCCATGCGCGAGGTGCTGGACGCCGCGGCCGCCAGCCTGGAGGACAGCGAGGCCACGCGGGCGCGCTTCGCCGACAAGCCGCTGGTGGAGGCCGCCATCCGCACCACCCTGGGACAGACCTACCAGATGCTGGGGGAGTACGACCAGGCGCAGACGCACCTGCAGCGCGCCCTGGATCTGCGCCGCGCGCATCCGGGCGATGACGGCATGGGCCTGGCCGGCGCCCTGGCCGAGATGGGCGAGCTGGCCGAACAGCAGGGACGCTACGCCGAGGCCGAGGCCCTGCTGGGCGAGGCCCTGGAGCGCCAGGCCGCCGCAGGCGTCGGCTCCGATGCGGCGACGGTGGCGTGGCTGAGCGCGCGCGCCCGCGTGGTGGGCCGGCTGGGCCGCAGCGCGGAGGCGGAGCCGCTGCTGCTCGAGGCGGTGGCGGTGGGCCGGGAGCACCTGGGCGTGGAGCACCCGCGCACGCTGGCGGCCCTGGGTTCGCTGGCCAACTTCTACCAGGAGCTGGGCCGGTTCGACGCGGCCGAGCCCCTCCAGCTGGAGGTGCTTGAGGTCCGCCGCCGCATCGCCGGCGACGAGGATCTCGAGGTGATCCGCACCATGAACAACCTGGCCAACGTGTACGCCAGCCAGGGTCGTCTGAGCGATGCCATGCCGCTCTACCACCGCGCCCTGGAGCTCAAGCGCCGCCTCCTGGGCGACGACCACCCCAGCACCCTGAATACCATGAACAACCTGGCCACGGTGCAGGAGATCCGCGGCGACTACGCGCTGGCGGAATCGCTGCACCGCGAGGTGTACCAGGCCCGTGCCGCCACCCTGGGCGACGACCACCCGCGCACCCTGCTCAGCGGCAAGAGCCTGGCCTTCATGCTGACGCGCCTGGGCCGTCTGGACGAGGCCGAGGCTCTCAACCGCCGCATCGTGGCCGCCGCCACGCGCACCCTGGGCGCCGACCATCCCCAGACCATCGACGCGCAGGACGGGCTGGCCGTGATCCTGCTGACCCGCGGCCGCGCCGCGGAGGCCGAGCGCCTGCTGCGCCGCCTGGAGTCCACCCTGCGCGAGAAGCATCCCGACGACGACTTCACCCGCGCCTACGTGGGCGCCCACTGGGGCCTGGCGCTCGCGGCGCTGGACCGGGTCGACGAGGCCGTGGCCGCGTGGGACTCGGTCGCGGACATCCTGCCGCCCGGCGAGGCGGAGACGCTGCTGGTGCAGCGGGAAGCGGTGAAGGCCTGCGAGCGCTGGGAGGCGGCGCAGCCGGGGCACGGCTACGGCGCGAAGGCGGCGGCGTGGCGGGAGAGGATGGAGGCGGCGCCGGGGGTGTGA
>DAOTGJ010000106.1:0-3511 GCA_035447065.1 Candidatus Krumholzibacteriia bacterium
TCGGCGCCCTCCTCGACACCCTCGCCTCCCCCCAGGACGGCCTCTGGCCCCGGCGCCTCTGGCCGCGCATGGCCTTCGACCGGCCGTTGGGCGTGGGGGCGGACGGCGGGCACGGGCCCATCCGCTATTTCGTGGAGGCCTACGAGGCGGGCCGGTCCATCCGGTTCCGCTTCACCGGGCCGCGCGGGTTCGACGGCATCCACCGTTTCGACGTGGAGCCGCGCGACGACGGGACCACCCGGCTGCGCCACACCATCGAGATGGAGACGCGCGGGCGGGCGGTGCTCACCTGGCCGCTCCTGTACGAGCCCATGCACGATGCGCTGATCGAGGATGCGTTCACGACGGCGGAGGGGTCGTTGGGGGCGCCGCTGGTGGTGCGGCCGTGGTCCTGGCGGGTGAAGGTGTTGCGGTGGGTGGTGTCGGGGGGCCGGTCACGAAGGCAGCAGTTCTGACGGGACGAACCGGAGGTGCTGGAATGAGCGGCCGCTTCCTCGCGATGATCGAGCGCATCCGGCGGCCTTGGCTCACACCGTCGCCCACCACACCTGGCCACTCCTCTATCACGTACGAGCCCGAAACCCCTCCCGGGGTGGAAGAATGTACCGACTTCGTCTTGCAACGTGAGGAATGGTCGATCCCCGGACTTCCCGGCAAGGTCATCGACATCGACTTCGGGCCCGACGGAGATTGGGTCGCCCTTTGCTCCAACGCCGATGTAGGAGCTTGCGTGACCACTCCCCGTTCGACCCTCGCATTGCCCGGTCGGGGATGCCCCAGCTACATCCGCATCGTTGCCCATGGCGGGATCGCCGTGCTCTACCAAGCCCCGTTGGATCCGAGTATGAACGTGGAACTCGGAACCGCCGAGGGACGGACTGTTCACGTCTTCTGCGTGGGTCGATCCGCATGCGGCGCCGTGGCCTGCAACGAACGGATCCTGGCTTTCTATATGGACCAGGGCGTCTTGAGCGGGCCCCGCCCGGACTGCGAAGCCCTCTGCGCGTTCACGCTGGGGGGGGAGGTTGATTTCGGATACTTCTCGGGTCTCGAGGATCCGCCCGTCGATATCTTCGATTGCTACTGCGCCTGTTTCGTCGCCCCGGATGTCGTCGGTTTCATGGGCCCCATCTTCGAACAGAACGAGACTGATTTCCCATACGTTCTGCTGAACCTCTCCACGCGTCGCCAGACCGTTCACCCGACACCCATCGCCCTCGATAACCCGAGAGCTCTTACCTGGGACGGACAGGCCGTCATCGTCTACGGCCCAGACCACGACCGCAACGGATTCTACCGCTGGATCCCCGGAGCCGAGACCGTCCAGAAGATCGGCGAATACGACGGCCGTCTACGCGACGGCGGTCACGGGCGCTTCCTGGAAGTCCGCCCCGACGGCTGTGCCATCCTCACCTTCCAGCCCCGCGAACTCACTCCCCCCTCGCCGCCTCACTCCCCTCCACCCGCGACATCTCGATGACCACCCTTCCCCGCACGCCCTTGGCCGCCTGCAGCTCGTGGGCGGCGGCGGCCTCGGCCGAGGGGAACACCTGGGCCACGCGCAGGGGCAGCACGCCGGTCTCCACCAGGCGGCTGATCTCCGCGATGGCGGCGTGGTCGTCGATGCGGTCGCGGACGCTGATGTAGCCCGTGCGGATGCCGCGGACGCTGGGGGCGTCGTCCCAGGAGCGCAGGGCCATGTACGAGCCGCCGTCCTTGAGGGCGGGGAAGGCGCGCTCGCGGAGGCCGGCGGTGTCCAGGATGGCGTCCACGCCCTGGGGGTGGATGGCGCGCACGGCGGCGTCGGCGTCGGCGCCGCGGGGCACGAAATGGGTCACGCCCAGCGAGCGCAGCCACTCCTCATCCGAGGGGGAGGCGATGGCCGTCACCTCCAGACCGTCGCGCTCGGCCAGGATGCAGGCGAAGGCGCCCACCGCGCCGGCCGCGCCGATGATCTCCAGGCTGGAGCCCGCGGGCAGGCCCAGGGAGTCCAGGGCCACGCGGGCGGTCATGGCCGGCATCAGGTAGGCCGCGGCCTCCGCGTAGGACTTGCCCTCGGGCATGGCCGCTACCGATCCCGCCGGCACGCACACGTACTCCGCGTAGCCGCCGTAGCCCGCGAAGTTGGAGACCATGGCGGTCACGTCCATGCCCACGCTCAGGCCCAGCGCGGGGTCCACGTCCGGACCCAGGGCGTCCACCACGCCGGACACGTCCATGCCGGGGATGTAGGGGAACGGGTGGCCCTCGTAGTAGGAGGCCAGCAGGCCGGAGCGCACCATCTCGTCCACGGGGTTCACGCCGGCGGCCATCACGCGCAGGCGCACCTGGCCGGCCTCGGGCTCTGGCTTGGGCACCTCCACCACGCCCAGCACCTCGGGCCCGCCGTACCGGTACAGGCCGATGGCCTTCATGACGGCGCCGTGCTCCTCCGCGGTCTCGTCCGACGGGGCGCAGGCGAGGACGAGGAGAATCAGCGAGACGACGGCCAGAAGCAGACGCATGGGGGGACCTCTCCGTGGGCGGTAAGAGCGCGGGCGGCTCCCGCGGGACCGGGACAGGATAGTGCGGCGCGGCGGATGCGGCGAATTCCCGTTGCGTGGCCGGCCACGGCTTTGCGCATCCCTCCATGACCCGCTCGAGACCCTCTCCCCAACCAGGACGGTCCCACGATGCTCCGCCTCACCACCCTCGCCCTTCTGCTCTGCACCCTGGCCGGCGTGGCCGCCGCCGAGTCCCGCGTGGACATCACCCCGTCGCTGGCCTGGTTCAATCCCACCAAGGACGTCATCGACCAGGACGGCATCACCGCCAACTACGCCCCCGGCCTGGCCTACGGCGCGCGGCTGTCCATCTGGCTCAACGAGACCGTGTCCCTGGACGTGAGCGGCCACTACGGGCGCACCACCATGGACGGCAACATCATGGGCGAGGAGGGCTCGCTGGACATGGCGCTGTTCTACGGGTCGGCGCAGATCGCGGTGGCCATGGGCAAGGAGCAGCGGCTCACGCTGCACGGCGGCGTGGGGATGCAGGGGACCAACTACGACGAGTTCATCGAAGGCTCCAACATCATGACCGGCGTGGTGGGCGTGAGCGGCGTGGCGCCCCTGGGCGAGAACACCTGGCTGCGCGCGGACGCGGACCTGCACCTGCACACCGCGTACTTCGAGCTGGACGGGTACCAGACCGACGAGCTCACGCAGAACGATTGGGTGCTGGCGGTGGGGATCATGTTCCGGAGCGGGGGGGAGTAGAAAGGGAAGCAGGATGGACTTTATCCTGGTTGGCAGGGGATGGTATCCTGAGCGCAACGGCGACCCTCCCCTTTTCCCTGTGAGACCGACCATGACGCTCCGAGCCATCACCCTCTCCCTCCTGCTCGCCGCGGCCCTCCTCGCTGGCTGCGCCACGACCCACTCGTCCCCCATCCGGAACGGAGACCTCGCCATGCCTGTGCACTACGTGGAGATCGTGACGCCCGACGTTTCCGGCCACTGCGCCATGCTGG
>DAOTGJ010000107.1:0-3495 GCA_035447065.1 Candidatus Krumholzibacteriia bacterium
ACGGCGAGGATGCATCGGCGCATGGGGACCTCCGCTGGGTGATCGACGAGGGGAATGCTCAGGATACACCAGCCCCTAGGCCAGCGTCACCAGCAGGATGCCGCCCAGCGCCAGGACCGCCGCCAGGGCGGTGCGGCGCGTGAACTCCTCCTTGAGCACCAGCGCGGCCAGGATCAGCACGTACACGGTGCTGGTCTGGTTGAGGATGGCCGCCACGCCGGCCTGCTCGTACTTCAGGCCCGCCAGCCAGAACATGAGCGCCAGGTAGGAGCCGGCCACCGTGCCGCTGAGGGTGAAGCGCCAGTCTGCCCGAGGTACGAACACCCCCAGCAGCCTGCGCCGCTGGGTCGACGCCAGCGCCACGGGCAGCATCACCGCCAGCGCGCCGAGCTGCCGCACCGTGGTGGCCCACACCACCGGCTGCCGCTCCAGCACCGGCTTCACGGCGATCACGCCCAGGGTCAGGGCCGTCATGGCGCCCACGCCCCACAGCATGCCGCGGGCGCGCCGGGCGCGGGAGAGGGCGTCGGCGTGGGGCCGCCCCACCGCCAGCAGCACGCCGCCCACCACCAGGACCATGCCCAGCAGGTCGGTGGCGTCCACGGTCTCGCCCAGCAGCAGGTAGGCGAAGAGGATCATCAGCGGCGAGTAGAGGCAGTCCACGATGGCGGTCACCGCCGCTCCCACCATGTTCAGGCACTTGTGGAACATGGTGTCGGCCACGGCGATGGACAGCACGCCGCCGCCCATCAGGATCAGCACGTCGCGCCACGGCGCCGCTCGGCTCAACGGCTGGCCGACCACCTCGCAGGTGACCGCCAGCAGCACCGAGGACACGCCCACCCGGAACAGGTTGAGGGCGAACGGGGCCACGCTCTCGCCGGAGCGCTTGAAGAAGATGACCGCCACGGCCCAGAACAGGGCGCACAGCAGCGCGAACAGTTCACCCACCGCAACCTCCGGCGCGCCGATGCGTCGTGTCCCTCGGGGAAGGATCCTATATACTCCACGGATGCCCCCCGACGCCAGCACGACAGGAGGCCCGCCATGACCATCCGCTACCTCGATCCCCTGGAGCGGGCCTGGACCCGCGCCCGCGACCTCCTCCTGCGGCCCTTCGACCTCCGGCTCTGGCTGATCATCGGCTTCACGGCCTGGCTGGCCCGCCTCTGGGACGGCAGCCTCTCCGGCGGCGACGGCGGCCTGGACCTGCACCTGGACGGCCGCGACGAATCGCACGGCCTCATCCGCGTGGCCGTGGACCGCCTGGTGGACGTGATCGACAACCCCCTGAGCGTCTTCGTGGTGGTGGTGATGCTGCTGCTCTACCTGGTGGTGGGTGCGGCCATCGCGTGGCTGGCGTCGCGAGGCAGCTTCCTCTTCCTGGACAACGTGGCGCACCGGCGCGGGCGCGTGTCGGAGCCCTGGGACCGCCTGGGCCGTCTGGGCGACTCCCTCTTCGCCTGGCGCGTGGCCACCCAGCTGTTGATCCTGCCGGTGGTCCTGCTGATGGCGGCGCCGCTGCTGGCGCTGATCGCCTCGGCCTCCCAGGCCGACGGCCTCTTCCGCGGCGTGGGCCTGGCCCTCGCGCTGCCCCTGGGCGCCCTGGGAGTGGTGCTCGGCCTGGCGGCCGCCTTCGTGGGCTTCTGCACGGACCAGTTCGTGGTGCCGCTCATGTACCGCCACGACGAGGGCATCCTTCCGGCCTGGGAGCGCTTCCTGCCCCTGCTGCGGCGCGACCTGCCGTCCTTCCTGCTGGTGGCCCTCTTCTACCTGGCGCTGACCCTGGTGGTGGCGGCGGTGGTGGCGGCGGCGGGCGCCCTCACCTGCTGCGCCCTCTTCCTGGTGCTGGCCATCCCGTACGTGGGCACGGTGGTGCTGCTGCCGGTCTACGTCACCGCCCGCGCCTTCGGGCCCGAATTCCTGGCCCAGTTCGGCCCGGAGTTCGAGACCTGGCCCGCCGCGGACCCCGCGCCGGATCCCGAGCCCCTCCCGGAGGCCCCCGAGGATTCGGACCCGCCGCAGGACTGACCCCGCTTGCACATTCCCCACGACGCGGGCATGATCTCGGCCCGCGTCGTTCCCTTTTGCCTGTCCCACGGAGGACCGCCATGCGCCGCACCAAGATCGTCGGCACCCTGGGGCCCGCGAGCTGGACCCCGGACACCCTCGCCGAGCTCATCCGCGCCGGTCTGGACGTGGTCCGCCTCAACTTCTCCCACGGCGACCGCGCCTCCAAGGGCGAGCACATCCGCATGGTGCGCGAGGTGGCGGCGGAGCTGGACCGCCCGGTGGCCATCCTGCAGGACCTGGCGGGCCCCAAGGTGCGCATCGGCACCTTCGAGGAGGGGTCGGTGATGCTGCGCTCGGGCCAGCCCTTCACCCTCACCTCCCGCGACGTGCCCGGCTGCGACGGCGAGGTGGGTCTGGTCTACAAGGACCTCCCGCAGGACGTGAACCCCGGCGACACCCTGCTGCTCGCCGACGGCGCCCTGGAGATGACCGTGGACCGCATCGACGGCCCCGACATCCTCTGCCGCGTGGTGGTGGGCGGCGAGCTGGGCGGCAACAAGGGCATCAACCTGCCCAGCGGCACCATCAGCGCACCCATCCTGGACGAGAAGGACCTGGCCGACCTGCGCTTCGGCCTGGAGCAGGGCGTGGACTACGTGGCCCTGTCCTTCGTGCGCACCGGCGACGACGTGCGCCGCGCCCTGGAGGTGATGGAGGAGGCCGGCCGGCGCGTGCCGCTCATCGCCAAGATCGAGCAGCAGCAGGGGCTGGCCAACATCGAGGAGATCATGGCCCTGGCCGACGGCGTCATGGTGGCCCGCGGCGACCTGGGCGTGGAGATCCCCTTCGAGCGCGTGCCCACCATCCAGAAGCGCCTCATCGCCGCCGCCAACCGCGCCGGCGAGCCCGTGATCACCGCCACCCAGATGCTCAAGTCCATGGTGGAGAGCCCGCGTCCCACCCGCGCCGAGGTGTCCGACGTGGCCAACGCCGTGCTGGACGGCAGCGACGCCGTGATGCTCTCGGAGGAGATGGCCGTGGGCGCCTATCCGGTGCGCGCCGTGCAGGCCATGGACCGCATCGCCCGCGCCGCCGAGGCGGAGTTCCCCTTCCGCACCTGGGCCCAGCGCTACGACGACGACGATGCCCTGGGCGTGGACGAGGCCGTGGCCCGCTCCGCCGTACGCACCGCCGCCGCGGTGCGAGCCGACGCCATCGTCACCCTCACCAAGACCGGCGGCACCACCCGTCTCATCGCCAAGTACCGCCCCGCGCAGCCCATCCTGGCCGCCACGGACGAGGAGCGCACCTGGCGCGCCCTCGCCCTGGTCTGGGGCGCCATCCCCCTGCTCACCCCGGTGGGCGACGATCTGGACGACCTGGTGGCCACCGCCCTGGACCTGGCCGTGGCCAAGGGCCACCTGCGCCCCGGCCAGCGCGTGGTGGTGACCGCCGGACTGCCGCTGCGGCAGGCGGGCGGCA
>DAOTGJ010000108.1:0-3372 GCA_035447065.1 Candidatus Krumholzibacteriia bacterium
CGTACACGGTGTTCGGGGTGCGGGCCACGGTGTTCGATGTGTTCGGGCTGGCGGCGGTGGCGGGGATGACGTTGATGCTGGGGCGGCGGGTGATGCGGAATCTGCGGCACCTGGGACGGCTGGAGCCGTCCAACACGCGGAACGATGACCACGGCGATGCGTGAGGGGGCGCGGCGGCGCGCCCCCCGTTGCGAAGGCTCAGGGCTGCAGCGCGCGGATCGCCCGCTCGGCCGCGGGGATCGCGTGCGACGGGTCCTCCATGGGGCCCAGGGCGTCCAGCACCTCGTCCAGCGCCGCGTTGTGCTGCCGGTCCTGCGCGGCGGTCAGCACGTGGTGCACGCCCTGGCGCACGGCGGGCACGTCGGCCTTGTCCGTGAGCGTTTCGAGCAGGGGCACGTGGGCCCGCGGGCCGAAGCGGATCAGGGCCACGGCGGCCACCCAGCGCACGTCGTGCTCCTGGTCTTCCAGGGCCTGGATCAGGGCGGGGAGGGCGGCGGGGTCGCCGATGGCGCCCAGGATCTTCACGATCTCCCAGCGCACCGGGAAGGGGCCCGAGGCCAGGCGGTCCAGCAGGGCCGGCACCGCGTCCCGACCGTGCGACTGGAGGGCGAGACGGGCGTCGCGGCGGGTGGCCAGGTCATGGGCTCCCAGGTTGTCCAGGAGCTCGGGAATCTCCGCCATGGTCTGGAGCTTGCTGTTGCTGCGTTGTTGGTTCACGATCGTGTCCTCGCTTCCTCGCCTGATGGAAGCCCCGGTCCCTCGCGGCGGCTGGGGCGGTGAAGGAGTCCTTTCGTCTTGAATATCGGCAGAGCCTGGAAATCGGCAACCCGGGGGGCGGGGCGCCGGGAGGGATGCGGCATGAATCCGATGCACTGGTGGCGGGACCATCGCCGGCAGGAGATCCTGAAGACGCCGTTCCCGCCGGCGTGGCGGGAGATCCTGCGCGCGCGGGTGGCGCACGTGAGACGGCTCGACGCCGACGAGACGCAGCGGTTGGAGGACCTGGTGCAGGTCTTCCTGGCGGAGAAGAATTTCGAGGGCTGCGGCGGGCTGGAGATCACCGACGAGATCCGCGTGGTCATCGCGGCGCAGGCCTGCCTGCTGGTGCTGGAGCTGCCGCACGACCTCTACCGACGCCTGCTCTCCATCCTGGTCTACCCCTCCACCGTGGTCACGCCCCGGGCGCAGGCCGGCGTCTTCGTGCATGGGCCGCTCATCGAGCGGTCGCGGACGGCGATCTCCGGTCAGGCCTCGCGCGGCGACACCGTGATCCTGGTCTGGGACGCGGTGGTGCGCGGGGCGCGGCATCCCGAGCACGGGCACAACGTGGTCTACCACGAGTTCGCCCACATCATCGACATGCAGGACGGCGCCGCGGACGGTGTGCCGGAGCTGCCGTCGGCCGAGCAGTACCGGCGCTGGGCGGAGGTGTGCGCGGCGGAGTTCGCGCGGCTGCAGGCCCAGGCGCGGCAGGGGAGGGCCTCGCTGCTGGATCCGTACGGCGCGACCAACGCGGCCGAGTTCTTCGCGGTGGCCACGGAGCTGTTCTTCGATCGGCCGCGCGAGATGCGCGCGGAGCTGGGGGAGCTGTACGAGGTGCTGGCGGGGTTCTATCGGCAGGATCCGGCGGGGAGGGCGTCATGAACCTCACGCGAGCCCATCTCCGCCTCGCCCGCCCCACCGATCGCCTGGACGACGTGGTCCGCTTCTACCGCGACGGCCTGGGCTTCATGGAGCTGGGCGGCTTCCGCGATCACGACGGGTTCGACGGCGTCATGCTGGGCCACCCCGACGCCCCCTACCACCTGGAGTTCACCCATCACCGCGGCCACGCCGTGGGGCGCGCGCCCACGCAGGACCACCTCATGGTGTTCTACCTGCCCGATGCGGTCGCATGGGCGGAGGCCGTGGCGCGGCTGGAGCGGCTGGGGTGCGTGCCGGTGCCGTCGTACAATCCTTACTGGGACCGCGACGGGCGCACGTTCGAGGATCCGGACGGGTATCGGGTGGTGCTGCAGAATGCGGCGTGGCCCGCAGCGACCGACCAAGGAGACGCCCCATGACCCGCTGGCGCAGCCTCGCTCCCATCGCCATCGGCCTGATCCTGCTCACGCCGCTGGCGTCCATGCGCTTCACCGACTCGGTGCAGTGGACCGGCCGCGACTTCGGAGTGATGGCCGCGCTCCTGGTGGGCGTCTACGTGATGTTCGAGCTGCTGGCGCGCACGTCGGGGATCCCGCAGTACCGGTGGGGGGTGGCCGTGGCGCTGGGGGCGTCGCTGCTGCTGGTGTGGGTGAACCTGGCGATCGGGATCATCGGCAGCGAGGACAACCCGGCCAACCAGCTCTACCTGCTGGTGCTGCTGACGGGGGCGGTCACGGCCATCGCCACCCGCTTCCGCCCCCGCGGCATGGCGCGGGCCACAGCGGGCATGGCGGTGGTGCAGGCGGTCATCGGCGGGATCGCCCTGGCGGCGCGACTGGACACGCGGCCGCAGGTGATGATCATGAACGCGCTGTTCGTGGGACTGTTCGTCGGCGCGTCGCTGCTGTTCGGGCGGGCGACGGAGCAGGAGGAGTCGGCATGAGTCTGGAGCTTTCGGAGGCCAAGCGCACGCAGGCGCTGGACTCGCTGAAGCGCTTCTACCAGGAGCACATGGACGAGGAGATCGGCGATCTGCGCGCCGTGATGCTGCTGGATTTCTTCCTGAAGGAGCTGGCGCCCACGGTGTACAATCGGGCGGTGGGCGACGTGCAGGCCGTGCTGGCCGCCCAGGTCCAGGATCTTGAGGGCACGTGCTGGGAAGCGGAGTTCGGGTATTGGAAGCGGTGACGAGCCTCTGGGAGGAGCTGCCATGATCCGTCATCTGATGAACGGCGCGGCGCTGGCCGCCGGCAACATGCTGGGCATCGTGCTGGGGTTCTACGCCTTCGCGCTGTTCCGCAACCCCAACCAGCAGCAGGTGCAGATCCCGGTGGCGGTGATCGCGAGCGTGGTGGTGTTCCTGATCTGGGCTCGGTTCGCCAACGTGCCGCGGCGCGGGCGGCTGGGGCTGCGCGGTCGACGCGACGGTGTCCTGGCCTATGCGCTGGCCCTGCCCGTGGCGGCCGCCGCGTTCGTGCCGCTGCACTATCTGTTCTCCGGCTACCTCACCGCGGCGAGCAACATCGTGGCCGGGTGGCTCTTCATGCTCCTGGCCAACCCGCTGGTGGTGGGCGTGGCCGTGGCGGCCGCGGGCGATGAGACCGCCGCCGGCCCCACCGTCGTCCCCCATTCCTGACCGGAGGCCCGCCATGCCGCAGGACGACCTCAAACTCGACCGCACCACCTGGGCCACCGGCGGCGGCCTGCTCCTGGGCCTGGGCGTGGGCT
>DAOTGJ010000109.1:0-3351 GCA_035447065.1 Candidatus Krumholzibacteriia bacterium
GCCAGCTCGTCCACGATCTCGTTGATCTGGGCGGCCTGGCCGTGCAGGTCGTTGGCCGCGGCCGCCGTCTCCTCGCTCATGGAGGCGTTGGCCTGGGTGTCCGTGTCCAGCTGGTCCACGGCCTGGTTGATCTGGTCGATGCCGCCGGCCTGCTGACGGCTGGCCTGATCCACCTTCTCCACCATGCCGGTGACCTCGGTGATCAGCGAGGTGATGCGCTCCAGGCTCTCGCTCACGGCGCCGCTGACCTCCACGCCCTCCTGGGCGTTGGACTGGGATTCGTCGATGAGCCGCGCGGTGTCGCGCGAGGCCGCCGCGGAGCGCTGCGCCAGGGCCCGCACCTCCTCGGCCACCACGGCGAAGCCCTTGCCCGCCTCGCCGGCGCGCGCCGCCTCCACGGCCGCGTTGAGCGCCAGCAGGTTGGTCTGGAAGGCGATCTCGTCGATGCTCTTGAGGATGGCCGCGGTCTCGTCGGCGGAGCTCTTGATGCGCATGATGCTGTCGCTCATGCGGGCCATGGCGGACTGGCCTTCGCGCGTGGCGGAGAGGGCCTCGCCGGCCCGCGAGGAGACGTCCTTGGAGAGCTGGGAGTTCTCGCGCGCGGAGGAGTTCAGATCCGCGAGGGAGGCATGGGTCTCCTGCAGGCTGGCGGCCTGGGTGTTGGCGCTGTGCCCCACGGTGTCGCTGCTCTCGGCGATCTGCTGGCTGGCGCGGGTGATGGCGGCGCTGCCGGAGGTCAGACGCTCGATGGCGTGGTTGAGGGCCCGCGTCACCCACTGCACGTTGGCCATGATCAGGCAGCAGGTGAGCGCCAGGATGATCAGGGCGCCCACGGTCATGCCCACGCCCAGCCGGCGCTGCACGGCGGCGCCGTTGGCGTGGATCTGGGCCAGGGCGGCGTCGGTGGCGCGCACGTCCACCACCATGGCGAGGGCGCCCACGTTCTGATCCGCGTAGTCGTGGATGGGGATGGCCACCAGCTCGTAGCCGTCGCTGCGCTTGCGGCCCTCGCCGCCCTCGGCGGCGGCCAGGACGCCGGTGTCGGCGTGGGCCAGGACCATGTCGCGGTCCGTGGCCGTGCAGAACACGAAGCGGCCGTCCAGCACGGGGTACTCCTGCGCATCCTGCAGCTTGGTGGCGGTGCCCAGCAGGTCGGCGTTCATGAACACGCCGTACTCGATCTGATCGCCGCTGCGCAGCTTGTCCAGGATGGAGTTGAAGTCCGCGAGCATCTCCACGGAGCCCAGGTGCGTGCCGTCGGCGGCGGTGACGGGGCTGAGCCCGCGCACGGCGAAGCCGCCGCGTCCCACCTCGATGCCCGTGAGCGGCTGCCGGGTGCGGTTCACCTGGTTCACGGTCTGGCGGAAGGAGGCCAGGTCGTCGGACACGTCCAGCTTCACGCCGTCGCGCTTGGTCTGCCAGCCGTCGCGCCACAGCCGCACGAGGCTGCGCGAGGTGGGCAGGTGGAAGTGGAGCTGGAAGGACTCCTCGCCCGTCTGGGCCACGTGGCCGTCGGCGAAGGGGCGGGCGAACTCGCGGAGCATCTCGCGGGCCTGCTGACCGCTGGGATCGGCCTCGTCGGTCATGTCGCCCTGATGGGCCACGCGGTAGGCCGCCTCCACCTGGGGCAGGCGCGAGAAGAGGGCGGCCTGGGCCAGCGCGCGGTCCTCCAGCGAGGCGAGATGGGATTCGAACTCGTGGGCCTTGCCGGCGATGAGGTCGTCCAGCTGGGTCTGGGCCGCGGCGGACATGCCGTCCACGTTGCGGTCCACCAGGCCGGACACCTGGCCGTTGATGGTGAGGACGGAGACCACGCCCGCCAGGATCACGCAGACGATGACCGGCAGAACCAGCTTATTCCGGAGACTCATAGGTCTTCTCCATGCTGTTGGGCGATGTCGTCCGCAGCATCGACAATGGATTCTCGGACTTGAGCCCTTTATCGCATCAGAGGGAGAAAAGAGATGTGCTATGCTTGGAGGTCGGAGGACCGACGGCACGGGAGATCAGGGGAGGGACCATGCCCACTCGGGAGCAGATCGAGCAGCACTACCGTCTGGAGAAACGTCTGGCCGCCCGCATCATGAACGCGGCGCCGGAGGAGCGGTCGCGGGTCTCCCTGGAGGCCTACGACGAGCTCTTCGCCACGATCACCTGGCACGACGGCCACCTGCGTTCCGAGGCCCGCCGCGCCCGCGTGAGGAGGGCCTACGCCCCCGTGCTGCGCCTGGTGGGCGAGGGCCGGGACGTGCTGGAGCTGGGGTGCGGCAACGGCGATCAGATGCGGATCCTGGGGCCGCGCAGCCGACGCTGCGTCGGGGTGGACATCTCCGAGACGGTCCTCAACCACCAGCCAGACATGCCCGCCAACGTGGAGCTGCTGGTCCAGGACGCGACCGACCTCTTCGCCCTGGAGGACGCGTCCTTCGACGTGGCGTTCAGCGTGCAGCTCGTGGAGCACATCCACCCCGAAGACATCCGGCGGCATCTGCACGAGGTGTCGCGCGTGCTGCGGCCGGGCGGCCGCTACATCTGCGAGACCCCCAATCCCTTCACCGGACCCCACGACATCTCCGGCCACTTCGACGACACCGCCACCTGCTTCCACCTCAAGGAGTACACCCACCGGGAGCTGCTGGGGCTGATGCGGGAGGCCGGGTTCCGCCGCTTCCGCACGCCCCTGTTCCGGCAGGCCATGTACGAGCGCTTCCCGCTTGTGGGGCGTCTGGGCGAGGTCCCGGGTTGGATGAAGTGCCTGTCGGAGCGGGCGATCGCGCCGCTGCCGCGGCGGCAGCGCAGCCGGCTGGCGCGCATGCTGCGCCTCAGCAGCGTCTTCGTGGTGGCCTGGAAGGGCGAGGCCTGATTCCCGGTCTCAACGCCCCAGCCGGCCCTCCAGGTAGGCCCGCAGCCGCTCGTCGATGAAGTGGCGCCAGGTGGCCTCCACGATCTCAGGCCAGCCCTCGTGCACCTCGCCGGCGGCGTGGACCTCCACGGTGAACTCCGTGGTGCCCGGCGACCCGCCGGGGGCCAGGGTCCAGGTGGTCGCCATGTGGATGGCATGGCCGGCCAGCCCCAGCGGTCCCTCCATGCGCAGCATCTCCGGTCGGCGGGCGTAGGTGACAACGGCGTGGGCCACGCCGTCGCCGGAGGCGTCGAAGGTCTCCAGGAACAGTCCGCCCGGCCGCGGCTCGATCACCATGGCGTGGGGATCGCCGCTCATGGAGTGGTCCCACCACGGCAGCACGTTGCCGGTGGCCGCCGCCCAAACCTGTGCGGGCGCGGCCGGCAGGGTGACGGTGAACGTGAACGCGAAGGCGCCGGCGGGCACCGGCGCCGTCTCGGCGCCCGCGG
>DAOTGJ010000110.1:0-3332 GCA_035447065.1 Candidatus Krumholzibacteriia bacterium
ATCCCCCGATCCTGATTCTCACCCTCAAGGAGCCCCTCATGCCCCGACACCTCCTCCCCCTGCTCGCGGTCCTCCTCTCCGCGGCCCTCGCCGTGGCCTGCCCCGACCGCTGCACCCACGGCACGGCCCACGACCCCACCCTCCTGGACCATCACGCCGTGGAATCCGACCCCGGCGGCGACGCCGCGTCCACCGACACCGAGAAGGACCCCGACTGGGACGTCAACGTACCCCACGGCCCCCACCAGACCCTGAGCTACGCCACCGAGCAGGGCACCTGGATGAGCGTGGACGTGGCGCCGGACGGCCGCACGCTGGTCTTCGATCACCTGGGCGACCTCTACCGCCTGCCCATCACGGGCGGCAAGGCCGAGCGCCTCACAAGCGGCATGGCCTGGGACTACCAGCCCCGCTGGTCGCCCGACGGCACGGAGATCCTGTTCACCAGCGACCGCGGCGGCGGTCTGGACGTGTGGATCCTGCCCGCGGACGGCGGCGAGCCCACGGCGGTGACGTCGGCGGGGGAGAAGGACACCAACTGCCCCGCGTGGAGTCCGGACGGCGAATGGATCGCCGTGAAGCGGCGCTTCACCGATGCGAGCAGCATCGGGTCCTCGGAGCTGTGGCTGCACCATCGGCGCGGGGGCGACGGGATCCAGGTGACCAAGAAGGAGGCGCTGCCGGAGGCGTCGTCGCCCGTGTTCGGTCCCGACGGCCGCTTCCTCTACTTCAGCGCCCGCCCGGCCCGCTTCTCCTACGACCGCAACCCGCACCAGGGGCTCTACCAGATCCGCCGCTTCGACCGGCAGACCGGCGTGACCAACCAGGTCACCGACCGCTGGGGCGGCGCGGGCCGCCCCACCATCAGCCCCGACGGCAAGACCCTCGCCTTCGTGAGCCGCGACGCCCTGGAGACCGTGCTCGTGCTGCACGACCTCACCTCCGGCGCCGAGCGCGTGCTCTGGCGCGGCCTGGACCACGACCTGCAGGAGAGCTTCGCCTGGGCCGGCGTGTACCCCGGCATGGACTGGACGCCCGACGGCAAGGCCCTGGTGCTCTGGGCCCAGGGCGGGCTGTGGCGCGTGGACGCGACCAACGGGAACGCCACCGCCATCCCCTTCACCGTGGACGTGGAGCTCACCGCCCAGGACGCCGTGCGCTTCACGCCCGATGTGGCCAGCGACATGCTCCCGGTGCGCATCCTGCGCTGGCTCCACGCGTCGCCCAAGGACGGCCGGCTGCTCTTCTCCGCCCTGGGCCGCCTCTACACGGCCGACGCCGACGGCGCCAACCCCCGCATCCTGCTGCGCAACGATGACGATGCCACCCTGGAGTACGCCCCCCGCGTCCGCGCCGACGGCAAGCGCCTGGCCTACGTCACCTGGAACGACCTGGACAAGGGCCACGTGTGGACCGCCCGCGCCGACGGCCGCGACGCCAAGCGCCTCACCAAGACCCCCGGCCAGTGGGTCAACCCGAGCTGGAGCCCCGACGGCCGCGAGCTGCTGGCGGTGAAGGGCGCCGGCGGCACCCTGCGCGGCGGCGTGCTGGGCGACGAGCTGTACCAGGAGATCTGGATCCTGGACGCCGACTCGGGCGACGCCTCCTTCGTGACCACCGTGCCCAGCCGCGGCTCCTCCCAGCGCATGCCCACGCCCGTGTTCAGCGCCGACGGCGTGCGCATCTGGTTCCTGCGCGACGGCGAGAAGAACGTGAGCGAGCTGGTCAGCGTGCGCCGCGACGGCACCGACGAGAAGGTGCACGTCAGCGCCAACTACGGCGAGGAGTTCACCGTGTCGCCCGACGGCCGCTGGGTGGCCTACAAGCGCCTGCACGAGGCCTACCTGGCGCCCCTGCCTGCGCCCGGCACCGGCACCCTGGAGCTGGGCGACAGCGACGGCGCCGTGAAGGTGGTGCGCCTCACCGACGAGCTCTGCGACTGGCTGCACTGGGAGGACGCCGGCACGCTGACCTGGGGCTCGGCCAACGAGCTGCATCGGCAGACGCTGGCCAACGCGCTGGCGGAGCTGCCGGACGATGCGGACGCCGCCGCCAAGGCCGCCGTGGCCCCGCAGGTCATCACCATCGACCTGCAGGTTCCGCGCGCCAAGCCCGCGGGCACCCTGGTCATCGACGGCGCGCGCCTGATCACCATGAACGGCGACGAGGTCATCGAGGACGGGCGGCTGGTCATCGAGGGCAACCGGATCCAGGCCCTGGGCCCCCGCGCCGACGTGGCGATCCCCAAGGGCGCCGAAGTGATCGACGCCCGCGGCCTCACCGCCATCCCCGGCCTGGTCGACGCCCACGCGCACATGGGCTACAACAGCATGGACGTGCTCCCGCAGCGCGACTGGCAGTACTACGCCAACCTGGCGTACGGCGTCACCGCCACCATGGACCCGTCGGCCAGCACGCACCTGGTGTTCGCCCAGTCGGAGATGGTGGAGGCGGGCGTGATGGCCGGCCCGCGCGTGTACTCCACGGGCTTCATCCTCTACGGCGCCGACATCCGCGGCCGCGCCCCGGTCAAGACCTACGACGACGCCCTGCGCCACGTGCGCCGCATGAAGAAGCAGGGCGCCTTCGCCATCAAGAGCTACATGCAGCCCAAGCGCATCCAGCGGCAGTGGTTCGTGAAGGCCTGCCGCGAAGAGGAGATGCTGAACTTCCCCGAGGGCGGCGGCAACTTCGAGAACAACATGGGGATGATCCTGGACGGCCACACCGGGATCGAGCACACCACGCCGGTGGCGCCCCTCTACGACGACATCCAGCAGATGTGGTCCCGCACCCGCGTGGGCTACACGCCCACCTTCCTGGTGGCCTACGGCGGCATCAGCGGCGAGAACTGGTTCTACCAGCACGAGCCGCCCATCTGGGACGATCCCAAGCTCACGCGCTTCACCCCGCGCGGCGTGGTGGAGTCGCGCGCGCGGCGCCTGCCGGTGATGGCCTACGACGGCGACTGGCACCACCAGACCGTGGCCCGCTCCGCCACCGACCTGCTGCGCAAGGGCGTGCTGGTCAACCTGGGCGCCCACGGCCAGCGCCAGGGCCTGGGCTGCCACTGGGACCTGTGGGCCCTGAGCCAGGGCGGCGCCACGCCCCACGAGGTGCTGATGATGGGGACGATCAACCCGGCCACCTACATCGGGCTGGGCGAGCTGATCGGCAGCCTGGAGCCGGGCAAGCTGGCCGACGTGGCGCTGCTGGGCGCCAACCCGCTGGCGGACATCCGCAACACCAACACCGTGCGCTGGACCATCAAGAACGGCGTGCTGTACGACGCGGAGACCATGGACGAGGCGTGGCCGGAGAAGAGGGCGCGG
>DAOTGJ010000111.1:0-3083 GCA_035447065.1 Candidatus Krumholzibacteriia bacterium
GGTCTCGGAAACAGACATTGGAGATTATAACATGTTTCGAGAGATCGTGACCAGTTCGAACATGAAAACGCTCCCGTTTTCAGCGGGAGCGTTTCCAGGTCCGGATTTTCGGTGGGATCAGCGGGCGCCGTGGCCGGTGACCACCACCCTCACCGTCTCCAGCAGGATGCGCAGGTCCGTGAGGAAGCCCTGGCGGCGCATGTAGCAGCGGTCCATGGCCACCTTGCGCTTCACGGAGTCCAGGTCCTCGTCGTAGCCGTTGCGCACCTGGGCCAGGCCGGTGATGCCGGGCAGGACCACCAGGCGGCGGGTGTAGCCCGGGATCACGGCGTCGTACTGGTGGATGAAGTGCAGGCGCTCGGGCCGGGGGCCGATGAGGCTCATCTCGCCGCGGAGCACGTTCCAGAACTGGGGCACCTCGTCCAGGCGCGATTTCCGCAGGAAATGGCCCACCTTGGTGATGCGCGTGTCGTTGGCGCCGGCCAGCTGGGGGCCGTGGCGCTCGGCGTCGGAGCGCATGGAGCGGAGCTTGTAGACGGTGAACGGGCGGCCGGGCTGGATGATCTTGCGGCGGCAGGTGGAATCTCCGGCGCCGCGGTCGCGGCGTCGGCGGTTCATCCCCACGCGCGTCTGGGCGTAGAAGACGGGGCCGGGCGAGTCCATCTTGATGGCCAGGGCCAGGAAGGGCAGCATGGCGCCGAACACCGACAAGGCGGTGACGGAGGCGCCGATGTCGAGGGCGCGCCGTGCCACGCCGTACACGCGCCCCTGCGGCTTGGAGGCCGGAGCCTCCGACCAGCGCGAGTGCAGGTCGGTGACGCGCGGGCGCTCGTGGCCTGGCGTGCGTTTCGGTTCCCCCGCGGGATAGAATCCCGTCTTCGATGTCTCGGCCATAGTCGTACCCCCCGAACGAACGCTCCGCGAAGGACCGCGTTTCCTCAAATCGTCACGATGGTGTCCGTGTTTCGGTCGCCTCGCAGGTCTTACATTCTATCATCACCTCTCGCCCAGAGCCAAGGGGGCGAGGGTTAAAATCTTATCTTTTTTAGATTATTTTACATTAGGCAAGGCGATGCCTGTTTCCCCCCCGGGATGACCGGAATACAAAGACCTGTCTGGCGATTTGTCAATTGGACCCGTAAAAAAATCGGAAGTCACAGTCTAGTTTTTGACGGATCTGGCGGTATGGACCGATCTCCCGCCTTGTCAGGGGTGGAGGACCGTGGTTCCCTGGCGGCGGATCCCCTTCCCGCAAAGCTTGGAGGCTCCATGACCCGCCGCACCCCCCGCATCCTCGTCACCGGCGCGACCCGCGGCATCGGGCTGGCCTGCGCGCACGCTCTGGCCCGGAGCGGGGCCGCGGTCCTGGTCCATGGACGAGAGGACGCGGCGCTGGCGCACGCCGTGGCCGCCGAGCTGCCCGGCGGCGGGCATGAAGCGCTGGTCTTCGATCTGGAGGATCCCCGGGCGGTCGCGGCCGCCTCCGCGGCGCTCTGCGCCGACGATCGGGGTCTGGATTGCCTGGTCAACAACGCCGGCGTGTACGAGCCCCACCCGCCGCTGCTGACGGCCGCGGCCGACCTGGCCGTCGCCTGGCGCCGGCACCTGGCGGTGAACCTTGACGGGCCCGCCCTGCTCACCCTGGCCTTGCTGGAGCCCCTGCGCGCCGCCCGCGGCCGCGTGGTGAACGTGACCAGCCGCGGCGCCTTCCGCGGCGAGCCGGACTGCCCCGCCTACGGCGCCGCCAAGGCCGGCCTGAACAGCTTCACCCAGAGCCTCGCGGTGGCCCTGGCTCCCGTGGGGGTGACCTGCTTCGCCGTGGCGCCGGGCTGGGTGGAGACGGACATGACGCGGGAGCATCTGGCGGGGCCCGCGGGCGACGGCGTGCGCGCCCAGAGCCCCCTGGGGCGGGTGAGCACCGCCGACGAGGTGGCCGCGGCGGTGCGGTTCTGCCTGCTGGAGGCGCCGGAGGCCATGACCGGGGCCATCCTGGACGTCAACGGCGCCTCCTACCTGCGGAGCTGAGCTACTCGTATTCCTTGGGCACGGCGCAGAGGAAGCGGAAGACGCCCGCGCCCGCGTTCCGGAACTGATGCAGCTCGCCGGGCGAGACGAACGCGAAGTCGCCCGCGGCCAGCGGGCGCTCGTTCCCCTCCGGATCCACCAGCACGCCCTCGCCCTCCAGCACGTAGTTCAGATGCTCCGACACGTGGCTGTGACGCGGCGTGTGCCCGTCCGGCTCCAGGCTGAAGACGCGGAAAGAGAAGGTGGGCACGCCGTCGGGCGTCCCCAGAACGAGCTGGCGGCTGGCGCCCAGCACGCCCTCCATGGCCACGGCCGTGGCGGGCACCTGGTCGAGCTTGCGGATGATCATGACGCATCCTTCCCGTCGGCCGCGGGGGCCTGGAAGAGGGAGAGCACGCCGCCCTGGGGATCCTGGATCACGCAGAAGCGGCCGGTGTCGGGGATGTCGGTGCAGGGGCAGAGCACGGCGGCGCCCAGCGACGCGGCCCGCGCGGCGGCGTCGTCCACGTCCGCCACCGCCACGTAGCCCAGCCAGTGGGTGGGGGCCCCCTGCTCCAGGGCCTCGGGCGGCAGGTCCATGATGCCCGAGTGGTGGGCGCCGTCCTTCAGGAACACGTGGTAGTGGGCCGTGAAGCCGTCGGTCTCCATGTCCATCTCGTCCACGTCCCAGCCGAAGAGCCGCGCGTAGAAGACGGCGCCCCCGGCGGCGTCGCTGCTGAGGCATTCGTGCCAGCAGAAGGTGCCCGGCGTGCCGGCCGGGGCCTCTGCGTGCGGCGGGACCTTGGTCTGCCACAGGGTGAAGGTGCCGCCCTGGGGGTCGTTCACGATGGCCATGCGGCCGGGGCCCACGTCCATGGGCGCGATGCACACGCCGCCGCCCGCGGCCTCCACTTCGACGCAGGAATCCTCCAGATCGTCCACGGCCAGGTACGGGATCCAGTGCGTGGGCATGTCTTCGGAAGGGTCCAGGGGCACCAGGCCGCCGATGGGGTGGTCGCCGGCATGGAGGACCTCGTAGCCGGTGGGCACGCCTTCCGGCGCCTCGGCGCGCCAGCCCA
>DAOTGJ010000112.1:0-3083 GCA_035447065.1 Candidatus Krumholzibacteriia bacterium
TGGGCTGGCGCGCCGAGGCGCCGGAAGGCGTGCCCACCGGCTACGAGGTCCTCCACGCCGGCGACCACCCCGTGGGCGGACTGGTGCCCCTGGACCCCTCCGAGGACATGCCCACGCACTGGATCCCGTACCTGGCCGTGGACGATCTGGAGGAGGCCTGCGCGGAGACGGAAGCCGCGGGCGGCGGCGTATGCATCGCACCGATGGACGTCGGCCCCGGCCGCATGGCCATCGTGAACGACCCCCAGGGCGGGACCTTCACCCTGTGGCAGACCAAGGTCCCGCCGCACGCGGAGGCCCCGGCCGGCACTCCGGGCACCTTCTGCTGGCACGAATGCCTCAGCAGCGACGCCGACGGGGGCGCCGCCTTCTACGCGCGGATCTTCGGCTGGGACGTGGACGAGATGGACATGGAGACCGACGGCTTCAAGGTCCACTACCATGTGTTCCTGCGCGACGGCGTCCACCACTCGGGCATCATGGATCTGCCGCCCGAAGCCCTGGAGCAGGGAGCCGCCACCCACTGGCTGGGCTACGTGTCGGTGGCGGACGTGGACGCCGCCTCCGCGCGGGCCGCGTCGCTGGGCGCCGCCGTGCTCTGTCCCTGCACCGACATCCCCGACACCGGCCGCTTCTGCGTGATCCAGGATCCCCAGGGCGGCGTGCTCTCCCTCTTCCAGGCCCCCGCGGCCGACGGGAAGGATGCGTCATGATCATCCGCAAGCTCGACCAGGTGCCCGCCACGGCCGTGGCCATGGAGGGCGTGCTGGGCGCCAGCCGCCAGCTCGTTCTGGGGACGCCCGACGGCGTGCCCACCTTCTCTTTCCGCGTCTTCAGCCTGGAGCCGGACGGGCACACGCCGCGTCACAGCCACGTGTCGGAGCATCTGAACTACGTGCTGGAGGGCGAGGGCGTGCTGGTGGATCCGGAGGGGAACGAGCGCCCGCTGGCCGCGGGCGACTTCGCGTTCGTCTCGCCCGGCGAGCTGCATCAGTTCCGGAACGCGGGCGCGGGCGTCTTCCGCTTCCTCTGCGCCGTGCCCAAGGAATACGAGTAGCTCAGCTCCGCAGGTAGGAGGCGCCGTTGACGTCCAGGATGGCCCCGGTCATGGCCTCCGGCGCCTCCAGCAGGCAGAACCGCACCGCCGCGGCCACCTCGTCGGCGGTGCTCACCCGCCCCAGGGGGCTCTGGGCGCGCACGCCGTCGCCCGCGGGCCCCGCCAGATGCTCCCGCGTCATGTCCGTCTCCACCCAGCCCGGCGCCACGGCGAAGCAGGTCACCCCCACGGGAGCCAGGGCCACCGCGAGGCTCTGGGTGAAGCTGTTCAGGCCGGCCTTGGCGGCGCCGTAGGCGGGGCAGTCCGGCTCGCCGCGGAAGGCGCCGCGGCTGGTCACGTTCACCACGCGGCCGCGGGCGGCGCGCAGGGGCTCCAGCAGTCCCAGCACGAGCAGGGCGGGACCGTCCAGATTCACGGCCAGGTGCCGTCGCCAGGCGGCGACCAGGTCGGCCGGAGGGGTGTCCAGGGGGGGATGGGGCTCGTATACGCCGGCGTTGTTGACCAGTCCGTCCAGGCCGCGCCCGTCGGCGCGCAGTCCGGCGGCCGCGGCGGTCACCGCCTCGGGATCTCCCAGATCGAAGACCAGGGCCTCATGCCCGTCGCCGGGCAGAGCGGCGGCCACCCCTCTTGCCCGCCCGATGTCCGCGCGGCCATGGACGAGGATCCTGGCCCCGGCCTGGGCCAGGGCGCGGGCGCAGGCCAGCCCGATGCCTCGGGTCGCGCCGGTCACGAGGATGCGCGGGGTGGGGCGGGTCATGGGGCCTCCAAACCTTGCGGGACGGGATTCCGCCGCCAGGAAACCACGGCCTCCCGACCCTGACAAGGCTCGAGATCGAGGCGCTCCGACAGATCTGTCAAAAACTAGACTGTGACTTCCGATTTTCTTACGGGTCCAATTGACAAATCGCCAGAGAGGCCGTTGTATTCGGAACAACCTGGAGGGGAACAGGCCAACGCCTTGCCTAATGTAAAATAATCTAAAAAAGATAAGAATTTTACCCTCGCCCCCTTGGCTCTGGGCGAGAGGTGATGATAGAATGTAAGACCTGCGAGGCGACCGAAACACGGACACCATCGTGACGATTTGAGGAAACGCGGTCCTTCGCGGAGCGTTCGTTCGGGGGGTACGACTATGGCCGAGACATCGAAGACGGGATTCTATCCCGCGGGGGAACCGAAACGCACGCCAGGCCACGAGCGCCCGCGCGTCACCGACCTGCACTCGCGCTGGTCGGAGGCTCCGGCCTCCAAGCCGCAGGGGCGCGTGTACGGCGTGGCACGGCGCGCCCTCGACATCGGCGCCTCCGTCACCGCCTTGTCGGTGTTCGGCGCCATGCTGCCCTTCCTGGCCCTGGCCATCAAGATGGACTCGCCCGGCCCCGTCTTCTACGCCCAGACGCGCGTGGGGATGAACCGCCGACGCCGCGACCGCGGCGCCGGAGATTCCACCTGCCGCCGCAAGATCATCCAGCCCGGCCGCCCGTTCACCGTCTACAAGCTCCGCTCCATGCGCTCCGACGCCGAGCGCCACGGCCCCCAGCTGGCCGGCGCCAACGACACGCGCATCACCAAGGTGGGCCATTTCCTGCGGAAATCGCGCCTGGACGAGGTGCCCCAGTTCTGGAACGTGCTCCGCGGCGAGATGAGCCTCATCGGCCCGCGTCCCGAGCGCCTGCACTTCATCCACCAGTACGACGCCGTGATCCCCGGCTACACCCGTCGCCTGGTGATCCTGCCCGGCATCACCGGGCTGGCCCAGGTGCGCAACGGCTACGACGAGGACCTGGCCTCCGTGAAGCGAAAGGTGGCCATGGACCGCTGCTACATGCGTCGCCAGGGCTTCCTCACGGACCTGCGCATCCTGCTGGAGACGGTGCGGGTGGTGATCACCGGCCACGGCGCCCGCTGATCCCGCCGGCGATCCGGACTCGGAAACGCTCCCGCCGAAAACGGGAGCGTTTTCATGTTCATACTGGTCACGATCTCTCGAAACATGTTATAATCTCCAATGTCTGTTTCCGAGACC
>DAOTGJ010000113.1:0-3053 GCA_035447065.1 Candidatus Krumholzibacteriia bacterium
CCGCGCTTCGGCTACTCCTCCGCCACGGTCTGGCTGCACTTCCGGGTGCTGAACAACAACCCCATCGAGGATCTGGTCTTCTCCCTGGACCAGAGCGTGATCGACGAGATGGAGTACGTGCAGGTGGCCGACGGGCGCATCGTGGACCACAAGCTCCTGGGCGACGCCTTCCCCTACGCGCACCGTCCCATCTCCTCCCTGGACCTCTCGCTGGCGGCCGAGTTCCCCTCGGGCTGGCCCCAGGACGTGTACCTGCGCCTGAAGTCCAAGTCCTCCATCCAGGCGCCCATGACCCTGTGGACCAAGGCCCGCTTCTACCAGCGCTCCATCACCGACGCCATGGTCAACGGGCTGGTGTACGGCATGATCCTGGCCATCGTGGCCTACGGGCTGGTGGTCTTCGCCACGCTGCGCGATCCCAACTACCTGGCCTTCGCGGGCTACACGCTGGTCTTCATGACCGTGCCGTTCTCGCTGCAGGGCTACAGCTACAAGTTCCTCTGGCCCGGCTCGCCGTGGCTGCAGGACCACGCGTTCCTGATCATCCTGCCGGTGCTGAGCGTGGTGTCCATCGTCTTCGCGCGGCGGGTGCTGGACTATCCGCACCACATGAAGCGGGTGGACCGCGTGATCAAGGGGTACGCCCTGGTCAAGCTGGTGACCATCGCGCCGCTGCTGCACTTCCACTACTCCAGCGGCATCCGCTACTCCATGGTCACGGCGCTTGCGGACGAGCTGTTCATCCTGGGATCCGGCATCTACATCTGGTTCAAGTACAAGCACCGGCCCGCGGCGTACTTCTCGCTGGCCTGGGTGGCGTTCCTGGTGGGGACCACGTCGCTGGTGCTGAACCGGTTCGGCCTGGTGTCGCGCTCGCTGTACACGGAGATCGGGCCGGCCCTGGGCATCATGTCCCAGGCCCTGGTCATGGCCCTGGGCCTGTCCGAGTCCGTGCGCCAGTCGCGGGCGGCGGCGCTCAACGCCGAGCAGGCGCTGGTCAAGCACCGCCGCGAGTCCGGGCGCAAGCTGAAGATCGAGGTGCAGCGGCGTACGGCGGAGCTGCAGCAGGTCATGCGTCAGCTCGCGCGGATGAACGAGGAGTTCGAGGAGGCCAACCGGCTGGACGGCCTGACGCGGGTCTTCAACCGCAGCGCCTTCGACGACCGGCTGAACCGCGAGTTCCAGCGCGCCTCGCGCTCCGGCAGCGAGCTCACGGTCATCATGATCGACATCGATCACTTCAAGCGCTTCAACGACGACCACGGCCACCTGGTGGGCGACCAGTGCCTGGTGGAGGTGGCGCGGACCATCGACCGCACCGCCCGCCGCACCGACGACTTCACGGCCCGCTACGGCGGCGAGGAGTTCGCGGTGATCCTGGTCAACACGCCCCACGAGAGCGCCCTGAAGGTGGCCGAGCGCATCCGCCAGGCCGTGGAACGGCTGGATTTCCGGGTGGACGGGCTGCGCGTGCCCGTGACGGTGAGCCTGGGCGCCTGCACGGTGCGTCCGGGCGCCAAGGACAACCCGGAGGCCGTGGTGGCCGAGGCCGACGCCGCCCTCTACCGCGCCAAGCGCGCCGGCCGCAATCAGGTCATGAGCGCCGACGCCCCCGCCCCCATCGCGGTCTGACCGCGCCTCATTCCGACACGGTCAGCAGCAGCGCCACCAGCGCCAGATCATCGCATTTGAAGCTCCCGCAATAGCTGCGCAGAGTGATCCGCAGGCGGCTGATCTCCACGTCCTGGAGCGTCACGGTGGCGAAGCGGGTGTCGGCGGAGCCCGTGGGCGTGAACTCCTCCGCGCCCAGCGACGTGTCGCCCTGGAACCCCTCCAGGCGCAGCAGGGAGTCGTTGTGGGAGTCGCCGGGATCCACGTCGTCCAGGTCCGCGGCCCAGAGGGCGTCGCAGCGGAAGAGGCCGCCGTCGGCGCGCTCCAGATCGATCACCGCCGCGGCCAGGTTGTCGCGCACCGGATCCGCCAGGGCCAGGCGGCCCTCGGGATCCGACAGGAAGGCGGGCCGGTCGTCCAAGCCCGGCCAGGTGAGCTCGAACTCGCCCTGGAACACGTGCTCGAAGGTGCCCTCCGCCACGTCCGCGAACCGCAGCAACGCCGTGGACGAGCGGGCGAGCTCCAGGAAGCCCACGGCCAGGTCGTCGCCCGCGGCGCCGCCGGTGCTGCTGATCTCCAGTGTGAGCTGCTCCAGCTCCAGGCCGGCCAGGGCCTGGGCGGCGTAGGAGCGCAGGTCCGCGCCCGGGGGGCCGAAGTAGTCCACGGCGTTGACCGCCACGGGATCGCCCAGCAGGGTGCCCCGCACCGAGACGCCGGAGCTGGGCTGGGTGCCGGCGGTGCCCAGGAGGTCCGCGGCGGCCAGGGAGCGGAAGGTGAACAGGCGCTGGTCCGCGGTCTCCACACGCACCACCACGGGCTCGGCGTCCGTGTTGTCCGGGTCCTTGATCACGCGGGAGCCGGCATAGTCCACCACCTCGGCCTGGGCGGGCGGCGTGCCGGGGGACCAGAGGCGGTAACCCGAGGCGACGGCAGGGTCCAGGGTCCCGAGAGGCAGGTCGCCCACGTCCACGCCCACGCGGGGGTCGCCGCCGGGGCCGGCGGGATCGTCGTCGGAGCAGCCGGGGAGCAGGACGGCGGAGATCAGCAGCAGGACCAGCGTGGCAGCGAGGCGCATGGGGTTCCCTCCCGTGAGCGGTGGCCGCGGCGATCGCGGCGGACGGGCGGAAGCATACCCCATCGGTCCGGGAATGGGAACACGGGTCGGATGAGCTTGGCCGGTCCTCGCCCGTCAACCTGGCTCCGGCCCACCGACCCGTGCCTAGCAGAGCGGGTCACCCACGCTCGGCTTCCCGTCCTCCATCGAACAAAAGAATTCATTCGACTGCAACCCCGAAATCGACTTCCAAGACACTGTAAGTATTTAAATGATTGCATGTTAACACGATTGTTGTGGTCGTGCATACGGTGCGGTTCACGCAAGAACAGCCCCGAATACCGCATCTGATATATTTGATAACCGAAGCGGTCACGATCCCGCGCAC
>DAOTGJ010000114.1:0-2930 GCA_035447065.1 Candidatus Krumholzibacteriia bacterium
TCGAGAAGCCGGCAGGCCTCTCCGGGGATGTCCCGCACCGTGGTGGAGTAGTACGCGGTGGAGTAGATCTTGACCGCCATGGCCGTGCCTCCTCTGGCTCGGCCCGCATCAGGCGGTGCGCAATCTCCTGGTGTTTCGCGTGCGCCTGGCGGGCACCTGGGAATGGTATCACGGAATGATCCCGCGTGTCCAATGACGGTGGGACGCAGCGGACGGGCGGCGGGTTGCCCGCAAAAGGAAGGCGGGGCCCCCGAGGGAGCCCCGCCGCGACGTCGGACCGCGGAACCTAGCGGACCAGCAACGCCTTGCGCACCTGGATCTGGCCGGCGGCCTCCAGGCGGAAGAGGTAGCTGCCGCTGCTCACGCCGCGGCCGGAGGCGTCGGTGCCGTCCCAGCGCGCCACGTGGTCGCCCGCCGGCAGCTCGGAGTCCTCCAGGCTGCGGATGAGCTGGCCGCGCAGGTCGTACACGCCCAGGACCGCCCGCGTGCCGCGGGGCAGGTTGAAGTGCACCTCGGTCATGGGGTTGAACGGGTTGGGCGACACGTCCATGGTGACCACGTTGGTCAGGCTCGGCGCGTCCGAGGTGGAGTTGCTGTCGAAGCCCCAGATCTCCACGTCGTCCACGTTCCAGCCCGCGTACAGCCAGCTGCTGTCCGTGGTGCCCATGGTCCAGCGCACGTACACCGTGGCCTGGCCGTCGGCCACCGCGGAGATGTCGAACTCCTGGGCCAGCCAGGAGGTGTCGGTGATCTCCGCGCCGTTGGTCCAGAGCTGGGTCCAGTTCACGCCGTCGTTGCTGACGCGCACGTAGGCGTGGTCGTAGGCGGGCTGCTCCACGTTCAGCCAGCGCTGGAACTTCAGGATGGCGCCGGTGATCTGGCTGCAGTCGATGGCCGTGGTGGTCAGGTGCGTCTCGGCCATGTTGTTGGCGTAGTCGCCGCTCAGGTTGTAGCCGTACACGTAGCTGCCGGTGGCGCCGCTGGTGGGGTCGGGATCGCCGTGGTCCGCGCCGCCGTTGCCGGTGGGCTGGCCCCACGCCCACTGGCCCTGGGTGGTCCAGCCGGGGTTGGTGTCCATGGTCCAGGCGTAGATCTGGCCGGCCGAGCCCACCGTCAGGCGCACCTGGCGCTGGGTGTCGCCCACGCCGTCCGTGGTGTTCGTGAAGCTCACATTGGCCGTGTACACGCCGGCGCTCAGGGTGTTGGCGCCGCTGTTGAGGGACACGGTGACGTCTGCGGTGCCGCCGGCGGCGATGGTGCCGCTGGCGCTGCTCAGGTCCACCCAGGCCTGATCCACGCTCACGCTGTAGCCCACGGAGGAGGCGTCGTAGCGGTTGGTCAGGGTGTAGGTCTTGGACGTGGGCAAGAAGGGACCGCCGATGTCGCCAGTGGCGTCCAGCGAGCCCGCGGTCACGCTGATGCCGGCCGCGTAGGGCGCCAGCAGGTCCACGGTCTGGGCGCCGCTGTTCAGCGGGTCCAGCCAGGACTGCAGGCTGTTGCTGCTGGAGCCGCCGCCGGTCCAGGACACGGAGAAGCGGCCGTACCAGTCGGAGAGGTCGTTGTTGCAGGCCGCGTAGCCGCCGTGGAGCTGGCCGATGATGCGGTGGTTCTGGTCGAACAGGGGCGAGCCCGAGGAGCCGGGCTCCGTGGTGCCGTCGTCCCAGTCGGTGATGCGCACGTGGGTGCCGTCGCCGGGCACCGCGTTGCTGAGGTAGCTGGTGGTGGTGGTGGGGTCGTACTCGAAGCTGATGGCCTTCTCGTCGCCGTTGGGGTGGTGGATGCCCACGGCCGAGGTGGCGTCCTGGCTGCCGTTGTCCCAGCCGGCGTAGGCCACCTCGCTGTTCGGATCGGGCAGGTCGTCCAGCTCCACCAGCGTGAAGTCGCTGGCGGAGTAGCCGGCGCGGAAGGTGGAGCCGGTCTGGAAGTCCGCCAGGCTGCCGCCGCCAAGGTCGCCGCAGTTGGGGCTCTCGAAGTTCCAGTAGACCACCAGCGAGGCGGCGTTGCCGGAGGTGATGCCGCAGTGGTAGGCGGTCATGAAGTAGGGGGTCTCGTCGCCGGCGGTGTTGTTGACCATGAAGCCGGTGCAGAAGGCGCTGCCGCCGGTGGAGATGGCGCCCACGCTCTGGATGTCGTCGCGCCAGCCGTCGCCCACGGGACAGACCACGTCGTTGTTGCAGGTGCCCTGCTTGAGGCCCATGAGCTCCGCCGTCAGCTCGCCGAACTTGCGGTAGCCAACGTTCACGCTGGTGAGCTCCAGCTCCAGGTTCCAGCGCTCCTTCACGGGCAGCACCACCTCCACCATGAGGTCGTCGGTCTCCACCACGGGGGTCCACAGCTGGCGGTGGTCCTTGTTGTCGTCGGCGGTGAAGGTCACCGGCTGGGCGGAGCCGTCGGCCGGATACAGGTTCAGGTGGCTGTTCACCGGCAGGTGGAAGGCGGTGAAGCCCAGGTTCAGCGACACGGCGCCGGGGGCCTCGATGCGCAGGCGCCAGGCCATCATGCCGCCGTCGAGCTGCTCCCAGGTGCCGTGGTTGTCCGGCGCGATGAAGGTCTCCTGGGGGATGGCGAAGCGCGGAGGCAGGCCCTCGCGGTCGCGGTCCAGATCCTCGATCAGGGCGGCCGACACGTCCATGCGGTCGGCGGTGAAGCGGTCCACGGAGTCGACCGGCATCACGTCATGGGAATCGGAGACCGGCGCGATCACTTGGCGGGCAAGTGCGGGCGCGACGGAAACGGTCACGAGGGCGGCGAGCAGCAGCGCCTTCGTCCACAGAGAGCGTGAGAACATTCGGAGCCTTCCTTTGCATCAGCGGGACGGTTTCGAGGGCGCAGCCACGGCGCCCGGTTCGATCCGCATCCGAAGTCGACGGGAGAGGGTCTCGGAAACAGACATTGGAGATTATAACATGTTTCGAGAGATCGTGACCAGT
>DAOTGJ010000115.1:0-2902 GCA_035447065.1 Candidatus Krumholzibacteriia bacterium
GCACGTCGGCGCGCGGGTCCCAGCCCGGGCGCTGCGGCGCGAACGGGCCCTGCTGGTGCCGCTTGGACGCCAGGTGCACGTTGATCACGGCCAGCTCCGCGGCCCTGCCTGGGCGTCGGAAGCGGGCCAGCAGGGGCTTGCGCGAATCCGCGAAGGCCGGATGCTCCTCCCCCAGGCGGCGCAGGGAGCCGGGGATCAGCTCCACGCGGGCGGGATCGTAGAGGAAAGCGTTGCGGATGTTCCCGCCGGGCTGACCGCCGTCCGCTCCCGGCGACGGGGGCAGATCGGCCCAGCGGTAGGCGGGCCCGCCTTGAGCCCGGACGGCGGCGATGAGGTGCTCGTAGGTGGCGTCGGCCCGGATCACGGGCGTGACCTCGGCGCCGTCGGAATCCTGGATCTCCTGCAGGGCCACGATGTCCGGCGAGCCCGCCTGCTCCACCACCGCACGGGCGAGCATGGCGAAGCGGCCGTCGGCCAGGTCGTCGTCCACGTCGCGCCGGGGGTCCTGAACGCGGGCGGGGTCCTCCAGCCGCGCGTCCAGGTTGAAGCCGTTGAGGGTGAGCACGGTCACGTGGTGCGCGTCGGAGACCAGCCGTGTGACCGCCGGGGCGACCGCCGCGGCTTGCACCGCAATCTCCCCCTGGACCGCGATCTGATAGGCCGCCGCCCGGTAGTTCAACGGCCCCGCCACGGGCGCCACGAGGCGGGCGCCCACGTTCACGCGCGGCGCCCGGGCGTAGTCGCGCACGCGGAAGCTGGGGTACCAGCGCAGGGGATGCGCCGGGTCCAGGCGCACGCCGCCGTGGCGGGTGCGGGGCGCCGCGAGGCCGTCGGGCAGGACCACGTAGTCGCCGAAGGGATTGCTGGGGGCCAGGAACACCGCGCCGGCGTCCACGCCCACCAGCATGCCCTCCAGGCCGTTGAGCTCGCGGGCCAGATCCTGGGCGTCGCGGTCCAGGCGACGGGGGTCGAGCCAGGTCACCGGCACCTCAGGGCCGCGCTCGGCCAGGACGTCCCAGCGCTCGCAGGCCACCTGGGTGGTGGGGCGGTCGCCCTCCTCCGCCACGTAGTCCACCACGCGGCCGTCCACGCGCACGTGGGCGCCCAGAGGCGGCCGCGCCCGGGGCGCGAACACGAAGACGCCGCAGCTCGCGGCCGCGGCGGGATCGCCCTCGGGGTCCTGCAGGAAGAAGCCGCGGCCCAGGCGGCCGGTCACCACGCCCTCCACGCGCACGTCCTCGCCCGCGAGGGGCGACGTCAGGCCTGGGCCCTGGACGACGGCGATGGGAACATGGCGCAAGCGAGCTCTCCGGGGTTGCGGGTCGGGGACGAGGCCGAACCTATCACCGGCCGCCGACGCCCGCAACCGGGCCCGCGGGTCAGGAACCTTCGTTGAAGGTCACCAGCACGCCGCGGTCGCTGTCGGAAAGGCGGAAGCGGAACGCGCCCGGCGATGCGCCCTGGATGGGCTCCAACGAGGCCGTCCCACGCTCGAACTCGCGGCGCAGGATGCCGTCCTCCACGCTCGCGGGCCCCAGCGGCCGCCCCATGTCCCACTCGCCCGGATGCTCCTGCAGCACGAACGGCAGCGACTCGTGGCCGGGAGCCATCAACGGGTAGAGATTGTCGAAGAACATGCTCACCGCCCAGCCCACGCGGTAGTCCTCCTTCCACTCGTAGAGGGAGAAGCCGCCGTCGCGCATGTCGGCCAGCATGGAGGCCAGGTTCCGCTCGCCCGGGTCGATGAGCGCCGTCTCGAAGTAGCGGCTGCCCCAGCCCCAGCGGAAGCCGCCCTCGATGTACATGCCGTCCACCCGGTTGCGGAACTCGCGGTCGATCCGCACCAGGTCGCCGTTGACCACCACCTTCACGTCCGGCAGCACGCGGTGGAGCTCGTCCACCAGATGCACGTAGGCGTCGCGCAGGAGCAGCTGCTCGTCGGGATCGTCCAGATGACCCACGCCGTCGCCGTCCAGGTCCAGATCCCCGTCGGTCTGCAGGGCGTACTCGCCGGTGAGCCAGGAGAGGTGGGGAACCGAGCAGTGGTCCACCATGACGAAGGTGCCGGCGCGGTTGTTGTCCGACGACGCCCGCCAGCGGCGCAGCACCTCCACCATGCCCTCCACCACGCCGGGCTTGGTGACGTCGATCATGTAGCTGCCGTTGAAGGAGCGGGCCGTGTCGCCCTTGGTGGTCCGCGCCAGGTGCTGAACGCCGTAGGCGGCCCAATCGGACGCGAAGTTGCCGCTCTCGGCGGCCATGGCCTCGAGCTGCCAGTCCTGCACGCCGTGCGCCTGGAAATAGCCGCCCACCCGGATGTCGTCGTTCCGGCTGCGGAGCTCGTCGATGAGGCCCTCGGAGCGGGGATCGGAGTAGAGGTTGTGGACCTGGTAGGAGAAGAGGTCGTAGCTGGCCACCAGGTCGTAGAGCGAATCGCTCCAGGCCACGCCGCTGCCGAACTTCTGCACGCCGGTGCGGAAAAGATCGGCGTCGGTCGCCGGCGGATCGCCGCCGCCCGCGGCGGGCTCCTGGATGGCGTTGGCGCAGGCTCCCGCCCCCAGGGCCAGGGCGAGGACGAGCAGGGACAGGAGGACGTGTCGAAGCGGGATCTCGCGGAGGTGCCGTCGCATGATGATGATCGGACTCCCGTGCTGAACGACAAACGCCGGGCGCGGCGACCGCGGCCGCTGCCAGGCAATATGAAATCTACAGATATCTATCGGCTTGAGCGACGAAAACATGAGAAGAAAAATTATAAGACAATCACATCCAATAACTTCCCATGTGACTTCATGAATTCCCATCATCCGCAAGCGCCGAGCCGGAATCGAAACCCGCCGGTCGAGTCGAACTTGACCAGCCCCCCGGGTGCGCGCATTCTTGGCAACCGACACCCACCCGA
>DAOTGJ010000116.1:0-2831 GCA_035447065.1 Candidatus Krumholzibacteriia bacterium
CCCGCCGCCGCCTCCGGCGCCTGGGAGGTGGCCGCGCGCTACTCCACCGTGGATCTGAACGACGAGGAGAACGGCGAGATGGGCGGCAAGTCCAACGCCATCACCCTGGGCGTCAACTACTACCCCAACGCCAACATCAAGTGCATGCTGAACTACGGCATCGTGGACAACGACATCAACGCCGACGGCCGCGGCGACTACCGCGGCGACTACGACTTCCAGTACCTGAGCATGCGCTTCCAGACCGCCTTCTAGGCGACGTTCCGAACACACGCCGGGGCCGGCCGACGGCCCCGGCATTCCCGCCAGCGAGGAGACGCGGCAGCATGGCCAAGGAAGAACTGAAGATCGGTGAGGCGTCCAAGCCGCGGTTCGAATTCCGCACCTTCGGGCAGGATTTCGACGAGGCGGCTTACCTCATGTCGCGCCTCTCGGCGCCGGTGCCGCAGAAGGTGTGGGAGCGGACCTCGGACGAGATCTACATCGTGTCGCGCACCAACGACGTGAACAACACCAAGATCCGCGACGGCAAGATGGACATCAAGACGTTCGTGAAGGCGGAGCGTGGCCTGGAGCAGTGGAATCCGCTCATGAAGGGCGAGTTCCCGCTGGCGGCCGAGGTGCTGCGCGAGGAGGTCTTCCCGGCCTTCCGCGTGGAGGCGCCCGCGGTCGGCGACGGCCCCGTGTCCTACGAGGACTTCCTGGCCCTCGTGAAGGCCCATCCCGACCTGCAGGCCGTGAAGGTGCGCAAGCTGCGCTTCGGCTACATGGTGAACGACACCATCTGCGAGGTGGCGGAGGTGCTCATCAACGGGGCGCGCGTGATGTCCGTGAACTCCGAGTCGACGGAGATCGAGGACATCCTGCGCACCGTGGCGGACCTGGGCCTGGAGGGCGTGGAGAACATCAACTACCTGCAGGCCATCAAGCGCGTCATCGGCATGATCGACGCCGATCTCGCCAACTGACGCTCCCTCTCCCTTCCGACGACGAAGGCCCGGGCGACGCAGCCCGGGCCTTCCTGCATCCTCGGCCGTCGTCCGCCGTCAGATCCCGTCGATGATCCCGTTCAACGTGGCGCTGGGCCGCATGGCCGCGTCGCACCTGGCCGGATCCGGGTGGTAGTAGCCGCCCAGATCCACCGCGGCGCCCTGGGCGTCCAGCAGCTCCTTGGCGATGGCGTCCGCCTGGGCCGCCAGCGCCTGCGCCACCGGCGCGAACTTCGCCTTCAGCCCGGCGTCCTCGTCCTGGGCCGCCAGGGCCTGGGCCCAGGCCAGCGTCAGGTAGAAGGTGCTGCCGCGGTTGTCGATCTCGTTCACCTTGCGCGACGGGTACCGCGCGTCCTCCAGGTAGGTGCCGATGGCCTGGTCCAGCGTGCGGGCCAGCAGCCCGGCGGTGGCCAGCCCGTCGCGCTCCGCGATGAGCTCGAACGACGGCACCAGGGCGCAGTACTCGCCCAGCGAGTCCCAGCGCAGGTGGCCCTCCTGCACGAACTGCTGCACGTGCTTGGGGGCGGAGCCGCCGGCGCCCGTCTCGAACAGGCCGCCGCCGTTGAGCAGCGGCACGATGGACAGCATGCGCGCGCTGGTGCCCAGCTCCAGGATGGGGAAGAGGTCCGTCAGGTAGTCGCGCAGCACGTTGCCGGTCACCGAGATGGTGTCCCGGCCGCGGCGGATGCGCTCCAGGCTGAAGGCCATGGCGTCCACCGGCGCCTCGATGCGGATCTCCAGGCCGGCGGTGTCGTGGTCGGCCAGGTAGGCCTTCACCTTGGCGATGAGCTGGGCGTCGTGGGCGCGGTTCTCATCCAGCCAGAACACGGCCGGGGCGCCCGAGGCGCGGGCGCGCGTCACGGCCAGCTTCACCCAGTCGCGGATGGGCTCGTCCTTGGCCTGGCACATGCGGAAGATGTCGCCGGGCTCCACGTCCTGGCTCATGAGCGCCTCGCCGGTGGCGGCGTCCACCACGCGGATCACGCCCTTGCCGGGGGCCAGGAAGGTCTTGTCGTGGGAGCCGTACTCCTCGGCCTTGCGCGCCATGAGGCCCACGTTGCTCACGCTGCCCATGGTGGCGGGGTCGAACTGGCCGTGCTTCTGGCAGTCCTCGATCACGGCCTGGTACATGGTGGCGTAGCAGCGGTCCGGCACCATGGCCACGGTGTCCTGCAGGGCGTCGTCGTTGTTCCACATGCGGCCGCCGTCGCGCACCACCACGGGCATGCTGGCGTCCACGATCACGTTGTTGGGCACGTGCAGGTTGGTGATGCCCTTGCGCGAATCCACCATGGCCAGGGCGGGGCCGCTGGCGTAGCACGCGGCGATGTCGGCCTCGATCTCGGCCTTCCTGGCCGCGGGCAGGCGGTTCAGCTTGTCCAGCACGTCCTCCAGCCCGTTGTTCACGTTGGCGCCGATCTCCTTGAGCGCCTCGGCGTGCTTGTCCAGCGCGTCGGCGAAGTACACGCTCACCGCGTGCCCGAACATCACCGGGTCCGACACCTTCATCATGGTGGCCTTGAGGTGCAGCGAGAGCAGGCAGCCGTCCTTCTTCGCGGCGGCCATCTGCGCGGCGTAGAAGCGGCGCAGGGCGGCCACGTTCATGGCGGAGCAGTCGATGACCTCGCCGGCCTCCAGCTTGACCTCGTCCTTCAGCGTCGTCGCGTCGCCGGCGGCATCCACGTACTCGATGCGCACGGCGCCCGCGGCCTTCATGGTCACGGACCGCTCGCTGCCGTAGAAGTCGCCGCCGTCCATGTGGGCCACGCGGGTCTTGGAGCCGGAGGCGGGCCAGTCCTTCATCATGCGGTGGGGGTTCTTCTGGGCGAAGGCCTTCACCGA
>DAOTGJ010000117.1:0-2701 GCA_035447065.1 Candidatus Krumholzibacteriia bacterium
CACCACATCCCGCTCCGGCTCCGCTTCCGGATCGAACATCGTATCCGGCAACACATCCACCGCCCCGTTCCCCTGATACCACAACCACTCCGCATCGAACCGCGCCTGCGCCAGCGCCCACGCGTTCTCCTCGGCCGTGCCGCCGGTGCCGTACACCAGCTGCGGGTTGCGCTGGAACGCGGACCGGAACCCGCCGTTGTTGGCCGGCCCCTTCTCGCGCGGCGCGGGGGCGGCGCCCGCGGCCCACACGCCGTCGCGGTGGCGGAGGTACAGCATCCCGTCCGCCGGCTTGGCCACCGTCAGCGTCTGCCCGTCCAGGTTCACCGTGACCTCGTCGGCCGGGCTCCGCGACCAGTCCAGCGCCAGCGTCCGCACGTTCTCCGTCGTGCCGTCCACGTGCGTCCAGCCGGCATCGCGCGTGAGGTCCACCGCGCTCATCACCCACGGCTCGATCTGCTGCAGCACCCCCGCCCACCGGTTCCAGGCGTTGATGGACGGGCTCGCCGTGCGGAACGTCAGGTGCCGCAGCTCCTCCGCCGACGCCAGGCGGTGCCGCGCGAAGAAGTCGAACATGGGGGGCCAGCTCACACAATCCGCACCGGGATCGGGCGAGTGGTCCCACCAGTGGCCCACGCCGGGCTCCTCGTGGAACACGTAGTCGCGGTGGAAGTCCTTGAGCACGTCGAGCATGAGGTAGGCCTGCTCGGGCGGCACGTTGTCGTCGGCGTCGCCGTGCAGCACGTACACGCCCATGTCCGCCAGATTGGGGGCGAACTCGCGGGTGAGGCTGGGCAGGGTGGCGCGCTCCACCATCTGAACCAGGGAGGTGGGCGCCTCGGCGGGCGGATCCTGACGATAGGACCACAGGTCGATCCAGCCCGCGCTGGGCCCCACGGCCGCGAACTTGTCCGGGTAATGGCCCGCGAGCTGCCACGAGCCGTGACCGCCCATGGAGTGGCCGGTGAGGTAGACGCGGCTGGGGTCGATGTCCAACGCGGCGTGGGCCAGGCCCAGCACCTCCAGCGCATCCCGCCGTCCCCAGTCCTCCCAGCTGAACCCGAACGGCCGCCGGTTGGTGGGCGCCACGATCTCCGCCCACGGCAGCGGCGCGTAGCTGCCCGACTGGTTGAGCGCCTCCACCGACGCGCCGTGCAGGCTCAGCACCAGCGCCTTGGAGCCGGGACCGCCTGTGGCGGGCAGGTAGCCGTAGTACTGCACGCTGTGGTCGATCTCGGAAACGAACGTGACGCGGCGGTTCTCGTGGGCGGCCTTCACGGCGAGGGTGAGGGCGTGCTCGGCCTGCGTCTTGCCGTCACGCTTCAGCGTGAGCTCCACGTCCGCCGCGGCCGCCTTCTGCGCCCGGCTCTGGATGCGGAAGCCCACCTTGCGCACCCCGTACGGCGGCAGCGGCGGCACCGGCACGGTCCGCGGATCGCCGCCGTCCACGTCGGCGGTGAGCGTGGCGTCGGTCACGGTCTCGCCGGTGGCGTTGATCAGCACGATGGCGCCCCAGCCGTCGTAGGTCTCCCCCAGCACGAGATCCGGCAGCGTCACGTCGCGGCCGTTGAAGCTCAGGCCCCCATCCGTGCGCGTCAGCCGCGCCCGCAGCCGCCCGTAGCGGTTGCCGCGGAACAGGAACGTGTTCACGCCGGCGTGCAGGCGCACCGGGATGCGCGAGAAGTCGAAATGGGGCTGCCAGGGCTCCCAGTCGTCCGTGTAGCCGTAGATGTTGCCGATGCGCGGCTCGCCGTTCACGTCCACGGTGGCGTAGCCCATGGCGTCGAGCAGCCAGGTGGAGTCTTCGGCGAGCATGACCTCCGCGTAGGCGTAGCCCAGGTCGGCGGGATCGGCCTCGATCCAGCCGTCCGCGTCAGCGGTGCGCTCGGGCCAGCTCTCATCGGGCCCGGCCCAGGTCCCCTGCACGATGGCCAGGTCCACCGCCGTGATCTCCGTGGCGGGTCGCAGCAGCACCTCGCGGGGATGGGTGCGCACGTGGTCGATGGTGAGGGTTTCGGCCGACGCGGAAACGGCGGTCAGCAGCAGGCAGAGGCAGAGCAGGCGCGGCATGGCACTCCGATCGGGGTGGGGGTCCCGCGGACGATACCGTTCCGGGCGCTCGGATTTCCAGCGCCGATTGTTGCGCGTCCGCCGCCGCTTTGCGCATCCCCTCCTGACAGCGACCCTCTCCCATTCTCCCCGGAGCGATCCCATGACCGTGCGCCTGCTCTCAACCGCCCTGTTCCTGACCGCCGCCCTGCTCCTGACCGGCTGCGGCGACGACACCCCTCTCGCCCCCTCCTCCATGGACGACCTGCGCACCGTCTTCACCGCCGAGGAGGCCGAGATCGAAGGCGACGTGGACGAGGCCGTGGTGCGCCTCATCGGCCTGCAGTTCACCAACTCGACCTCGGTGACCGTCTCCGACGATTCCCGCGACATCCTGGCCAAGTTCGCCCAGGTCTACGAGCTCTTCCCCGACCACGACTACACCGTGGAGGCCCACACCGACTCGCGCGGCTCCTCGGCCTACAACCTCCAGTTCAGCACGAGCCGCGCCCAGGCGGTGCTGGAGCAGCTCATGGAGGCGGCGGGACGGCCCACCGGCGGCAGCATGGGGGCGGAGGGCTTCGGCGAAGAGCGGCCCATCGACAACAACGCCACGGCCAACGGGCGGGCGCGGAACCGGCGGGTGGAGGTGGTG
>DAOTGJ010000118.1:0-2661 GCA_035447065.1 Candidatus Krumholzibacteriia bacterium
TGTCGTCGGCGTGCTCCGGCAAGGTCACGTGCAGGCGCGGCTCGCGCTCCATGGCGCGGCCGATGGCGAACTCGGCGCCGGGGTTGCGCGCCCAGGCGCGGCGGGCGATGCCGTTGTTCACGTCCCAGTGGAGCATGGAGTCCAGGCGGCGGGCGGCGTCGGCGCTGCCGTCCAGCACCAGGCCGAAGCCGCCGTTGATGACCTCGCCCCAGCCCACGCCGCCGCCGTTGTGCAGGCTGATCCAGGTGGCGCCGCGGGCGGCGTCGCCGGCGAAGTTCTGCACGGCCATGTCGGCGGTCCACATGGAGCCGTCGCGGATGTTGGCGGTTTCGCGGTAGGGCGAGTCGGTGCCGGACACGTCGTGGTGGTCGCGGCCGATGACGATGGGCGCGGAGATGCGCCCGTCGGCGATGGCCGCGTTGAAGGCGCGGGCGATGGCGCGGCGGCCCTCGTCGTCGCTGTAGAGGATGCGCGCCTGGCTGCCGACGACGAGCCTGTTCTTCTGCGCCTCGGTGATCCAGCGCAGGTTGTCCAGGTACTGCTGGCGGGTCTCCGGCGGCGCGGAGTCGGCCAGGCCGCGGATCACCTCGGCGGCGATGGCGTCGCTGGTCTCCAGGTCCGCCGGATCCGCGCTGCAGCACACCCAGCGGAAGGGCCCGAACCCGTAGTCGAAGCACAGGGGACCCATGATGTCCTCCACGTACGACGGGTAGCGGAACGAGCCGTCGGGCAGGGTGACCTCGGCGCCGGCGCGGCTGGCCTCCAGCAGGAACGCGTTGCCGTAGTCCCAGAAGTGCATGCCGTCGTCCACCAGCGCGTTCACCGCGGCCACGTGGCGGCGCAGCGAGGCGTACACGGCCTCCTTGAAGGCCGCGGGATCGTCGGCCATGAGCCGGTTGGACTCCTCCAGCGTGAAGTCCACCGGGTAGTAGCCGCCGGTGAAGGGGATGTGCAGGGAGGTCTGGTCGCTGCCCAGGTCCACGGACACGCCTTCCTCCACCAGGCACTCCAGCAGGTCCACCACGTTGCCCTGGTAGGCGATGGACACCGCCTCGCCCGCGCAGCGCGCCTGCTCGATGCGGCCCAGGATCCAGTCCAGGTCGTCGGACAGCTCGTCCACCCAGCCCTGGGCGTGGCGCTTGACCGCCGCCTCCGGGTTGACCTCCGCCACCACGCACACCGCGCCGGCGATCACGGCCGCCTTGGCCTGGGCGCCGCTCATGCCGCCCAGCCCGGCGGTGACGAAGACCTTGCCGCGCAGGCCGTCGTCGCCCTCGCAGCCCAGGTACAGCCGCCCGGCGTTCATCACCGTGATGGCCGTGCCGTGCACGATGCCCTGGGGCCCGATGTACATGTAGCTGCCCGCGGTCATCTGCCCGTAGCTGGTCACGCCCAGGGCGCTGAGGCGGGTGTAGTCGTCGGGCGAGGAGTGGTTGGGGATCACCATGCCGTTGGTCACGATCACCCGCGGCGCGTCCGGGTGCGACGGGAACAGCCCCAGCGGGTGCCCCGAGTACATGACCAGCGTCTGCTCCTCGGTCATCCCGCTCAGGTACTTCATGACCAGCAGGTACTGGGCCCAGTTCTGGAACACGGTGCCGTTGCCGCCGTAGGTCACCAGCTCGTAGGGATGCTGCGCCACCGCCGGATCCAGGTTGTTCTGGATCATGTGCATGATGGCCGCGGCCTGGGGCGTGCGCGCGGGGTAGTCGGCCAGGGGACGGGCCTTCATCTCGTACGCGGGCCGGAAGCGGTGCATGTAGATGCGGCCCAGCGCGGCCAGCTCCCGGGCGAACTCCGGGGCCAGTTCCGCGTGCCAGGCGGCCGGCACGTACCGCAGCGCGTTGCGCAGGGCCAGGCGCTTCTCCTGGTCCGACAGCAGCATGGGCCGGCGCGGGGCGCGGCTGACGGCGGGGTCGCAGGACGGCATCTCCGGGATGGCGTCGGGCAGGCCCTGGCGGATGGCGCTCTGGAAGGCGTCGAGGGTCCGGGGGGTCACGGGTGGCCTCCTGGCTGGGTGCTGGCGGACGTCGGCCGGCCAACAGTAACACACGGATCCGGGCCTGTCAGGGCGCCCTTGACCCGGTCGCGGCCCGATGCCAGGATGGCGGGACATCCCGAACGGAGGAACGACCATGGACAGGATCCTGCAGCGCATGCTCCGCGCCGCCAAGCTCGACGCGGCGCTCTACGAAGAGGTGGAACACGACGAGAACGCCACCAGCGAAGCCCTGGTGGTGGTGGTCCTCTCCAGCGTGGCCGGCGGGCTCGGGGCCCTCATGTTCGGCGGCCTGGTGCCCGTGGTCATGGGCGTGCTCTCGGGCGTGCTGGGATGGGTGGCCTGGTCCGCCGTGATCCTGCTCATCGGCACCCGCCTGTTCCCGGACGAGGGCACCCACGCCGACATGGGCCAGCTCCTGCGCACCATGGGCTACGCCCAGGCGCCCGGCCTGCTGCGCGTGGCGGGCATCGTGCCCGTGCTGGGCTGGCCGGTGGTCTTCGCGGCCAACGTGTGGCTGATCGCCACCACGGTGGTGGCCGTGCGCCAGGCCCTGGACTACCGCAGCACCGCGCGGGCGGTGGCGGTGGTGATGATCGGCTGGGTGGCGATGATCGTGGTGAGCTTCCTGCTGGGCGGGTTCGCGCTGCTGCCGTAGCGGT
>DAOTGJ010000119.1:0-2605 GCA_035447065.1 Candidatus Krumholzibacteriia bacterium
CGCTTGAACTCGCGGCTGAACTGGGACGGGCTCTCGTAGCCCACCTCGAAGGCCACGGTGTTCACACGCATGCCCTGGTTCACCAGCAGGCCCTTGGCCTTGTCCAGGCGGATCTTCTTCAGGTACTGCAGCGGCGAGTCGCCGGTCACGCGCTTGAAGGCGCGGTGGAAGGACGACACGCTCATGGCGTTCTCCTCCGCCAGCATCTCCACGCTGATGGACTGGCGGAAGTCGCCGTGGATGCGGTCCAGGGCGCGGGCCACCGCGGCGTACGGCGTGCCGTGCTGGGTCAGGGACGACAGCACCCGCCCCTGCTCGCCCCGCAGCGCGCGGTAGACGATCTCCTGCACGGCCGCCGGCCCCAGGATCCTGCTGTCCGCGGGATCCTCCAGGCATTTCAGGAGCCGAGCCGTGGCCTCGATCATGTCCTCGTCCATCCGCGCCGGCTCCAGCCCTTTCGGCGGCGTCCCCGTCTCCCCGCGGCTCGGCCGCAGGCCCAGGCTCGCCACCAGGGAGTGCAGGGCGGTCAGGTCGATGTCGATGCGCAATCCCAGAAGCGGCCCGTCCGCGGCCGGATGCGTCTCGCACTCGAAAGGCATCGGGACGCCCAGGACCAGGTAGGTGTCCTCGTCGTAGCGGAACGTCCGGTCGCCCAGATGCCCGATCTTGTGCCCCTGGCCGATGATCACGATGCCGGCGCTGTAGATCAACGGCGCCCGGCCCACCTTCTCCGTCACCCAGAAGAACTGCACGCCGGGCACGCCCGTGGCCACGGCGCCGCGGGTGGCGGGGGTCCGGAGCCGTTGCTGAAGGGCGTGGAATGCAGGGGAGAGACGGGACATGGGGCCTCCGAGGGGATCGGGTCCGGGATCGATACATGGACATGATACTCGCAGGAGGTCCGCCGGTGAATGGGGGATCCTGGCGAAGCCGTGCTTGATCGTGCTGCGGTCCGCAGGAAGCGTCCAGACTTGCGGCGGACGCCCTGTCCGTGTATCCCATGCGTTGTGCCGCGGAAAATGTGCCCGAGTCGTTTTGGGCCGCTTTCTGGAATACCGGCTGTTGAAAACATTGAAGTTACGAAGTCGGAATGGGCTCAGTCGAGCCCAGGCACAATTTCAGCGGCACAACTTACGGGAGACGCCTCGTGACCGACCATGCCCTGCCCTCCACCTACGCCCAGACCCTCCGCACCCTCATCCGCTACGCCGTGGCCCTAGGGATCCTGGGCCTGCTCATCGGCATCTCCTACCAGGAGTCGGCCCACAAGCTGACCCACGCCGCGGCGCCGGACGGCCTGCGGTTGCAGGCCACGCTGCCGCTGGCGCTGGTGCACGGCCACGTGTTCACCATGGGCGTGCTGATGCCCCTGGCGCTGGCGGGTGCCCTGGTGCTCGCGCTGAAGGCGGGCGGAGCGCCGCTGGGGCCGCGCATGCTCGCCACGCTCACGCGCGGCTACCTGCCCTTCGCCGCCGCCAGCATGGCGCTGCAGCTCTTCAAGGGGTACTTCATCCTGCTGGCGGTGCGGGGCGGGGAGCTGGACATGGGGGCGGTGGACGCGGCGTTCCTGGGGGGATCGGCCGCGCTGCGCTACGGGGTCTACGCCGTGGTGCACGCCGGCATGGGGATCACCCTGGGCACCGTGCTGGTGGGGCTGTGGCGGAGCCTGGGGCGGAGGGCCTGAGGCCTGCCCCGGTCAGCGCCTGGACCAGAGCAGCTTCCCGCCCTGCCCGTTCCACAGCTCCAACCCGTTGGAGAAAGCCTGCACGCGTAGGCTGGCCACCGTGCCGTCGGCGTGGACCATGAGCAGGCGCTCGCCGCGCACCTCCCAGCGACCGCGGCCCGAGGAGCCGCTCAGCACGGTGCCGGCGCCGGACGAGGCGCCGGCCGATCCCGACGACCGCAACGATCCGTCCGGCAGCAGGGTCATGCCGCTCTCGGCGAAGACGGCGCCGCCATCGGAGGTTCCGTAGTCACCCATGCCGCTGCGGTAGTAGCCCGTGTCGTAGCTGCCGGCCACCAGCGGCGGGTGCGTGGCCGGGGCCAGGCTCACCGACGCCACCACCTGCCGCGTGGCGCCGTCGAGCGCCTGGAAGGACGCGGGGTCCGCGGCGCGGATCACCAGCGAGGCCCCCGGGGCGGCGAGCACGTACCAGCGTTCGTGCATCTGCGTCACTACGTCCAGCCGCACGCCTTTCTGCCCAGCCACCGCCGCGTCCTGGATCTGAGGCGCCAGGTGCGTCACGTTGAAGAGCTGCAGGAGCAGCATCATGCCGTCATGCGGCGGCACGGCCGGGCCGGCCACGATCATGATCTGGCTCTGCGCGCTCCGGTTCAGCAGCGTCACGTCCGAGTTGCGGTCGTACTGGGCCGTGAAGCCGTCGGGCACCGTCAGCGAGGCGATGGCGCCCGCGGTGCGGTGGGTGCCGGCCACGGCGGGCGCGGCGGGGCCGGCGAGGAGGGCGGCGGTCGCGATCAGGTAGGCGAAGACGATGCGGGTCATGGGCTTCCGTCCTGGACGGGGTCACATCACGGCGCCGAAGCAGCGCCTTCATGAACCTAAGCGGGATTCGCGGCGAAATCGGCTGACGCTTTCTCGTGCGGT
>DAOTGJ010000120.1:0-2593 GCA_035447065.1 Candidatus Krumholzibacteriia bacterium
ACGACGGCCGTCTCACCTGGACCAAGGCCCGCACCCTGGCCGCCGTGGCCACGCCACGCACCGAGGGAGCCTGGGTCCAGGCGGCCTCCGCCGTCACCTCCCGCGAGCTGGAAACCAAGGTGAAGCTGTCCCGCCAGCGCCTGAAGCAGGAACGTGAGCGGCTGCGGGCCAAGCGGTCCCAGGGGGCGCTGCTGCTGGATCCGAGCTTTCCGACGCCCGAGGCGAGCCACGCACCCGCCACCGCGTTGGCCGAACCCTTGCCGCCACCATCGGTCACCATCTCGATCACCCTGGATCCGGTGCAGGCCGCCCGCTTCGACCGCCTCATCGAAACCCTCCGCAAGCGCGGCGACCGTCGTCCTCGCGCCGCTCTGGTCTTGGACGGCCTCGCCGCCCTGGCGTCTGGAGACGGCACACGTGAGATCAACGCATCCCCTTATCAAATCGTGGCTTACCGCTGCGACACCTGCAACACCACCCGCGTCCAAGGCAAGCCGATCGCCCCCGCCGCCGCCGCGGCCATGGAATGCGACGCCCTTCTGACCTCACCAGATCCCAAGATCCCAAACCGATCCACCATTCCGCCGGCCCAACGACGCGCTGCTCTGGCCCGCGACGGCCATCGCTGCACCACCCCCGGCTGCGGCGCCACACGCTTCCTGGAGGTCCACCACAAGACGCCCCGCAAGCACGGCGGCACGCACGCCCTCGAGAACCTGATCACGCTCTGCAGCGCCTGCCATCGCTTCGCGCACGAAACGGAGGTCGCGCCATGATATGATCGAGCCCTATCACCAACCGGGAGATCAGCCATGATGCGTACCGTGATGTGGATCCTCGTTCTTTCTTGCGCGGGGACGTGCTTTGCTGCGCCCGAATTCCACTACCTCTCCTACCTCGGCGGAGACGGTGACGACGGCCTCTCCCGCGTCCATCTCGACGGCGCGGGCTTCCTCGTCGCCATCGCCACAAGCTCCTCGGACCTGGTCACCACCGCCGGAGCCTTCATGCCGTCGCCCGTTCCGGAGACGCCGACCAGCAGCGACGTGTACCTGGCGAGCTTCGCGCCCGACCATCGGCTCCTCGCCGCCACCTTCCTCGGCGCCCCGCTGTCCGACCGTCCGCTCCTGCTGACCCGGCTGCCTGGCGGCGACGTGCTCCTGGTCATGAACAGCACGATGGAAAGCCTTCCGGTGGACATGCACCACATGCTGGACGACAGCTACCACCACGACTCCAACGAGGACCTCCTGATCGTCCGCATGCTCCCGGACCTCACCGCCCCGCGCTGGACCGCGCGTGTGGAAGGCGGCTCCTCGGGCGCCGATCTGTCCGCCGGCGTCGTGGACGGCGACCGCCTGCTGCTGAGCTGGGCCGCAGCCTGGTGGAGCAGCGACGCCACGATCCCGCCCACGCTCCACCGGACCATCCTCCACCTGGACGACGGCCGCCTGCTGGGCGACACCGTGGAGGACGGCTGCGCCACCGTGGCCCTGGCGAGCCGGCACGACGGCGGCACACTGCTCCTGCGCCAAACCCGCGGCACCCTGACCATGCCCGACGACGCCTACCAGACCACCCCTGCCGGCGCTCTGGACATGGTGCTCACCCTGGCCGACGCGGACATGCAACCCCTGGCCTCCACCTACTTCGGCGGCAGCGACGACGACGCGGGCGAGGCCGCCGTGGTGCTGCCCGACGGTTCCATCGTGATCTGTGCGCGGTCCTGGTCCGACGATCTCCCCGTGGTGGGCGTGGACTGGAGCCACGGTGCGGCCGGCGGCGGGGATACGGATCTCCACCTCAGCCGCTGGTCGGCCGACCTGAGCCGGATCCTCTGGGCGGGGTACCTGGGGGGGAGCGGCTTCGAGGAGTTCGCGGACCTGGCCCTGGACGACGCCGGCCATCTGGTGGTCCTGGGTTGGACCGCCTCGCCGGACTTCCCCGTGACGCCCGACGCTCCGGTGACCACTCACGACCAGGAGTTCGGCCAGGGCTTCCTCACCCGCCTGGACGCCGTCACCGGCGCCATGGACGCCTGGTCCACCTTCCTCGTCGCGGGAACCTGGGCGCGACCCTTCGACCTGTCCCTGGCGTCGGGCCGGATGCTCATCGGCGGCGGCTGCCGGGCGCCGCTGCCGCTCACCCCCGACGCCTACGACGCCGTACCCGAGGGCACCGAGGCCTTCCTGCTCCTTGCAACCGACGACGCCCTGGTCCCCCTGGAGCCCACGCAGCCCCCGCGCCTCCTGCCCGGCGGCCTCAGCCTGGACGTGATGGGCCGCAACCGTGCCACCATCGCCCTCCGCGCCGGCCTCCCCGAGCCCGCCCACGCCGACGTGGCGGTGCACGACCTCCGCGGCCGCCGCATCGCCTCCCTGCACGTGGGCGCACTGCCGGCGGGATTCACCGATCTGGAATGGGACGGTAGAACGGCGGGCGGGAGGAAAGCCCCGCGCGGCGCCTACTGCGTGAGCCTGAGCGCGCAAGGGCGGCGGACGAGCCGCACGATCACTCTGCGCTGACGCGCCCGCCGACGACATGGGCGATGCCCATGGTCATGCGGTCCACGGTCACCTGCGTGAAGCCGTGC
>DAOTGJ010000121.1:0-2248 GCA_035447065.1 Candidatus Krumholzibacteriia bacterium
GGTCCTACGCCGCCGACTCCTACGGCCACCTGGACGCCTTCCTCGGCGGCGGCGGCTCCCTGACCAACCCCGCGCCCGCCGGTCCGCGGCCGCGCCTGCTGGTGCTGCCCACCTGGGGTCCCGACGCCGACGGCCGCGGGCTGCTGGTCTCCAAGCCCTGGGTGCGTGCGCTCCACGCGGTGGCGAGGGACTGGGACGTGATCGTGTCGCCCCATCCGCTCAACGAGGGCTACCACCTGCGGCGTTTCGGCCCCGGCGTGACGCTGCTGCCCGCGGGCGGACGCTCCTTCATGCACGTGCCGACGGCCGACGCCGTGCTCGCCGACGTGTCCGGCGTGCTCTGGGAGTCGCTGCTCTTCGATACGCCGGTCCTGCTCGCGGCCGGCGCGGAACCCCCGGCCTGGGATCCGCAGCTGCGGCCCACGGCCGACGAGCTCCTGGGAGTCGTGCCCGCCGTGGCCCCCGCGGACCTGACGGAGGCCCTGGACGCCGTGCGCGGCCGCCGCCGACCCCAGCAGCGGGCCCTGGCCGAGCAGCGCCTGGGACGCATCGACGGCCTGGCCACACGCCGCACCGCCGACCGCATCCGCGCCCTGGCCGGAACCCCGTTCCGACCCGGGCTGGACCTGGACCTTCCGGAGGCGTCGTCGCACTGACGGCGGCGCCGCCAACCGGGCCGTGGACTTGAGGTTATATATTCATGTTTGCGAAACCGAATCTTGACCCTTTACGTGGTGTCTCATGAGCACCCGCTGGACCCGCGCCGACCTCCACCTGCACTCGTCCTCCTCGTTCGACGTGCCGGACCTGCCCGCTCTGCGCCCGCGCGCCCTCTTCGAGAAGGCCCTGGGCGAGGCCGGCATGGATTGGTTCGCGCTCACGGACCACGACACCCTGGCCGGCTGGGAAGCGCTGGTGAAGGAGCTGGGACCGGAGGACCGCAGGCGCGTCATCGCCGGCGTGGAGCACACCCTCTTCGACGCGGACCTGGGCTTCACCCTCCACGTGAACATCTTCGGGCTGGATCCGGACCGCTACGCGGACCTGGTGCGCCGCGTGGGCGGCATCGACGATCTGCTGGCCTACTGCCGCGACCACGGCCTGCCCTGCCAGTACAACCACCCCACCTGGTGGGAGCGGCGCGAGCTGCGCCGCGGCGTGGTGGACTTCGCGCGCGTGCCGGAGACGGCCGCCCGCTTCCCGGTGCTGGAGCTCAACGCCGCCCGCACCGAGGCCCAGAACATGATCACCGCCTCCATCGCCCGCGAGCTGGGCCTGCCCCTGACCGCCGGCAGCGACAGCCACACCGGGGAGGTGGGCCGCGCCTGGACCGAGGCGCCGGCCGCCACCGCCGCCGACTTCCTCGCCGCCGTCTGGCGCGGCGAGTCCCGCACCCATCTGAGCACCCTCAGCTACCGCAGCCTGGTGGACGAGGCCCACGCCCTCATCGACGAGATCCTGGACCGCGGCGAAGGCGTGGCCGGCACGCGCACCGCCAGCAGCGCCGGCCAGACCTGGCTGGAGACCGCCGCCGCCCGCGTGGTGCAGGCCCGCATGGTCCGCCGCCATCCCGCCATGCGCGAATCCCTGCGCTCCCTGCTCAAGCAGGTGTCGCGTCCCATCATGGGCGTGGTCATGGAGCTGGAGCGTCGGCTGGAGGACCGCCTGGCCGACTCGGCCCTGGGGGTCTACATGGACGGCGCGCAGGACGAATCCGCCGCCTGATCCCGCGCCGCCGGCGAGGGCGGGCACGCAGGGTTGCGGCGGACCCCCGCTCGGAATCCCCCGTCTCAGAGGTTGATCTGCGAGAAGTGGCGCGGCAGCTTCAGCTCGAAGTGCTGCCCGGGACGCGGATCGCGCGCGGCGCCCAACGCCTCCTCCGCCTTCTCGAAATCCTCCTCCGCCACGTGGAGGATGTAGCGGTACCCTCCCTTGCCGTCGGCCACCCCGTTGGAGTTCACCACGTTGATCTCGGCGTCGCACAGGCGCTGGTGGATGGTCACCAGGGCGCCCAGCTCGTCGTCGCCGTGCACGATGAAGGCGTGGTGCGGACCGTCCAGCAGGAGGCCGTCCGCCCGGGCCATCTCCGCCAACCAGACCGGGTTGAGCGGGTAGATCATCATGCGCGTCTCGTGGGGACCGATGGGGAGGGCGTGGAAGGCGAGCAGGTTCACCTGCTGTTCGGCGAGCCGCTCGAGAAGCCGGCAGGCCTCTCCGGGGATGTCCCGCACCGTGGTGGAGTAGTACG
>DAOTGJ010000122.1:0-2248 GCA_035447065.1 Candidatus Krumholzibacteriia bacterium
GGTCCTACGCCGCCGACTCCTACGGCCACCTGGACGCCTTCCTCGGCGGCGGCGGTTCCCTGACCAACCCGGCGCCCGCCGGTCCGCGGCCGCGCCTTCTGGTGCTGCCCACCTGGGGCCCCGACGCCGACGGCCGGGGCCTGCTGGTCTCCAAGCCCTGGGTGCGCGCGCTCCACGCGGCGGCGCGAGACTGGGACGTGGTCGTGTCGCCCCACCCGCTCAACGAGGGCTATCACCTGCGCCGCTTCGGCCCCGGCGTGACGCTGCTGCCCGCGGGCGGACGCTCCTTCATGCACGTTCCGACGGCCGACGCCGTGCTCGCCGACGTCTCCGGCGTGCTCTGGGAATCCCTGCTCTTCGACACGCCGGTCCTGCTCGCGGCCGGCGTGGAGGCGCCGAGCTGGGATCCGCAGCTGCGCCCGACGGCCGCGGAACTCCTGGGCACGGTGCCCGCCGTGGCCCCCGCGGACCTGATGGCGGCCCTGGACTCCGTGCGCGGCCGCCGTCGATCTGACCAGCGGGCCCTGGCCGAGCAGCGCCTGGGCCGCATCGACGGCCTGGCCACCCGCCGCACAGCCGACCGCATCCGCGCCCTGGCCGGAACCCCGTTCCGCCCCGGGTTGGACCTGGACCTTCCGGAAGCGTCGTCGCACTGACGACGGTGCCCCCAACCGAGCCGTGGACTTGAGGTTATAGATTCATGTTTGCGGAACCGAATCCTGACCCTTTACGTGGTGTCTCATGAGCACCCCCTGGACCCGCGCCGATCTCCACCTGCACTCGTCCTCCTCGTTCGACGTGCCGGACCTGCCCGCCCTGCGCCCGCGCGCCCTCTTCGAGAAGGCCCTGGGCGAGGCCGGCATGGACTGGTTCGTGCTCACGGACCACGACACCCTGGCCGGCTGGGAAGCGCTGGTGAAGGAGCTGGGTCCGGAGGACCGCAGGCGCGTCATCGCCGGCGTGGAGCACACGCTCTTCGACGCGGACCTGGGCTTCACCCTCCACGTGAACATCTTCGGGCTGGATCCGGACCGCTACGCGGACCTGGTGCGCCGCGTGGGCGGCATCGACGATCTGCTGGCCTACTGCCGCGACCACGGCCTGCCCTGCCAGTACAACCACCCCACCTGGTGGGAGCGGCGCGAGCTGCGCCGCGGCGTGGTGGACTTCGCGCGCGTGCCGGAGACGGCCGCCCGCTTCCCGGTGCTGGAGCTCAACGCGGCCCGCACCGAGGCCCAGAACATGATCACCGCGTCCATCGCCCGGGAGCTGGGCCTGCCCCTGACCGCCGGCAGCGACAGCCACACCGGCGAGGTGGGCCGCGCCTGGACCGAGGCGCCGGCCGCCACCGCGGCCGACTTCCTCGCCGCCGTCTGGCGCGGCGAGTCCCGCACCCACCTGAGCACCCTCAGCTACCGGGGGCTGGTGGACGAGGCCCACGCCCTCATCGATGAGATCCTGGACCGCGGCGAGGGCGTGGCCGGCACGCGCACCGCCAGCAGCGCCGGTCAGACCTGGTTGGAGACCGCGGCCGCCCGCGTGGTGCAGGCCCGCATGGTCCGACGCCATCCGGCCATGCGCGAATCCCTGCGCTCCCTGCTCAAGCAGGTGTCGCGTCCCATCATGGGCGTGGTCATGGAGCTGGAGCGTCGGCTGGAGGACCGCCTGGCCGACTCGGCCCTGGGGGTCTACATGGACGGCGCGCAGGACGAATCCGCCGCCTGATCCCGCGCCGCCGGCGAGGGCGGGCACGCAGGGTTGCGGCGGACCCCCGCTCGGAATCCCCCGTCTCAGAGGTTGATCTGCGAGAAGTGGCGCGGCAGCTTCAGCTCGAAGTGCTGCCCCGGACGCGGGTCGCGCACGGCGCCCAACGCCTCCTCCGCCCTCTCGAAATCCTCCTCCGCCACGTGCAGGATGTAGCGGTACCCTCCCTTGCCGTCGGCCACTCCGTTGGAGTTCACCACGTTGATCTCCGCGTCGCACAGGCGCTGGTGGATGCCCACCAGGGCGCCCAGCTCGTCGTCGCCGTGCACGATGAAGGCGTGGTGCGGGCCGTCCAGGAACAGTCCGTCCGCACGCGCCATCTCCGCCAACCAGACGGGATTGAGCGGGTAGATCATCATCCGTGTCTCGTGGGGGCCGATGGGCAGGGCGTGGAAGGCGAGCAGGTTCACCTGCTGCTCGGCGAGCCGTTCGAGAAGCCGGCAGGCCTCTCCGGGGATGTCCCGCACCGTGGTGGAGTAGTACG
>DAOTGJ010000123.1:0-1641 GCA_035447065.1 Candidatus Krumholzibacteriia bacterium
GCTCCGTGCGCTACAGCCACACCCTGGGCACCACCATGCTCTACCAGGCCGTGCCGGTGGTGCGCGACGAGCGGCTGCTGGCGGTGCTGCGCCTGGCCGTGCCGCTCACGGCCATCGAGAACGAGCTGCACCGCATCTCCCGCAGCATCCTGGCGGCGGTGGTCATCGTGGCGCTGCTGGCCTCGGGGGTGAGCCTGCTGCTGGCGCGGCGGGTGAGCCGGCCCCTGGAGACGCTGCGCCAGGGCGTGGCGGAGTTCGGCCGCGGGCATCTGGATCATCGGCTGCCCCTGGCGTCCACCATGGAGATCGCCCAGCTCGCCGCGGACATGAACGGCATGGCGGCGCAGCTGGAGGACCGCATCCGCACCGTGGAGAACCAGCACAACGAGCTGGAGGCCGTCTTCGCCGGCATGGTGGAGGGCGTGCTGCTGCTGGATACCGACGAGCGCGTGGCGGAGCTCAACCAGGCCGCCGCGCGCCTGCTGGTCACCACGGTGGACGACGCCCGCGGGCGCACCATCGCCGAGGTGATCCGCAACGCGGCGCTGCAGGACTTCGTGGCGCGCACCTTCGCCAGCGAGACCGCGGTGGAGGACGACCTGGCCATCCAGGTGGGCGGCAAGGAGGTCCACCTGCAGGTGCACGGGCTGCGTCTGGAGGGGCGGGCGGGCCGGCCGCGGCGCCTGCTCATCGTGCTGAACGACGTGACCCGTCTGCGCCGGCTGGAGAACGTGCGCCAGGACTTCGTGGCCAACGTGAGCCACGAGCTGAAGACGCCGGTCACCTCCATCAAGGGCTTCGTGGAGACCCTGCGCGACGGGGCCCTGGACTCGCCCGAGGACGCGCGCCGCTTCCTGGACATCATCGCGCGGCAGAGCCAGCGCCTGGACGCCATCATCGAGGACCTGCTCTGCCTCTCGCGGCTGGAGCAGGGCACCGGCGAGACGCGGCGCGAGCTGGGCGTGTATCCCGTGGCGGAGGTCCTGGCGTCGGCGGTGCAGACCTGCCAGCTCCAGGCCGACGGCCGCGGCATGAGCCTGCGGCTGGACGCGCCGGGGGACCTGAAGACCCGCCTGGATCCGCCCCTGCTGGAGCAGGCGGTGGTCAACCTGGTGAGCAACGCGGTGAAGTACAGCGAGGACGGCGACGAGATCAACGTCACCGCCGAGGCGGTGGAGGACTACATCCTGATCTCGGTCATCGACCACGGGAAGGGCATCGAGCCGCAGCATCTGCCGCGCCTCTTCGAGCGCTTCTACCGCGTGGACCGGGCCCGCAGCCGGCAGGCGGGGGGCACGGGACTGGGGCTGGCCATCGTCAAGCACATCGCCCGCTTCCACGGCGGCCATGTGACCGTGGAGTCCGCGCCGGGGCGGGGCAGCGTGTTCACCCTGCATCTCCCTAGGGCGCGGGTTTGAATTTCATGGTATTTTCATCCCGCCGTCACGCCGGCCGCACAGGCCGGGCGTAGATTCCGTGCGGCGATCTTCCCACCTCCGGCGCGACCGACTGCCGAGCGGCCGTCCCGGTGCATCATCAGGTTCCGCCCCCCGGCACGGCGCCGGCGGGGCGTCTCCGCGACCCAACCGTGATCCCCGACGGACGGACGTAGGATGGACCGAGGCTCGGCTTGGCTACGGA